>JAAYUV010000054.1 GCA_012517475.1 Peptococcaceae bacterium | reverse complement strand
TCTCCTCCAGCATGCTTATAACCCGGTAGACTGGTTTCCTTGGGGTGAGGAAGCTTTTCAGAAAGCCAAGAGGGAAGATAAGCCTGTCTTCCTATCTATTGGGTATTCTTAGTGTTAATAGTTTACATGCCATTGGTGCCATGTCATGGAAAGGGAGTCTTTTGAGGATAAAGAAGTGGCTGAAATCCTTAACCGCAATTACATAGCTGTCAAGGTTGATAGAGAGGAAAGACCGGATATCGATCACATGTATATGACTTATTGCCAAGCACTCACCGGGGCCGGGGGATGGCCTCTCACCGTAATCCTGACGCCGGATAAACAGCCTTTTTTTGCGGGGACTTACTTTCCCAAACATAGTCAGTACGGACGACCGGGACTCATGGATATTCTCCATCAAATCGCCGTGTTATGGAAAACTGAGAAGGATAAGGTTCTAAATACGGCTGAGGAACTTTACCAAGCGGTTTCCAGTCAATATCATGAGAAGAAAATCCGGACGGAGAACCGGAGAGAAAGTGGAATCACCGTTTCAGCCCAGGAAGGGAAGGACAGTGTCTTTGATTGGGGAAAAGGGGTTATCCGCAAAAGCTATGCCATGCTCGAAAAAAGCTTTGACTCGAAGTTCGGAGGCTTCGGCAGTGCGCCGAAATTTCCAACCCCTCATCACCTCGGCTTTTTGCTGAGATACTCCCTGGAGAATCCTCATAGCCAGGCCCTGTCGATGGTGGAAACAACACTGGACCACATGGCTGACGGTGGGATCTATGACCATATCGGCTTTGGGTTTGCCCGTTACAGCACGGATCGCTATTGGCTTGTCCCTCACTTTGAAAAAATGTTATATGATAATGCCGGCTTAGCTTTTGTTTACCTCGAAGCTTACCAATTGACAAAAAAAGAACGCTACGGAAGGATTGCCAGGCAAATCTTCCAGTATATTCTACGGGATATGACTTCACCGGAAGGCGGATTTTACAGTGCGGAAGATGCTGATTCTGAGGGAGAAGAGGGAAAATATTATGTCTGGGGTAAACCGGAATTAAAGCGGGCCTTGTTAAACGGTCTGGAGCTTTTGCCGGAAGGAATAAGTAAAACAACAAAAAGCGGAAAAGGGAAGACGATTCTGGAACCCTATTTAGAACATAAAGAGAGATTAGTTGATCTTTACTGTGAAGCTTATGGGATTAATGAAGACGGAAACTATGAAGGAAAGAATATACCGAACAAAATTTTTAGTCTTTGGGAAGAAATCGCTTACCGCCATAAACTAAAACTCAGCGAATTGGAAGAATTACTGAGCTTTTGCCATGAGATCCTGTTTGCCGAAAGAGAAAAACGAATCAGGCCTGCCAAAGACGACAAAATCCTTGTTTCATGGAATGGTCTGATGATTGCCGCTTTCGCCAAAGGAGTACAGGTTTTTACCGGGATTCCTGATTTCATGTCAGAAAGAGAAACATTCCTTCTGGCAGCTGAAAATGCAGCAGGCTTCATTTTTTCCAGAATGTTTAATCCCAGAGGAAGGCTTCTGGCCCGCTACCGGGAAGGAGATGCCGGCTACCTTGGATACCTTGACGATTATGCCTTTTTCATCTGCGGGTTATTGGAATTGTACACGGCGTGCGGAAAGCCGGAGTACATCAAACAAGCTATCCGTTTTCAGGAGGATCAAGAGCGTCTTTTCCGTGATCAGGAGAACGGCGGTTACTATTTCACAGGCATGGATGCAGAGGATCTCCTTTTAAGACCTAAAGAAGTCTATGATGGGGCCATGCCGTCAGGGAATTCCTTAAGCGCGGTTAACCTCATCAGGCTGTGGAAAATCACGGGAGATAAAAAGTGGCAGGAGCTGGCGGAAAAGCAGTTTGCATTCTTTAAAGCGAGTCTTGAGGAATATCCTTCCGGATATACGGCTTTACTCCAGGCAATTCAATTTTATCTGGGGGAAAGCGATGAATTGGTGTTATCTGGTTCGCTAAGTTCGAAACCCTTCATGGAAATGCAAAAGGTAATCTTTGAGGAGTTCAGGCCTTTTTCTGTTCTTGCTTATCAGGAAGGCACGGTTGGCGAGATGATTCCCAAACTAAAAGACTATCCGATCTCCGAACAACTTTCTGTATACCTGTGCCGGAATTTTACCTGCCGTGAACCGGTCCATAAGCCGGAGGAGTTAAAAACTTTGTTCAACGAAAAAAGATAATCAAACAACGGGAATAAACAGTATATATAGGAATACATCCTTGACATGGAGAAGGGGCTGCACAAACCGGACAATTTTTGTCAGGTCTGCGCAGCCCCTCGAATTATAAAAATACTAGTATTTAGCAATTTGTCGTATGTCTAAAGTGCGGTGGATTCGTTCAAAGAGCAGCCCTCCCACAAACCAGACCGGTGCGAATGTGAAAGTAATAAGCCCGTTTACCGATAGAGAATCGGTATAGTGCCAGGGGTATACTCCGAGAACGCTGTGAAGAAGCGACCCGCTGATATATTCTATCCCCCAAATCAATATCAGCCAAAACAATCCGCGGATAGGCCACCTCCAATCAGAGATGTAATCGTGTAGGGGTTCAAGAAAAACAGCACACCCGTAGATGAAAAACATCCAAAGATTCGTAAAACCCATAAGTCGAAGATCGCCCTGCACAAGCGAATTCAATCCGGTCCAGATTATTTCCGAGCACCACCCGATTAATCCATAAATTAAAAATCTTTTTGTCATAGGTTTAGTTTGATCTTTTGTGTTTATTTTTAATTATAGTAAATTATGTTTTTGCAGTATAATCATGTAAAGAAGATATGAGGTGCAATAAACACCATGAAAAAATGGATGCTAAGAATAATGCTTTTGTTATTCTGGCCTGTGGGTTTTTTGATTTCCTGGATAACCTCTTTTCGTCCTGAACCGATTGAGGTCTTGTATTCCCGATGGTTTTCCAAAACACTGGCAGGATATTTGAGCCGGGTAACAGGGATCTTTCCTTTTTCCGTGGCGGAATTAACGGTGTGGTTATTTCTTCTCTGTACCTTAATCCTATTGCTTAAGAGTGTGATCATAAGTTTCAGGAAAAGGAAAGGGGGTAAAAGGGGATTATTTGGGTTCCTTTTTCAGCTGCTCATTTTTCTGGGAATAATCTACTTTAGTTTTATTGTTATTTGGGGACTTAATTATAACCGTTTGCCTTTTGCCGAGACAGCAGGCTTTCATGTAAAAGGCTTTTCCGAGAAGCAACTGGTGCAATTGTGCGAAAAGCTAATCCAAAAAGCCAATAGTCTAAGAGCGGGTCTTCCCGAAGATGAGCGTGGGGTGATGAAAGCGGAAGGTGGATTTGCAGAAATCAGGAAGACGGCTCCGCTGGCTTACATAAAAGGCGCATCCATATACCCTGAGTTAGGAGGAAATTTTGGTGCGCCCAAGCCCGTGTTTTTTTCCAGGCTGATGTCGTATACCGGGATATCGGGAATCTACTTTCCTTTTACCGGAGAGGCCAATGTCAATATCGATATTCCTGACCCGGTTCTCCCCGCTACAACCTGTCATGAAATGGCCCATCAGAGGGGGTTTGCCCGTGAAGATGAGGCCAACTATCTGGCCTGGGTTACTTGCAGCAGCAGTGATAATGCGGCATTTCAATATTCCGGAACAATATTGGCGCTAATGTATGCTTCCAACGCACTTTTTGACAATAACCCGCCTAAGGCCTACGAGCTCAATAAAAAATATGGAGCCGGCCTGCGCAGGGACCTGCAGGCTATTTCACAGTATTGGAAGCAATATGAAGGCCGGGTGGAGGAATTTACCTCCGATGTCAATGACACCTATCTTAAAAGCAACCGCCAGGAAGAAGGAGTGGCAAGTTACGGGCGCATGGTGGACTTGCTTCTGGCAGAACAGAACGCAGATCCGGGTAAAAAGTTTCTGCTGTAGTTTGGATGGTCTATAAATCTCCTTTATCATTAAGGCAAAGTAAATAGCTCAGACAATGCACCAACGATCTGAATATCCTCTTTCCATACAAAACCGGGGTTAATAGATCCTTCCTTCATGTATTCAATTGCTTTACTCATGACGTGAAGACTTAAAGGAGCAATGTTAAATCCTGCACATTCCTCAGGGGAATAGAAACCGGCCTGCAACACTTCGCCCGGATCGGGGATAAGCTTACCCCCCACATAACGAAGCAAGAATACAATATAGATGTCATGTTTAACACCGGGAAGATCTTCCGGCCGGTCTTTGACTGCTAAAATGCTGACAGGTTCTGTAAGAAGACCGGTTTCTTCCTTCACTTCCCTTACTACAGCATCAGCAATTTTTTCATTTTGTTCCACATAGCCGCCGGGGATGGTCCATCTTCCACGGCCTGGGTTGATGGCACGTTGTACGATAAGGCCTTTTCCTGCTTGAAGAAGGACTCCTCCTACCCCTAGAGAGTATTCGCCCCAATGAATATAATTGCAGCAAAGGCATTTCTTTCTCATTTTGCCTTCGATGGGCATAATTTCTAATCTGACGCCACAAATCGGGCAAAAATTAAATTCCGTATAGGTTTGCGGCATATTAAAACCTTCTTTCCTCAATGGATAATGCCTGAGATATATTGTAGCATATAGGACTAACATATCATATTTTTGTATTTAAGGGTTCCTTCAAAAGGATTATATATTTCTTTGTAGAACTACTAATGATCGACTAAATCGTGATTTTTCAACCTAATGGGGGATTATATTAATGATGAAGGAAAAGGAGATCTGGTTGGATCCTGAAGAAATAAAGCAACTCCTGGAAGGAGGTCTATACTGGAACGATATTGAATCCAAGTTATCATCTGATAACGCCAATTCGATGAAAAGATTACCGGAAAAAGACGATAGTCCGGAAATAGATATAGAAGAAATTATCAAAGAAGCCTCTGCCAAAGCCAAACAACCTAAAATGGAAGAACGGGCGCCGCTTATCAAAGAACATGATGAAGAGGATGTGCGTGCTATTCTTCTTGGTGAGGGAAAAGTTTCTTTAAAGCCGGAAAAACCACCTATAGAAAGCAATCATTCTATAATTAAAGATACACAGATTGATTTCGGTCATTTTGAGCGGGAGCTTGAACCGGCATTTTTATCACAAGCTGCTTCGACAGAAGAGGATAACCGTCTTGAATCAATCATTCGGGAAGAAAAGGAAGTCGGGGGAGAAGAAAGGAATAGTTTTTCAGTTCTTGGGCAGAAGGAAGATTTATTACAAACCAGGATTTTCCGGAATGAAATTTCTACCGCCAGGGGTACTGGGCGTGGGATCGGGGATATGATTATCGGTGATGAGACTGATGAAGAGAAAGAATCTTCTTTCGGAGGAATGAAACTGATTATTTTGCTGATTGTGGTTGGAATTGCTACCTTTGGATTCTGGTACTATTTTCTAAGCAGATAATACAGACTTCTCCGTGTTTTGGTGAATAAATGAAAGAATTATATTTAAAAAAGGCAAATCTCAAGAAGATTTGCCTTTTTTAGAAATTTTTTTATAAACAAATGAACAAAAGTAGTTTGCAAAAAGGTCAAAAAAGGTTAGAATAGAGTTAAAGGTCAATAAAGGTCACAAAGTCAGTGATGGTCAATAGAAAAGTGAGGAATGAAAAATGAGTAATTTGGCCGATCGTATCGAAGAATACCTGAAAAAGGTCTTAGGGCAGGCTGAAGAGGGATATATCATACTCCAGCGGGGGTTTCTGGCAGATACTTTCTCCTGTGCTCCATCCCAGATAAACTATGTGCTGACAACAAGGTTTACCGCAGAGAGAGGATATTTGGTAGAAAGCCGCAGGGGCGGAGGCGGATATTTGAGGATTGTCAGACTTGGCCTGGACCCGGAGGGGAAATTCCAGCGTTTAATGGCCGAATTGATCGGGGATGAGTTGTCTCAGGATAGGGCAAATAACTTAATTGAGCGTTTGGAGGAGGAAGAAATCTTCACCAAGAGAGAAGCAATTCTGATCAAAAGTATTTTTGCCGATAGGATTTTGGATGAAATTGTACCTTCTCCCGAGATACTAAGGGCCAGAATGATGAAAGAAATTCTCGCCAATATGTGCAGGGATGATATTAATATCTGACATCGGTCATAACTTCACGTGATCGGTCGTATCTCTTTTTGGGAGGGATTAATTATGCTTTGCCAAAATTGCAATCAGAGGGAATCTACCATCCACCTAACAAAAATTGTGAATGGTCAAGCCACTCAAATACATTTATGTCAGGAATGCGCTCAAAAGGTACAGGGATTCGGATATAGCCTTTATCCCGGGATGGTCTCCGACTTTCTGCAGGCTATTTTTGGAATGCATCCCATTGATAAATCAGATTCAACCGTCGATCAACTCCAGCAGGAAAAATGTCCGGGGTGCGGGAGAACATTTTTACAAATCCAGCAGGCAGGAAGACTGGGATGCAGCAAATGTTACGAAAAATTTGAGCCCCAAATAGAATTGCTGTTAAGAAGAATACAAGGCGCCGGCACTCATGTCGGAAAGGCTCCTGCAAGGGGTGGTTCAGCTTCCCGCAGTAAACGGGAACTTGCACAATTGAGGGAAAAACTGCAGGAGCTTATAACAAAGGAAGAATTTGAGGAGGCGGCTCTGGTTCGGGATAGAATAAGAGAATTGGATAAAATGTCGGGTGGTGAGGATAAGTGAGCAATCGGGAACTGCTTTCTAAAGACAGCTTTTGGATGCAGGAAGGGGAACTTCCCATCGTTTTAAGTACGAGGGTCAGACTTGCCAGAAATCTTGACGGACTGTCTTATCCCCACGCTATGACTGAGGAAGAGGCTGCCCAAGTTGAAGATTTGATTCTCAGTCCCATAGAGAATTTCAGTCTGGAGGGGGAAAAGCTGTTCTATCTCCCCTTAAACCAATTATCTCGTATTGAAAAAAGAGTATTAATTGAAAAACACCTTATAAGCCCTGCCTTTGCCGAATTTAATCTGGCAAAAGGTGTGGCAATTTCAGAAAGTCATAAAGTTTCCATTATGGTCAATGAGGAAGATCATTTGCGCATACAGGTTCTTCTTCCCGGAAGCCATCTAAGAGAAGCTTTTCGCTTAGCGGATGTGATCGACGACCATCTGGAAAGCAAGCTGGATTTAGCTTACAAAGATAAGTTTGGATACCTGACCTCTTGTCCGACCAATGTGGGAACAGGGCTGAGAGTATCGGTTATGGTACACCTGCCCGCATTGGTATTAACGAATCAGGTTCAACAAGTCTTGGGAGCACTTGCCCCATTGGGGTTGGCGGTTCGAGGTCTTTATGGAGAAGGTTCGAGAGCTTTCGGGAATATCTTTCAGATCTCCAATCAGGTTACATTTGGAAAGGCGGAAGAAGATACCCTTACTCACCTGGAAGCAGTAACACAACAACTTGTGGAACACGAGCTCCAGGCCCGTGAGATACTAAAAAAGGAAGCTCCTTTAATTACCGAGGACAAAGTATGGCGGGCGCGCGGAACTTTAGAGAATGCCCGGCTTCTTACATCGGAAGAGACATTTGGTCTTCTTTCTGAAGACCAGCTGGGTATTGATATGGGAATATTGCCAAAGATTGAGGCGGGGTTCGTTTCTTTGCTTGTAAATTCTCTGCATGGTTGTCTGCAATATAAAACGGAGAGGCCTTTGGACGGGCATTTCGTCAATTTTGAAAGAGCTAATTTTCTCCGTGCGGTTTATAAACCCTGTAAAATCCAAAATTGATATATGAAATCTCAAATTCGTAAAAAGAAAGGACTGATAGAATATGGCTGGAAGATTTACACAAAGAGCTGAAAGAGTGTTTTTACTTGCTGAAAGTATTGCAAAACGTATGGGTCATAAGGTAATCGGGACAGAACACCTGCTTTTAGGGCTAATGGAAGAAGGAGAAGGAATTGCTGCTCAGGCTTTAAGGGAATTGGGGCTCGATCCTGAAAAAATTAGCGCCAAGATTATTCATATTACCGGGATTAATCCTCCCATTAATGGAGAAGTAGGATTATCTCCCAGGGTTAAGCGTGTTATTCAAATTGCAACCGAAGAGGCAACTCGGCAAGAAGTAAACTATGTTGGAACAGAACACATTCTCCTTGGTCTGATCATCGAGGGAGAAGGGATAGCGGCCAGGGTTCTTGCCGATCTAAAAGTGAGTCCGGAGAAGATTTGGGAACAGGTTGTTGCACTTCTTGGCGGAGAAGCTGAAGGAACACCAATGCCCGGAAGTACTGTGGGGAATGCCGGGAAAAACGGGCAGCAAGGCAACACGCCTACACTCAATGAATTCGGACGGGATTTGACCATTATGGCTGCCGAAGGAAAATTAGATCCTGTAGTCGGGCGTGAGAATGAAATCGAAAGGGTAATCCAAGTACTAAGCAGACGTACCAAAAATAATCCTGTACTAATTGGAGAACCGGGTGTTGGGAAAACGGCAATTGCCGAAGGACTTGCCCAGCGAATTATTAATAACAAGGTTCCGGAAATTTTGGCCGATAAACGGGTTGTAACCCTTGATTTATCTTCCATGGTGGCAGGTACAAAGTACCGGGGTGAATTTGAAGAGAGAATGAAAAAGGTTATGGAGGAAATCAGGATTGCGGGTAACGTCATTGTCTTTATTGACGAGCTTCATACTCTTATCGGGGCAGGAGCTGCTGAAGGCGCCATTGATGCAGCCAATATTTTAAAGCCGGCTCTGGCCAGGGGTGAGATGCAATGCATCGGTGCAACCACCCTGGATGAATACCGGAAGCATATAGAACGTGATCCCGCCCTGGAAAGAAGATTTCAACCGATCCAGGTCGGACAACCCACTGTCGAAGAAGCCATAGCCATATTGCAGGGGTTGCGGGATCGCTATGAGGCCCACCACAGGGTGAAGATTACCGATGAAGCAATCATGGCCGCAGTGAAGCTATCGGACAGATATATTTCAGACAGATTTTTGCCGGACAAAGCGATTGATCTGGTGGATGAGGCTGCTTCCCGTGTACGCCTCCGCAGTTTTACCGCTCCTGCCGATTTAAAAGAACTGGAAGAAATCGTAGATAATCTTAAAAAGGAAAAAGAAGCCGCTGTCAAGAGGCAGGAATTTGAGAAGGCAGCGAAAATCAGGGATGAGGAACAGAAGAAACGGCAGGAACTGGCGGAATTTCGTAAAAACTGGGAAGCAAACCGTGAAAAAGATATGGCTGTCGTCGGGCCGGAGGATATTTCCAGGATTGTATCCAGTTGGACTGGAATTCCCGTAGATAAACTTGCCGAGGGTGAAAGCGAAAGATTATTAAAGCTTGAGCAAATCCTGCACGAAAGGGTAGTAGGACAAAAGGAAGCTGTCAGTGCGGTAGCTAGGTCAGTCAGAAGGGCCAGGGCAGGACTAAAAGATCCAAAACGTCCGATTGGTTCCTTCATATTCCTGGGACCAACAGGAGTTGGGAAAACACAATTAGCCCGGACTCTTGCCGAAGCCTTGTTTGGTGACGAGAATGCCCTGATCCGGATAGATATGTCGGAATACATGGAGAAACATGCCGTATCCCGAATGGTAGGGTCTCCTCCGGGTTATGTCGGGCATGATGAGGGAGGTCAATTGACCGAGTTAGTAAGAAGGAAACCGTACAGTGTAATTCTTTTTGACGAGATTGAAAAGGCTCATCCTGAAGTGTTCAATATCCTGCTCCAGGTTCTTGAGGACGGCAGATTGACCGATTCCAAAGGAAGAGTAGTAGATTTCCGGAACTGTGTTTTGATCATGACCTCTAACGTAGGGGCGTCCTATCTTAAACGGGAATCCCTTGGTTTTATTGCAGGACGGAATGAGGAAAGTGAATATAAGTCAATGAGCTCCAGAATTATGGAAGAGCTCAAAAGGACTTTTAAGCCGGAGTTTTTAAACCGGGTAGACGAAATGGTTGTATTCCGTCAATTGCAAAAAGAAGAGCTGTTTAATATTACGAAAATTTTAATTGAAGATATCGGCAAACGGCTCAAAGAACTCGAATTTAACCTGATTGTTAAGGAAAATGCTATTGAATTTCTCGCTCAAGAAGGAAATGATCCGACTTATGGAGCGCGTCCGCTGCGCCGGGCGATTCAAAAACTTATTGAAGATCCGCTTTCTGAAAAAATCCTGGAAGGAAAATTCAAGGCGGGGGATTCTATAGAGGTTGATTATAACGAGGGGGAAATCCTGTTTAAAAAACCGGAGCCGGCGTCTTCTTTTCCGGTAAAAAAAGGCGGAAGGAAGAAAGCGAAAGAAACTGCCGGCAATGAATAACCTTGTAATCAGCACCGGACGGGAGGAAGAGATTTTTGGCTAAATCAAAGACCAGGTTTTTCTGCAGGGAATGCGGACAGGAAAGTATGAGATGGCTGGGGCGTTGTCCGGGTTGTGGAGAATGGAATACTTTTATTGAGGAACCCGTAGAAAAAACGAGCCGGAAAGATGTTAGAGGGGCCGCACAGGCGACTCCTCTAACTGATATAAGGACAATGGAAGGACTGAGAATGGATACGGGAAGTACCGAGCTAAACCGGGTTCTCGGGGGAGGGGTTGTGGCAGGTTCTTTCATCCTGTTAAGCGGGGAACCGGGAATCGGTAAGTCCACGTTATTCCTGCAAATTGCGCGGTCACTTTCCCTTCAGACCGATGTGCTGTATGTCTCAGGAGAAGAATCATTGCAGCAGATAAAGCTGAGAGCAGACAGGATGGACGTTTCTTCAGCAAAGATACATATTCTGGCAGAGAATTCCCTGGAAAATATTCGTTCTGAAGTACTGGATAAGAATTATAAGGTGCTTTTTATAGACTCGATTCAGACCATGGTCCTAGAAGAACTGCAGTCAGCTCCGGGAAGTGTCAGTCAGGTAAGGGAAAGTGCGGCTTTTCTTTTGCGGCTTGCCAAAGAATTTGAGATTACTGTTTTTCTTGTGGGGCATGTAACCAAAGAAGGAGCAATCGCCGGTCCGAGGGTTTTGGAACACATGGTGGATACAGTTCTATACTTTGAAGGAGACCAGCACCATATTTTTCGCCTGCTTCGCGCTGTAAAGAACCGTTTTGGTCCTGCCAATGAAATTGGGGTATTTGAAATGAGCGGCAAAGGTCTGGTGGAAGTGGTTAACCCTTCCCTGCTTTTTATGGGGGACCGCTCGCGTTCCATGGCCGGTTCAGCCATAGCCGTGACCATGGAAGGGACAAGACCGCTTTTGGTGGAGATTCAGGCTTTGGTTACTTCTTCGGTCTTTGTACCCCCAAGGAGAACGGCTAACGGTATGGATTATCATCGTTTGCTGATGCTTCTTGCTGTACTTGAAAAACGGGCAGGGTTTTCTTTGAGTACAAGGGATGTCTTTGTCAATATTGCCGGAGGACTCCAAATTGATGAGCCTGCCGCGGATTTAGCAGTAATTGCTTCAATCATGTCCGGTTTAAAAGAGAAGCCTCTGGGAAGAACAGTATTGATTGGAGAGGTGGGATTAACGGGTGAAATCCGAGGGGTATCTCAAATCGATCAGAGACTCAAGGAAGCAGAAAAGTTTGGTTTTAGCGAGTGCATCATTCCAAAAGTGAATGCACCAAAAATAGAAAACAGCACTTACAGGATTTTTCCGGTCCAAACAATCGGAGATGTTCTTGAAATCCTATTTTGATGGTCTCGCAGCAAAAAGGACTTGCCGCAATAGGCAAGTCCCTGTTAATGGACATCAGCAAATAAATTTTTTGATGGTTCTCATTTCCTTTTAAGCTTCTTCATCTAAGATTATAGACTGTGAGTGTTTTTAGCTTCTGCTGCTCTTTTTCCAAAACTTCATTGATAGATAACCCAAGGGTATTGGCGAGGGCAGCAATATAAAAAAACTGCTTTCCGAGTTCTGTTTCAATAATCTCCCGGCAATTGGAGCAAAGGACTCCTTTTAAATGGCTGTTAAAAATAAATTTTAGATCGGCGAGAGTAGCTTCTTCAGGGATATTATATTTCTGTGCTTCTACAGAAATACAACCACAGGAAGTTACAGACTTCACGACAGCGCGGTTAACTCTTGCCGAAGCTTCCTGTCCTTTGGAGAGGATATCTAGGATACTTTGGTGCTGTATGAGCATGGAATCAACGATCTTCTGAAAATTGTCATTGGTTGAACTCATTGAACATTAGCACTCCTTTCCGCCAACTTAATTATAGACAGCTATTTGCCTTATTGTCAATTTGAGAGAAAAAGGAAATATATATGGAAAAATTATAAATATAGGATAATTTGTCGTTTGCTTTGACTGGATAGTGCAAACTGTTATAATATATCTGTACAAACGGGGATTTTATAATATTTCTGAACTTGAAAAATTTGTGTGGTCAAAGTATAATGGGATAAGTTTTTAGCCAAAATATAGAAAAAGGGAGGTGACATTGATGATTCGCAGAATAATTCGCGTCATCATCACCCTGTTGTTTGGCGCAGCAGGTTTTTACATTGATTATGTGCTTGTGAAAGTCGCGGACCTAACGCGGCTGAGCGAAGTTATCGGGTTGCCGATTCGTTCATTCTGGACTTATATTATTTCATTTATTTTATTTGCCGTTATTGGTTTCTTTATAGCCCCTGTTTGTATGACTCTTTTCATGGGCCTTGTTCGCTGGCTGGAAAGCAAGCTTATCCGGGTGCCAACCTATGATTTGGTCGGTGGATCCCTTGGAGTGATAGCCGGTTTGCTTATCGCCAGTCTGATAAGCAGTTCATTTGTTGATGTTCCGTTTATCGGACCTGTTCTTTCCGTCATCATAAGAATTTTCCTCGGTTATGTGGGTTTAATTATCGGGATCAAACGGAAAGATGATATTCTTGGTTTCTTTAACTTTATTCCCAAACTAAAAGGGGAAAAAAGTGAAAAAGAAAGAGGAAAAGAGAGCAAGGGTCGTATCAAATCCTCATCTCAGGATTATAAGATCCTGGATACCAGCGTGATCATTGACGGCAGAATCGCTGATATCGTAAAAACGGGATTTTTAGACGGAATACTCCTTATCCCCGGATTTGTCCTCGAAGAATTAAGGCATATTGCCGATTCTTCAGATATGCTGAAGCGTAACCGCGGCAGGAGAGGATTGGATATTCTTAACAGTATTTCAAAAGAAGCTGTTATCAAGGTAGAGATTTACGAAGGCGATTTTGAAGATATCGCAGAAGTTGACAGTAAATTGGTTCGCTTGGCCAATATTCTGGATGCACCGATTTTGACCAATGATTATAACCTGAATAAAGTAGCGGAACTTCAGGGAATTAAGGTACTTAACATTAATGAACTGGCAAATGCTGTTAAGCCTGTTGTTCTCCCCGGAGAAGAGATGTACGTGCAGGTTATGAAAGAAGGGAAAGAGGCTGGACAGGGCGTAGCCTATCTTGATGACGGAACCATGGTTGTTATTGACGGCGGGCGCAGATATATCGGCCAGCACACCACTGTTCTGGTAACTACTGTGCTGCAGACTGCAGCCGGACGGATGATATTTGCAAAACCCAAAGGAATACTGGAAAAATCTTCAGAGGAGTATTCCCATGAAGTCAATGTGTTTGGCTAAGATTAGCGCTATTATCCCTGCCGCAGGGCGGGGTCAAAGAATGGGGGGTCAAGGCAACAAGCTCTTTCTTGAACTTGCCGGGACCCCTGTTCTTCTTTTAACCCTGAAAACTTTTGAGAATTGTCCTTACATAAAACAAATCATTATCCCAGCGGCTTTGCAGGACATCCCCCGGATAAAACAAATGGTTCATGATAACGGGATAAAGAAAGTATCCGCCATCTTTGAAGGCGGTAAGGAACGGCAGGATTCGGTGTTTAAAGCTTTACGGGTACTGGGTCCCGAAGAAAAACAAGTTGTGATTCATGATGGGGCAAGACCTCTTTTGACTTTGCCTGATCTGCAAAACTTTTTGGAAGCTGCGGAAGGGCTCGGCGCCGCAACGATGGCGGTTCCCCCGAAAGATACAATTAAGAAAATTGACAAGGAAAATTGGGTTGTTGAAACCCCTCTCAGGGAAAGCTTAAGACTCATTCAGACACCACAGTTTTTTGAACGTGAACTTTTGGAAAAAGTGCACATACTGGCGTCCCGTCAGGGGTTCTACGCTACGGATGATGCTGCACTCATGGAATGGCAAGGATATCCGGTCAAAGTGCTTGCAGGATCTTACGAAAACCTAAAAGTGACTACTCCGGAAGACATCTTTCTCGCTGAGGCTATTTTACAGAGACGAAGAGGAGTTTCAACATGAAGATTGGGATTGGGTACGATGTTCATGCTTTCTGTCAAAATCGGCCATTAATTCTGGGAGGAGTAATGATCCCGCATCATAAGGGTTTGCTGGGGCACTCCGATGCCGACGTGCTAATCCATGCAATCATGGATGCGCTGCTGGGAGCATGCGCATTGGGGGATATCGGGCAGCATTTTCCTGACAGCGACCTGCGGTACAAAGGAATCTCCAGTCTCGAATTGCTGGCTTTTGTAAATAAACTGATCAAGGATCAGGGCTATGTTCTGGGGAACTTAGACAGCATCATCGTTGCTCAAAAACCCAAAATGTTTCCCTTTATAGACCGAATGAGAGCTAACATTGCGGAAATATTGGAGACCGATACCGGAAGAGTTTCCATAAAAGCCACAACTACGGAATATCTTGGTTTTGAAGGCAGAGAAGAAGGAATAAGCGCCCAGGCCATTGTTTGTCTTCTCCCTTCTTAAACTGATATAATAATACTTGTCCCGGATTATTTTATATGATTCAATTCAATGACCATTGCAGAAAGAGGTAAGAAACATGACGGTAAAAGTTCGGTTTGCCCCAAGTCCGACCGGGCCTCTTCATATCGGAGGAGCAAGATCGGCGCTTTTTAATTATTTATTTGCTGCTGGCAGGGGCGGTACCTTTATCTTAAGAATAGAAGATACCGACTTGGAAAGATCAAGCCGGGAATCCGAGAAAGATATTATTGAGGCTTTGCGCTGGTGCGGGATTAGCTGGAACGAAGGAATCGAAGCAGGGGGAGCCGACGGTCCCTACAGGCAGACCGAAAGGCTGAATACCTACCAAGAGTATACTACAAAGCTATTGGATTCAGGGCATGCCTATCACTGCTACTGTACGGAAGAAGAATTGGAACAGGAGAGGCAGGAACTCATTTCACGCGGAGAGACTCCGCGTTATATGGGCAAATGCCGGTCGTTAACCGATCAGGAACGGCAAGCTTTTGAAAAAGAAGGCCGGAAGCCTGTTGTCAGATTTAAGGTACCGGAAGGACAGCAAATTGTTATTAATGACCTGGTCCGGGGAAAAGTTGTTTTTGACAGTGATGGGATCGGAGATTATATTATTGTTAAATCAGACGGGATTCCCACCTACAATTATGCGGTGGTGATCGATGATGTCTTAATGGGTATCACCCATGTCATACGGGGAGAAGAACATCTTTCCAATACCCCGCGCCAGGTTCTAATTTATCAGGCTTTAGGAATGAATGTTCCGGATTTTGCTCATATCTCATTGATCCTCAATACAGAAGGCCGTAAGATGAGCAAACGCGACGGGGATACTGCGGTGATCGACTACTATAAAAAAGGGTATCTTCCGCAAGCGGTTGTTAATTTTATCGCGTTGCTGGGCTGGTCGCCTTCAGGTGAGCAGGAATTTTACAGTATAAAGGAGCTGGAAAAGGAGTTCTCATTGGAGAAGGTCTCTAAGAGCCCTGCGGTTTTCGATATCAATAAATTGAATCATATTAATGCCCACTATTTAAAACAGATGGCAGATGCTGAACTGGTAGATTTGGTTTTGCCTTTCCTTAAGGAAAAAGGGCTATTTCTCTCTGATAAGATCTCAGAAGCGGAGAAGCAATGGATTGCGGAATTTATCGGTGCGGTTAAGGAAAAGATCAACTGCCTGATGGAAGTGAAGGATTATGTTCATTATTTCATCGGAACGGAGATAGACCAGCCCGATGAGGAAGCTGAAACAATTCTTAAAGCCCAGACAGTGCCTGCAGTCCTCGAACTTTTCGGAAAGAAAGTCATGGCTGCAGATCCGCTGGATTCTGCTGCGGCAAAATTGGTTCTTAAAGAGATTGCAAAGGAATTAAACCTAAAAGGGAAAGATGTGTTTATGCCGGTGCGTATTGCACTTACGGGACAGATGCACGGACCTGACCTTGACCGGATCATAGCGCTTCTTGGCCGGGATAATGTAAATGCCCGGCTGAAACAAACCCTAAGCCGGATTTAGATTTTTATTCTTCCTTCGTCTTATGACGGAGGATTCCTTATATTGATTTTTGGAAAAAGGAATTAGGAGGAACCTGTAATGACCATCAGACTGTTTAATTCCCTCACCCGGTCTAAAGAAGAGTTTGTGCCGAGGGAGCCGGGCAAGGCTTCTATTTATGCATGCGGCCCTACAACCTATAATTATTTTCATCTGGGGAATGCCCGTATGCTGGTAGTCTTCGATATGGTGAGAAGGTATTTAATTTCCAAGGGTTATGATGTAACTTATGTTCAAAATTTTACTGACGTTGATGATAAAATTATTAAAAGGGCAGCTGAAGAGGGTTGTGACCCATTTGTTCTGGCCCGGAAATACATTGATGAATATTTTAAAGACGCCTCCGCACTGCAGATTCTTCCTGCTGATGTCCATCCCAAGGCTACTGAACACATAACGGAAATGATCGATATTGTTGCCAAACTGGAAGAGAAAGGACTGGCCTACAATATCGACGGGGATGTCTATTTTGCTGTGGAGAAATTTCCGGGATACGGTAAGCTGTCAGGAAGGTCCCTGGAGGATATGCAGGCGGGCGCCCGTGTGGAAGTTGATGAAAAGAAGCGGAATCCTATGGATTTTGCTTTATGGAAGAAGGCCAAGAAGGGAGAACCTTTTTGGGAAAGTCCCTGGGGACAAGGCAGACCGGGATGGCATATCGAATGTTCGGCGATGGCTTTAAAATACCTTGGACCTGGGTTTGATATTCATGGAGGGGGAGGGGACCTGATCTTTCCCCATCATGAAAACGAAATTGCCCAATCGGAAGGCTGTCTTGACGGAGAACCATTTGCCAGGTACTGGATGCATAATGCTTTTATCACGATCAACCAGGAAAAAATGTCTAAATCGCTGGGCAATTTCTTCTTGGTACGGGATGTTCTGAAGAAATTTTCAGGAAATGTCATCCGCTTTTATCTTTTAGGGACTCATTACCGCAGTCCGCTTGATTTTGATGATGAGAAACTGGTAATGGCATCCAAAGGCTTAGACAGGTTGAAAAATAGTGTTCGGCTTGCACAGGAAGCCCTTGCTAAAGTCCTGCCGGACGAAGAGCCGTTCTTCGAGGATGACCTCATTGCAGCTGCCAGGTTAGCCAGGAAGTCTTTCGAAGAAGCGATGGACGATGATTTCAATTCAGCCCAGGCTTATTCAGCTTTATTTGATTTGGCCAGGGAAATCAATACTTATCTTACAAAGGAAATAAAACAGCCTTTTGCCTTGACGGAAGCCTGCAATACGTTGCAGGAGCTGGGCCAGATCCTGGGATTTGATCTCCAAGCCGAGGATGAGATTTCCGGGGAAGAGGAGGGCAAATTGTCTCAGGTAATGGATCTTGTCTTAGATATAAGGAAGAATGCCCGTAAAAACAAGGATTGGGCGACAGCAGATCTGATCCGGGACAGAATGAAAGAAATCGGAATTGTAATTGAGGATACACCTGATGGTGTCAGGTGGTACTTGAAATAAATGACTCTGTTAATTGTGTATCTTTGAGAATAGGAAGGAATCAATTTGGATCAAATCGACGACACGAAATCCTGCAGTGGTTTGCTTGAGGATTTCCCGGTGAAAATGAATAAAAGGTGGCAGGATGTAAATATCCTGCTCCTTGCCTATTTGGGTGATGCGGTTTATGAACTGTGGGTACGGAAGCATCTCTTGGAACAGGGGATAGAAAAAGTTGAAGAAATGCACAAAACTGCCGTTCATTATGTACAGGCTAAAAATCAGGCCGGACTGTTAAGAATTCTAATGCCGGAACTTGATGAGACGGAAAAGGATGTCGTGATGAGAGGCCGTAATGCTAAGGGGCATCACCCCCGCAATGTCGATGTGGTGACCTATCGGCACGCTACTGCATTTGAAGCTTTGGTGGGCTACTGGTACCTGACTGGTAAGAAAACCAGGATGAATGAGATCTTTAAACGGGTAGACAGTATAATGGATCTTCTTTCATCATCGGAATGACGGTTGAATCCGTATACCGGTGATTTCAGACAATATGGGAACAAATAACATGAGAGTGAGGCGGGGAATCTATTATGAGCAAAGCAGATGTTCTTTTTATAGAAATGTGCAAAGATATCATGCAAAACGGATTTTCTTCCCAGGGAGAAAAAGTAAGGGCCAGGTGGGATGACGGGGAACCGGCACATACCATTAAGAAGTTTGCTGTTGTCAATCGATATGATCTTTCGGAAGAATTCCCGATTCTAACTCTCCGGCCCACCAATTTGAAAGCGGCTATTGATGAGATTCTTTGGATATGGCAAAAAAAATCCAACAATGTCCACGATTTGAACAGCCATATTTGGGATAGCTGGGCTGACGAGAAAGGGTCAATTGGAAAGGCATACGGGTACCAGCTTGGTATAAAGCACAAATACCCGGAGGGAGACTTTGATCAGGTAGACAGAGTTTTGTTTGATCTGAAGAATAATCCTTACAGCAGAAGAATGATTGTCAATATGTACAATCATACCGATCTGCATGAGATGAACTTATATCCCTGTGCTTACAGTATAACTTTCAATGTGACCGAAAACAGGTTGAATGCTATACTTCATCAGCGATCCCAGGATATTCTGGTTGCTAACAACTGGAACGTAGCTCAATATGCCATTCTCATTCATATGTTGGCTCAGGTAAACAGACTGCAGGTTGGAGAATTTGTTCATGTAATCGCAGACGCCCATATTTATGACAGGCACATTCCCTTGATTCGGGAATTGATTCAAAGAACGCCCTACCCCGCGCCAAAGCTTAGCATTAATCCGGATATCAAAGAGTTTTATTCGTTTAAGGTGGAGGATTTTATACTGGAGGACTATCAAAGCGGGCCTCAGATTAAAAATATTCCAGTTGCAGTGTAAAGGGGGATAAGATGAAAGCAATTGTTGCGGTTGATCAACAGTGGGGGATTGGCTACAAAGGGGAACTTTTGCAGCGGATCCCGGAAGATATGAAATTTTTTAAGCAGACGACAATCAACAAAGTGGTTATTATGGGCAGGGGAACGTATGACTCTTTGCCGGGAAAAGAACCGTTGAAAGATCGGATCAATATTGTATTGAGTAAAAGCCTGAGTGATGAAAGGGTCATTGTCTGCCGATCCTTGGATGAAATATTGACGGAAATGAAGAAGTATAATACGGATGATTTGTTTGTGATCGGGGGAGAATCAGTTTTTCGATTGCTCCTGCCGTATTGTACCGAAGCGTATGTTACGAAGATCTATAAGACATACCCTGCCGATAAATATTTTGAAAACATGGATGAGAATAAAGAATGGACATTGACATCTGAGGAAGAGCTTAGAACCTATCAGGATATATTCTTTCGGTTTTCAAGGTATAGTAAGAGATAGCCACATTATTCATAGTTTTTCTCCAGCTATGGAATAGTAAAGAGGATATTGAATTTAAACCGGCAGGTGAATAAAATGGAAGAAAATATTCTTTGTGGGCGTAATGCGGTACTTGAGCTGATAAAATCGGGAAATCCGGTCCATAAAATTCTATTAAAAAATGAAAAAAACCAGGGCAGGAATCAGGACATCCTTCACCTGATAAAAGAAAGAGGACTTCCCTATCAATTCGTGGATCAGGCAGTGCTGGAAAAATACAGTGCCGGAGAGAAGCATCAGGGAGTTGTCGCTTTTACGGCTTGTAAAGAATATGTTGAACCGGAGGAAATCCTTGAGATTGCCTATAGTAAAAAGGAAGACCCATTTATTTTAGTTCTGGATGAAATAGAGGACCCCCATAACCTTGGCGCACTGTTAAGAACGGCCGATGCAGCGGGAGTACATGGTGTGATTATTCCCAAAAGAAGAAGTGCCGGACTTACAGCCGCTGTAGGAAGGACGTCTGCAGGCGCGGTGGAATACGTGCCGGTAGCCAGAGTAAGCAATTTAGTACAAACCTTGAAATATTTACAAGAAAAGGGATGCTGGGTTTCGGGAGCTGAAGCGGGAGGAAGAGATATTTACCAGGCAGATCTGACCGGACCGCGGGTGATTGTTATCGGAGGGGAAGATAAAGGCTTGGGAAGACTGGTTCGGGAGAATTGTGATGAAATCATCTCCCTGCCTATGTTGGGAAAAATTTCCTCTCTTAATGCCAGTGTTGCGGGATCCATTATCATGTATGAAGTCAGAAGACAGAGAAATCAAGGCTTGTCCGACATTTCCCGTCAATCTTCGCCTTGACGCTATTTACGCATTTCAGTTATAATTACTTTGTTATTTACTGAATTCACGCGGCATCACCTTTTCCTTCGTGAATTGACTTCGGGAGGGATGGACTTGACCTATAATCTCCAGCCAGAGATTCCAGAGGATTTTGAAGCAAACGAGACAGTAGTAGACGAAGAGCTAGTAGAATTGGCTAAATTGGGTGACGCTGCTGCGCAGGAGTACTTAATCAACAAATATAAAAATTTTGTTAGAGCCAAGGCCAGATCATACTTCTTAATCGGGGCTGACCGGGAAGATATCATTCAGGAAGGTATGATTGGTCTCTACAAGGCAATTCGGGATTTTAGAGGGGACAAGCTCTCTTCTTTTCGGGCCTTTGCAGAACTTTGTATCACCAGACAAATTATTACCGCCATAAAGACAGCAACGAGACAAAAGCATATTCCGCTTAATTCCTATGTTTCCCTCAATAAACCCATTTATGATGAAGATTCGGACAGAACTTTGCTCGATGTCATTTCAGGCACCAAAATTACCGACCCTGAGGAATTGATTATCAGCCGGGAAGAATTTGATGACATTGAAGAAAAAATGGGTGAGATTCTCAGTTCACTTGAATGGGAAGTGCTTATGGCTTATCTTGAGGGCAAATCCTATCAGGAGATAGCGGTCGATTTGCGGAGGCATGTGAAATCCATTGATAATGCTCTTCAGAGGGTAAAAAGAAAGCTGGAGAGGTATCTTGAACATCGCGGTGCTTAAAGAAAAAAAGAACAAAGAGCTTTTTCTTACATAAGATATATGGAAAGATATATGGAAACTTGCATATAAATTTAGAATCCAGCCATACTAATTTTTTGTCAGCAGTTTTTAACAATCGGACGCGGCCGGAGCATCAATGTTAGCAATTTCCACTAAAAACTCTTTTAATAATCATTGACAAGAAGCAAGAATTTCTGATACAATACATTGGTGTCCGATGCCGACGTAGCTCAATTGGCAGAGCAGCTGATTTGTAATCAGCAGGTTGCGGGTTCGAGTCCCATCGTCGGCTCCAAAAGCTAAATGGGTAGGTGGCCGAGTGGTTAAAGGCGGCAGACTGTAAATCTGTTCCGAAAGGTACGGTGGTTCGAATCCATCCCTGCCCACCATTTAAATTAAATAATCCAACATCGCGGGGTGGAGCAGTGGTAGCTCGTCGGGCTCATAACCCGAAGGTCGTCGGTTCAAATCCGGCCCCCGCAACCAAACGAAAATTTGAAACCATCAGTATTTGATGGTTTTTTATGTTTATGGATTATATCAATTGCTGGGGTAAACAGGTTTTTCTCAGGAGTATCTGTATAAAATAAAGGATAAATAACAAAGATGGTAGAAAGATAATATCATATAAATAACTGATCGGAGGAATAAAAATGAATGATAAATTTATGGCAATAGAACCGGAAAAGTTAGAGGAGAATCCTTTCAAGCTGATTGGGACGGATTGGATGCTGATAACTGCCGGAGATATGCAAAAGTTCAATACAATGACCGCGAGCTGGGGCGGTCTTGGGATACTCTGGAATAAGAAAGTTTGTTTTTGTGTCGTTAGACCCTCCCGTTATACCTTTGATTTTATGGAGAAATCAGAAATATTTACCCTTTCTTTCTTTGAAGAAGCCTATAAGAAAGTATTAAGCTTTTGCGGTTCAAAATCGGGCAGAGATGTGGATAAAATCGCTGCTACAGGAATTACTCCCGTTCAAACCGACGGCGGCGGGATATCTTTTCAAGAGGCCAGGCTGGTTATAGAATGTAAAAAGGTCTATTATCAGGATCTTGAACCTAATCATTTCCTTGCACCTGGCATTGAAAAGAACTATAACGGAAAGGATTATCACAGGATGTATATCGGAGAAATAACAGGCTGTTATCTCCGGAAAGCATGATACTGTATCTGCTAAAACGATTTATATGCTCCATCGATAGGCTTAAATCAACTTACAATCGGACAAAAAAGCTTTCAGATCTCCGGATTTTTCGGAGAAACTGAAAGCTTTTCTTTTTTAAAATTATTGATATCCGTGTTCTCTATCCCAAGCCTCATCCTGTATTTCGGCTCTCATTCCGTTTAATGCTTCACGCCTTCTTTCGTTCTTTTCTTTTAAATCTTCTTTGGTTTTGTGATCACTTGTTTTTTCTATCATTTCTTCGGCCAGTTCCATATTTTTAATCGTATGGTTAATGTTATGCTGGATTCGTTCAACATTGTCCCTGCGGTCATCCGGGTTATGCTTCATATTCAGTTTCCTCCTTGATATTGTGATGGTTTGAATCATCCATATTGTTTGAAGCCATGGTTGTTCTTATACAAGATCAATAATATTTGTAAGGTTTTTTCAACTGAAATAAAAAAATACCTAAGTTCTAAACAAATATATCGAATTAAATAGGAATAGCTTATAATAGACCAATAAGAATGAGTCAAAAGATGTCAACGGTTTTACATTTAATTCTTAAACTATAGAGGGTGAGATAACTTGAATATCGGCGCAAGGACATTGAAAACCGGCATAGCCGTAGCATTAAGCGTATATATTTGTATGCTGCTGAAAATTGAGCCTCCTTTGTTTGCAGCTACTTCAGCCGTAGTTTGTATGCAGCAATCCATAGGGAAAAGCCTGAAAAACGCCCTTGAACAGGTAATCGTTAATCTTATCGCCATTGCTGTCGGGATCATTTTAGGGATGACCGTTCCTGTTTTATTTATCAGTATGGCTTTAGCAACGATCATTGTCATCTTAATTTGTACGAGAGTATATCAGGCCCAAAACCATATCGTACTTGCTATTATCTCGGCCATTTTTATTCTGGCTTCCCCCCAGGTTCAATTTCTTGATCATGCATTGGTTAGATCCCTGGCAATTTTGATTGGAATTGTTACGGCGAATATTATTAATTTGGCTATTTCTCCGCCCCGTTACCGGAAGACACTGGAAAGCAAACTCATTAAACTCAATAATCTGGTTGTGCAAAGATTTTCGGAATCATTAAATCGTTATTTGCATTTGAATGTACCTACCGAAGAGGAAATAAACAGAAATCAACAGGAGTTTCTGGCCCTCTACGAAGAGGCAGAGCGCCTCTATGATCTCTACCGGGATGAATGGAATGTTCCTGCAGGAAATAGGAATATTACCCAAAAAACCGGAGAAGAAAAGTTTTTAAAAGAATATTTGAATTATAACAGAGGACTTTGGCAAAGGTCTCAAGACCTGCTGTTTTTGGCCGGGGAAAGAAAAATGCGGAGAGAAGAAGCAAATGATCCCAAGATCAGCTGCGAATTTAATCATATTTTTGAAATGCTTTTAAATGTTATGTTTAATGCTACCACATATAATCTGGAACTCCAGAAAAAAATCAGAGGAGAACAAGCGGCAATTTATCCCGAACCACGGGTTTGGAGCAAACTTCATGACCTGCTAAACCAATGGCAGGAAAAAAATCCCCCGACCAGCTATTATATGCATGCGTTAATGGAGGTTTCAATCATCACATACAATATTCGCTGGTTTGCCAAAGAATCCACCCGGCTCTTAAGTTACTCTCTGACGGAAAAAGCCTTTTGAGGAAAAAACTTCAAAAGGCTTTTTTATTGGCATGACCTAAATGATCTTTTTATACTGGTATTCTTAACTTTTTTTTCTAATCGTCTTACACATTTAGGGGAAAGTATTATTATATAAAAGCTAAATTTATTATCTATTGATATATAAAAGAGCAATAGGTTATCTAAAAGTCCAGAAATTTTTAATATTTGAAACTATATTATAAAAGATAGCAAATTGGAGATTTATTATAGAAAAGATAATACTGTATTATCTGCAAGAAAAAAGATATTCACCAAAAAACCAAGGTGGAATTATTAATTAGGATACAAAATTCAAAATAATATCAGATTTCTTTAAATTTTAATAGTAATAATAATTGAATATGCGAAAAGGTTATGATACGCTACATAGTGATTATGTATCTACATAGTGCACATTTATATTTCTAGGGAGGTCAAAAGAGAGATGAAAAAGGTTCTATCCATTCTCCTCAGTGTCATGCTGGTTGCTATCATGGTAGCCGGCTGTGCTTCATCAAAACCCAGTAGTACTCCAGCTGCTCCGGAGACAATCAAGATCGGCGTATTTGAGCCTCTGACAGGCGCTAATGCTGCCGGTGGGGAACTCGAAGTAGAGGGCATGAAGCTTGCAAACAAGCTTTACCCGGAAGTACTTGGGAAAAAAGTTGAGCTTGTTGTGGTTGACAATAAGTCCGACAAAGCTGAAGCAGCATCCGCAGCTGCCCGCCTTATTGAAAAAGACAAAGTATCTGCAATTATCGGATCCTGGGGTTCCGGTTATTCTATCGCTGCCGGCAATATCGTAAAGGAAAAGAAAGTTCCGGCTGTTGGGGCCTCTTGTACCAATCCGTTAGTTACTCAGGGAAATGATTATTATTTCCGCGTCTGCTTTATCGATCCTTTCCAAGGAACCGTAATGGCCAGATATGCATTTAACAAGCTTGGCGCTAAGAAAGCTGCTATCATCCAGGAAGTATCCAATGACTATGCAGTAGGTCTGGCAAGTTTCTTTAAAGCCGAGTTCGTAAAGCTTACCGGTGATCCGAATTCTGTTGTAGAGACCTCCAACTATCAAACTGGTGATAATGATTTCTCTGCTCAATTAACGAATGTTAAATCCAAAAATCCTGACGTAATTTTTGCTCCTGGTAACTTTACCGAATCAGCGCTTATTATCAAACAAGCCAAAAAACTTGGCATCAAAACACCTTTCATAGGTGGAGATACCTGGGAAACTGATGAATTCCTCAAAGTCGGCGGAGCTGAAGTGGAAGGCGCAGTATTCTCTACCTTCTTTGATCCTTCCGTTACCATGACTCCGGAATCAACCAAGTTCCTTGATGAATACAAAAAAGCTTACCCTGGAAAAGAACCCGCTGCTGTTACAGCTCTTGGTTATGATGCCTATATCCTGATCCTGGATGCTATGAAACGTGCTAATTCCTCAGATCCTGTTAAGATCCGTGAAGCTCTGGCCGCTACCAAGGATTTCCCTGGTGCAGCAGGGCCTATCACACTGGATGTCAATGGGGATGCTGTTAAAGATGCCGTTATTAAGACCGTAAAAGGCGGGAAATTCACGTATATGGATACGGTCAAAGCCAAATAATTGAATATGAACAGGTACCTGTAATACCAGATATCATGTATCAAAACAACTTCGGCAAGCGAGGCTTGCCGAAGCTGTTTTGACGAATGCCGCGACGGTCAGGATGAGCTAGTGTCGTTGGAGCCAGGATGGCGGGAAACGACCGATGCCATGGATGGCAAGGAGCGGCGAAGTCAACCAACTTAATGGCGGTGAATGATTATTTATGAGTAGTACGACGTTACAGCATCTGGCTAACGGTGTATCACTTGGCAGCTTATATGCTCTGGTCGCAATCGGTTATACCATGGTATATGGAATACTGAGAATGATCAATTTTGCCCATGGCGACATTTTTATGATGGCTGCCTATTTTGCGTTTTTTGGAATTGCTACGTTTCGTGTTCCCTGGCCTTTTGCTTTTATAGGGGTTATCCTTGCTACTGCGCTTCTTGGAATGCTGGTAGAACGTTCTGCATACAGGCCTCTTCGGGATGCACCCAAGAACTCGATTCTAATTTCTGCTATTGGTGTATCCTTTTTGCTGGAGAACCTGGCAAATTATCTTTTCTCAGGGAAACCAAAGGCTTTTCCGGAGATTACTTTTTTTGCGAATACGGTTGTAATCGGCGGGGTATCTATTCAAGTTATCACTTTCTTCATTCCTGCAGTCACAATGATCATTTTGGCAATCTTATTATATATCATCAATCGTACCAAATTAGGAATGGCAATGCGTGCCGTATCAAAGGATTATGAGACAGCGATGGTAATGGGAATCGATATTAATAAGGTGATTGCTGCCACCTTTGCAATAGGGTCGGGTCTAGCCGCCATGGGAGCAATTATGTGGGGAATTAAATATCCCCAGGTACAGCCCATGATGGGGGTGATGCCCGGCCTCAAGTGTTTCATTGCGGCAGTAATCGGCGGTATAGGAAATATTAAAGGTGCTGTTATCGGGGGCTTCATCCTGGGGCTTGGCGAGATTTTACTTGTTGCCAAGCTATCTTCCTTAACAGGATATCGAGATGCATTTGCCTTCATTCTTCTGATCCTGATCCTCATATTCAGGCCTACCGGAATACTTGGGGAAAAAACTACCGAGAAGGTGTGACCGATGAAGAAGCAAGATAAAATTCTTACAATCATTTTGATCGCAGGACTATTTGTATTTATTTTAAGTGCGGACTTATTTTTTGATTCCTATATTAAGAGAGTATTAAACCTTTGTGCGATTTATACAATACTCGCTTTGTCCATGAATCTTATCAATGGATTTACCGGACTTTTTTCGTTGGGTCATGCAGGTTTTATGGCTATAGGAGCTTATGTAGTAGGTATATTTACTGTACCGGTAGAAATGCGTTCCATGGTTTTCTATTTAAAGCCTATGCATCCTCTGATCGCAAATATTGAACTGCCGTTTTTTGCAGCGTTAATCCTTGGGGGGTTGCTGGCTGCATTAGTAGCCTTCTTGATTGGAGCCCCTGTTTTAAGACTTCGGGATGATTATTTGGCCATTGCCACCCTCGGTTTTTCTGAGATCATTCGGATTATCATCACAAATGCCCAAAGTATAACAAACGGTTCTCTGGGCATTAAAAACATACCACCAACGGCAAATATTTGGTGGATATTCGGCACGGCATTTGTAACCATCGTATTCATTATACTTCTTATCTCTTCAAGTTATGGAAGAGCCTTTAAAGCTATTCGTGAAGATGAAATAGCCGCTGAGGCTATGGGGATTAATCTTTTTAATCATAAAGTCCTCTCTTTTATAATTGGAGCTTTTTTTGCGGGTATAGGCGGAGGCCTTTATGGAGCATTGCTGGGAACGGTAGATCCCAAAAACTTTTTGTTTGTTTTGACGTATAACTTCCTGTTGATTATTGTCCTGGGCGGCATGGGAAGCGTCTCAGGTACGATTATTTCCGCATTTATTGTTACCGCAGGGCAGGAATGGCTGCGTTTTCTGGACGAACCGCTGAGTATTGGATCCTTTGATATTCCCTTGTTTAGACCTGGATTTAGAATGGTTGTTTTTTCTATCCTTTTGATGTTGATCGTTTTGTTTTATCGGAATGGGTTGATGGGAACCAAAGAATTAAATTGGGATATGCTCAAAAGGATTGGATCCAAGTTTTCCTTTAAACGCCCAAAAGGTGGTGAAGCGAAATGAGCAATGTTGTTCCGATTTTGAAAACGCAGGGAATAACTATGCGTTTCGGAGGTATCACCGCAGTAAACAATCTTTCTATCGAGGTGAATCCCGGGGAAATTGTTGCATTAATTGGGCCGAACGGTGCGGGGAAAACCACTGCTTTTAATATGATTACTGGTGTTTATACCCCAACTGAGGGCCGGATTATTTATTGCGGAAAAGATATTACCGGAATGAAGCCCGATCAAATTACGAAAAATGGGATTGCAAGGACTTTCCAAAATATTCGTTTGTTCAAAAAACTTTCCGTGCTTGAAAACATTTTGATTGCCCGCCATCTAAGGCTCAAATCAGACTTCTTATCTGCTACCCTCCGGTTACCGCAGTACAGGATGGAAGAAAAGCAGATGAGAGAAAAAGTTGATGTTTTAATCAACGAATTTGGTTTAAGTAAATATCAGCATGAAGTGGCGTCTTCTCTCCCGTACGGGGTACAACGCAGACTTGAAATTGCCCGCGCCTTGGCAACTGAACCGAGTCTTCTGCTGCTTGATGAGCCGGCTGCGGGAATGAATCCAAAGGAAACAGAAGAACTTACACATTTCATTAGGGATATCAAGGAGAGGTATAATCTTACAGTATTCTTGATCGAGCATCATATGGAATTGGTTATGGAAATATCCGAACGTATCTATGTTCTTGATTTCGGTGAGACAATTGCAAAAGGTACGGCCAATGAGATTCAAAATAACCCAAAGGTAATTGAAGCCTATCTGGGGGTGGAAGAAGATGCTTAGAATAGAAAATCTTACGGTGGCTTATGGCGGTATTGAAGCCCTGAAAGGGATTACCCTGGAAGTCCCGGAAGGAAATATTGTTACATTGATCGGAGCCAATGGGGCGGGAAAATCCACTACTCTGCGTTCGATTATGGGTCTCGTAAAAAGTAGATCGGGCAAGGTCATGTACCAAGGGGAAGAAATTACCGGAATGAAAACTTCAGAAATTGTTGCCAAGGGAATTACCTTGGTTCCGGAGGGGAGACGAGTTTTCCCGAATTTGTCGGTAGTTGAAAACCTCATGATCGGAGCCTATTTGCGAACCGATAGAGAAGAGATTCAGAAGGATATTCAATGGGTCTATGATCTATTTCCAAGACTCAGAGAGCGATCCTGGCAGATGGCTGGGACTCTGTCCGGTGGAGAACAGCAAATGTTGGCAGTTGGGAGAGCATTGATGTCCCGTCCTAAAATTATGATGATGGATGAGCCTTCCCTGGGACTGGCGCCTTTGGTTGTAAAACATATTTTTTCAATCATTAAGGAGATCAGGGATCGGGGAGTGACCATTCTTCTCATCGAGCAAAATGCCAATGTAGCGTTGCATATTGCTGATTGGGGTTATGTTCTTGAAACCGGAAATATTGTCTTAAGCGGCAAAGGCAGGGAATTGCTTGAGAATGAAGAAGTTAAAAGTGCCTACTTAGGAAAGAAGAAGGAAAAGGCAAAATAGACGTTTTACAATCCCAGTACTTTCTTGGCATTTTCTGAAAGAATTGCCTGGTTTTCTTCTTTTGTCAGCCCAAGGGACAGGAAACGTTTGAGTTCTGCCTGGGGGCTCCACATCGGGTAATCCGTTCCAAATAAAACCTTGTTTATCCCATGTTGACGGATAATGTTAACGGCTGTTTCCTGATTGAGAAACATCAGAGAACTGGAAGTGTCGATATAAACCTCTCTGCCAAGGAGTGCCTGGGCTTCTCCATGCCATACCCTGTAGCCTCCCAGATGGGCAGCGATTGCGGTAAGCCCCGGAAAATGGTCAAGAATCTTCACCAATCTATAAGGACTCGAGTAATCCATCCGGTTGTCGCCTATATGAAATAAGATCGGAAGTTGTCCTTCTATTGCTTCGTAAATAGGAAACATGAGGGGATCATCTATATTATATTTTTGAAAATCCGGGTGAAGTTTCACTCCTTTAAGTCCTAACGAGATGATTTGATTAATTGCTTTTTTAGGGGAAGGAAATTCCGGGTGAATTGTACCAAAACTCAAAACCTGAGTAAACCGTTCAGACACTTCAGCCAGAAAATTGTTGATAGCGGGTACTTGCTGAGGTGAAGTTGCTGTGGAACTAACCACAAACCTTTCTATTCCCGCGCGGTGTTCCAGTTTTGCCAGATCATGAACGGTTCCTTTTCCATGCATGGGGATTTCATAAAAAGATCTGATTGAAGATACTGCAATCGAAGCAATTTTTTCTGGGTAAATATGAGAATGTATATCTATAATCTCCGGATATTTAGCTGAAGTCATGGCTGCTCCTCTTTCGATGTAATGTATGGTATTGTGAAACTATATACTATAATAGACTGAGCATGGGATCTTTACCAGGGGAAATTAAAGTAATTAACTTAATAATCAGCCCGTGGGACGTACTGCGGCCTATCAGATCCGGCTTTTGGAATGATAGCTCAATTATCTGGAAGATACGGCTGTATCGTTTTCCATTTGTAAAAAAATGTATACAATGAATAATTATCAATTTTTACTATACGTTCATAATGATGTAATGTATAATATTCTTACATTAATATTGGACAGTTATTCAGTTGCTGAATTCCTGGCACGTTTCGGCATCTTTTTTTTACGCGGAGGTGAACAAGGGGTATTCACTTAGTAGAAAAACTACCGTTTCCAGGGGAGGAACATCAGAGTGATTCAATTAACTGAGGTACATAAATATTTTGGACATAATCATGTTTTAAAAGACATTAGTTTAACAGTACAAACCGGCGAAAAGCTCGTGGTGATCGGACCCAGCGGTTCGGGAAAAAGCACTCTGATCAGGTGTATGAACCTGCTCGAAAAACCCACCTCGGGAAAAGTAGTAGTTGACGGGGTGGAAATTACTGCTCACAATGCTCCGGTAGCTAAAGTCAGACAACAGGTTGCTATGGTATTTCAACAATTTAACCTTTACCCGCATAAGACCGTACTGGAAAACCTCACATTAGCACCGATTATTGTTGGCGGAGTAGCCAAAGAAGAGGCTGAAGAGTCAGGGATGAAGTACCTGGACAGGGTCGGTCTAAGGGCAAAAGCCAATGCTTTTCCGTCTCAGCTTTCAGGCGGCCAGCAGCAGAGAGTTGCTATAGCCAGAGCTTTAAACATGAGACCTAAAATTATGTTATTTGATGAACCTACTTCGGCACTGGATCCGGAAATGATACAGGAAGTGCTGGATGTTATGGTTGATCTGGCGCATGAAGGGATTACCATGGTTGTCGTCACGCATGAAATGGGCTTTGCCCGTCAGGTGGCCGATAGAGTAATCTTTATGGATGAAGGTGAAATTGTTGAACAAGGTACCCCGGAACACTTCTTTATTAATCCGAATCATGATCGCACCAAACTGTTTTTAAGCAAGATTCTGCGTTAATTAACTTAGGGGTGCTGCCTGTAAAAAGGCACAAATATATTTTTAGGGAGAGAGGAAAAAAGGATGAAAAAGGTAAGTTTAATCGGTTTAGTTTTACTTCTTATGCTTAGCCTGGTATTAGTTGGCTGCAGCTCGACACCGGCCACCACCCAGTCTAAAGAACCTGCCGATCTGAAAGCGATTAAAGATCGCGGCGTACTCAAAGTAGGAGTCAAGATTGACGTTCCTAAATTTGGTTACAAAGATCCTAAGACCAATCAAATTGATGGTTTCGAGATTGATCTGGCAAGGGCAATTGCCAAAAAGATCTTAGGCGATGAGAAAAAAATAGACCTCCAGGCTGTTACCGCTAAGACCCGCGGCCCACTGCTTGACAGCGGTGAAATCGATCTCGTCGCAGCTACCTTTACCATTACTGAAGAACGTAAACAAACCTATAATTTCTCAGATCCCTATTTTGTTGACTATGTAGGATTACTTGTTAAAAAAGATGCTAAAATTGCCGGTCTGAAAGATCTCAACGGCAAAAAGATTGGGGTAGCCCAAAGCGCTACCAGTAAAAAAGCAATTCAGGAAGCTGCCGACAAACTCGGAATTAAAGTAGAATTCCTTGAATTTGCTACTTATCCTGAAATTAAGGCTGCTCTTGATTCCGGTCGCGTTCAATGCTTCTCCGTTGATAAATCCATCCTCTTCGGATATCTTGACGACAGCACCGTCATTCTTCCGGATAACTTCACTTCACAAAACTACGGTCTTGCCAGCAAAAAAGGTAATGACGCTTTAGCAAAACTGATCAACGATACCGTAAATGAAATGAAGAGTAATGGCGAGCTTGATAAACTGATTACCAAGTGGGGCTTAAAATAAGCTAGTCATCTTTCGATAGCTCAGAAATGGGGTTAATCTGGTGGTTGGACCTTTTGCGGGATTTAAGTGGTTAGCGTTGTTTGCAAATTGGAAAGTATTTGCCGAAGGGTTTTTAACAACATTATTGGCGTCTTCATTGTCCCTGTGCTTAGCACTCGTATTGGGAATTATATTTGGCGTGCTTGGATCAACCCATTTTAAATTTCCCAAAGCGATTAACAGGGTATATGTAGAATTTATCCAAAATACTCCTTTGGTAATTCAGGTTTTCTTCCTGTTTAACGGATTACCGCATATGGGGATTATGCTTCCAGTTCTGGCGGTCGGTGTCTTGGGTGTCGGGATCTACCACGGTGCATATATTGCTGAAGTAATTAGAGCAGGGATCCAGTCTATTCACCGCGGACAAATGGAAGCGGCTTTATCCCAGGGTTTTAATTATGTAGGAGCAATGCGCTATATCATTTTGCCCCAGGCAGCAAGGGTGGTTCTTCCGCCTTTGGCCAATCAGGCTGTAAACTTGATTAAAAATACCTCGGTTATGGCCTTAATTGCAGGCGGAGACCTCATGTACAGGGCGGATTCCTGGTCCAGTGAGACGCTCCATTATGGGCCTACTTATGTGGTTGTCGGCTTGCTATATCTTTCCTTATGTTTCCCTCTGGCCAATCTGGTACGGTACCTAGAAAAGAGAGCGGAGGTTTCAGCATGATCAGAGATTTGATGAAACCCGAAATCTTTCGTTTTCTGGGTGAGGGGCTATTGGTAACGATATACATTGCAGGTGCAGCAATCATATTCAGCACGATTTTCGGAACAATTCTGGGCATAGCACGGTATTCCAAAAAACGTGTGATAAGCCAGATTGCAGCATTCTATATTGAGATTGTCCGGAATATACCGATGTTGCTTTTTATCCTGGTTTGCCGTTTTATGACTCCGCTGGGGCCGCTTTATGCAGGGATTGTTGCCATGACGATTTTTACCTCCGCCATCATTGCGGAGATCGTCCGCGGCGGACTCAATTCTATTGACAAAGGGCAATGGGAAGCTGCTAAATCACAGGGCTTCTCATACCGGCTGACCCTGACTCATATTATTCTTCCTCAGGCTATGCGGAAAATGATTCCCCCGTTGGTGTCCCAATTCATTACCGTAATAAAAGATACGTCTTTCGTATGGGCTGTTGGGGTTGAGGACTTAACAGGAAAAGGTATGATCATCATGGGGCAGTACGGAACTACAGCACAAGTATTTGCGATATTTATCATGATAGCGATCACATACTTTGTTCTGAATTATGCGCTTTCGGTAATTGCCCGGAATCAGCAGCTAAAGAGGGCTCATCACAGTTATTAATCGGTTTTGGTTCATACTGAGACCCTTTCAAATATGAAAGGGTCTTTTGTTTGTCTAACGAAAACCACCTGCTATGCAGGTGGTTCCAAAGAGCTTTAGCTATGAGTAGAAAGACTACCTCCGATTTTGATAAAATAGTGCAGGTTTGGCAGCCGCATTAAAATAGGAAGTAGTAATCCAAATGGATACGGAAAGTTTATCACACACGCAATGGAATTGTAAATATCATATCGTGTTTGCACCAAAGTACAGAAGGCAGTTGATCTATGGGAAAATCAAAGCGGACATTGGAAAAATATTAAGGAAGCTA
>JAAYUV010000017.1 GCA_012517475.1 Peptococcaceae bacterium | reverse complement strand
CATGGATGGACTGGGAAGAAATGTCCAGTGGACATTTCTTCCGGTGCCATGGATGGCATTGAGCGGCTCGCCACGGATGCGTGAAGGCTAGTGGCCTTCACGATCTGCCGAGAGCGGCTATACATTATGGAAACCTTCTTAAGTAGTTTTGCAACAACCCCTTTTTACGCTCCATTCGGAAATCCTTTGCCGATGATTTCCGAAGTATTGATAATCGAGATAAACGCGTTTCGATCAATATTCCGGATGAATTTCCGTAATTTTAATGCTTGCCTCCTGTTCATAACCGCGGTGATTACCTCTTTTTCTTCATGGGAATATGCGCCAAAGGCTTTGTGAATGGTAGCTCCTCTTTTTAGTTCCTTAACAATATACTCTTTGACCTCTTCCGGTTTTTTACTGATTATAACAAAATGTTTGCTGATGTTCAGGTTTTCTATGACTAAATCAATAATAAAAGCTTTCATAATAAGACCGAGTATAGAATACATACCTGCCTTTATGCCAAAAACAAACAAAGCAAAAATCGTTATACTAAAATCAGATATTAACAGGGTCATTCCGATATGGAACGATGTGTATTTGCTTAAAATTTTTGCAATAATATCAGTTCCGCCGGTAGAGGCATTGTTGTTAAACACGATGGCCGTCCCGATTGCCGGCAGCAGGATGGCGTAAACAAGTTCAAGCATCGTATCCCCGGTAAGGGGTTTGGTGAGAAGGAATATCTTTTCTAGGGCCCAGACCATACCGGATAAGACAAAGCTGGAATAAACCGTTTTCGATCCGAAATTTTTCCCCAAAAAAATGAAACCGAGAATTACCAAAATAAGATTAATGATAAACATTAAAGATCCTACCGGGGCATTCGGAAAATACTTGTCTGCTATGATGGCAACCCCGCTTACTCCACCGGTCGCAAATTTATTGGGAATTTTAAAAAGCACGATTCCCACCGCTACCAAGAAAAGCCCCAGGTTAATGAGCAGAAACTCGTTTATTCTTTTCATATTTACCCTCCGCTCTATGATTCAATCTCTAAATTATCATAATATTCAAAAAAGTATTATTCCCTAATATTATACAAAATTTTTGATGTATAAATACAGCCGGCACTTGTTTACACTATACATGATATGGGTCAAATTGGTACTTTTTTGGTGAAGAATCATGAAAAAAATTTCTATCCTTATTCCCGCTTACAACGAAGAAGATGTTCTGGAAAAACTATATGCCAGACTGGACCAGGTTCTGGATCAGCTTCATCAATATGATACTGAAATCCTTTTTATCAATGACGGCAGTAAGGATAAAACGCTGGAGATTATCAAAACCCTTCAAAGAAAAGACAGCCGGATTTCCTATGTGGATCTGTCCAGAAATTACGGTAAAGAGATTGCGATGATCGCCGGGTTGGACTACTCTACCGGTGATGCCGTGGTGATTATTGATGCCGATCTGCAAGATCCCCCGGAACTTATTCCCCAAATGGTCCGGTGCTGGGAGTCCGGATATGATGATGTTTATGCCAAAAGAAGAAACCGTCTGGGTGAAACCTGGGTTAAGAAGTATACATCGAGTACTTTTTATAAGATGCTCAAAAAGTTATCGCGAATACCCATCCAGGAGGATACCGGGGATTTTCGGCTGCTGGACCGGCGTTGTGTGGAAGCTTTAAAACAGCTCCGCGAAACGCAGCGGTATACCAAGGGAATGTTCAGCTGGATCGGGTTTAACAAAAAAGAAATCTTGTTCGACCGTGATCCCAGAGCAGCAGGACAAACAAAATGGAATTACCTCAAACTCCTGGATTTGGCTATAGAAGGTATCACTTCTTTTACAACGATCCCGCTCCGCTTTTCCAGTCTTTTGGGTTCGTTGATCTCCCTTTTTGCTTTCGTTTATATGATGGTGATTATCGTAAAGACCATTGCTTACGGAGAACGTGTCCAGGGATACCCATCGCTCATGGTCATTATTCTCTTCCTGGGAGGAATCCAGCTTCTATCCCTTGGGATCATCGGCGAGTATATCGGCCGTATTTTTAACGAGACAAAAAGACGTCCTCTCTATTTTGTGGATGAATATAACGGAAGGAAAATATAAAGCTTGCTTATTGGAAAGACAATAAAAGAAAAAAATGAAATCACAAATTACATTTTTTTTGGGATCATCACTACTTTTGTCAATATTGTCTGCTATACGTTCCTGACGAAGTTATTGGCTTTCGATTTCAAAACGGCCACAACGCTGGCCTGGCTTCTCTCTGTCTCCTTTGCCTTTATTACCAATAAACGCTATGTTTTCAAGAGCAGGGAAAAAGAATTTCTTATTTTATGCAAGGAGTTTGGCACCTTCCTTTTATCAAGAATGATTTCTTATGGCTTAGATATCATTTCCATGATCTTTCTTGTAGAAATCATGGGTTTTGATGATTTGGTCTCTAAGATGACCGCCAATGTTCTGGTTATCATCTTTAATTATCTTGCGAGCAAACTTATTGTATTTAGACCTTTGGCCGGAAGTGATAAATAAATGTTCATCGGGAAGCCTTTTTTGAGAAGTTTGGAAAAACAAAGAATTTTTGAGTATCTTTGTTCTTTTTTTATGCCCTTGGGGATATTGGGGCTGGCTTATATAAAATTGGGTATGTATCCTGCCGGAGATCATACCGTATTAATCTCCGACCTGAGCGGGCAATACATCGATTTTTATTCCACCTATTATGAAATTCTCACCAAAGGACAAAGCATCCTCTATAGCTGGCAAGCCGGAATGGGTTTGAATTTTCTCGGGCTTTTTGCCTATTATCTTTCAAGTCCATTTTCCTTGTTCATTTTATTATTTCCTAAAGAGCATCTCACTGAAGCGGTGATGCTGATCATCTTGTTGAAGATTGGCTGCAGCGGTTTTACGTTTCTTTACTATGCCCGCTATTCCCTCAAGTGTACCGGAATATACCGCATCCTCTTTTCAGTTCTTTACTCCCTCATGTCTTACTCCATCGTCTATTCTTTCAATTTGATGTGGCTTGATGGAGTGATTCTCTTACCCCTGGTCCTTTTTGGTGTTGAGAAAATTCTAAGGGAAAACAAGTTTCTGTTCTTCGCTTTGAGTTTAATTGTTATATTTATAGCCAACTTTTATATTGCCTATATGGTAGGCGTCTTTTCTTTTCTTTACATGCTGGCAGCATTTTTCAGCGAACATTCCGGGAAAGGAATAAACTTCTTTTTTAAAAAAATATCACTGTATGGATTTTCTTTTCTCCTTGCTGCCGGATGCAGTGCGATTCTTCTGGTTCCCACTTTTTTTGCCTTAACCAACGGCCAGGGAGGACCAAATGTATTATCCCTGCTAAATTGGAATATCAACTTTAAAGTATTGGATTTGTTGAGTAAATCTCAGCTGGGCGCCTATGATACCCTGAAATATAAGGGACTCCCCAATATCTTTTGCGGGCTGCTTCCCCTTTTATTAACAACAGTGTACTTTTGGAATCCTAAAATTCCTTCCAAAGAAAGAATTATTTATGCAATACTTCTCGGATTTCTGATCCTTAGCTTTAATTTTTCCAATTTGGATATCATGTGGCATGCCTTTGACAAGCCCGATTGGTTTCCTTACAGATATTCTTTTGTATTTTCTTTCCTTTTAATTTTCCTGGCCGCAAAAAGTCTTCAATCCATGAAACTGTCGGAAATCTCCTTGATTAAGAAAACCTGTCCGGCCTGGATACTGGTTATTTTCATTGTACAAAAAGCCAATTATGACTTTTTAAGTGACAGGATGATATGGATCAGTATTGTTCTTCTTGGTTTAGACTCCTTCCTTCTCGCAGGGATCCTGAAATCATCTATAAATAAGAAAAAGTTCCTGATTTGCCTGGCGGGATTAATCTTCCTCGAAACCACCTTAAATACCTGGTATCTGTTAAAAAGATTGGATAATGAGTTTTCCTTTGTTACCAAACAGGAATACGGCAAAACTTTGGCTGAACTTCAAGAAATCATCCCGGAAATAGAAACAAAAGACCAAAGCTTCTACCGTCTGGACCGGATTGGCGGCCGGACCTACAATGATCCGATGAATTTATACTATCCCGGAATTACTCATTTTAGTTCCATGTCTAACCAGGAAATGCTTAAGGCCCTTAGACAGTTGGGCTTCCTTACAACTGCCGGATACAAATCAGTTAACTTTGCCGGATCAACCCCTATCACAGAGTCGTTATTTGCGGTAAAATATGTGATTTCAACAACGGAAAAGGGACTTGGCTACAAGGAAATCATGGATAAAGGAGAATTCAAAGTTTATCAGAACCAATATTTTTTGCCGGTCGGTTTTTTGGTGGATAAAGCAACGCTGGCCTTTGACCCCACTAAGGACGATAACCCTTTTACCCTGCAAAACAGGCTGATCAACCTGATGTTAGGAAATAAAGAACCACAAATTATTGATTATTTCCTGCCTCTTCCCGTTCAGGACACGAAAATGAACAATGCCGCATTAACCTTTGAAAAAAACAAAGAGACTTTTAAAAGAATTAGCAACACCCAGCCGGGCTCGGTTGAATTTCTTTTAAGGAATCCCAAAGAGCAACAAGTCTATGTCTCTTTTCAGACCATTGATAACGATGTTCAAATCTCGATTAATGAGAAAGAAATCAAAGGCTATTTGCCGGTTTATAACAAAAGAATTGTGGATCTTGGATTTCACCAGAAAAATGAAGAATTACGCGTCAAGCTTACCTTTAAAAATGAAGGCTTTGCCCTGGCCCAAAAGTATTTTTATGGATTAGATGAAAACAGCCTTGATCAAGCCCTCTCTCCTCTCCGTCAAGAAGCCCCGGATGATTTCATCGTCTCTGATACCCGGGTTCAGGGAAATGTTCACGTTTCAGACCGCACCTTACTTTTTACGTCCGTCCCCTTTGACCCCGGGTGGGAAGTCACAGTAAATGGTCAGGCAGCCTCTATGCGGAAAATTGGAGAGGCTTTTCTGGGGGTGGAATTACCCCCGGGAGAAAATCAAATATCCTTCGAATTTTATCCTTATGGTTTTCGGGTAGGAACTTATATCTCCGGAATCAGTTTAGGGTTATTTTTCCTGTTGCTCTTGCACGATCTCAGGAAAAGAAAGCGAAAGAAAGCCTCCTATTGATTAGTTTTGCTAAAAACTTGATCATCTTTAACTATTTAATTCAATACTTATCTTTGACAATTTTCAAATTATTGGGTATACTATACTAAGCTCGTTAGATCTATGTGGATTTAGAAGACCTTCTCGATTGCCTCAGGCTCAGGGAAGATGTCGAACGAACTTCCCATGTGGCGGGTAATAAAATCTAGGAGGTCATTACATGTATAATGACAAAACTCTAAGCTGTAAAGAATGTGGCCGTGAATTTACTTTCTCCGCATCAGAACAAGAATTCTATGCCGAAAAAGGTTTCACAAACGAACCAGGACGTTGCCCTGAGTGCCGTGCAGCCAGAAAACAACAAAGCCGTGGCGGTTATTCCCGTCCTCAGCGTGAAATGTTCCCTGCTGTTTGCTCAGCTTGCGGAAAAGAAACTACTGTTCCTTTCCAGCCTACTGGTGACAAACCGGTATATTGCCGTGACTGCTACCAACCCCGTTCCAGAAACAACTGGTAAGCAAAATATCATTGCAATCAAAACCCTCCCTGCATGAAACAGGGGGGTTTTTTTTATATTTTTTTACATAACCAGTTTGAACATTGCAAACAATATGGAAGTAAATCTTTACTTGGAGGGTTGTGCAATGTTATCTGCAAAAGAATTAAATTACATCAAAGATTTTATGTCCTGGGAACTCCTCATGGCAAAAAAATGCAATCAATATGCCAATCAGGAAGTGGATGCAAATTTTAAAGGGGTATTCAATAATGCCGGTCAAGTCCACCAGCAAAACTATCGCAATCTGTTAAACTATCTTCAGCAGCAATCTGCACAAGGGGGAATAGTACAATGATCGACAATACTTCAACGGTTACCAGTCCATTTGGGGTTCAAAAAATTGGCAAAGGAAAATCTCCGGTATTGCCAAAAGAAAAGGATTCGTCTTATAACCTTCGTGATCGTTTAAATGATACGCTCTCGAGTGAAAAGTATATTATCGAGTCCTACACTACCGGTTCCAAAGAAATTCTATGCGAAAAGCTTTATACTCTGGTTAACAACAATCTCAATAGCATAAAACAACTTCACCGCCACCTTTTTGAAGAGATTTTTAACCTGGGAGAATATCAAGCAGATCTTGCCACTCAGCAACAAGTGGACGATGCCCTCGATATGTTCACCAAATATCAAGCCCAATTCCCGTATTCCCAAAGTTAACTTTTGCAGAAAATTGCTCCTTCAAAGGTAGATATTACTTGTTTTATTCTTATCCTGATATTTGTTTAATAAAATGAAAAAACTGTGATATGATAGAAATGAGTAAATTAAACCATGAAGGAGTGTTTGTTTGCATGTCTCAGGAAGGATTAAAAAACATTAAAGTAAAACTTCAGGAGCTTACTGCATTAATTAAAGAACAAACAGCCGACGAAGCCAATGAATTGAAAAAAGGACTCCTTGAAAATGTTGATGAAATGAAAACCATTATGGAGGAAAGCTTTGAAGAAGCAGAAGAAATATTTACGGATAATATGAAGAATATCATCGGGGAATTGGAAAACAAGGCATTAAAGGTTCAATCTTCGATTCAGGAAAAATTATCTGAAGGGATTGCCCAGAAAGATGAGGTCGTTGTAAAGACGGCGGACTCTTTGATCGAAGCAATTAACAAAATGAAAACTGTGCTTCAATCCAAAAAAGACTGATTACATACCCGATGCAAATCGGGTATTTTATTGAAGAACAGGGTCATTGTCAATATCGGTTTCAATGTTATCCTCGTAACATCACCCATCTCTGAGCTTATGAATAAAGCCCAGGAAAGTGGAGTTTTAGTTGTACAACACTTATGGCAGGATAAAAAATTTCCAAGAAAATAAGAGTATGTTTTTTTTTCTAGAATCAAAAACTATTTCAAAAGATAATATCTTTGTATGTGAGGTGAAACAGAATGTCCGGCAAGAAGTATAGATACAGCGGAATCCTGAAAAGAAACCACTCAAGTGGTTGGGGAAACATGCAATATGTTAAATCTGAGGAATTAGGAGTTATGCCTAAAAAACCAATTATATAAAACTGAATAAAACGCTGAAAAAGACTCAGTGCAGAAAACTGACTAAGGTGGGATGAAATCATGGCGAATATGAAAAGGAAAGACCGTTTTATGGCGCTTCCTGTGGAAAATCATAAAACAGCTGCCTGGATAGAGAATTGGGAAGAGGTAAAACAGGAGTCTCAGGTACTTATTCCTACGGAATATGATGTTCGTAATGCGAAAGAATGGGTAGATTCCAATCAATTGTAATAGTCTTTACAGAAAGAGGGTGTCGCAAAACTACTTAAAAGGTAGTGAGCGATACCTTCTTTATTTTATAAAGAAAATATAACCCAGCTTAAATCGTAAGATTTAAATCTGGTTTTTTCTAAATGACTGATTCTTTGCATGACTTAATAAACCATCTCAAGGCAGGGCTACGTAATGCATTGACGCTTTCGGCAGATTGCGCCCTCCTTGGCGCAATCTGCCGCACTCCGCATCCTTGCTCCGTTGACGCTGTCTATACATTACGTAGCCTTGTCTGAGCGTAAGTTAATACCTTAAACAGGATTTTGGGTTCGACTGCAGGTTTTCTTCCGGTGGAAGAGTACGCCCTGTATAATTTCTCGTAGTTTAATCCCTCCAGTATTTGGCTTAGCAGTCGGACTGAGTCATCTTCCGGTATTAACACTTCGTAATTTAATGGCAGAACTAATTGATAGCCTCCAATATTTTCTGTATAATTTTTAGTGTATGGTTTTCTTAGTCGCATAATTAAATTATACAGTATTTGCGGGCTCTCTAGGGCTCGCATTTGCTATTTCCAGAGATAACTGGAGGGCTGTTGCCCACGAACTTTCATGTTCGTTGTGCAACAGCCCCTTTCCTACGGTTCGTCCATCTTCCTTTTCAGGTTTAAATATTTTTTATTTTTATACTGGTGTTCAAGTATATTTTTCTCCGCCATCCTGGAGATGATGGAAACGATATGATGCTTATGGCTCATATTGTCCTCCCTTCTTTCATCAAAGCCTTTTACCTGAAACAATCATTCTGTGCCATCCTGCGATAGGTCTCATAACGTGTCATCGCATGATCCTCAGCAACGCTGAACATTTCATCAGCAATATCAGGAAAGACGTTCATCAATGACGAGTATCGGATCTCGCTCTCCAGAAATTCCCGGAAGTTCCCTTTCGGCTCTTTGGAATCCAAGACGAATGGGTTTTTGCCTTGTTCTTTTAGCTCGGGGTTATACCTGTAGAGATGCCAATACCCCGATTCAACAGCTTTCTTTTGCTGGGCTATACTGGTTCCCATTCCACTTTTGATACCGTGTGTAAAGCAGGTAGCATAAGCAATGATAAGAGACGGTCCCTTGTATTTTTCCGCTTCCTTAATTGCCCTGATGGTTTGCTGCATATTCGCTCCCATCGCGATCTGCGCAACATAAACATATCCATAGGACATGGCCATCATCCCCAGGTCCTTCTTGCGGATCTTTTTGCCGGCGGCCGCGAATTTGGCAATCGCTGCGGTCTGCGTAGCTTTGGAGGACTGGCCCCCGGTATTGGAGTAGACTTCGGTATCCATAACAAGGAGATTGATATCGTCTCCGCTGGCCAGAACATGATCCACTCCGTTGTATCCGATATCATAAGCCCAGCCATCTCCGCCAACCGACCAAACGGAACGTTTTACCAGATAGTCTTTCCTTTTGAGAATTTCGGCAAAGATAGGATTTTGTCCGGATTGAGTTTGGAGAACTTGTAACACTTTATCTGAAGCAAACCTGGACCTATCCCCGTCATCAAAGGAATCAAGCCATTCCCGAAACGCACTTTTGACTTGATCATCGACAGGAGAATCAAGCGCTTCCTCCATTAACCTGGCAATCTTTTCTCTGACCTGTTTTGCGCCTAAATACATCCCATACCCATATTCAGCATTATTTTCAAAGAGTGAGTTTGCCCAGGCAGGTCCTCTTCCTTCCGCATTGGTGGTATAGGGAATGGAAGGATAACTTCCGCCCCAAATGGATGAACATCCTGTGGCATTGGCAATCATCATTCTCTCTCCGAAGAGCTGGGTCAGAAGCTTTACATAGGGAGTCTCTCCACAGCCAGGGCAGGCACCGTTAAATTCCAGGAGCGGCCTGATAAACTGGCTGCCTTTTAAGGTATATCGATCTGTTAGATCTTCCTTCGGAGTAACGGTCATCGCATATTCCCAATTTTCAGATTCCATTTCAATTTCCTGTACTGCCGGCTTCATGATTAAAGCTTTTCCGGGAGCAGGGCAAATGTCGGCACAGTTCATACAACCTGTGCAATCCATAGGGGCTACCTGAATACGGTAATGCAGTCCTTCCAAACCCTTGCCGATTGCTTCCTTGGTCTTGAAGGTATCGGGGGCTTCCGCTTTTTCCACATCATTTAACAGGTACGGTCTGATCGTTGCGTGAGGACAGATATATGAGCACTGATTGCACTGAATGCATTTGTCGATCTGCCATTCGGGGATAAATACGGCGATTCCGCGTTTTTCATAAGCGGTTGTACCCAAAGGGGCACGTCCGTCTTCCATCCCCACAAAAGTACTGACGGGAAGTTTATCCCCTTCATAGCGCTCAATCGGATGGTGAATATTTTTAATAAAATCCGGTTCTTCTTTTGCAGACGTTTTTTCATCTTGAGCATTAGCCCAGGATGCAGGGACTTCTACTTTAACAAGTTGGGAAATTCCCTGGTCAACTGCAGCCTGGTTCATTTCTACGATCTTAGAACCCTTTCTGCCATAAGTCTTTTCTATTGATTTTTTCAGGTATTTCACGGCATCTTCAACCGGTATTACGTTGGCCAGCTTGAAAAAGGCAGCCTGCATAATCATATTGATTCTTGCACCCAGCCCAATTTTTTGTGCAATATCAATGGCATTAATGATATAGAACTGAATATTGTTCTCCGCCAGATAACGTTTCAGATAGGCGGGAAGGTGTTCTTCCAGCTCTTCTGTTTTCCAGGGGCAGTTTAAGACAAACGTACCATTCTTTTTTAAACCCTTTACGAGATCATATTGATAGAGAAAAGATTTGTTGTGACAGGCAATATAATCCGCATCGAAAACTAAATACCGGGATTTTATTGGTTTTTTACCAAATCGCAAGTGGGAAACCGTAGTACCGCCTGACTTTTTACTGTCATAAGAGAAATAGGCCTGAGCATAGAGATCCGTATTATCGCCTATGATCTTAACGGCTGATTTATTGGCCCCTACCGTGCCGTCCGAACCCAACCCCCAGAATTTACAGCTGATGGTTCCTTCAGGAGTGGTATCGATAACTTCCTCTTCGGGCAAGGAAGTATGGGAGACATCATCCACGATGCCGATAGTAAAATGATTTTTGGGGTTGCCCTGTTTCAGATTTTTATAAACCGCCAGGATCTGGGACGGTGTTGTATCTTTGGACCCAAGACCGTACCTTCCCCCGACTATCATAGGCTTATTGGGAATACTGCTGAATAGCTCAACAATATCTAAATAGAGCGGTTCTCCCGGGGACCCCGGTTCTTTGGTTCTGTCCAGTACCGCGATTTTCTTTACTGTTTGGGGAAAAACCTGAAAGAAGTATTTCGCTGAAAAAGGTCGATAGAGGTGAACGATCAGTACCCCCACCTTTTCCCCCTTGCCCAAAAGATAATCCACGGTTTCTTCAATTGTATCGCAAACCGAGCCCATCGCTACGATGATGTGCTCGGCATCAGGAGCTCCGTAATAATTAAACGGGTGATAGGCCCTTCCCGTAACTTTTTCAATATCCCGCATGGTTTGCTCTACCACATCCGGTACTTTCTCATAAAAGGGGTTGGATACTTCTCTATATTGAAAATACACGTCGGGGTTTTGGGTTGATCCCCTGATGATGGGGTGTTCCGGATTTAAGGAATTATCCCTGAAATTTTGAATTGCTTGATGGTCTACCAGCTGGTTGATGGTTTCCTGATCAATCATTTCAATCTTCTGATATTCATGGGAGGTCCGGAATCCATCGAAGAAGTGTAGAAATGGAACCCGGGATTTGATTGTAGCCAAATGAGAAACATAACCAAGATCCATCGCCTCTTGCACGCTGGTGGAAGCAAGCAGGGCAAATCCTGTCTGTCGACACGCCATCACATCCTGATGGTCTCCAAAAATCGATAAGGCGTGAGTTGCCAAGGCCCTGGCACTGACATGAAATACAGTGGGGAGCAGTTCCCCTGCTATCTTATACATATTGGGAATCATCAAGAGGAGTCCTTGCGAGGCTGTGTATGTAGTCGTTAACGCCCCGGAAGCAAGGGATCCGTGAACAGCGCCTGCTGCCCCTGCTTCGGATTCCATCTCAACTACTTTCACAGGCTGCCCGAAGATATTTACTTTTCCATGGGCAGACCATTCATCCACTCCTTCAGCCATAGGAGATGAAGGGGTTATTGGAAAGATGGTGGCAACTTCAGTCAACGCATAAGAAGCAAGTGCTGCGGCTTCGTTCCCATCCATCGTCGCCATTTTTTTCGGCATTTTCTTACGTCCTCCTTATAAAAGTTTTCTTTCCAACTTATTATTCAAACTTTTGCCGAAAAAAATGTATGAGAAAGACTTGGCTGCACCAAGTCCGTCAAACAAAGAATATTTTCTTTTTCTATATATTTGGCGCTACCTCACAGTGTACGGGATAAATTTATATTATATAACATGGGGCAAGAAGCATGAAAGAACAAAAAGAACTGTTAGAGGGGGATAACAATGTCCTATTCAATCGTAATATCCTTGAGTAAAAAGCAGCTCTACCTATTAAGAAACCGAACGATGATTAAAAACTAAAAGCAAAGCATGCTGGGATTGTAACAACAGCGACGATTAAACCTTTCAGGAGAGGAAAGACCCCGCAAATAAAAAGTATCACATACTGTGTAAAAAACGGATGCTGCATATTGAGTACCGCGCTTCCAATAGGCTGTGTTATCCTGATCAGAAAAGATCCCGCTGCAATGATGAGGATGATCTTTAAAACTTGGGTATGCTGAACTGGAACCGAACCTATATTCGGTTCCTTTTTCCTTTCCATACCGTCCAATAATAATCAAAAATGCTTACCTTCATTGTATAATAATTTGTAAGAATTCCAACCAATTAATGATCAATATGGTCATACACCGGAAGGAAAAATAAAGACTTGGGGTATACGACATGTACGATATTTTTGCCAAGATCGCTTTGAGCAAAATAGAAGAGGCTATTAATAATGGGGAATTTGATGATTTACCGGGCGAGGGAAAACCTGTCAATCTTGATTATCTGGTATCCATACCGCCAGAAATGAGAGCCGCATATACGGTTCTCAAAAATTCAGGGGTTGTTCCCGAGGAAGTTCACCTTCTTAAACAAATCAGTGAACTGCGCAAACAGCTTTCAGCCTGTCCCGAAGGGGAAAGCAAGAATCAGCTTACTAAAAAACTCATGGATACCGAAGTCAAATACAAGTTAATGCTGGAAACTACCCGCAGGAAGAAGAGATGATTAAAACTTGAGCGGGGGTCTGACCGGATCCAGAACCATTTTACTGTCGAAAAGATCCTTCATCATATCCGCCTGCAAAATTAAAGCTACTCCGTCAATATGCCTGCGATCCATTAACACGTATTGATCTGAGTACTTCAAATAGGGATTGGGGCCAACGGAACAAAAGATCTTAAAACCTTCTTCTTGTAAAAACTTGAATTTGGGATCTTCCGGTTTAACAGATGCCCCGAACGGATAAATATACACATCGGTATGCCCAATAAGAGGTTCAACTTCTTTTTTCCATCGCTGCGTATCCGCTGCGAGTCTTTCATAAGGTACGTCTCTGGTGTTGAGGTGACCGTAACCATGGGATGCAAAAGACCATCCGCTTTCCTTCATCACTTGCACAACCCGGAGAGCCTCTTCTTTTTCCTTGCTGAAAAGAGGAGACTGCAATTCATCCGTTCGATACCCGAGGATTCCCTCATAACCGGTGAGGGCAATAACCCCCTTAGCCCCGCGGAATGAAAAATCAGGATGTTTTTCTATAAATTGATCTAAAATGGGAACAATTTCATTGTCATAGGATATGGTTTCCTTACCTTCACTGCTCTTGGAATAGGTGGCAATTTTCCCTGCCGTATCCACAATCAATTTATGCACAGTTCCGTTTTGAATCATATAGGGATAGTAATTCAAATCATCTATTGAAAGGACCATCGGTCTTTTTCCTTTGGGCAGATATAAGGCCCTTGGAACAACCGTTTCCTTATCTTCAACTTTTTTCATTTCATACAGGTCTTTTATATCAACCAGGATAAATCCTTTGGCATAAATGGATTCAATAATCTTATTAAACTCAGGTATGGTAACAAACCACTGGTTAAAACCGTTGGACTGAAGATCTCCATCAAAAGTCAGCGCCGGAAAGGCTATTAAAGGATGAAAAAAGATGTGCTGGACCGGACCATAATACGGAACCAGACTTTTTTCTTCTTCTTGACGGACTGTCTCCAGAGCATTTATCTTCTGAGGAATATCCTTGTTTTCAGGAAACAAAGTCATTAGTTTTTTAAGTTCTTCCGCAGCTGCGATATATTGTCCTTGTTTCCCAAGCTCATCAACACGTCCATAGATTTTATCCAAACTCTTTTTCAGGCTGTCTTGAGCCAGCTGGTAGTTTTCCTTATTTTGATATTCGCCTTGCTCAAGAAGTCTGGAATAATTTTGCCTAATCTCTTCAGCTTTTTTATTCTGTTTGATATCAAGATTTACAAAATAAATCCCTGTAGAGAGGATGAGGGCGACAAAAATAATAAGCAACAGCCGAATATTCTGTTTTGCAGGAATCTGGGGATTCGTTGTATGTTGCGGTTGCCCTTCCATTGTGTACCCTCCAATGTAATCCATAGTTGTTCTTTTAAAACATACTTTTTTCATCAAATTCCCGTAACACCATATAATTCGCTGGATCTTTTTAGTTTCCTTCGACAATAATCGTTGGTAAAATCTATTATTTTTGTGAATAATCAGTAGAATCAAATTTAGATGATACTCTTTTTTCAGGATATTAAGAATAGAATTATATCTGGAGGAAATAACTCTGTCTGAAGGGAGTAATTATGAAAAAGAAATATTTGATTACAGCCCGTTAAATGCCATGATTCCCGGAAAGACGCCGAGAAAAACCGGGTGGTACAAAAGCTTAATTTGCTTAAGCAAAACAATTTGAACATCGGAAATGAAGTGATACGTTTTGTCCAGGATTGCTTGCAATATCCGTCATAAAATAAAAAGGGATGCCGCTTTATCATCTATATTGTGGCATCCCTTTTGGATTTAATCTTTCCTGTTCAAACCGGTTTAGATGGCTAAGACTTTTTGCAAATCAGCAATCCCTTTATTCAATAAATTAATTCTTTCCTGTTGAACCTTTATGATTTCCTGCAGAGCTGCTTTTGCTTTCTCCAGATCCTGATCCTTTTTCGCTCCCCGTAATCCCGGGAGTTGTGAATGTATACCGCCCAATGTATCCTTTATACCTGTCTTATCCGCTTTTATTGCCTCAAGGCATGCTTTGAGCTGAGCAATCTGATCATCGGTCAAATTGTCTTTTTGCTGGCGGAGTTGCTGAATTTTGGATTCCAATTGCCCCCGCATGTTTAATAATTGACTTCTTAATCTAATGATTTCCACCCTGCCGGAACGAGCCTGTTCCAAAAGAGGTTTAATTTCCTGATTCCAATTTTTTATGTTTTGAACTTTTTCCTGGATTTTTTCCAGCCGTTGCTCCGGGTTATTTCCTTTCAAGGCATTTCCGGAAGCATTATCAGCAGCAAAAACCACAGCGCTATTTACCAGCAAGCAAATAGTCATTACAGCAGCCATCACAATCGTTGTTTTTTTCATTTCTATTTCCTCCTTTTGCTTTAATTCAGATCGCTGTCTTCAATATCTTCAAAAGAATTGGCACTGCTAATCATTTCATCAAGTTCTTTGGTTATTTCGTTTAACACAGCTTCTTTTTCGTTAGTGGTCATGGAATTCCCGGATTTGGCTATTACCGAAATTTCCCCGGTTCCCTTCCCCTTCTGGTTACCGGTGCTGCCCTTGTCACTCCCCGTTTTGGCCGCACAGCCGGTGACTACCATCATCAGGATCAAAAGAGTGGATACCGCAATCGTAGCTCTCCTCTTCATATCCTTCCTCCTTGGTTGATTTGTAGCTTATCTTTTCCGTTATTAGGTCTAATTATAAAGTGCAAATGTCACCGCAAAACAGATAATTTGTAAACAAATTGTAAACTTATCGTGAACTAACTTTCAGAAAAGGCTGGAAAAGAATGACAGAAGTTTTATTTGGGAAAAAAGAGTATAAATTCTGTCCCCTGACCAAGTACGCTTTGGGCTTCTATCCTTCCGCCATGGGATTCAACCAACATTTTGACAATATTAAGACCCAGGCCCGTTCCCCCGGTTGATTCTTGTCTGGACTTATCACCACGGTAAAACTTTTCGAAAATATATGGAAGATCATCAGGTGCGATTCCCTGGCCATTATCTTTGATACGCAAGCAAATTTCCCTTTCAAGTTGGGAAGCTTTCAAGATAATCTCACCGTTTTCCGGAGTAAATTTAAAGGCATTATCCAAAATGTTAATGAGAATCTGCCTGAAACGCTCTTCATCAGCATACAATTCGATGTTTTCAGGACAATCCATACTGATCAATGTTTTTTTCGTATTGCACTGAAACCCTGTGCTCTCCAGTGTTTTCTCCAGCAATTCTTTCAAATTGAAATATTTTCTCTGAAGGTTTATTCCCCCAGACTGCAGCTTAGCCAGTTCCAAAATATCACCGGTTAGTCCGATGAGTCTTTGGGTTTCTTCCTTAATAATCTTCAGATATTTGGTGTTTTCTTCAGGCTTAACCAAGCCATCCAACATTCCCTGCACAAATCCATTAATGGTAGTGAGAGGGGTTTTCAGATCATGCGAAACGCTGGCGATGAATTCTCTCCGCATATTTTCAGCAGCTGTGATCTTATTCTTCATTGAATTAAAGGCTTGTGCCATTTTATCCAGTTCATCTCCGGTTTGAACTACCAAATCTTCGATTTGCTCTCCTGCCGCGATTTTCCTCGCACCTTCCTCCATAACTCTAAGAGGCCTGGAGATTTTTTGAGAAATCGAATAAATTAAAAAACTGCTGACAAAAACCGCCACTAAAGCCGAAAGCCAAATCGTTAAATTAATCAAGGTAATTTGGGCACTAAATTGATCAATCGGGGCGAAAAGCAAAATGGCTCCCTCTATTCCGGTTTGGTTATGCAAAGGTTCTCCAACAAAGACCACATAACCATCCATCCTATCGGAATATTGTTTTTTCCGGGTAACCTCCTGGCCATTGAGGATATTCTTTAAATCCTCAAACAAATACCCGTCAATATAATCCTGATCCATAATCAGCTTTTCATTTTGCAGGGACTCTTTCGTAAGTTTAATGGCGTAGATCCTTGAACCGGTCATGTAACTCAGGATATCCAAAGAATGGTTGAGTTCTGTGGAGGAGATTTGCTCATTACGGTAGCTTTCAATCAGCATCGCAGTTTTGGCCGCCGCCGAACGTAAATCTGCTTGTTTTTCCGTAAATACATAATTGTTGTAACCCCAGGAAAATGCAAAAGCGATCACCGACATCACCGCAATGATCAGCAGCAAATACGTAAAGAACAGTTTTCTGAATATCGTCTTATTTACTCTAAACATCGCTCTCCAGCTTGTACCCGACACCCCATACCGTTCGAATATGACAGGCAGTACAAGCCCCCTCCATTTTTTCTCTTAGCCGGTTGATATGAACATCAACCGTACGGGTGTCTCCTTCAAACGTATAATCCCATACCCTCTCTAAAAGCTGCTCCCTGGAAAAAACCATATTTTTATTCCGCAGCAAAAAATATAACAATTGTATTTCCTTTGGTTTAAAATCAATTTTTTGTCCATTAATCCTGGTTTCATAACGATCGATATCGACCTCAAGATTTCCCGCTTTCAATATGTTCTTACTAATTGAAGAACCGAACTTATCCTTATTTTCACTTATAGCCCTATTCTTTAAGCGCGCTTTGATCCTGGCAACAACTTCCCTTGGTTCAAATGGTTTAATAATATAATCGTCAGCACCTAATTCAAATCCTTGAATTTTATCTTCCACAAGATCCCGGGCAGTCAGCATGATGATTGGAACCATACTTTCCCTCCGAATCATCTTGCATACTTCCCACCCATTAATGACCGGCAGCATGATGTCCAGAACAACTAAATCAATATCCTCTTTTTTGATCATATCAAGTGCCATACTTCCATCGTGCACAAAAGTCAGAGAATAGCCTTCGTTCGCCAAATACAGCTCTAACAGTTGACAAATATTTTTGTCATCATCAACGATCAGGATATGAGCCATGTCTCGATCATCCTTCCCCAACTTATACGAGAAAAATACTTTTTCTTATTATAGCAAATTTCTTACGGAATAGATGATGCGAAAGACTGTCAATTTCTCCAAGTTGTTCAAGAAAAGGGTTTGACCCTAACTAAAAAAAGAAGCTCGAGCCGAGCTTCTCTCATTATTCTACTTCCTCGAATTGATCTTTTCCTACTCCGCAGGCAGGACATACCCAGTCGTCAGAAATATCTTCAAAAGCTGTTCCCGGAGCGATACCGGAATCGGGGTCTCCTACTTCAGGATCATAGATGTAGCCACAAACCATACATTCATACTTTTTCATTCTATAGACCTCCTTTTTCATTTTAAGGAACTCTTTGTTTCTAAATTATAGATGGATAATTTTATGAAAGCAAGTCCGTGAAATCAATATTTCAATTAACAATTGAGGGTTATTTCTATTCTTTCGCAAAAACAAAAATAAACAGGCAAATTTTCATGCAAATTTACCTGTTTATTTAGCGTGTCACTTCGTAAAGCTCACAATTATTTTCTGCCTTCGGCATAGGATTCAGCCAGAAGCTGGATTACATGAACAACGTTCTGATCAAGACCCGCATTTACAACTCCGCTATGAAGCTGAAGCCTGCAGGCAGGGCAGCCTGTTGCCACCGTTTCTGTTTTTGTACCCGCGATATCCGCAATTTTCTTATCGGAGATCTTGAGGGACAGATCCGGATGTACGATACTGAATGAACCTGCCATACCGCAGCATCGGCCCGGTTCTTTCATCTCGATAAGCTGGATTCCCGGAATGCTCTTCAGGATCTCCCGCGGCTCCTTATTAATACCCTGACCTCTGTTTAGATGGCAGGGATCATGATAAGTCACCTTGCGATCAATCCGCCCCAGTCCTTCTTTTTTAAAGGGAACCACTTTAACCAAAAATTCATTAATATCATAGGTTTTCTTTTTCCACTTATCAGCAATTGCCTGATATTCTGGGTCCCCTTCCATTAATTCTCCGTAAGAATGCTTCCAGGCACTACCGCATGAAGAACACGAGACGATAATGGCATCAGCGCCAGCGTTTTCGAAGGCTTGAAGATTCCTTTTTGCCATATCTTTAGCACTGGCAATATCTCCGTTGACTGAAGCGGGAATACCGCAGCAGCCCTGTTCGGACGGAATAATTACTTCAATATCATTGGCAGTCAGTACATCCACTACTGCTTTGCCCATATCGGTATAAAAATAATTGATCATACATCCGGTGAAAAATCCGACTCTCATCTTGGGATGAGGAACTTCCACCACTTTTTTATAACTGGAACGGAAAGTTTTCGGAGCAAGATTCGGGAAAACCTTGTCCTTCCCTAAACCAACATCAAAACGCAAACGAGCGCCATAGTCTTTTCCTTCAATCCGTTTCATGGCCAGTCCCTGGAATTTACTTCCCGTCTTCATGCCAAAATCAAACAGACGCTGCAGCTTTAAGGTTTTGAAGATAACCTTCTTGATTGGATGAAGCCCTTTTCTGCGGACAGCCTCAGCCCTCGCGGCAAGAATGATTTTATCAAAAGGTACGGCATTCGGGCAATTGGCATTACATGCCATACAGGTTGTACACAGGGAAAAGCGGTCTGCAAGCCCCTCGGTCATTTCGATCTTTCCGTCAAGAAGGCGCTCGACAAGGCTGATTTTGCCCCTGGCAACTCCAACTTCTTTTAATGTTTCTTTAAAAATGGGACAAACTGCCTGACAGTTGCCGCATTTCATGCATTTGATGAGATACTCTTTGACGGAATCAAGAGAAGTATATATTGACATGGGTTACTCCTCCTTTGTCACCATTTTCCCAGGATTCAGAAGATAATTGGGATCCAGTGCCTCCTTAATCCGGCGAATGGTATTCACTCCGGCTTCACCGAATTCCAACGGAAGGTATTTCACCTTGCCAATACCAATTCCATGCTCACCGGAAAGGGTGCCTTCCAAAGAGATGGCTGCTTTAAAGATTTCGTCGACAGCTTGCTCCATGCGGTGAACTTCATCCTGGTCCCTGGGATCAATCACGATTGTGGGATGAAGGTTACCGTCACCTGCATGTCCGTAAGTTCCGATCATTAAATTATATTTTTCGGCAATTCTTCTGATTTCTTTGATAACATTTGGAATCTTGCTGCGGGGAACAGTCGCATCTTCCAGAACCAGGGCCGGTTTCACCTGAGCAAGGGAAGGCAGAGCATTACGGCGGGCAAACCAAATAAGGTCTCTTTCCTGATCTGTTTTAGCCACTTTGATATCCACAGCTCCGTTTTCACGACATACTCTTTCAACAACCGGCGCTTCTCTTTCAACGACTTCCTTATAACCGTCGACTTCAATCAAAAGAACTGCTTCTGCATCTGTAGGTAAACCTGCATGGGTGAAATTTTCAACCGTCCCGATTGTAACTTTATCCATAATTTCAAGAGTGGCAGGTATAACCTTGTTGCGAATAATATCGGAAATAGCATTCCCGGCTTTATCCAGATCATCAAAAACTGCAAGCAGACTCTTTCTGGCTTCCGGGGCAGGTATGAGTTTTACGAGAAGCTTGGTGATAATCCCGAGGGTACCTTCCGCTCCCGTGAAGAGAGCCGTAAGATCATACCCTGAAACGTTTTTAACCGTCTTGCCGCCCCATTTAATCACATCACCATTGGCGAGCACAAGCTCCATTCCCATGATATAATGCTTGGTTACTCCGTATTTAAGACCTCTTAGTCCTCCTGAACATTCGGAAACTGATCCTCCCATGGTCGCGGTTGAAACAGTACCGGGATCAGGCGGGTAAATCAAACCATGCTTAACCGCTTCGTTATTCAGATCCTGTATAATAACCCCCGGTTGTACCATAGCAGTAAGATTATCGGCATCTAATTCCAGAATTTTATTCATCTTCTGGGTAGTCAGAACAATTCCTTTTTTAATGGGAATAGCACCGCCGCTAAGATTTGTACCTGAACCTCTGGGATAAATAGGTATTTTATAGCGGTTAGCAATTTTGACGATTTCTACAACATGTTCCGTTGATGTTGGGGTAACGACTACATCCGGTTCTACACTGGGCACTGCGGCAGTTGCATCGTAAGAATACGTGACAAGATCTTCTTTTTCACTGAGCACATTTTCTTTACCCAAAACTTTAATCAGCTCATGAAGAACTTCTGTGGTAAACATATCTTATATTCCTCCCCTAGTCTTTTCTAGACCTCTCCGGCCTGACCATCACACATAATACACAAGTTTATTATAACTTTTTTTTCGTTATCTTGTAAATATTTATTTATCTGAAAAAATGTAAAATTCACTTATTTCTCCAAATATTTTACATCATTAATGGTTACGTATCCGTTTTAATTCCCTTTCCACTTTAACCAGGTGCTCATACATTAAATGCCGCGCAGTTTCGTTGTCTCTTGCCGCAACAGCAAGATAGATCTCCCTGTGCTCTTCAAAAAGCCTTTGGGTTGAACCTGAATTTAGCCATAGAGCCCTGGTGACATGCAGGGTTTCGCTCATGGTTTCCTGTACTGTGTTCATCAAACGGTCTAATAGAGGATTCTTGCTTGCCTTGGCCAAAGCAAGATGAAAAGCCAGGTCGATTCTTTCACTGTGAATGGCTTCCGGCAAATCCCTTTCCATCTCTTCAACCAGTGCTCGTAAAGATTCTAAATCTTCATTTTCTCTTCTTTGCGCTGCCAGATCCGCCGCTTCAATTTCCAGTGCCTTTCGTACTTCCAAAATATTTTGCAGTTGATCTTTTTCTAAGAGGAAGATAAAACTCAGGGGTTCAATAACAGCATTTGAGGACGAACGTTTGACAAAGATCCCCTCACCCTGGCGTATCTCCAGAATCCCTGTCAAGCTTAAGGCGGATAAGGCTTCCCGGACAGAAGTTCTGCTTACTTCAAATCTCTCGGATAATTCCATTTCTGTAGGAAGTTTATCTCCGGGCTTCAGATGTCCTTGCTTCATAAAATCTTTTATTTGATCCAAAATAATTTCAGTAGTCCTTTTATTCCGAATTGGTTTTATTTCCATTTACACCATTCCTTCCCTTTTAAAACATCTCATTTCTAACTTGTATGACATCCTACCATGCATTATACCACAACATGGTTCATTCTTTAAACTCAATCCTTTTTTATTCTTCTTTGGATAAATTTCACCATCTTGTGCCAGACTATTGGAAAAAAAGACACTGAAGGTGATGATATGACATTTCGAACCCGGCCATTTTTACTTATTGCGGCAGTTGTACTTGTTCTGTCCCTTTGCACTTCATCCATAAGCAATGCGGCTTTGGGTGACCGCACCCTCGCCAGAGGTTCCAGGGGTCCGGAGGTTGCAGAACTTCAAAAGCGGCTTTCGAGACTAGGATACGTAGTCGGCCCGATCGATGGTATCTATGGTACTAAGACTCAAGCAAGAGTAAAACTATTCCAAAAGGAACATGGTTTGCCTGCAGACGGTATTGCCGGACCACGGACGATAGCCGAACTGAAAAGATTGACCGGCCAGAGCGTTAATCGCGGGGGAACTGCGGTTGGTTATAAGAATTCGGATATTAATCTTCTGGCTCGGCTGGTTAGCGCTGAAGCAAAGGGTGAGCCATACAAAGGACAAATCGCAGTCGCAGCAGTTGTCCTAAACCGTATTAAAAGTTCTTCCTTTCCCAATACGATCCCGGATGTAATCTATCAGCGCGGCGCATTTTCCCCTGTGGATAACGGGCAAATTTGGCAAGAACCGGTTTCTTCCGCAATTAGTGCTGTACATGAAGCCCTAAGGGGTACCGATCCTGCCTATGGAGCATTATTTTTCTTTAATCCTGCCAAAACAAGCAACGGATATATTTGGTCGAGACCGCAAATAATCCAGATTGGCAAACATATATTTACGCGTTAGGGGGAAAATCATCGTGGTTAGAAGATCTTGGTTTATATCTTTAGGGGTGCTGCTGGCCCTCTCTTTGGCATGGGGGATCAGCGAAAACAGAAGAGCCGAAAATTTAAAAGTTATCTCAGAAAACCAATACCGCAGGTCATTGTCCGATTTTGTAACGCATTTGGATGGACTTGAGACCAATATCGCCAAAAGCCGGGCAGCCGGCACCCCTACACAGCAAGTCTATTACCTGAGCCAATCTCTCCATCAGAGTGATACGGCCGTAAAAGATCTTTCTCTTCTTCCGTCTGAAGACTTCGGTTTAAATTATATCGACCAGTTTCTGAATCAGGTTGGGGAATTTACGGGAATTTTGACTCAGCAAGTTGCCAAGGGAAATCCGCCGGATGCGAAACAGGAAAAAACGTTAAAGGAAATGCATGAGCGTCTTATTACCGTAAACCGGGATGTTCAAGAGTTATATGCCGATCTGAATACGGAAAAAATAGCCTGGGTCAATAAATCCGGGGGATTCTGGGGAAATCGCAACAAATCTGCAACTACTGCGGCCCAGGGAGATGAGGGACAAGCAACCAAACCGGCTTCGATCAGTTCCAGTTTGGAACAGCTGGATGCTTCTTTACAAAAGCTTCCTCCTTTTTCTTATTCCGGACAAATGGATACTCATTCTGTTCCCGAACCCCTTGGTCTTCCCAAAAGTACCGTAACTGAAGAGGAAGCCAGGGATATTGCCTCATACTTTTTGAAGTCGGTCGGTTATCCGGATGCTTCTCCGGAGAGTTCCGGGACATCCAATGGACCCTTCGCCGGTTATATTTTTAAGTATAAAAGTGCAACGGTAGACGTTTGCAAAAAAGGCGGCGTTGTCACCATTTTCAGGGACGAACGCGATGTAGGTTTACAAAAATTAACCGTAGATGAGGCTGCATCTGAGGCTATGAGTACCCTCAAAAAATTGGGGTGGAACAACTTTGTAAAAACTGCAACGGAAGACTTTGGCGGCCATATTCAGCTGGAGGCTGTCAGTGAAGAAAACGGCGCCCGGATATATCCGGACAAAATCCGTTTAACTGTTGGCAGGGATACCGGAATGATTATCGGATACGATTCAACTCCTTATTGGCTGTTTCATCACAACCGTTCCTGGGATAAAAAATTGACTAAAGAACAGGCCAGAACCAAGCTCCGTAAAGACCTCGCCCTTAAGGAAAACAGATTGGCAGTCATTTCTTTGCCGGGCTGGCAAGAAGCATTTTGCTATGAATTCCGCGGCAGTGTAGCTGACGAGGAATTCCTGATTTATATCAATGCCAAAGACGGTACAGAAGAAAAAATTCAACGGATTATCACCACCCCCAGGGGAGAATTTTTACAGTAAACCGATTATGCTGTTTTTATGTCAAAGACCTCCTGTTCCTGGTTTACCAGGTGAGGAGGTCTTCCCTTATTTCCAATTTTTATTTGCTAAAACTTTTTAGTATAATATGAGTGATTATAAACCGGCTATATAAGGATGGAGTGGTTGGAAATGTATGAAAAGTGGCTTGAACCCTTGTCGCAATGTGCCCTTTTTGAAGGCATAACTCAAGAAGAAATGCTTGGTATTCTTCAATGTATGAACCTGAAAATATACGAGTATAAGAAAAATGATTTTCTTACAATAGCCGGCGAAGAATTCTCCCAGGTGGGGGTGGTTTTGAGCGGCACGGTCGCCTTGACCAAAGACACAGCCTCCGGCAACAGGGTTATCATCGGATTGTTAGGACCTGGCGAAATGTTTGGAGAAATGGCGGCATATTCCGGTAAAAAGTCCTGGCCTGTTACGGTTATCGCCCAATCAAAATGTTCAGCCATGTTTTTTTCCAATGACAAAATTGTAGGCTGCTGTGATAAGGTCTGTACCAGTCATAAACGCCTGATTATGAATATGCTCAAGATTGTCTCCAACCGTGCTCTGATGCTGAATAAAAAGGTAGAGTACCTCTCCATCAAAAGCTTAAGGGGAAAAATATGCACTTTCCTGTTAGAGGAATTTCAAAAAACCGGGAACAATACTTTCCAATTGAACCTTAACCGGAATGATTTAGCTGACTTTATCAATGTTTCAAGGCCTTCTCTTTCACGCGAACTGTGCAAGATGAGGGACGAAGGGCTTATTGATTTTCACGGTACCGCAATCAAAATTAAAGATTTTGATGCTTTGAAAGAATTAGGCGAATAACTTTATTCCAATAATAAACTCAAATCTTCTTCCGATACCCTGGTTTTATTATCCGCTGTCCTTTTAAAACGGTTAAAGATAAATTCCAAATCGCTTTTATGATATGCAAAACCAAGTTCGTCCAGCTTATATTTCAGCGCTGCTTTCCCAGACCGGGCACTAAGGCTGATTTTTCCTTTCTGAGCACCAATGATTTCAGGATCAATGATTTCATAGGTGCTTTTCTCTTTAATGACCCCATCCTGGTGGATTCCGGAAAAATGAGTATACACATTGGAACCCACAATTGGCTTATTTTTGGCTATTGGCATCTCCGTAATTTCCGACACCATTTTGCTTGTTTTAAAAATTTCTTTAATTATTATTCCGGATTGAATATTTTCGAATTCTGTTAAATATAAAATGGACATGATCATCTCTTCCAGGGAAGCGTTGCCCGCTCTTTCCCCTATGCCGTTGATCGTCCCTTCCGTCTGGTCAGCCCCTGCCAAAATACCGGCCAGCGAATTCGCTGTTGCCATTCCCAAATCATTATGGCAGTGGGTGCTCAACCTGACATGATCAATATTTTTGACATTTGCTTTCAGATAGGTGATCAGTCCTCCGTACTTCCAGGGGGTTGCACAGCCTACGGTATCGGAAACGGTGACCACTGCTGCCCCGGCTTCAATCACATTCTCGAATACCTCCCTGAGAAAACAAGGATCGCTACGCAAGGCATCTTCCGCATAGAACTGAACTTCAGGCAATCTTTTTTTTGCGTAATGAACAGCGTTTACAGCCCTTTCCACTACTTGTGCCGGATTTAGCTTTAGTTTTTTTTCCATATGGATGGGGGAAACTGCCAAACCGAGGTTGATCATGGGAGATTCGGCTTTTTTTAAGGCTTCAACACAGAGGTCAATGTCTTTTTCTACACACCGGGCCATTCCGCAGATCGCTGCTCCTTTGACCTTATTGCTGATTTCCCTGACAGAGCTGAAATCGCCGGGGGAAGAAGCAGGAAAGCCTGCTTCAATAATATCCACGCCCAACTTGACGAGTTGTTCTGCTATCAATAATTTTTGTTGGGAATTCAGTGTGAATCCCAGAGATTGTTCACCATCCCGCAGTGTAGTGTCTAAATAAAATAACTTCCTCACAGGATCTCCCCCTAACCGTATATTGGAAATGAATCAATTAGCTCCTGAAGCGCCTCATCAATGAAGTTAGGAATAACCAGCGGCAGAATTCCTTTTGATTTCAGTTTATCTTCTGCTCCCGGACCGATCTGGCTAACGATTACGCACATGCAATCTGAGAGCAGCTCTATGGTTTTTTGCATGGCAGTCTCCGTGTGTTCTCCCCAACTACAAGGAGGATCATTCTCCCTGATTTCCAGAAACCGATATCCATCCTCTCCGATCTCGAAAATAAGGAATTGTTTGCTGCCACCGAAATGTTGATTGACAAATTTTCCGTCACTGCTGGCTACAGCCGTTTTATATTTCAATGAAGAAACCTCCTGACTGCTAGGGTTCATTTTTCAACCTGCTCCTAAGAGTAATTTTCACTTGATTCCATCCCAATTCCTGTGTCTGAAGAGAAAGTCTCCTGCGTAATGCCTCTTCTTCCAACCAAATCGGGATACGGTCACAAATAATTTCCAAGGATTCGAACCCGCCCCGGCGCAAAAATGGCAGCAAAACCTGCTTAGACGTAAGCTTTGCTTTTTTTTCCTGAATTCCCTTGATAAGAATCGAATAATTTTCCGGGAGTGCTTCCCCTTTTTCAAAGTCCTCAGGCTGATTTTCCGGCAGGATTTTTTTTGAATTCTTTTTATGGCTGATATTTTCCTGTAATAAAACATAATCCAAGAAATCATACGGATTTCCGTCGCATTCCCAAACACTGAATTTTGCTTTCTCCAGGAAATAATAAGGAACACCGGAGAAGCGAAATTTTTGTGTTATGATTTTCTTCCCGGATTAAGGTTTCTATCGTAAAATTATTGGCAATTGCTTCCCCTTCAATCCATTGAGGAATATGATTGCATATAATCTCCAGCGTGCTGAAATTCCCTTGCCGGAGAAACGGAAGCAATATTTGTTTTGTAGTTAACGAGGTATTGTTTTCCTGTATCTCTTTTACTGAAACAGTATAGTTCCCTGGGGACATTTCAATGAAAGACGGTATTTCAATCATCTCTTCTTTTTTCTTATTGATCTCGATCCATAAATTTTCTTCTTCCCTTAGGATGTAATCCAAAAACTCCGCCGGTTTCCCTTCCAGCTCCCAAACTCTACATTTTGCCTGATCCAGAATAACCGCGGGAATCCCATTAATTCTTGATCCTGCCAGGATCCTGCATTCCAGTAAAAAAGCTAACAATTCCTGCATTCTTATTCGGAGGTCAGTCATATCCTGAACATCTTCCAGGGAAAAATCCATCTCTCTGGACGAATGCCATTTTCCCATCCTTCGGGCATAAACCGTTACCTTTCCCTGCCCGGTCAGATTGGTTGTTTTTCCTTCCGCATCGAGAAAAACAGCAATTTCATGCGGCATAAGTAAACCTCCTTTTACTGTTATGCTTTGCGCGAATCCATTCTCAGCCTGCTTCTTGCCTGCAGCTGCATTTTTTTCTTCCCTTAATGAATTGATCCGAGCAATCATTGCCAAGCATTCCGATCGCATCGGCACGACATTGTTTGCAGTGCATCATTTGCTGTAAATGTTCTCCGCACTCTTTTCTCATTTCGGCAATTCTTTTCGCACTGGTGGGAGGAAGGTCTTCAAAAACACTTCCTTGAACCGGAATCAACGGCATAATATTGCTCGTGAAGGCTCCCAGTTCTTTTACCTTTTTGACTACATCCGGAATATGGTGATCGTTAACCCCTTGGATCATGACGGTATTCACTTTCACCAGTACTCCCTTTTCCGCCAGTTTCTTGATTCCTTCAATCTGATTCCGGATCAGGATTCTGGCTCCCTCAATGCCGGAGTATAGCTGTCCTCCGTAGTGAATGCTTTTGTAGATGGAAGCGCCAATCGCCGGATGGATACAGTTCACAGTAACCGTTACATGATGGACTTCAAGCCGGACAATTTCCTCAGCGAGTTCAGGAAGAAGCAATCCATTGGTGGATAAACAAAAGGTAACCTCCTTATCTTCTTCCCGGATGAGTTCCAATGTTCTTTTGGTTTTGTCCCAGTTGGCCAGCGCATCCCCGGGACCGGCAATCCCCACCACCGATAAGTTAGGCAGTTGATCTCTGACCATTTTAAATCTGTCTAAAGCCTTGCCGGGCATTAAAATTTCACTGGTGACTCCCGGTCTGCTTTCATTGACACAATCAAATTTTCGGCTGCAATAATTGCAGCTGATGTTGCACTGAGGAGCTACGGGCAGGTGAAGCCGGGCATACTTGTGGTGGGCATCATAGGAATAACAAGGATGCTTCTTTGCTTTTTCTTCAACTGATTTTTCCTCTAAAAGCAATCTTTTCATCGTTCTCACCTGGCTTTCAGTTCGCATTCCGCAGGAGAGGGAAGCGGATAATACTTCTCAAACATGCGGGCGCGATAATTTTTATATTTGTTTTCCAATAAGGTGTTGGTTATACGGTCCAGGAAGATCAACGTTCCCTGGTAGCCGACGGAGAGCAGGCGCTGGCCTCCGACCCTGTCGTGGACCGGGAATCCGTATCTCACTAGTGAAATTCCTTCCCGTTCCGTCAAGATCTTTCCTTCGGAATGACCGATTGCCAGGTTGACTCCCATTTGTCTGCATTTCTCCATGATGATGGAGAAATCGGTATCACTCAGAATCACAGTCTCCTGATCAACGTGCTCAAACTTTTTTAATTCCTCCGCAAGCAGTTGGTCAATTTTTCTGGTTCTGCTGCCGGTAGCCATGATCTTTGGGGTGACTCCGTTTTCCAGGCAGAGTTTTGTTGCTGAAAAGACTTGTTCCGGTTCCCCAAAGATAACCGCCTTGCCCTGAAAATTGTGTTTATGGGAGTCAAACATCCCATCTAAAAGACGGCCTCTTTCTCTTTGTATTTCTTCAGGAATCTCTTTTCCCGTAATCTCCTTTAGCGTATGAAAAAAAAGATTGGTATTTTCTATCCCCACCGGAAGCGGCAGCCTGTACAGCGGAACCCCAAATTCGTTCTCCAGGTATTTCCCCGGAGAAACTCCTTCTTCTACCGTTATTCCCAGCTCGATGGTTGCCGGGGCGCCGGGCATTGTAGCTATATCTTCAATACTTGTTCCCCCGGAAGGGATTTTTTGATAGGTCTCGGCATAGGGGGCATCTAAGGTATCCGAATAGTCGGGAAGCAATGTAAACTCTATCGTCATGAGTCTTAAAAGGCGTTTTAATTCCCGAATATCTGCAGCACTGATATGAGGAATGATCAAGTTCAATTTGGAATGCTTCGGGGTTTCTTTGGCCAATCCGGCTGTTATTTTTTTAACGGTATGCCAGTAGCCTTCGGAATGGCTTCCCCCATACCCCGGTGTAGGAACATTAATGATAGGAAGCTCAGGCCGTTGTTTCTCCAGTTTATAATCCGCAGTAATCCGCTGGATATCTTCACCAATGGTTTCCGCCAGACAGGTAGTTAAGACTCCGATAATTCGGGGTTGATACAATAGGCAAACATTTTCCAATCCCTTTTTCAGATTGGCTTCTCCTCCAAACACCGTTCCTTTTTCGTTGAGAGAAGATGAAGCCACATCGATCGGTTCACTATAATGCTCTGAAATCGTCCTTCTCATATAGGTGGCACAACCCTGAGATCCATGAAGAAGGGTCATTGAACCTTGAATCCCTTTGAAAGCAATGATTCCCCCTAAGGGCATACACATATTACAGGGATTTTCGCTCACATTGCGGAAACTTCTGCTCTGCTTTTTCATTTTTATCCCCCCTCTTTCGGTATTTCCAAACAGGAGAACAGACCGTAGAATACACTTCCCGGGCAAAATTGACCGCGCCGGCATAACCGCTTAACGGATGCCTGCGGTCATGATTGTGATCAATAAAAGCAATTCCCATTTTATAGGCCAGGGGGCGTTCTTTTACCCCGCCTACCAGAAGATCCGCTTCCTTTTCCAGAATAAATCGTTCCAGTTCGCTGGGATTGGTATCATCCATAATGACGGTCCCGTCATTCACAAGATTATTAATGGTGGCATATTCCTCTTTACTGCCGGTTTGGGTGCCGATCATCACAACCTCGATTCCGAGTTCCCGGAACTGCTTGATCAGAGAAATCGCTTTATACCCCCCGCCAACATAGACAGCCGCTTTTTTCCCCTGTAATCTTTGCCTGTAGTATTGAATCTCGCCGATTATGGAGACCGTCTCCATTTTGATTAATTCCTCAGTCCGGCGCATGATCTCCAGATCGTTGAAGGTCTTGGCAATCCGGCGCAGGGATTCCGATGTGTCTTCCAACCCTAAAAAAGAAACATTTAGATATGGGATGTTATAGAGTTCTTTCATCTTGTTGGCTAAATATATCATCGATCCGGCGCACTGCACGATATTGAAGGACGCCTTCGTCGCTGTTTTCAAAGTTTCATAGCTTGAATCCCCGGTAAAAGCTACATTAAGTTCGATGCCTATCCGTTTTAAATAATTCCTGATAATCCAGAGTTCTCCGGCCAGGTTGAAATCTCCTAAATAGTTAATGGTTTTATCTTTTTCAATCTGTTGATTATCTTCCGGTTTGATTAAATTGAGTAAGGCGTCACAAGCGGCGCGATACCCCGCAGATTTATTTCCCGCAAAACCACTGGACTGAACCGGAATCACTTGAATACCGTGTTTTTCGGCTGCCGCCCTGCAAACGGCTTCCAGATCGTCGCCAATGACTCCCACAATGCATGTGGAATAAACAAAAATCAGTTTAGGATGATATTTGGCAGTCAGGTCGTCAATTGCCCTGGCCAGTTTCTTTTCCCCGCCGAAGATCACGTCCAGCTCCTCTAAGTCCGTAGAGAAACTAAACCGGAAGAGGTCTGCTCCGCTGGTCAGGCTGCCCCGGATATCCCATGTATAGCTGGCACACCCGATAGGTCCATGCACTAGATGAATGGCATCGGTGATGGGGTTTAAGACAACTCTGGCCCCGCAGTAGACACAAGCTCTCTGGCTCACACACCCTGCCACGCTGTCGGTATCACATTTTAATTCCTGCCTGGTGCGACCTTTGGTCTGGATAGAATCCTTTCTTTCTTCAATGGCCGGAATAGGACGTATATTCTCATGCATTTTTTTCACCTCACAGTTCACTGCTATGGGGGCTGTTTCAAAACTACTTAAGAGAGGTCTCCGTAATGTATAGCCGCTTTCGGCAGCGCAAAGGCCTAGTAGGCCTTTGCGGCCATCCGTGGCGAGCCGCTCAATGCCATCCATGGCATCGGAAGAAATGTCCACTGGACATTTCTTCCCAGTCCATCCATGGACGTCGAAACAGCCTCGCTCCGATCAGCCATTTATGCCATCCGTGGCATGGCTGAAATTAGGCACATTGTGTGCCGTTATCGTGCTTCGCTTCACGCTGTCTATACATTGCGGAAACTAGTCGCTTTGCACCCCCCCTCTGAGGGAGGGCTTTCCATGTTGGAATGAATCTATTTTATCGTTAAAGGGGAAAGCTACATTAATTTAGGTTCAAAGCTGATAGCTTTTTTAACACAGGTTTTTCCGCAAGCCCGGCAGCCAATACAGTTATCCTTATTGGCAATATTGGATTGCATCCGATCCGCATCCTCATCATCATTGAGGTTCCCAAAACCCAGAGCACCCTGCGAGCATACTTTGACACAACGGCCGCACCCAATACATTTCTCCTGGTCAATACTTGCTACGAATTCGGGAGTCCATTCGGATCCACCATAAGTTAATCCCTTGTACACGGACATGACGAAGTTTCCTCCTTGTATCTCATTCTTCAGCCAGGCGTTTACGCAGCCATGGCGGCGGATTTCCTTTCAGCATTGTTTGGAAACGCTTGAGTTCATCTTTGATCGAAGTTCCTCCGTTCACTTTTAACGGTTGAATATTTTGCTGGACAAGCCGGGCTGCGGCAGGACCCCCAATTTGGGCGCAATATACTACTGTGCATTCTTTCAAAACCTCAGCACGCCCTTCTATTTTGTCGTCATCGGCAAACTGTTCCGGCAGGTGGATGATGCCGATATACCTGGCACTATCAGGGTTAACATCATAGATGGCAAAAGCAGGTGCGGTACCAAAGTGAGCATCAATTCTGTCCTGACCCATGGTCGCAAAGGCTACCCGCATCTTTTTCCCTCCTTTTTCCCACCGTGTTGGGCATTATCTCAGCATTTCAAAGCGTTCGTCGGGACAATTACGGTCATATTCATCAATAAGCATGTTCGCAATCATGGTAACCAAATTGATCGCGCCTTGATAACCGACAATAGGCTGGCGGTGCAGGTGCACCCGGTCCGTCATAAAATAGCCGATACGGGCCAAAGGAATCTTGGCGTCTTTTGCCAATTGTTTGCCATGAGAGTCTCCGATCAGCATATCAACCGGGTCTGTAAACAGTAAGGAACGGAGATGCCAGAGGTCTTTGCCGTTGTATACCTTTCCCTCCGTACCAAAAGGACTGGATGAGAGCAGGCTTTCCATCTCTTTAAGGAAAGTATCGTTCCCATTGCTGCAAACGATATGGACAGGAACTCCCCCCATTTCCAACAGGAAACCTACCAATCCCAACAGCAAATCCGGGTCTCCATAAAGAGCAAAGCGTTTACCGTGGATATATTGATGGGCATCAATTGCTGCATCAACCGCCCTGCCTCTTTCAGCTTCCAATTCAGCCGGAATACTTTTACCGGTCATTTGCTTCAATGTCATCAGGAATGCATCGGTGTTGCCGACCCCGATAGGCATGGTCACAGCTTCTGTAGTGATTTTTTGGACATTCTTCACAAACTTTTGGGTTCCGGCCGTTGAATACTTTTGCATAAAGAGGAAACCGGAAGCATTTAAGGCGTCTGCAAGTTCGGCCATGCTTGTACCCGGTTGGTACATCTTGTATTCACCGGTATGCGGTGAGTCCAAGGTTTCCGTAAAATCAGGAAGCATGGTCATATAAATACCCATAGAGGCGATCAAACGGCGATATTCTCTGAGATTGGCTGAATAAAGGTCAAAACCGGGAACAATATATAACCGGCCATTGGTCCATTTCCCGTTTCTGGTATCGGCCAGAGACTGCAGCAGCCCTTTCAACATGTTATCAAAGCCCGTAATGTGTGAACCAACAAAGCTTGGCGTATTGGCATAAGCAATCGGAAAGTCTTCAGGAATTGCCCCTTGAGAACGGGCATTGGCAATAAAAGATTTCATATCATCACCGATGACCTCCGCCATACAGCTGGAAAACATCCCGATAATCGACGGCTTATAAGTAGCATAGGCATTTTTCAAACCTTCGATTAAGTTTGCCTGACCTCCGAATACCGCGGCATCTTCCGTCATGGAATCCGAAACCATGGGAATCGGTTCTCTTACATGCCTGGATAAACAAGCCCGAAAGTACGCCGCACATCCCTGAGATCCATGGAGAAAAGGAAGGCATCCTTCAATTCCCAAGGCACAGAGCATAGCTCCGTAAGGCTGGCAGGCTCTGGCAGGATTAATCACCAAGGCTTCCCTGGCAAAATTCTTTTCTTTATATTCTTCTGTCTCCATCCATTCCAAGATTGGATGGGCAGTGCATGCAGCATTGCTCATTCTTTACACCTCCTTGTCTTTTTTCCAGGGGGCTCTGGCCAGAGCTCTGGTTGGACTGTTGATTGCAATATCCATATCCCGGGCAAAAATCGGGAATCCGTCATATCCATGGTAAGGTCCGGAATAGTCCCAGGAATGCATTTGGCGGAATGGAAAACCCATTTTTTCAAATACATACTTTTCTTTGATTCCGGAACCGATAAGGTCCGGCCGAATTCGGTTTACGAATTGATCCAATTCGTGTTCGGTCGCGTCATCGTAGATAATTGTTTCATCTTTCATAGCCGGGAAGGTCCGGTCATAATCATCCTTGTGGGCAAACTCATACCCGGTTCCGACAACTTCCATGCCCAGATCTTCGTAAGCCCCGATCACGTGACGCGGGCGTAACCCCCCAACAAACAGCATGACCTTTTTGCCTTCCAGGCGCGGACGGTATTTGTCGATAACCGCCTGCATAAGAGGCTCGTATTTGGCGATTACCTCTTCTCCTTTTTTCTGGATTGTCTCATCAAATTGGGCAGCAATCTTGCGGATAGATTCCTTGATCTTGGTTGGACCAAAGAAATTGAATTCCAGCCAGGGAATCCCATAGGTTTCTTCCATATGCCGGCAAATATAATTCATACTGCGGTAGCAATGGATCAGGTTGAGTTTGACTTGATGGGCGGCCATCATTCCCTCGACCGTACCATCCCCCGTCCAAACATTCTTGACATTCAACCCCATTTCTTCGAGGATTTTTTTTGAAGACCAGACATCTCCGCCAATGTTATAGTCACCGATCAGGGAAATGTCATAGGGTCCCACTTCCTCCGGACGCTCTTTTTTGCCTAAAAGGTAATCTCTGACGGCGTCATTGGCAATATGGTGGCCAAGAGACTGGCTGATCCCGCGGAATCCTTCACAGCGTACCGGAACAATCGGAATTTCCAACTCTTTATTCATTTTTTTGGCAACGCTCTCGATATCGTCCCCGATCAACCCAACCGGGCATTCGGAACAAACGGATATTCCCTGGACGCTGGGGAATAGTTCTTTCGCTTCACGCAAAACTTTTTCCAGCTTTTTGTCACCGCCGTAAACGATGTTGCTCTCGGAAAAATCCGAAGAAAACATCATTGGTGAAAAGCTCTCCACTCCAACGATTCCTCTGGTAAGGTTTCTTCGCGCTCCCCAGGAATAATAACCACAACCGATCGGGCCATGGGAAATATGAATCATGTCTTTGATCGGACCCCAGACCACCCCTTTGGCGCCTGCATAGGCACAACCGCGGGCTGTCATGAGTCCCGGAACACATTTAATGTTGGACTTGATGGCACAGGAACAACCTTCCTCTTTAACAACAATGTGTTTGGCTCTGAGTTTTCTGGCTTTTTCCGGATATACGGACAATACTTCTTCGACCATGGAAACGCTTGGTTTTTCTCCCACCGCGATCACCTCCGTGATTTTACTCTCTATTTAAATGGAACTGTTGTTCGATCAATAAGATTATCCCAACTTAGCAGCGGCAGTCTCCTCATCTTCTATGATTCCGAATGCCATCAGAAGCTCTTCGAGTTCATCCATCGTTAATGGAGTTGGGACGACCAATTTCTTGTTTTCATCGATTTTTTTGGCCAAAGCACGGTATTCGTCGGCCTGAGGGTGTTTATCGTTATATTGAATGACGGTCATACGGCGAAGTTCGGCCCGCTGAACTTCGTTATCACGGGGCAGGAAGTGAATCATCTGAGTTCCTAAACGTTTGGCAAGTTCATCGATCAGCTCATACTCTTTATCCGTGTTCCGGCTGTTGCAGATAAGCCCGCCCAGGCGGACACCGCCGGAAGTGGCATACTTGAGAATCCCTTTGGAAATATTATTGGCCGCATACATGGCCATCATCTCGCCGGAACAAACAATGTAAATTTCCTGGGCTTTATTTTCCCGGATGGGCATCGCAAATCCACCGCAAACAACGTCGCCCAAAACGTCATAGAAGACATAATCCAGATCCGGGGTATAGGCCCCATTCTCTTCCAGGAAGTTAATGGCTGTGATTACTCCGCGCCCGGCGCAGCCGACCCCAGGTTCGGGACCGCCGGATTCAGCGCAGCGGATACCGCCGAATCCCGTATATAAAACATCATCCAGCTCCAGATCTTCAACCGTACCTTTTTCCCTTGCCAAGTCCATAACAGAGGTTTGGGCTTTGCTGTTCAGGATCAGTCTCGTAGAGTCTGCTTTTGGGTCACAGCCTACAATCATGACTCTCTTGCCCATTTCCGCCAAGGCTGCTACTGTATTTTGGGTAGTGGTGGATTTACCAATACCCCCTTTTCCATAAATCGCAATCTGTCTCATACGTTTTCTCTCCTCTCGTTCATCGGCTTTTTATGACTTCTCAGATATACTGTGTCAGGATACAGCTCTAGGACCATTTTCACCTGTTCGAACCCGCAGGACTTCTTCTAGGGGGCAAACAAAAATTTTTCCGTCTCCGATATGACCGGTTTGATTTGCCCTGATTAACGCCTCGACTGCTTTATCAACTTCTTGATCCTGGACAACCAAAGTGAGCATCCTTTTCGGAATCCATTTCATGAGGGCATCCTGAACAGGCATTTCATGTTTTAAAAGCGGTCTGAGATGGGGATCAACCTCTGCCGCCCAGCCGCCGGCGCCCTTTTGTTTACCATGACCCTCCACGCTTTGAATTGTTAAGGCATTGAATCCTGCCTCTTCTAAGGCTTTTTTTGAAGCTGGGACCTGGTGACGCCTGACAATGGCAATAATTTCTTTCATTTGCCGTCACTCCTTTACAGCCCGGCTTGACCGGTTCTTACTGTATAAGCAGCCTCTACGTTAGAGACGAAGACTTTTCCGTCCCCGATATTGCCTGTTTTGCCGGTTTCGAGAATAATCTCCACAGTCTTGTCTGTCTCCTGATCCTCAACCACCATCATCAGCATGACTTTGGGAAACTCGTCATAGTGAATATCCCCTATTTGCAATCCTTTAGTCTTACCCCGGCCAAACACATGCATCTTGGTCATGGATACGATTCCCGCTTCGGCTAATTTTTCTGAGATTACTTCACTCTTTTCTGGTCGTACAATGGCTCGAATCATCTTCATATTCAGATCCTCCTTTTTCTTTATTTGGACTATTAAGTCCAAGTAATGGTTCTAAACAAAAAACGCTTTTAGTTCGCAGGGTTTCCTGTAACGAAAAGCATCATTGCTTAAAATAAAAGGCGCTTTTTATCCGACATTCTTAGGTCAGTTAAAAAGCGCCATTGCTTATTATGAGTAAAATATTCTTCATAAATATAGGTAATGGCGCTTCCTTTGTCCGGGTAAATACCTTGAACAAGAAAGCGCCTTTGCCTTCAGAACAATATAAGACAAATAAAGAGTCTTAAGCCCCAGATAGTAATAAAAAAACGCTTCTTCTCTCAGCAGAGAAAAAGCGCCATTGCTTTGCCTTTCAACAAAAATCATATAAATACTATAATTAAATTCATATGAATTGTCAATCCATTTATGAATTGTATTACGTATTATTTAACTAAATGAATAATATTTTGCTATCCGTATGAAAATATATTGATGAAATCATTGCTTATTCTATGAGTAAAGGACGTCGGAAATGAATAAAGATCACTTTGCAAAAACTTTTGGCTTTGTTGACTATCAGGAAATGCTTGAAAACACCACTACGGTTTTTAAGGAAAAAGATGTATCCTGGTGTGTAAGTAAACTGCCTCACGGAAAATATTTAGCGTGGGATAATGCTGAGATTGCCGATGACCGGGTGGAAGTTTTTTTTACGAAAGAAGAAGCGGAAAACTACCTCCATATTTTACGGAATACAACCTATCAGTAAATTGATCAATCTCCCCGTCTTTTTATTTACTCATGAATAAACCGCACCTCTGCGGTTTAATTTATTTTCTTGATTAAAAGCTTGTTGATCCTTCTTATTCCCATTTCTTTTACAAGAAAGTGATACCCATCAGAAGACACCGTCTCCCCTTCAACCGGAAGATGACCTAGCTGTTCGAGCATAAAACCGGCAACTGTTTCATAATTAGCATCCGGTGTAATGGTCTTAATATCTCCTAACCAACTTTCAAGCAAATTGATTCCCCCAAATTGAATAATGTATTTTTTTATCTTATTTTCCGAATCCTATTTCCAAAAAACTGAAAGCTGGTTGGAAGCGTTAATCTCCGCCAGAAGTATTTGTTCCTTATAGTTCGTAACCCCTTGCTTCCTTAATTCTTCCATTAGCCACCGGGTATTGAGATTCAGGTGTCTGAGATTGCTCCGGATAATTTTTCCATCCATGACTAACGGCAGTGTAAGACCGTCTTCCCTCGTGTTAATTCCTAAATCCCCAACCCGTAACGGTCTTTCCTGTGGCTTGGAAAAGACTGAAAGTTCCCCTTGTGGTTCGAGTATAGCATATTCTATATCAGATATTTTATCATATCCCTTTTGTCTTAATAAACCTTGAAATTGATTCAAAGAAAGAAAAGAACCTTTCAAAGCTCTATAGTCAATTTTTCCCTTCGTTATCAATATGGTAGGAGTATGTTCAAACCAAGGGGTTATTCTATTTATTAAGGATAAACGGGAAGTCAGAATGATCATTAATAGGATCATGGCTATGCCCACTAAAGTTTTGGCCGTGACTTTCGTGACAAGGGGTTCCGCAGCAACTGTTGAGATCAGGAACAAACCCGTCAGCTCATAGACCGTCATTTGGGCAATTGCTTTCCCGGGGAGAATCCTCGCGGCAAAATATGTAAATAAATAAATGACAATAACACGCAGCACATAACCGATTAATTCCAAGTCATTTCCTCCTAAAAAACATTAAGAAAATCTTTGACCGTTTCCCTAATTTCCGGGAGCATTTCCAGAGAATCATCTTCCTGATTTCTTACCAGGAACTCAAACTGAATAAGTTTTTTTTCAAATGTTCTGAGATTCTCTGTTTCATTTGCCATATAATTGATGTATTTGCGCGATTCCCATTGATCCTTTATTTTTTCAACATCCTTGACTGCGTTCTCCCATTGTTCAGTTTTTAAATCCTGCTCTAAAAGATCAATCTGCTGCAAAATCTCTGATTTGGACCAAAGAGCGATTTGCATACAACTAAAAAAGAGAAATAACAGAATAACCCACGCGGCAAATATTATTTTTTGCGTTCTGAATTCTTTAAACATCGTATTACTCCGCCTGCCACACATTGGATTTTAGTATTTCACTTCCCGTTTCTCTTTTATTTTTAACCAAATTTCTTTTGCCATACATTTGGTATTCTGATTCAATCCAACTGCATATCTTTCGTTTGTCACGGCAAAAGGAAAGGACTGTCCCCACGGAACAGTCCTTTCTTCAGGCCTTTTAAGGTCATGCCCGGGACGTGATACTGCAACCTTCTTTACAATGGGCTACCTCTCTTAACATCCAATGTTTGGTGAACATCCCGACACCTCCTTGTCATCATGTTATCAAGGGCAGCAAGTGCTCTTTAAAGATTACTGAAACAATCCATATATATGCACTTTCCTGTAATATATGAAAAAATAAACAGTCTGGTTATTATTGACAATCCAGCGGAAATATACTAAAATGTTTTCTTGCTGCAACTTCCCATGGATTATTTATCTCATTATCTTATAAATAATGCAAAACAAGTTAAAGATATATTTAGCTGAATGCGACTAACTTTTTGTGTTTTTAACAGCCTAAAACATATTCATAAGGAAATACTCAACTTTATAAGGAGATATTATTTGATGTCTAATTTTTACGAACTCGGTCTAAGTAATCATTTAATCCGGGCAATTGCCGAAATGGGGTTTGAGGAAACCACGCCTATCCAGGAAAAGACTATCCCTTTAGCCTTAGAGGGCCAGGATATTATTGGGCAAGCCCAAACCGGCACTGGAAAAACGGCTGCATTTGGAATTCCGATGATCCAAAGAATGGAATCGGAGCGGGATACCGTTAAAGGCCTGGTTATTACTCCAACGAGAGAACTGGCGATTCAAGTAGCTGAAGAATTAAACAGGATCGGACAATTTAAAGGAGTACGCGCTTTACCTATTTACGGAGGGCAGGATATTGACCGCCAAATTCGAGCTTTGAAAAACCGCCCTCAGATCGTGGTTGGTACCCCAGGACGATTAATGGATCATATGCGGCGAAAAACCATTCGCTTGCAGTATGTGGAAGTTGTCATTCTGGATGAAGCTGATGAGATGTTAAGTATGGGCTTTGTAGAGGATATAGAAAACATCTTGTTGGAAGTACCCACGGAAAGACAAACTTTGCTTTTTTCTGCAACAATGCCTAAGACCATCCAGGACCTGGCGCAACGTTTTATGAAAGAACCTGTGTTTATCAGTATTAAAACCAAAGAAATGACTGTTCCCCAAATTGAACAGTATTATGTCGAAGTGCAGGAGAAACAAAAATTTGATGTGTTGTGCCGAATGCTGGATATCCACTCTCCAGAATTAGCTATTGTTTTTGGCAGAACAAAACGCCGTGTAGACGAACTTTTTGAGGCCTTAAGCAAACGCGGCTATTCAGCTGAAGGTATTCACGGGGATTTAACTCAGGCCAGAAGAGACATTGTCATGCGCCATTTTAAGGAAGGACTTACAGAGATACTTGTCGCCACGGATGTTGCAGCCCGGGGTCTTGATATCAGCGGTGTTACACATGTTTATAATTTTGATATCCCGCAGGATCCCGAAAGTTATGTCCACAGGATCGGCAGAACCGGTCGTGCAGGAAAAGCAGGACTTGCCATCACTTTGGTTACACCAAGGGAGATCGGCCATCTTAGACTAATTGAGCAAGTTGCCAAAAGAAGAATTATTCGAAAGCCGTTACCCACACTGACTGATGCTTTAGTAGGCCAGCAGCGTATAACGGTGGATAAAATTCTAAGAACAATTGAAGATCAGGACATTCTGAAATATAAAGAAATGGCTGAAGAACTTTTAGAAAACAGCGATTCGATCGCTCTGCTTTCTGCCGCCCTGAAACTGCTTACCAAGGAGCCAAATACAACTCCGGTAGTACTTTCTGAAGAATCGCCGCTTCGCGTAAGACAGCCCCGGAGGGACCACTTTGAACAACATAACTTTAACAGAAAGCGAGATCCAAAATATTCTTCCCGTGCGCCAAAAAGGAAATAAGGTTTTTTATAAAAACAACCCCTTTTACAATTCCTGTAAAAGGGGTTGTTTAACATAATTATAGCCGTCCCTGGGCTTTCAGATGTTCCTCCGCAAATTTAACCATTTCCTTAACCATGTTTCCACCGATTTTACCGCCTAGCCGGCCTCCGATTCTTCCTGCATCCCGGGAGGTAAGATGACCATTATCCCCATCCATATTAAATGGTATAACTCTAATATTCGACTTCTAACGGATCGCTTTCAAGGTGACATACTTTCCAGTCATCATCTCCAAAATCTGCGATTTTATCGATAGGCAGCTTAATATACTTCCCGTACGCAGTCACCGCAACCTCACCGTTTTGGAGAATAATTTCCCCCGTACCTTCAAAAATGCGGCTTGTATCCCTTGTGATCCTGCCCACGACCTTGAGTTCTTCATCCAGGGGAACCGGTTTTTTGTACTGAACGTTAAGCTCAACAGTTACTCCCCAGATTCCATCATGTTTGATGTTGATCGCTCTTCCTATTGTTTCATCGAGAATAGATGCAGCCACCCCGCCATGTAACCGGCCGGGATAACTTTGATGTCCTTCCAGAGGTCTGAATATGGCAATAATCTCGTCATTCTCCAATTCATAAAAACCGGCTTTCAAACTATAGTCATTTTCCAGACCACAAACGAAACACATCTTACTGTTATTTTGTTTCTTTACTACGAAGTGCTTCATGGAATCCCCTCTTTTCCGTTCAACGTCTGTTCTTAGATCTGACTCATGCTTTAACCGACAATAAGGGGCTGTTGCAAAACGACTAGTTTCCGTAATGTATAGACAGCGTCAAGCGAAGCACGATAACGGCACAGGAGGCGCCTAATTTCAGCCATGCCACGGATGGCATAAATGGCTGATCGGAGCGCGGCTGTTTCGACGTCCATGGATGGACTGGGAAGAAATGTCCAGTGGACATTTCTTCCGGTGCCATGGATGGCATTGAGCGGCTCGCCACGGATGCGTGAAGGCTAGTGGCCTTCACGATCTGCCGAGAGCGGCTAT
>JAAYUV010000072.1 GCA_012517475.1 Peptococcaceae bacterium | reverse complement strand
GAGACATTGCTGCTGTAGGCAATGTTCTGCTGGCTGAATCCTAGACTATGCAGTCTGAGGATTTCGCGGTATTTGGTCATATGATGACCTCCTCAAAATGTATTTACACCATTAGGTGCATGGATACATTATATTGGAGGGGTATTTTAGATTTTTAAGGTTTCCTCTTGCGGTAAAGAAGTTTCCACTAGTACGGAATGGCGGTTTCCAACCACCGGACAGACGGTGTAAACTGCTCCGGAATACTCAGATATCCACCCGCTGGCTCTTACTGCCATCCGGATTGTCTGTCTTGTCGTAGACTACAATCTTCTGTATCAGCTCATTGAGGATTTGCGTATTAAGCTCGGTGAAAACAAAAGCAATTCACCCTTTGAACTTTTTCAAAAGATGAATTGCTCTTGCCTTGCATGCCTATTTAATTAAAATGCTGATGAAACCGCACTGATAATTATTGGAGCCGATGGTCGGAATCGAACCGACGACCGGTGGTTGTTCGTAAGGTAGTATAAATTATTCAATACCTAAACCAAGCTTCCTCGTTTGGTTGCCTTCTATGTCTCAAATACCTTTTGAAATAAAGAAGTCCATCAAACGTAGATTGAAAGTCTTTTTTATATCACGCAAAGCGTTTATATTTGAGTAATTAAAATTGAATAGCTGGTTTTTTTCAGCAGGTGTCATCCCTATCTTTGAAAACTGATCAGCAAATTTTGATTGTGCCTGCTCAAGCAATAACTCCAAGAATTGAGTTTTTTCACTATGCGTTGGCTCTTCAAATTCGCAGACCAGGTCAAATCTCGTTTGTAGTTCTGGCGGAATAACTTTCTTATATTCAGCTTCATTCTGTAGATTGGATGTAAAAACTATTACATAACCATCCAATTCATATTCTCTTGCCATTGAATCAGTGAATTTCCCCTCTTCAAGCAATTCAAGAAAGAATGAAAAGACTGGCCGTGTAGTTTTCTCAAATTCGTCGCATAAAATAACTCCGACTTTACTCTTTTTCACTTTATCGCTTAGTTCACCATGTTCACAACCGATATAACCCGCCGGGCTACCTATCAAACTGTTCAGCGCATCTTGACTGCTATAATTCTGAAAGTTAATCTTAGCTAAATAACTGTCTTGTTGTAATCCGTTAGCAATTAAGCGAGCCACCTCTGTTTTGCCTATCCCCGAAGAGCCTAATAAAAATAAAGATAAAACCTTTTGCTCTTTCGCTTTATTCAGTTCAATAAAATTCTTTATGTAGTACTTAAATTTGTCTTTGAAATGTGAATGCCCAATTAGGTTATGATTAAATTTTTCAATAAATTCATCGGTTTCAGATTTTGATAGAGTAGTTAATTTAACTATATCTTTTTCCATATGATCTTCAACCTCAGAGATACCCTCAAGGTCAGGAAACAATTTTTTGATGGGTTCTTGTCCAGAGAAATATAACGGAAAATACCTCAGTATGGTATCTATTTGTGCTGCCAAAGATATTACTTTTAAATTTTGAAATTGATTTATAAACATTTCAAGAGCATAAATAAGATTTTTATTATCTTCAATTGCATGTGAAACAGATGTTAAATCTACTATTGCCACTTCTGCAGACCTATTAAATTTTTCAAGTTCCGATTTTAGGTCACCAGATGCACGGGAAAAAGTAGCCAAAGGTATATTGTGTTCATTAGCATATTCAATGATTTTTGCCAAATCAGTTGTATTATAATATACATATATCGATTGACGAGTAAGCTGAGCTACAATTGCGGATTTCTCTGCATCATTCGAAGCATCATTGTTATTAAAGAATGATTCATACGATGAGAACAAATCCGGAAAGAAAAAAACAGCATCATCTGCAAGTGATTCATGAAGGATTATCCTGGTATCTTCCGTCATCTCTCTGAGATTAATTCGTGCTGAATAACAATTATCTTTGTTAACTCTCAGCAGGTAGATTAATGCTGAAATATCTATAAAAGAATTAGGTTCGGATTCTAACAGCTCTTTGGTTTCAGCAAAAATAAACGGATAAACTTCAGAATCTTTCTGTATCTGGCGAAACTCATCGATATCTTTATATGTATACAATGTATAAAGAGACATTCTTCAACCTCTCTTCAAATTACTAAGCCAAATGCCAATCTTATTCCACCAATGCAATTTAACTGTTTTTAGTTCTTCTAATTTAAACGCAACATCCTGAATAATGGCTAAAGTATCAATGAAATGATATTGGTCTTGTTTTTGAGCTACTTTTCCTGCAATTGATATGGGCGGTGTGGAACTTTTAATGATCTTAGAGGTATTATCCGCCGCTTGGCGAATACCTATTTCCTGAAGATATGTAAACGTATTAGATGATATAAATTCTTCTTTGACAATTCCTTTGTACATGCCAACAACTGAAACATGACCGATAAGCAGATCGTCTATGTTATATTTGTTCTCAAACTCGGTTTGTATTTCAAGAGGTATTTTAATAATGATTTCAGTAGTAGCAGAATCAAGTTTGCTATCGGCGACAGTACCTTTGAGTATGTAAGCATAATCTTGAAGCATGGAACTTATAAGATTATTGATCTCCATCCCTTCAACCCTGACCCCTTTTAAAGCATCGCGTCTCAGAATTAAAAATTGCCGCAAGCTTTCTTCATCCAGCAATTCAAGCTTGACATTATCAATCTTTACAAGATCCCCTTCACTTAAATCATCAAAATTTTTAATGTTAGCGCATCTTTCAATAACTCTTCGCAGTAAAATGGATTTCGTTGTTTTAACATCCAATGTTTCAACAATTTTTGAAGAAGAGAATGATGTTTCCTTTGCATCAGAGGATATTGAAGCCTTTATCCCATCCAGAAAGGTTTTCGTTCCTTGGGCTGAGATAGATGATGTAAAACCATACTGCTCCTCAAAACTCTTACTATGATCCTTTTCGATTTTAGTAAGAATAACGTTATTTATCATCATAGCAATTTCATAAACTTTTGAGAAATTTAGATAATAGATATTAAAATCAGTCGATTTCTTCTGCTCCAAAACTGCAACCCCCTGTTTGAAAATATATGTAAAATGCAAACAAGCTTATATTTTATAGGTACCTACCATTTAAACCCGTCGAAATCGACGGGTTTATTCATCAAGCATCAGTTTCTTTTTTGAATTTCTGAGTTTCCGAATTTCCTCACGTTCAATCGTTTGAATGCTTTTATCCGGCACAGGCAAATCTTCCGGAAGGGTAGCGCCCATTTCAATAATGGCTTTGCGTATCTTCTCCGCCACTTCATAGTGTGTGTTATTTGCGGCGGCGGCAGTTGTTACTTCATCCCGCTTTAGCTTTTCTTCTGTCTGCGAGATTCTGAACAGATTGGCAATCAACTCTGTGCTGCCCATATAATCAAGGATTTTATCGTTCTTCTTTAAGCCCTTTTTAGCATGAATATCTGCGACAGTCATACCGCCATAGAGTCCCATGTAACCAGCATTCTGGAAGATAGCAAATTCCTCATCGGTAATGACTCCGGCGTTATGCGCTGCTTCAGCGAGGAGCTGATTCCACTGTTTAATATTTCCGCGAACAACTAATCTCTTGTTGCTTTCGTCAAGCTGATTAAAGGCATCCTGTACTTCCTGGCGCCGTGTCTGTATGGCAAAATAGGTTTGTCCTAGCGCAATAATTTCTTTTCGCGGATCGCCGTTTTGAACAATTAAGTAACAAGCGTATCTTGTGAGTTCTAAATCTGTCGTTTTTCTTTTTCCGCCTTTGCCTATTTCGATCATTTTGCTGACCTCAGCAAAATGATCCGAAACCGTAAATCCGCTATTTTTACAGGCGAGTATGGCACGGTCAATTACCTTCTGAAAATTTCTCCATTGAACATATTCCAGCACTTCAGCAAGCTCACGCGCATACCAAAATTCCGTTCCATTTTCCCGAATGTGCTTTATGCCTTCAAATGATTTATATTCTTCAGCGTTTAAATTTGACATTTTTCATCCTCCGTTCCACTCTTTAAGGGAGATTATCTTGATTTCGTTATATCATATCCCGATGCACTATTTTCGCTTTTATCATAAGCATTATCTATGTATTTCTGGGGGTTAGCCAGAAAAGTTTCTTCTTCCACATAAGAAATATATGAACCGGTCAATGCATCAAATGTTTTACAGGTAGAACAGTGGTATTTTTGCGGATTTTGGTTGAACCTGTTATTGTTGATGATATCATAAACCTTTGACGCTTCATAGGATGATGATTGGCAGCCATCATCATTAGTATGAGTATTTTTGAACCAGCTATATCCGCCGTTTTGTTTCATAATAACGCCGACAACACCGTTCGTCTGAGCTGTCCGACCCTTGCGAGTATAATTCTTCAAGCAGTATTCAATCTCCCAATCAATCCATTTGCTTTTTTTAATGTTCGGAGAAATAATAACGATAGTGACAGAAGTATCGTACATCATGTCGGCGAGGTTTTTTCTGATGTTTTCCGTTTTAGTATCTGTCAAATCAGGAGAATCGCTCGTTTCCCCCTTGTAGTAAGTGGCATCATCACCCAGAGCAGTAATAATATCATCTCTCAGCGTCTGAGCTTCACTGTATTTATAGGATATAAATGTTTTATGCGACATTATAACCACCTCACTTGTTATGCTTACGAGCAGCAGATTCTATCCAGTTTCCTAAATTCTGATATCCATTACCAGAAGTATAATCGTATATACCATCAGCGATGGCATCGAAATATACTGGGGAACCGGTATTGTTGTAAGAGCCAACCACGGTATGCACATTGCCTTGCAGGGTTATGTATCCGGTAGTCATATCTTTAATTCCATTAATATAGACACCAATAATCGCATTCCCTCGATTCAGGCTCTGGCAAATTTCATATTGAACAAATGGGCGGGTCAATGTTTCACTACCAATCAAAACAACAGTGACCGAAGTGCCATCAAGCTGTTTGTCAATCCAATTATGTACTGCCTGGTCTCCTTGTCGTTTAACTGCTTCAAAGGCTGCCTTATCAATGAAATTGGCTTCTTTTGTACCTTGCACAACCCAGCTATTACGAACAACCATCGCACGGTTTATATCATTCTCATAATGAAAACTGAAGAATACCCTTCTTGCCATCAAATACACCCCCTAAATTTCATAATCACTATTATTGCAATCACAACGATTGCCGGAGGATAAAATAGCCATATACTTTTTGATTTCAAGCAATCGCAGACCCGTACTTGGGCTTCTTTGTACTTGCTTTTATCAATTTGTATATCCATTGAAAAATCAATATCTTTTTTATCAGTACGAATGAGGTCAAATAAAAATCTAAATCTGCGTTCTAATCCTAAGTAATAAACATCAAGTGCAAAGAATGAAATGATGGGGAAGACAGACAGGAGAAACACCCACTTGTTAACCTCAGTAAAAGAAATTGCTGCAATACCAGTAATTACGGTAGCGGAAAAGCCCTTAAGAATTCCAGAGGTTGTGGACATCCTGGAGATTGCTTCCTGCACCATGCATAGATATTCGGCTTTGCCTTCTTTCATAGCTCTATCCCCCTAAATACAAAACAAATTACCCCGGCTTTGAAGTAATTTCAACGATGCAAGAATTTAAACCGGTCGATTTCGACCAGTTTAAATTGTCTGAAAAGTCCTTCTGTTTAGACTAATTATACCAAAATATTCCTCTGTTCGCAATCCGTATTCTATCCCGCAAGCTCTTTCGCCAGTTCCTTTGCTTCGGCTATCAGGGCATCATCAATATCGACGTCCTTCGCCATCGCCATGACCATGGGCAGGCCGAACATCTCTTTCATCTCCACATACCCGATAAACTTATAATGGATATCGACCCGCTGGCTTTTGCTGCCGTCAGGGTTATCCGTCTTTTCATAGACCACAATCTTCTGTATAAGCTCGTTGAGGATTTGCGTATTGAGCTCGGTGATGTCGGTGTAGTTCTGTATGAGCGGCAAGAATTTTTCGATATTTTCATATACCGATTCCGCCCGTGTGATTATCTCCGTCAGCTTATTTTTTCGCTCTTTCAACCCCGACTGTTCCGCCTCATAGCCTTTGGACATGGTCTGATAGCGTTCCTCGCTGACCTTTTCGAGCGCCAAGTCCTCATAGAGCTTATTCAAAATCTTGTCCAGCTCAGCGACTCTTTTGTCAACGGTCTTAAGCTCACGCTTGCATTTTTCGGTCTCCTGCTTCTTCTTTTCGGTCTTAGCAGCGATAAGCATTTCCTTGTATTTGGGGGCCGCCAGTTTTGCCGCTTTTGCGTTGCGGCGGATGTCCTCCAGCACAAGCTGCCCCATGGTTTTCCAGCCGATGGCGTGAGATGTGCAGCGATCCTTGCCGTAATTTTTATATACCCAGCAGGAAAAGCCAGTATATTTGCCCTTCTTCTTATCGAAGTTGACGTTCAGGGAGGAGCCGCACTTCGAGCATTTGACCAGCCCGGCGAACATCTGAACCTCGCCTTTGCTGTTTTCCCGCCTGCGGCTTTTCATCAGCTGCTGCACCGTATCCCACAACTCCCGCGATATAATGGGCTCGTGCATGTTCTCGACGATGATCCATTCTTCCTGCGGAGCAGGGATTCGGGTCTTGTCGAATAAACCTTTCACTTTCGTTTTGCCGAACACCACATTTCCTATGTAAGCCTGATTCATCAGAATAGACCGCACGGACGTGGCGTGCCAGTCAAAGGGCTGGCGCCAGTAATTGCTCTTGTAATAGTCGGGATTATTCTGATTGAAGTAAGCCATAGGATTGAGGATTTTGCGCTCCCGCAGGATTTTTGTCATACGCACATAGCCGACGCCCTCGGCGAACAGTTGGAAAATTGTCCTCACAACGTCCGCCGCCGGCGGGTCAATAATGAGCTTGTGCCGGTCATTGGGGTCTTTCACATACCCGAAGAGGACGTGTCCGGCGAGATACATTCCGTCCTGTGCCCTCGCCCTGTGAGCCGCTTTCGTTTTGGAGGAAGACTGCCTTGCATAGAAGGAATTCATGACATTGGTAATCGCCATGATGAGATTGTCCTTGCTTTTTGCTGTGTCCACACGGTCATACAGTGAGATGAAACGAACACCTTTTTCCTCGAAATAATGCTCGATGATGAGTCCCATTTCAGCGTACTCCCTGCCGAAGCGGGAAAGGTCATTGACGATAACCACATTGATTTTTCCCTTTTCAATGTCGTCCATCATGCGCCTGAAATCCGGGCGGTTGAAGTTCTGTCCGGTATAGCCGTCGTCGCAGTAAATCTCGCCGATGGCGATATGATTGTCCTTGCAGTACCGGGTGAGTATGGCCTTTTGGGTCTGGATGCTGCCGCTTTCGCCGAGATCGCCGTCGTCCTGGCTGAGCCTGCAGTAGATTGCCGCTATTTCTTTTTCCATCAAAACACCTCTCTTTCAGCAACACACAATACCATCAATCCGTTTCAATAGCTACATGATTCTCCGATTTTTCGTTCGGAATTTTGTCGGCTTCAGCTGCCTGAAAGGACTGCTGTATAAGGTCGCCAACCTTGTCGAAAATGATCTTATCCCCATCGAAAAAGCTGAAGGTTACATACTGAACCCCGCCTATAATCGTGTTGTTGACTCTGAAATCTCCCTTGAATAAAAACGGCATATTGAGTCTCCTTTCTAATTAACCCCGCCCGTAACCCCGCTCTGGATATCCTTTTTCTACGGTAAATACGGCATTTTCTTTTTGCGTAACCACGAGGCCGACCCCAAGGGGCATTTTCTGACCCCGATGAAAAATGCCCCTCGACCCGCATTGCGGGGCGATGTTCGCCGGAGCGGGGGCACTCTGTGACCCCGCTCCTTTAACCTGCATGGTTTTCGACCCCATGGTTCAACCCTGATTTGAGACTCAAACCCGCTGTTTCGACCTCCTGCGTCGGCTGCGACGGGTGCGTCGACAAATTTGATACTGATGCTGTATCTGTTTTGCCGTCATTGCCGACGCAGCCGACGCGCTTATACCGCATGCTGATTTCTTTTCTGTCGTGGGTGCGCTTCATATCAAAGCTTATTCCACGCTCAGCAAGCTCCACCTGATTGCGTATCATCTTCTTGATGAGGACATTGGGTAGAATGACCGCTTCGCACGTTTTTTCAAGCTCGTCCGCCAGTTCCGTCGCCGTTCCTGTGAAGGAGAGCAGGGACTCCATAACAGCAGAGAGATGAATAATAATCTCGTCGCTCGGCTGAGGCTCGTCGGTGATACTGTCGGATAAGGTATTCCAGATGTGTGCTGCCTTATCGAACTCCAGCTGCAGTTCACGGTATTCGATGTCCCGACCCACACAGTAGAGCGTGGCCGCGTTCCCGCTGCGCTTGTCCTTTTTCAAAACGAAGTTGGAGTCCGTCGCTCCGCTGATGCCAGTCGTGCCGGAAATCATATTCATCGGATCGTCATCATTCATCTTCCGCAGATGGTGGATGAGCAGGATAGCAATCCGGTGCTTGTCCGCCAACTGCTTTAAGATACCGATGTCGCGGTAGTCACTGGCGTAGGGATTGGCGTCGCTGTTTGCTTTGCGTATCCTCTGAAGCGTGTCGATGACAATCAGTACCGTGTCGGGATACGACTTCAGGAAATCCTCAATCTGATTTTCAAGGCCTTCGCCAATGACCGTCGACATGGTTGCGAAGCGCAGATTATCCGGCGCGTCGTCCGTGATATCAAACAGCCGGTTCTGTATTCGGCTGAAGCTGTCCTCCAGGCAGAGATAAAGCACAGTCCCGCTGGTGACGGGAAAGCTCCACAGCGTTTCGCCCGATGCCACTCGCAGACAAATTTGAAGCGCCAACCACGACTTACCGATCTTCGGTGCTCCTGCAAGGATGTGCAGCCCTTGGGGTATAAGCTCACTGGCGATGAACCGCGTTGGCGGCAGCGGAGTGGTGAGAAGCGTTCCGGCATCCATTGTGATAAGTTTGTTCTGTGACATAGTGACCCCCTTTCTTTTGTTTCCGATTGACTAATATTTTCTTATCGGATACAATAAAAATAACAGAAAAGATTTTCATGCACAATAGATTGAAGCGATGTCGGGTACATTGCGAAAATCCATCGGATACAAGAGGTGAGACAAACATGGCGATTGAGATGCGACCCACCGGCGAAAAGGAAAACAGCATACAGGAATTTACCGTTCATTTCTGGAAGGACAGAGTAATTCTTGACGGAGAGAATCTGCCTATGGGACAAATCTCAACCGATGTCTTAAATCTTTCCGAAGAACAGATCCTTGCGCTGAGATATAAGGCGAATGAAACTTATGGGCTGCTTCGCACACAGTTATATAACACAGAGATAAAAAAAGACCTCGCCCTTGTCACCGCTGTACAGGACAAGCTGAACGAGTATCTGGACATGGTATTGGCTTTGCCGCTATTTAAATATCTGGATGTGGATACGAGAATGACGCGCAACACACTTACCGTAATATTTGAAGAGACGCCCGATGATTTTCAGCTAATACTTCAACAGGGCACGCTGGAGTTTGAAACCTTTTACGGCTTTCTCAGAAAGATATTCACCATACCGGACGAGCTTATCTCCTTCCGCGTATATGTCACCGCGATGCTGGACTTCTACTTCGAGAGGCTTAAAAAGCGCAATGAGGAGTATTACGCCGTTGGCGTGTACGACTTCTTTTCAGACAGGGAGATTCAGAGAGATATATCGGCGTCGTTTCCTCCGGCGCCGATATACCAATTCCGGCAAAGCCGTCAGGCATTGATTGAATATACCACCATGCCGAATCCGGATGACGAGAAGAAATACATCATCGCCGAGAGAATGGTTTTCATCTCTATCGCGTCTTTTTTGCATGCTGACTTTTTCAAGGGTTTGATGAACGGCAACGCTCCGCGCCGCTGCCATAACTGCAAACGCTTTTTCCTGCTGAGCAGCGGCTACGATACCTGCTACTGCAACAACATCGCACCGGGCGAAACCGAAAAGACCTGCCGCAAAGTAGGAGCGCATAAAAAGGAAGCGCGCAAGGAAGGAAAGACACCTGCCCGCCTTGAGTATGACAAAGTATATAACCGGCTTAAGACCCGCCGCGCAAGGGGTAAGCTCTCCATCGATGATTGGAACGCCGCTGTCGCCCTGGCTTTGGAGTACAAGGACAAAGCCGAAGCCGGTAAAATCACCGACTTAGAGCTTAAGGAGCTTTATGCCAAGATGTAACATGGTTTGCTCACAGCGTACTATATCCATCGAAGCTGAACAGTTTTGAATGTAACTCACAGCTTACAAACCGTACGGATATGAACAGAAAAAGAATCGCACTTCGGCCTATTGGGCTGGGTGCGATTCCTCTAAATTTATTACGGGTTTATTGGCTCTCCGCTTGGCTTATATGGCGGCGAGGTGCTGTCCTTTGTTACTGGAGGTTGGAGAGGGATGTATATGACGTCGCCTGTCGACTCCGGCAACTCCGAAGGTAGAGGAGGCGAATTGCTTGGCGCAGATTCTGCTCCGCCCATAATTCCGATTTTATGACCGTTCTCATACATATCCTCTGCAACGGTACCGCCGCCCATCTGACCAACCTTGTAGCCGATGAGTTCGTCGCCAGGATTGCCGATTGTCGTTCCGACGCTGCCGCCGCCTTCATCTACAATCCACCCGAAGCCAGGAATCCAGATATGGGGCTTGCCATTGATAATAGCTTTGTCACCCGACTTGGGTTCTGAGGATGCTGTCGCAAGTTTTGAGACAGCACGAGCTGGTTCTGACTGCGGCGCGGGTTCTGTTTTTTCTTCTGCAGCTATATCTGTTTCCGTCGGCTCGTTTTCTGCGACAATCTCAACTTCGGGAGCAGAGTTATCATCAGAGAGAAGAATTTCAGGGATTTCCTCTGAGTGAGCCTCAATTCCGGCGCTTACGGCGGTTTTTTCCGGCTTGGCGGGTAAATCCCCGACCTCGGTGCTCCGAGGCCACACGGTGGCACACAGCGCGACACAGGCGATAACGGCTATTCCGACGATTATTTGCTTTTTCATATAGACCATCTCCCTTCAGCAACAGACAATACCACGGGGCAGGGAAGATAGCTATAGAAAATCAATTATCTTACTTTTCTTCTTGTCGGGGCTTTAATCCACGCTTTTTGTATATCCACATTTTCGCTTTTCGGTCTATTTTCTTCTGCTAACATGTCTATTTGTACGAGTACCGGAAAATTTGTAGCAAGACCTGATACAAGGCAGCCTCCGGCAGGGAGAATTGGGATCATTTCATTTGACGCCTTATCCGCAAATGCCACGGTTCTGTACATTTTACGCAAATCTTCTTCATTGACAAGCCTGTGAATAAAATAGTTATGTAGTTGAGAAATTATCGTATCGGATATATCTGACGGACGTTGTGAAGCTATTGTGAGAAAAACACCGAATTTGCGCCCTTCTTTAATTATTTCTTCAAAACTTTCCAAGCGATAATCCTTCCATTCTTCACTCTCTCGCGTGGACATATCAGAAAGAATATTGTGGGCTTCATCTACAATAAAATGCAGAGTGCTGTTCAGTAAGGTTTTCTTGGCTTCTTTCTTTTCCGCATATTTTGTCTTGCAGATTATCATTGGGATGATTTTCTTCATCGCAATATTAAGATTCAGTAATGATATTACTTCAACATTGCTCTGAGATTTCAGCCTTTCTTTATAAGTCTTTTCATCTACGACTATGAATACTTTTTCTAACTCTTCGCAACGATTGTCCGCCCTTGCCAGCAAGGGCGCAATATGTTCTTTTGTAACATAGTTTCGACTTATTTCCTCCCAATACTTATATTTGAGCGCAAATTCAAACATTTTAAATGAAGGGAGATTATAAACATCATCCGGCGTCAATGTTGATGTAGGAAATATATTTTGTTTTATTGTGTTAGCATCAATTCCATATGTACCTGTTCCCGTGTAAAACTGCCGTGTCTGGCCGTTATAATGAAAGGTATCTTCAAATTTATCAAAATCTTCACCAAGACCAAACGCCTCGAAAATATCTCCCATTGTGTATTTTAGTTCAGGATATTTCGCTTGTGTTCGTAGTATTAATTCACATAATTTATCTATGCTGAATACTTCTCGTTTTTCATAAATTCGCTGAAATAGCTTTATTGTTCTTTTTAGAAATGGTTTCTGCGTTTTTTCAGTCGCCTCAAGGATGATAGCCCAGTAATCCGGATTTAGTATCTCTTCAAACTGTATCGGATATCGGAGAAGTTCACCTGTTATCGGGTCGATATCATAGCCGTATGAATGTTTCGTTGAAAGAATATACTTATCCGCATTAGAAAACACATTTCCGTACTCACCGTTAAAATCCAATACTAAAAATTTGGAGTTTCTCTTAAAACTCTCATATATGCTATATTTATTGATTATCTCGCTATACAGTTTGGCAAGCGTATTAGATTTTCCGCTACCAGTATTCCCGAATATCCCAACATGGCTGCAAACTATTTCTTGCGTCCCAATTTCGAATGGATAATCGTCATGGCCTATAATCTTGCCGATTCGAACCCTCTCGGTCGGCGAATTAAAGGAGAAAATCTTGGAAACTGCTGATTCTTCAAGAATATATACAAAGTTCCCTATTAGGGGGAGCTCCGTTAGCCCATGAATAAACTTGTCCCGCGCCCATCCGCCAAGAATACTTATGGAAATAATACGGTTTATCGAATTACCCATCGTGGCATATTCTCGCTCATTGCTGGTTGACTCTTTTATATACTCGCCGTCCACTTTCCCGATGATATTATTAAAGCCTTTTCTTATTAAAACAAAGCTTCCGATTCCAACGTTTTTTAGAATAGTGCCATTATAATTCAGATATTCTGTGTTCTTATCACTATAAACACCAGCTTTAATTGTTTTTCCCTGTACTTCACTTACCTCGCCGATTTTCAAAAAGTCATTTAATTCCATCATAGATCTCCCTGAATATATCGTTCAGCCTTTGCTGGGTAAATTCCAGTATTTCTATATCCTCATCTTCATCTGCCAGTTTCTTTATGAGTTGTATGATGGTAACATTTTCACAGAATTGAAAATACGATTCATATGCCTTTGTTGCATCAGAATTAAATGAAAAAATAATTAAATTCAACGTAGGATTGCCTTTTAACGAACGAAGAGTCATTTGCCGAATATGCTCATCATTGAAGGAGAAGCCAAATGAAAGAAGAATGGTATTGTTCTTCTCCAACTCGTTACAATACATTCTTAGCTGGTCATAGTAATTCACATCCAATACAGTTGTATTGAGCTTTTTCTTTGTCGGATTTATGATGGCAAGTTCGCTTTCATAAAGTTTATTAAATTCGTTGGACTTAATCTTTTTATTCAGCTTATTAATTTTATCAATATGGTCACAGTTAGTAATAATCTCGCCGGAACAATGCCAATTTAATGAGCCATGAACTTTATAAAGGTTAAAAGTCACTATTTCGGAGGTTTTACTTGAAATACTCGTCTGCCTGCTAAAAATCATTCCATAATTAGCGGTTGAAAAAGTCGGGAGTATCTTTCCTGAAAAACCATCAACATATTCCAATCCGCCTTTTTCAAAGGCAGATTCTAAAAGCAGATCATAGTTTGTTGTAAAAACATTTACAATCTTATGTAAGATAGATGATTGGCGATTGCTGATGATTTTCCCCGTGAGTGACAAGAATTCCACTCTTTCCGTTTCCCCAATAGCTACTTTCGCTTCATCTGCGAGCGGGAGCATCGAATTGACGAAGAATTCTTTCTGAAGCTCTTGGAGTTCCTTTTGGCTACGCGCCTCAGCCTCGCACATCCTTTCTTCAATATTTCCCAACAAACCTGAAACAGGGCATGAAAAGCCAGCGCCCAAAATCATATTAATATTAGAGGACTGAAGCTGCCTTTTTAGCTTATTAAATTGGTTTTGCGTCTCCTGGTCTTCTGGTTTTCCGATGTTTTCAAACTCGAGTTCAACAATATTCATGGCATTTCAATCCCCCTGTTAGATAGAATCCTGCATTTACGCTACCCAGTTATATCCCATGAGCGCCTGATCTACAATATGTTCAAAGACCACATTGCTCTTTACCGTGAATATCTCACGATCATAGCTATCCGGTAGATGTCTATTAAGACTGTCTATGATTTCAGCTTTCACCTTTTCTTTCGGTTGCGGGTCATTCTGCCAGCCGACAATAAAAAGCTCCTTTTTCTTTGACAGCAAGGTTTTACAAAGCTCTTTAGCTGCAAGCTTCACTTTCTGTTCCTCTGCTTTGGTTAGCTTCTCCTTGCGAAGTAAATCGAACAGTTCCAGTTCCTCTTCAGTCAGTTCCTCTTTAATGTGCCGTTCTTCCTCTGCTCGAAGTTCCTCCATGAACTTCAGAATTTTCTCGTAGAAGTCATCGGTTTGCGAGCCTCCGGCGTTATATGCATCAATGATAGCTTTGAAGCGTTCGGCAAAATTAGAGCGGGTGACGTTGCGCTTCAGCATCTGCTGCAGCTTCTTTTCGATATGCTGCCTCAGGTCGGCGATTTCAAGGTTTTTGTTCTTTGTGTGTTTCATCTTTTCGCGCAATTCATCAATGTCGATTTTGGAAAGGTCTATCTCCTTTCCGCTTTCGGTGATGGTATAGGTCATAACCTCCTCGGCGACTAACACGCTTTGGTCGAGTAGTTCGTTTATGCGCTCTTTTGCCGCTTCCAACTTTTCGGGACGGATTTTCCCCTCGACGACACCGCGCAAGTAGAGGATCGCGTCCTTGATCCTCGGGTCAAAGTCCATCTTGAAAATATCAGGGCGCAGAGACTCATAGAGGCTCTCTACCGTATTGACGAGAACCTTAAACTCGTTTCGTATTTCGTCATTGCCGACAATAATATTTGCGTAGTCCCCGAACAGGGCAAGGTTCTTGAAAACACTGCTGTCTGTGATGACATTGTTTAAGTCAATTCCTTGCAGTAAGCAGAACTCCAGCGTCGTCTGGATCGCTTCGTTCAACTGATTAAGCAGCTTTTCTATATCCTTAACGGGCATTAAGCCTTCGGTATCAGTAGCGTAATCTGCAAGGGCGCGTTTCAGGTATTTGAACACATCAAGGAAGTCCACGATAATGCCGTTTTCTTTGCCGGGGAACACGCGGTTTGCCCTTGCAATGGTTTGCATCAACGTGTGGCTCTTCATCGGTTTGTCGAGGTATAGTGTGGAAACCGACGGAGCGTCAAAACCTGTTAGCCACATAGCACAGACGAATACAAGCGAGAGCGGATGATTCGGGTCTTTGAAGTTGTCCTCAATATCCAGACCGTTCTCATCGACTGCGGTCATTCGTTGGCGATGGGCGATTACAGACAAGCCCTCTTTGTTGAATTTTTCCTCTTCTTTATCCTCTTCACTGATGACTACGGCCATTTGGACACTTCGCATATAGTCGCGCAGGTCTTTCAGCGCAGCCAGCTCATTGGGGTCAGATGTCGCTGAAATAGCGGCGTTCAACTTTTTGATTTCCTCTTTCCAATAGAAGCTTACTTTATCGTACATCTTCACCGCCGTGAATTTATCCACGGCAATGACCATACCCTTTCCGCGAAAACCGCGACGAGGGAAGTGATAGACTATATGCTGCGCCACGGCATCCAAACGGTCGTCGCGCTTGATGACTTCAAGTTCCTGTGAATAGTGGTTCTCAAGCCGTTTCTGTTCGGCTTCAGTCAGATTTTCATCTTCGAGAATATCTGCGAAATCGCTTTCAAGGAAATCGTTCTGCAGTTCCACCTCCGGCACGCGCTTGACGTAGTATAGCGGCACGGTGGCATTGTCCTTAATAGACTCGGCAAAGTTATATTCACTGACATAATCGCCGAACCACTGATTGGTGAGCCGCTTGCTGCCGAGCAGCGGCGTCCCAGTGAACGCGAAGAACTGGGCGTTAGGCAAACCCTTCCGCATATTATCCGCCAAGTCCTTATATTGGGTGCGGTGCGCTTCGTCAACGAATACGATGATGTCGTCCCGCTCCGAAAGGATCGGATACTTCTTACCCTTGTCATAGCGGAATTTATGAATAAGTGTGAAAAGAACGCCCTTATTGGTCGTCAAGTCCTCGCGTAGTTTAGTGCTGTTTGCAGGCTGGCACTTTTCCTCTTCGCTCATAAAACCAGAACGCAGGAACGTCTTGTAAATCTGACCGTCCAAATCGTCACGGTCGGTAACAACCAGAAATGTGAAATTGCCGACACTTTTGCGGCGTATCTTCCTTGCGAGCATAACCATAGAGTAGCTTTTGCCGCTACCCTGCGTATGCCAGAACACGCCGAGTTTACCTTTTTTGTCCCCATCGAGATTGCCGCGATTCCCAAAGGAGCGGAAAGCATTGTTCACACCGAGATACTGGTGGTTTTTGGCGATAATTTTACTCTTGATAACACCGCCCTTGCGCTGGTCGAAAAGAATGAAGTTTTCTATGTAGTCGATCAGCGCAGACGGTTCGCACAGACCGCGAATGAAATACTCTAAGCTGACGCATTCGTCCTTGATGGCTTTGCGGTCTGGATTTTCCTTTTCATCGGCAAGCTTCAGCCACTCAAAGAAATGCTCATAGCCCGCCGAAAAACTGCCGAGACGGGTTTCCATTGCATTACTCAAAACGCAGATTTGATTGTAGTTAAACAGCCACGGAATGTCATGGCGGTAATCGGTTAGGTTCTTATCGTAGGCATTTTTGACGTTGATATTAGAGTTTTTAAGTTCAATAAAAACGAGCGGCAGACCATTGACAAAAATAATCAGATCCGGTCTGCGCCAGTAGGTATTGCCCTGAATCCACATCTGCGAAGCGACGATGAAGCTATTGTTTGCCGGGGTTTTAAAATCTATAAGACGTAAGGTCGCTTGGGTTTCGCGCCCGTTTTTTTTATACTTGACTTTTGTCCCGTACAGGATTTTCTGATAGTGCTTGAAATTGTCGTCCAACGGGTCGCCATGGGTATTCTGGCACAGTTCGACTGCGGTGCGCTTGACAACATCTGCGGGAATGTCGGAGTTGAGTTCGCACAGCTTGTCGGTGAGCACCTGCGGCAGAACGACTTGTTTTTTGTTGGCTCTGCCCGTGCCGTCGGCCAGGGTTTCCCGTTCTGGGGTATAGCAATCAAGCCGGCTGTACTGCGTATACAGCGACGTTAGCAATTCTATGGAGGCTTTTTCAATCATATCCTCTGTTATGATTTTTGCCATTTGCTACACCTCCAGTTTGCCGCTCATCAGGCGGGGTAAAAGCATATCGCGTTGTCGGGCGAGGTTTTGAGATTTCTTATGCAATAGCTGTCTTTCAGCTAATAGTGGTGAAACACGCTCTGAAAAACCTAATAGCAATTCCTCGCTTGGTACGACAATTTTGAATCGCCGCATGAAAGTCAAACCAACGAACTGTTGCGAGGCACCATTGGTTTGTGCTTGAAAAATATCTTGCATAGACTGGCTTGTTAACAGCAAGTACAAATAAGTGGTTTTTGCCTCGCTTTCAGGTTTGAAAATAATTACGTTTTTCACGCTGAATTCTCGATAATAGTCAACAATACAGGTACTACCGACAGTCCCAATATTACTAAACAGAATATCGCCCGTTTCAAGACCGCTTCTTTTGCTGATACCTGCATGGTCAACCTCACTTATCAGGTACGCACTATCAAAGTCAATAAAGCCGTTTGAAATGCAACGCCCAGTGACAAGCGGAACGCCAGCATCGGTTGGTTTTGGAGTGTCGTGCGTTCCATCGGTAACATGAGTAAATGTCGCCATACGCTTAACTGTCCATCCCACCGGCAGACCGTTCACAAACCTCGCGCTCTCGTGACCGGGGAAACGGAAACGCACGAACCATTCTTTGTATAGCTCCTGCGCCGCCTTTTCAAGCAGGTCAATGCGGCGGTTGTTGTTTTCAATCGCGTCATCGTAGGCGGAGAGGATATTGGCGATGCGGGTTTGGATTCGTAGGTCAGGATCATCGGTAGGAATGCTGATCGGTAACTTCTTAAGCATATCCGTCGTAATGCTACCTCGTGTACTGCTGGCATCGGACTTTGCTCGCAGTTCGTCATAGCGCGAAGAAAGGCTGTGGAATAAGTACAGATTGTGGAGTTTCTTAGGATTTGCACGCAATGCAATTACAGACTGGTTAATGTACATATCCCGCATAACCACGGATGTCTGTCCGCGAGTATTACCTTGTCCGGCACAAGCCATAACAATATCGCCCTTAAGGGCAAGGCGTGTCGAGGAGTTATCTACGCCCTCTTGGGTAATAGTCCTATCTGTCGTGAAAATATATCTATTGCGAGTTTCTCCCGATGAGAGCCAGAGCAAGTCGCCATCCCAATAGGATGGTTCTGCTGTTTTGGGTGTGCCACCACTGAAAATGGCGTCGCATAATGTTCCTATTTTCACTGTTTCCCATTTACTCATGCACCGCTCACCAGCGATTGCAGATTCTCTGTAATCGTCCTTTCGAGTAGCTGCGCCGCGGCGTTTAAAGCAGTAAGCTCGGCATTCATACTTAGTATTTCAGCTTTGAACTCTTCCTCGGTCATGCCGTCATCTTCAATCACCACGCCGACATAGCGACCTGGATTCAGCGAGTAATCTTGGTCGATGATGCCGTCCTCGCCGTCCAACTTTGCCGCCTTGCACAAGCCGATAACATCGACATAAACCCCATCGGGGAAACGCTCAGTGAGCCAGTCGATTTGGTTCTGCCAGTAGGCTTTAGGCGGCGTATCCTCATCGTCACTCGTTTCGGGCGCGGCGGCAAGGGCAGCGCGATATTCTTCGAGCAGGGTGGCGAATTCGTCTGTTTTGCCCTCATACAGGCGGCTGATAATGGCGAGGTTCTTTATCTGCTCATCGGAGAATTTGCGGTGGGCGCGGTCAATCTGTGTGAAGATGTTCCGCGCGTCAATAAACAGGATTTCGTCCTGCTTTGGCTTTGCTCGGTCAAAGAACCACAGCGTAGCCGGCAGCGTCACGCTCGTAAACAGGTTTGATGGTAGTGTCACCATCTGACTAATGATGCCGCTCTCTATCAGCTTAATCCGGATATCCTTCTCACTGTTGCCCGCATCGGATGCGGAGTTAGCCATAACGAGCGCGGCGCGTCCATTTTCTTTCAGCGATGTGGCGAAAAGGTTAATCCACAGGTAGTTGGCGTTGGGTACGGTTTCCTTTGCGTCGCCCTTTGCCTTTTTGGTCTTATTCTGTGGTACGCCGTACGTGTTATAGCGAGCTTGGCTCTTGACTTGGTCGAGCTCCACCTCATCCACATTGAACGGAGGATTCGCCATAACGTAGTTGAACCGACCGAAGCAGTCATACGGATCGCGGTAGTAGGAATTTGCCTCAGTTATTGTTCCACGCACATTGTTCAAAACGAGATTCATCTTAGCGAGCTTGACAGTTGCTCCGGTCTTTTCCACGCCATAAGCGCGAAGGTTAATATCTTTGCCCTTGGCGTTGTGACGGGCTATGTAATGGGCTGTTTGCACAAACATACCGCCTGAACCGCAGGCCGGGTCAAATATCTCGCCATCGGTAGGCGCAAGCACCTCAACCATATAACGAACGACTGTGGACGGCGTGAAGAATTCGCCGCCGCCTTGCCCCTCTGCAAGGGCGAATTTTCCGAGAAAGTATTCATAAATCTCGCCGAAGATATCAAGGCTGACGTTGGTCGGAATGTCCTTGAAGACCTTAAACAGCTTCGCCAACACAAGCGGATCGTCCTCGCTGTTGACACTGTAGTAAATGTCTTTGGGGAGGGTGTCTGCAAGTTCAACCGTGTATTTCTCGACCTCTTCCATTGCCGTCTTGGTAGCCAGCGCAAGGTCTTCTGATTCCGGCAGGTTAAGCAAATATTCAAAACGGGCTTCAGGCGGCAGATAATACCCGCATTTTTCGATAGCTATTTCATGTATTGGGCGTTCAGTTCGTGTTCCTTCATTCTTTTTATATTCAGAATTTATTGCTTCCTCGTATTGGGAATATTTGCTTTCAGCAAAACGCAGGAATATTAGCCCCAATATTGGCGTGGCATATTCCGTTGATTTAAGACCAGAATTGGCACGCAGCTGATCCGCACCTTCCCATAATCGGTCTTTTAACTCTTTTAACTGTTTATTCGTCATATAATTATTGCTCCTCATCATGTTTCACAAGCTTTGCTTCCTTTGTTCGCCCATCTATCGGTTTTTCCGCATCCTTTGGAATAGCCCAGACACGACCGAGGCGATAGGCACCGGGGATACGGCCTTTATCGCAGAGCACTTCTACCCTGCGCTGTGTAAGACCCCATTCATTTGCTTTATCCTTGGGGGTAACATAATCCATGGTAAAAACTCCTATCTAAGTATGTCAACATTATCATACATCTCTCAAGCGAACAATACAAGATAATCTTTCCTAATTTATGGATAGGCAAAAGGGTAATAAAAAACGTGTAGCCATTGAAACTACACGGTTTCTGCAGTGGAGCTGGAGATGGGATTTGAACCCACGAACCTGCTGATTACGAATCAGCTGCTCTACCGGCTGAGCTACTCCAGCATATATGTGAGGGCGGGATTTCCGTCCTCATTTCATTTTATCAAACTGCTTTAGTATCCTACCTTATCAACAATTACAGACCTGCTCATTACGAGTGAGCTGCTCTACCCCTGAGCCACATCGGCATGTTCATAACAGAAGATATTCTACTTGATTTTGCTTGCCAAGTCAACGCATATTATTCTAAATCAAAATATTATTAACTTTTTAAACTCTCTTTAATTTAAAGCAACTAAAATAAATTTGGCAGTTCATCATTCTTAGTAAAGTTTAACTGAAGGGAGGCTTCATTCATCGGACAATACAAACTTTTCTATAGCCTCGGCCGCACCATCCTGATCATTGGTGCCCGTTACATAATCTGCTTCCTTTTTTAATTCCGGCCGGGCGTTCCCCATGGCAACCCCTATTCCTGCATAGCGAATCATCTCCAGGTCATTCAGGCTGTCCCCAATGGCCAAAACCTCTTCCCTTTTTATGCCGTGCATTTCTGCCAGAAAAGCTAATGCCGCTCCTTTATTAACTCCCGCATCCAACATCTCAAGAAAATTCGGTTTGGAAACGGTAAAATGAATTTTCCCTTCAAACTGCGATTGATAGGTTTGATATTTGTGAGAAATCAAACTTTCCTCATCGATGGAGACGATCTTTTCAGCACTTTCCCCTTGTTTTAAAACTGCTAGAAGATCGGCTTCCTCAGATTGAACCGTCGATAATTTTTTCCATGTTTGCGACCATTTATTTAATTGATTGGTGTAAACTTTGTCCTGAAGATAAATCTGGCAGTGCATTCCCTCCGCTTGCATGATGCGAATCGCTTCAGAAGCTGTTTCCTTGTCGATTACTTTTCGAAAAATGATTTCCCCGCTATTCATATCCTTAATGATAGCCCCATGGCACATAATTACAGGTATCCGGATGTCAAGCACATCAATGAATCTCTGGCAGGAAAGAGGCATTCTTCCGGTTGCCACTGTAACAAGAACCCCTTTAGCCCTGGCCTGGTTGATGGCTTGCAGGGTACGCTTTGATACAGTCAAATCATCCCGGAGCACCGTATCATCCAGATCCATTGCAATTAAACGAATAGGCAAAATAATACCTCCATTATTTTGAAAGGATGACTCTTTTACTATGATACTATTTTTTATGGCACATCTCAATTTGCGCCGGTCATGTTTTGTATTCCAAGCTTCTGTAGTAAAATAAAAAACGAGGTGCATAAAATGGGGACATATATCAGGATTTTTGGTTCATTTTTTGTAATTATCTATCTTCTGCTGAATTACTACATAGGATTGAGAAGTTTTCAGGCTTTTAGAGCATACTATCCGCCGTTAAAATCGTTTGTTTTCTGGCCTGTTTTTTTAATTATCTCGTTTGCTTATATTTTAGACAGAGTCATTGATGCGAAAATTCCGTTTTTAACCGTCGCCGGTTCTTATTGGCTCGCTGCGTTCGTCTATTTATTCCTGTCTTTTCTGCTCATTGATGCATTGGGTCTGTTAAATTGGGCATTTAAAATTCTTCCTTCCGCCTGGAGCATTTTATGGGAGAGTAAAAAAATCTATGTATTGGGCTTACTGCTGACTGCAGGAATACTTCCTGTTGGTACCTGGTTGGCCCAGAACCCCCAAATATCAAAATACGATATTTCTATAGCTAAAAAACCTGATGGAATAAATGATTTGAAAGTTGTCCTAATCTCGGATCTTCATGTTGAAGGTCCGGCCAGAACGGATTTTATGAATCGTGCTGCCAAGACCATTATTTCCCTTAACCCCGATCTTATTGTGATTGCCGGGGATTTGGTTGAAGGTTCTATTGACGAAGCGACCCAGGCAAAGCTAAGCGATATACTGGGAAATCTGAAAGCTACCTATGGAATTTATGCCTGCTTAGGAAATCATGATTATTTTGGAGGGAAGGCGGACCAAATTACCTCTTTTTTAGAAAACCGCGGGATTAAGGTTCTTAGAGATGCTTTTCAGGAAGCCATCGATGGAAAGGTGATCATTGCCGGACGGGAGGATTATCGATCCCGGAATGCCGGATCCGGTCAAAGGAAAGGATTGGAGGAAATCCTTGCAGGGACGGATCCTAATAAACCGCTTATTCTTTTGGACCACCAGCCAGAGAACATCAAGGAAGCGCAAAATGCAGGGGTAAATCTCATGCTTTCCGGGCATACTCATGGCGGTCAGCTCTTTCCGGCGCAGTTCGTTACCAAATCATTATTTTTAATTGATAGGGGAGTTTGGACCGAAGGGGATTTCAACCTCATTGTTTCAACCGGTTTGGGCCTTTGGGGTCCTCCTGTCCGCACAAGCGCCAGATCGGAGATCGTTGAAATTAACCTCCATTTTACAGATCCTTCGGAAAAATGATGAATACCAGTGAAGTATCAGAATCTATTTTATTGGGATAATAGATTGTATATCGGTTACAGAAAGGGAGTAATAATTTTTGGATCTGCGATTATTGATGATTGCCCTGGCTCCGGTAATTGCTCTGGGGCTTGCAGCGTATTTTACCGACCGCTTTGATCGCGAGCCTTTGCGTATCCTTATCAAGGTTTTTATTTGGGGCTGCTTATCTGTCATTCCCACGATCATTGTGGAAAGGACCCTTTCCGCTTTTAATATCTTTGGAGGACTCCTGGCGAGTGCTTTTTCTGCTTTTATCGTTGCAGGGATAACAGAAGAATTTTTCAAAAGAGAAGTTGTACTGAGAACCGTCTTTCGGAATAAGGCTTTCAACGAAAAATTAGACGGCATTATTTACGCTGTATTTGCCGCACTGGGTTTTGCAACAATAGAAAATCTGATGTATGTTTTTGCAAATTTCTCGAATAATCCTTATGTAGGGTTGCAAAGAGGAATTTTTTCTGTACCAACTCATGTTCTGTTGGGTGTTACCATGGGATACTATCTTTCCCTTGCTAAATTCTCTTATAATATAAATTTTGAGCTGATGTATCTTCGCAAAGCGCTGTTTATCCCTGCTTTGCTTCATGGATGTTTTGATTTTATCCTGATGGCCCAGATTCATATTTTACTCGTCTTGTTTATTCCCTATGTCTTGTATCTATGGATAGTAAATATTAAAAAATTAAACCAGTACTATAAGGAATCAAAAGAAAGGTTCCGTTCCGCACCCTCCACACCCACTTCGGAGTAAATAATCTCTTCTTTCTCCTAGCATATTATTCCATTAATTTCACTAATCATCGGAGGAAGTGCTTGTTATAATAACGGCAGGAGGTGCTGGGATTGGATTTTTTACAAAAGTATAACAAATCGGATTTATTCATGCTTCTCTTGTCAATTCTTTATATTGTAAAGATTAATTACCCCGAAAAATCTCCGTTAGATGTACTGGCAGCTTTGATTATGGTCGTATGGGTTTTAATCAGTTTTTTCAAATCCATTACTCCGAAATAAAAAGATCCGAAATAAAACGATGCAAAAAAGGAACCAGAAACAAATCCGGTTCCTTTTTTGCTGATTAAATTACGATGTAGGCTGTACTCTTCTTTCCGTCTCCTCCGATGGTTTGAAAAGAACGGTGATGCAATACAGTCCTGCCAGTCCCACCAAGGCGAATATAATTCTTGGCGGAATAGGACTTATTCCTCCGAAGAGACCCGAAACAAAGTCAATTTGGAAGAATCCGATAAGTCCCCAATTAATCGCCCCAATGATGACAAGTGCAAGTGCAATTCTCTGCAACGTGTTCATAAAAATTTTCCTCCTTACTTGCAGAATATATCAATGTTTATCATGATATAAAAACTCGATATTTATTCCTAAATCTTCATGTTTAGCATAATTATTCTGAAATTTTTACTCCAAAAAGCAAAAACAAATCTTTCCTTTGCGGCAGATTTGTTTTTTACATTCATTAATATTTTCAACAGATAAATTTTATCAGAGATCTTACAGGCTATTAAGAATATTCGGTATCGATTTGTAAAATCTGTCTATATGTTTAGACATAAGGACAATTGCGCTTTCTTTTTCCTCATCCTCATCCTTCAAATCATCCAGAAAACATTCTACGATGGTTGTCAGCCAATTGGAATCATAATTTTGCTCAATTACATCTCCATACCTGTCATATCTTTTAAAAATATGCTCGTGTAATGCTTCAATATCATCTTCATCATAGTTTGAATACTCCTTGAGCTGATGGAAAAGAAGGAAGTGCATCTGATCCAAGGCTTTCGTGTACCGTACTTCATCTTTTTCCCAACCCGTATATTGTTTAATAACAACAAACATATGCAAGATCGTCGTTTCTATGTAAAGATCGTCCCTGTCTACGTCTTGAAGACCCATTTTTTCTATCGTTTCTTTTTCATTGAGCAATTCGTCGGTCTTGCTTCCTACTAAATAAAACAGTACCCCTCCCGTTTCCTCCGGCGACACAAAGGATTTTGCCTTTTCTTCAGCCAATGCCAAAACCTTCTTTCCGTTTTTATAATTCGTTATCATTCAATTATTTTCATTTTAACCCTTCCATTGTTGCCATGCAAATGATAATTCACGATGCATTGTTTTATAAAGTTTATTGCCAGCAAATACCTAATGCATTTCATAGATCATTAGCGTTGCATAAAAATAAAATTTAAATGTCAACTCTTGCTTAAGAGTCTAAAACGAAGAGATTGAACAAAAACAGAAGATATTCCTGATTATTCCTGTAAAACCACAAAAAAATTCCTTATAATTAGTGATAGGG
>JAAYUV010000113.1 GCA_012517475.1 Peptococcaceae bacterium | reverse complement strand
GTTGCAAAACTCCTAAGAAGGTTTCCATAATGTATAGCCGCTCTCGGCAGATTGCGCCATCCGTGGCGCAAACAGCCGCGCTCCGCATCGTGCTTCGCTTGACGCTGTCTATACATTACGGAAACTAGTCGTTTTGCAACAACCCCTTATATCTTATTATTCAGTGCAACTTCCTGCAGATATTATCCATAATTGGTTCTTCGATTTGTTTTCCATCAAGGCTGATATAAATACCCTCTCCCGTATGATTTTCTTTTAAACGGATTGTTTTTACGTTAACAAAAGCATCCATTTTTAATTTCTTAATTTTTTCAGTAATTTTATTGTAAAGCTCTTTCGAACCCAGGGCTGTACACGTATCACAAGTGCATATCGTTATCTCACGCGTTACAAAAGCAGAATCACCCTTTTTCCTTATATTTCTGCTTGCCTTGTCCAGGTTAGCAGGACTGTAGCGAGTATGGAGAAGTTTATGGGCCAATTCGGAATTGACTTCACCGTAATAATCCTTATAAAGTCTGAGAATATCGGGATTTTCCTGTGATTTACGGTATACGGATGTCTTATCGATATTAACAAGAACCTGTTGACGCTTTTCCAGCGTATCAATTTTCTCCGGTACAGGATGTCCTGCACCACAAATACATCCACCGGGGCAAGCCATTACTTCAATCAGGTCATATCCGACATCTACCCCCTGGATTATTTTTTCTATAATTGGTTCTGCATTGTTCAGACCGCTGATAACAGCCACATGAACTTTTGTGCCGTCTGCTTCAACCGTAGACTCTTTGACCCCTTCAAAACCCCGGACTTCTTCAAAATCCAAATGATCAGTCAGAACCTTTCCGGTCAATTTTTCTACGGCCATACGAAGTGCCGCCTCTGCAACACCACCGGATGCACCAAAGAGAATCCCGGCCCCCGATACTCTTTTGTAAGGTTCACAAAAATCCTGAGGCATCACTTCAGCAGGATCGATGAGTTTGACATTCGCCATTTCTAGCATTTCTGTAGAGGTTAACACTGCATCTACATCGCGGATTCCTTCAGGCGCAAATTCAGGACGAGCTGCCTCAAATTTTTTGGCAATACAGGGAACGATAGATACTACATAAAGGTTCTCCCTGTCAATACCGGAGACTTCAGGATAATGATTCTTTACGGTAGCACCCATCATCATTTGCGGAGATTTGCAGCTCGAAAGGTGCGGGATAATTTCCGGGTAGCGCCGCTCAACAAAATTAACCCAACCGGGACAACAAGAGGTAAATTGAGGCAATCGTTCTTTTTTGGTAACACGGTTTAAAAACTCCGTGGTTTCTTCTACGATGGTTAAATCTGCAGCGAAAGTAAAATCAAACACTTTATCGAATCCCATTTTTTTCAATAGACCAGCCATGAAAGAAGATGCATCGTCATAAGGAATACCAAAATGGGATGAAACTACACTGCGTACTGCCGGTGCAACAAAGGCAACGACTTTTTTCGTCGGGTCATTGATAGCTCTAAATACCTTGCCCTTTTCACTCCGGTAATCCAAAGCACCGCATGGGCAGGCATTCACGCACTGTCCGCAGCTGACACAATCCGTTTTATCCAAGGGGAGACCGCTCTTCGTACCAACAAGCTGGCGACCATGTTTCATATAAAAAGTGAGTATATCAGGTCCTTCCACTTCAGCACAGGCCGAAATACAACGTCCGCAGGAGATGCATTTGTTATGATCGCGGACAATAACGGAATGATCCTCCACTATTGGAATGAAAGGACGGTCATGAACCGGTTTTTTATACTCAATATGATGAGCACTTGCTTCTTTTCTTAAGTCACATTCATATCTTTCATGACATCCGCATTTTAAGCAGCGCCGGGCTTCCTCCCTCGCGGTTTGCTCTGTGTACCCTAATTCGACTTCCTTGAAATTATTCTGGCGTTCCTTCAGGGATATTGCAGGCATATCAGCCCGCTGCAGTTTGGGCATCTCTTCAAATTCCCATTTCGGAAGGTCTTCCATAGAACCCCGGCTGCAGCTATAATCGATATGCTGTTCCTTAATATATCCCTTCATGAGAAAACTGTCCATTGCTTCCGCAGCATGACGACCGGCTGCAACAGCCTGAATCACTGTAGCTGGCCCAGTAACACAGTCCCCTCCTGCAAAGATATTCATTTCCGATGTCTGGGAGGTTTTTCCATTAATTTCAATATCTCCCCACTTATTCAGTTTTACCGGAAGGTCATTATACAAAAATTGTGTATTTGTGCTTTGCCCAATAGCACCGATGATCGTATCTGCTTCAAACGCTGTCTCGCTGCCTTCTATCGGAATAGGACGGCGACGGCCTGAACGATCCGGTTCACCGAGTGTCATCTTTATGCAATGGAGCATTTTTTGGCCGCCCTCAGATACGATTCTGCTCGGCGCCGTCAAGAAGAACATTTCGACGCCTTCATGTAAAGCTTCTTCTACTTCATAAGGTTCCGCCGGCATTTCTTCTCTGGTACGACGATAAAGAAGCTTCACAGATTTTGCACCTTTGCGAAGTGCAGTTCGTGCACAGTCAATAGCAGTATTTCCGCCGCCGATCACAACAACATTATCACCCAAATTAATTTCCGCCTGCTTCGTTACCTGTTCCAAAAACTGTATCCCCAACCAGACTCCATCCAGGTTTTCGCCTTCAATTTGCAGAGGGGTTGCCCGCCAGGATCCAATTGCTAAATATACTGCATCAAAATCTTTATGCAAATCCTCAAGATGAATATGGGTTCCAAGTGTCTTCTTGGTCATAATCTTGACACCCATTTTTTTAATTTGTTCAATCTCCTGGTCAAGAGTTGCTTTAGGCAGCCGATACTCAGGAATTCCATAGCGCATCATCCCGCCGGCAAAAGAATGACGTTCGAATACGGTTACATCATGGCCGTTCATTGCACTGTAATAAGCTGCGCTAAGACCTGACGGACCAGCCCCTACTACAGCAATTTTCTTTCCCGTAAGAGGTTTTTTGGGAGGCGTCCAGGGTTTTTCACGCTTAATATCCCAATCGGCAATAAAACGTTTAACATGGTTTATGGCTACCGGTGAATCGACAAGATTGCGGCGGCATTGTGCCTCGCAGGGATGAGGGCAAACACGCCCGCAGACAATGGGGAAAGGATTCTTTTCTTTAATGACCCGGATAGCCGTTTCAAAATTTCCATTACCTGCATGGCGAAGATAGGCTTGAATATCAATATTAGCGGGACAGGTCATAACGCATGGCGCAATACAGTCAGCATTATGATCCGCAAGAATTTGTTCAAGACGAATTTTCCGGTAGTGTTCCAGTTTTGGACTATTCGTGGAAATTACCATGCCTTCCCTGATAGGTGTATGACATGCTTTTACATCCCGTTGTTCACTGCCTTCGCCCAATTCCACCACACATAAACCACAATTACCGTTGGAACGTTCAAGCCTGATATCGTAACAAAGATGCGGAATATGAATATCTTCCTGAAGTAATGCCTGTAAAATTGTAAGATCGTCGTAAACTTCTATTTCTCGGCCGTTAACAGTAACATTGATTCGTTTGTGTTTCGTTAAATTTTTCATTATTATCACCTTTTCTCTAATTAGGTTTAATCATTTATAATTAAATTTATTATAACAAATTGGAGCTTATTTGTAATCACTTCAATTAAATCACGCACTCTTATGAATTTTTCTAATAATATAAACAATAGTTTTGGAAGGAAAATAACATTATAGAGTAAGCGCTTACGATTCGTTTCCGGGATGGGCTTGTATCTTGTACATAAAAGTAAAGAGGCTACCTTAAATAAGGTCGTCTCTTTCTTACCTGGGCCGCTCCTTGCCATTCATGGCACCGTGGGACTCTCTATCCATGGATTTCGCAACGACTTATTTTCCCTAGTGGTATCGTCAGCCCTGGATGGTAACTCTAACTTTCCAACTGTTCGATTGGTGCATTGAATCTTAAGGGCTCGTATCCTGTAAGTAAAAGTAATAGACTACTTTTTGTTAAAGTAGTCTATTACTTGTTTACCTGGCAACGACTTATTTTCCCTAGTGGTATCGTCAGCCCTGGAGGTCTTAACTTCCGTGTTCGAGATGGGAACGGGTGGTACCCCTCCGGTATAATCACC
>JAAYUV010000018.1 GCA_012517475.1 Peptococcaceae bacterium | reverse complement strand
TTCTGAGGCGATGTTGAACCTTTATTTAAAAGGAATTCGCCTCTTGGAAGGGTTTTTAGCGCTAACTATTTCCATTTTGAGGCCTCGAATTCCTTTTTATTTTGGTAAAATTCCCTGACTTTTTCAGGAGAAACTAGCTAAAGATAATAAAGTTTATGGAATAGTTGGGTCAATTTATGGAGCTTATGAATTGACTTCCGATGGAATAGCAACCCGGAAAGTAGCAAAAGATTCATTTAAGCTAAATGATTTATTAGAGAAGTTTAATAAATAGTTAAACGATTATAATATTTTCTATAGTAATATAATTAAGCAACTCTGTGCTTAAACTTATAGCTACGGACATTATTTGCCGGTCACAGGATTACGGCCGAGGGCAGTAATCCCTAGTGAAACTCAAAACAAGAAAAAGACGATAGAAGAAAAGGAGCCATCTCTTAAAAATATACAGGAGATGGCTTCTTTCATCATTCTCCCTACCCAAAAAAAATACAAAAATTTTCTAATTATCTTTGTAAGATTTTGCTGAGTCGTTTGTCTTTAATAGTGAAAATATTTTTAAGGAGGTTTCTCCAATGAGAAAAACCAGTCTGATTCTCGTTTTGGCCCTTATTTTGACCCTAGTTGCCGTCCCGGTTTGGGCAGCCCCCAACGCCTCCGCCATTGATCGGGAAAACCCCGTTCAAAATGGCACGCAAAGTATGACCATGCTGCAGGACGGTACATCCTATATTGCCGATGCCGGAGGGTCAACCCTTTACATCAGCTGCCAGACCTATGCTTACTATTCGGTCCCTGAAATTGGTCTGGAGATCAACGTGCAGCGTTGGAACGGCAGCAGTTGGGTCACCATTCAGACCATTCCTTTTTACAATACCTATTCGAACTATATCGGCAAAAATATCACGGTCCCGGCTATGTCAGGTTATTCCTACCGCTTAGTTACCAAACATTACTGCGAGAACGGAGCCAACTACGAGTATCTCTACACCACCACAAACGGCATCACGGTGTATTAAACAGAAAGTAGAAGGGAGCCGCTTCCGCGGCTCCTCTGTCTTACCCGATCGATTCGGCAATTTTGATTAACTCCTCTGCCGGAAGTTCCCCTCTTAATTGATAGAGAACCCGGTTGTTATCCCATACAATCTCAAGCGTATTGTTCTTATATTCAAATAAAAGGGCTTCGTTTCCTTTGATTTTAATCCTTTTACTCAGAGAATCATCGGTATCGTTTCCTTTAGAAAAGGCATTATCACCTTTGATATTCTTTTGATTCAATAGGATAACCTTTTGACCGGCTTCATAATATTCGATCCGGACCAAAAATATATCACCGGCTTTCTCGTAATAAATTTTTCTTTCCGTGACATTACCCGGAAGATAACTTGGTATACCAATCCTGAAAGGGCTTGCCTTCTGCGCTTCTTCCAGATTTGCCTCCACAGTTTTAATTTCTTGATATTCGCCGGCTTGTTGTCCTGAAGACCCCTGGTATCTTTGAATATTCTCCGTAGTCTCCCCTGTTTTGACTTTGAAAAATTGTAATATCCATTCACCCATGGCCGCAGCTTTTTGGGGTTTAGCTATCATCATTGTGAATATTGCAATCAAAATACAGGCTGCTGCGATATTTCTAAGAAATCTTAAAGAATATGGTTTGACACTTTTCTTACGATCTTCCGAAGTAGCATTTTGAGGTTTCAGCACATATATTGCTGGATTTTCCTCACCTAAGCCGGGAGTTTTCTGCACAATGAGGTCAGCCAAATAATGTTCTCGTTCATTGTCATTGAACAATACATTTCCATATTTGGCGTCGAACTTTTCCCATTCTTTGTCTACCGGGGGAACCTCAATACCGTCTAAAGTAGACTCAATGGTTTCTTTCAACAGCTCATCCAATTGATCTTCTCGATAGTCCGGCATATTTAAGCCCCCTTCCCCGATTGTCTTTGGTGTTTTTCTTTAAATTTATTCTTGGCCCTGAATAGCTTCACATTAACGTTTTCCATACTGATCTTATAGTACTCTGCAATTTCTTTACTGGTAAATCCGAAATGATATTTTAAGAGGATAATTTCTTTTTCCTCATAGTTCAGCTCTTTAAAAATACCCTCTATTTCACTTCTTACGAGATTTTGCATGAATTGTTTTTCTGCACTTTCATCAGGCGTATGTTCACCTAAATGTTCCAAGGGCAATTCTTTATTTTTTCTTACTTTCATATGGTTTCTGCAAAGATTAATCGCGATAGCCGTTACCCATGCTTTGAATTTCTTACCGTCGCTCAACTGGTCAATGTTTTTGAAAGCCTTGTAAAAAGCTTCCTGAACCAGATCATCAGCAGAACTTTTTTCATGTACAGCAAAAAAGACGACTTTATAAACATGTTTATAGTTCTCTTTATATAGACTCTCTGCAATCTCTCTAAAATCGTCTGATTTTCTTTGTTCTCCGTCCACCAATAAGAGCTCCTTCCTTATCATTTCGATAGGCGTATATTGTTTTCGACGAAAGTACAGCTAATCCTTTTCTTTCCGTTTGCAGATCATAAAAAATGAAAGGTTTGATTGGAATGGCTTCAACAGAAGTATGCCGAAAATACCCATTATCTTGATTTCGTCCTATTCCAATATAGACATAGTAGAAAAAATCAACGAAATCGATCCTGGGATTGTCTATGTGAGAAAGCCTTTTGACCTGGTAAGTATCCGGGAGTTGGTAAAGGAGAGGTTGAACAGCGATTGACAGAAACATCAGGAACTCCGGAGGAGGTTAAGATGAATACCCATTATGATCAAAATCCATCCATACACACACTAACAGTTAGAGAAAAAGAAGTACTCAAACTGCGAATCCAAGGCCATACCCGGAAGCAAATTGCATCTTGTTTACATATTGCCGAATCTACGGCGAAGAAGCATCTTGAAAATATTTACAGGAAATTGGGGGTATCTACCCAGGTAGAATTGATTCAATTAATACACAAAAAGGAATGAAAATAGAGAATGGAGTCGAAAAGATACGCCGTGCGGCGTATGGAAAATGATAGGAAAAAGAAACAAAATATAATTAGTGATAGCTATTTATTTGGATATTGAGAATCCACACAATAAAAATGAAATAGGCGGGTTAACAAAGTAACCCGCCCCTTCCCGAACCGTACAAGCGACTTTCACCGCATAAGGCTCTCCATATTCCAAATAAGTTATCGTCTTTTCTTCTGATTAAGCTGAAACATGTCAGCCTCGACATGAGCAAAGCAGTATTTGCATAGGGGTATCTGACGCCGGTTGATGCCCAGCATGACAGTGACAATCGGTGAATAGGGCTTGCCGAGCTTCTTCTTCGTTTTCTGTGATACATGCTGACATGAAAATGCGGATTGCCGCAGATGTAGTAGACACGGAAAGCGGATCCCTCAAGCTGTACTCAGGCAGGCAAAATGGTTAAACTGATGCCGGAAGCGCCCACAGGCTTTACCATATATAGCCTGACACCAGGCTACTCGACAACATTCGCTGTCTAATCCTGACTTTACCGACTACTATTGTCCCCCAGAGGCTTTCGCATATGGTTAGTCTGTTGTCTTACATCGCAACGCAGGGGCGATGATTTCTGCGAAGTATATATGGAGCGCACACAACGTGCGTAAGAAAGGAGTGATTTTTTTATGAGAAAAGAATTCAGTGTGTTTTTGCTGTCTCTTCTGTTTTTATGTATAGCTTGGCCATAGATGCTTTTCTAGAGACAGATCAGGTGCCAGATGTTTTATCTACAATTTTGAGTGGCTATTACGACTTTAGCTGATTTCTTAGCGCTTATATTAATTAACTACGCAAACTTGGAACAAATACATTACCGACTTGTCTCAAGCAGCATAGTTTATCTGACAAAAAGAGTTCACTAATAATATATGAAATGAAATAGGCGGATTAGCAAAGTAACCCGCCCCTTCCCGAACCGTACGAGCGACTTTCACCGCATACGGCTCTCCATATTCCAAATGAGTTATCCCCGTTTAACTGATTAAGCTGAAACCTGTCAGCTTCGACATTGGCAAAGCAATGTTCGCATAAGGGTATCTAACGCCGGTTGATGGACAGAATGACAGTGACAATCGGTGAATAGGGCTTGTCGAGCTTCTTCGTTTTCCTGTGATATACATGCTGACATGAAAGTGCGAATTGCCGCAGATGTAGCAGACACGGGCAAGCGGGTCCCTCAAATCGCATTTAGCCAGGAAAAATGGTTGAACTTCCGTAGCGGGCCAACACTTTCTTCACGCTGATGTTAAATTTGCGTCACTCAGCCATAGATCCGGAAGCAGCCCACAGGCTTTACCATATATGGCCTGACTCACAAGCCACTCGACAGCACTAGCTGTCTAATTCTGACTTTACCGACATGTTATTGTCCCCCAGAGGCTTTCGCATGAGGTTAGTCGGTTGTTTTACATCGCAACGCAGGAGCGATGATTTCTGTGAAATATATATGAAGCGCACAACGTGCGCACAATTAGATCAGATCAAGGCCCAATATGAATCACAACAAATTGGACTTAATGCCAAAACAAAATTTAGTATAACTGCATATCGCGACCCTTCAATATATTATTATGTTTATTTTCCTGGATATGGCTACGATTATTTCCATGTTAATTCCCAATCTTTAGATCTTTTTGTTGCGACACAACAGTCTGCTCAATGTAAAAATATGTATAACAGACTATACAATAAAACTAATGAGGCTTTTATATGCAAAAATCTTTATGGAACCTATTCTACTTCACAAGGTGGTGCTCATGAAGGGATAGATTTCTCTCCAGCAGGTTATCCGTCAATTTACGCAATGCTTGGCGGTACAGTGATAACGCCTGATTCAGGTCATTCGACACATCAACTCTGTGTACAAACTTCGTCAAATAGTTCATATTCTTATTTGCATATGTCTTATAAAGCAGTAAGTCCCGGTAGCCCTGTATCCGCAACACAATATGTCGGCACTCAAGGAGCTTTGGGTAATGCCGATGGCCCTCATGTTCACTTTGAAGTAGCGCCTGGAAACAATTCTTTGCAATATGAAGGCGATAATATTTTAGCATCCTTATATCCGTATCTTAATCTTTAATGATTCTCAAAATAAAATAATTATAACAGCCACGTAAGAAATAACGTGGCTGTTTTGTAGAATAGAATAGTATAATAGAGATATATAAAACAGGAGATTTGATGAAAATGGGGAAAAAACGATTATCGATACTCTTCACAGGAAGTATAGCAATATTATTAAGTATAACAATTTTTTTCTCTACTATTTCATGTTCAAAAAATATAGCCCAAAATACCGGTGAAAACATATCCGGCTCTTATATGCATTTATTTACAGAGAATGAAATCGTCCCCGACGTTTCCGATTTAGGACGACCTCTGGGCCAAACAGTCATTTGGGAGCATATAAGCTATGGCCTAGGAAATAGTAAGCACCATCCCGCACTTTATAGTTTTGATCCGAATAAGTCAAAAATTACTGAGCGTAAAGATTTATCTTCTGTTGAACAAGAAAACTATTCAGGGATACGATTGTTGGAAGACAAAATAATGGTGAAAAGTCGCGATGGTTATTATTTTCTCGATGGCAATTTAAATTCATTAGGGAACAAAGTAGTCTTTTCGGAACAATTAATAAATGAATTAAAAAGACTAGAACGTCCTAACGGACTTTACTATAATCATTTTGACATCAGTAAGGACGGGCAGTATGTATATTATACTGATGAACAGGAACGAAGCCTTTTTCGATACGACCTTGTGAATAATGAAAAAATCACGCTTCTGCCGGAAATAGAAATTTGGGATAATCCACAACCGCCTAATCCAGGACTGGAAGACCCAAAGAAACTGCCCTATCGACTTTATGATTTGCTTTTAACACCCAGTGAACAATTTCTTATTGCCAAGATCGCAGGCTATAAGGAAGCCTATTACGTCTTTAACTTAAGTCAAATTAATGAGTCTTTATTAATAGATTATCTGCCAGTCAACATTACCTGGTCTACAATCCAGAATTTTATTCCAATTTATAACGGTTCCAGTGATAATTTGGAGTCTATGAACAATTTAAACCTTGCAATCATGGATTTAACGAATAAAATAAAAAGAGCGGTAAGCATTCCATTACCAAAAAATCTCCGTTCAAATTCACCTCAGCTCTATGCAGCTTTTAACAAAGATTTTTTGGCATTTACTCTGTCGAATAAACAAGCGGGCGAAAATCTAGAGGAAACGGTAGAAATATTTGATTTCAACTCTCATAAGCAAGAATGCCTGGTTTCAGCTTCGAAACTTCAATTAGGTATTGTGGCACTCTTGAACGACGGACGGGCCATAATCAATTATTCTAATATGTATGGTGATAAGAAAGGTTTTTTCATAACGAAATAGCGGTTATGCTGCAAATTATTATTTGGTTCAGAGATATATTGAATTCTCAAGTTCAAAATTCATACGTTACAATCTATACCGCAATGTTCATAGATCAATTCGGACATTGTACGTTTTTACAGATTGTCCGATATATTCTTTTAGGTGGTTTTTGTCCCTATTGCCTGGCTTCTAAGGTAATTTTTTATATCTTATGTGGCTACCTATTATTTATCGTTTCATTTAACCATCGTTTTTAGAGTTCAATATAAATAAAAAAACATTCTCCTGTGCCCAAGATTGTGCGTTAGGGGTGTATTTTTTGAACAAATTTTTAATGCCTTTTTTATTCATCATGTTTTTGCTTTTGCCAGCATGTACGTCTTTATCTACGTCCATACCTGCATCCTATAATTCCGACCTGGCGGTTAAAAACGGGGATGTTGTTGACGTACACGGGAGAACATATAACGTTGAGAAACTCGATGCATTTATTGATGCTGTTAATAATCGCCAAAAGGCGAAGGTTCAAATTATCAGTTACACCGTGGAAGGTGATCCTATTGCACGTATTCTTGAGTATGACGGAAGGATGATAAACTATACATATGACAACTCCATGGACAAGTTTGCCGGAAGAGACAAAGGCATAATGCAAAGGAAAATGGTCAAAGCAATTAAGGAAGAAAGCCAAGGCAAGGTGAATTATTATCTGGTTGATGATCTGGAGAATAAAACTGGTATTTTCACAGCGTGTCAAGATTATCAAGACAAAGACCTCCGCGAAAAACACGAAGGAGGCTCCGGTGGAAGTCCTCTATCCGGACTGCAGGGACGCCTTATCCGCCAATTTGCAGGATAATAGTCCCCAACTGGTCAAACTGTTGAAAGGATTAAAAACAGAAAGCACGGGCGTAGCAGGGTGGTTGGTTGGTTTTGCCAATACGGATAAAGTGGTGTTTTATAACCACGCCCACATGCTGACTTATAGTATTACTCACCGTCGTTTTTTAAGCGCAATTGATCTAACAAGTATCGATGCCGGCCATATTCAAGGAAGTATCGTTACAAATTTTTCGTTCAGTCCAAGTGGAGATTATGTCGTTATTAATAATGGCTTGGCCGAAAACCAGTCTAGTTGGCAAGGAAAAATGTATCTTGCCAACCTGCGTGACGGATCGATTCTAGAAATCGGTGCCGCTAACCATTATCAAATTAAAGATTCATGGTCTTCCGGTTCAAGTTATTATGCTTTTGCTGCAAATGACGGAACGGATGTGACGGTTTATAGCGTTCTCAGCGGAAGTAAAGAGAGCATAATTTTCGGGCAGGGTAAAGTCAGCGGACTTTCAGTCACCGACAAAGGGGATCTGGTTTTGGAAACCAATAATATTTTTTTATCGTTAAAAGAAAGCGGTTATCATTGGCAAAACTTGGACCTGAAAGGGGATATTCTGGCTGTAAGCGAACTTGGCATCGTCTATTATGAAGGGAACAGTGTGCGCCAATATCGAATTGGTTCCGGCGAGGACACGGTGTTAAGCAACCTGCCAGAAAGATTTGAATTGCGGGGGACAAGCCGGGGGCAGGCTGTCTTTACCCCCAAGAAGGATTCTGCTTCATCTGCTTCCATGGTGTATAACGTGACCGAAAATCGCCTATATTCCTACGCCTATACTTATGACAGTCCTCCCTGGCTTCTCGACTGGTCTTTTTCCCCTGACTGTAAGCATTGCGTTGTCCTCGACGGGGATAGTTACCGCGTAATGGATAACCAGGGAAAAGAAGAGAAGATTCAAACTACGAAGAACCGGGTTAACTACCGTTGTGCCTGGGCGAATAACACAACATTTATTGATGTGTTGCTTACCGGGGATGAGGTGGGTCTTATGGCAGCGGGTGATTTTGCGATTGTGGTTTATGATCTACAAGATAAACAGAGAAAGATACTCTATGAGCAATAAGAATAGTGAGATTTAGGGTAGAAAGTTGCTTTTTAACAAAGAGTTCATCTCAGAGCCGGCATTTTGTCGGCTCTGAGGAACCTCTGTCTTTTGCTCCGGAGGAAAGAAATATCAAGCGATTATTCACTCTGATACTTTTAAATCTTTAATCACATTTGAAGACATTCAACACATCATTTCGCATGAGGGATTTTATGAAAAAAAATTATATGTCTTTTTATTAACTTTATCTGAAATTGCTAGAAATAGGAGATGAAAGATATGTGGATAAAAAACAAGAAGAATATATTACTTATTGGGTCAGTGATTTTGGCAATCAGCGCGATAACCGTGTATTCAACTATATTTAACAAATATGTATTCGGCCCAAATTTCACCAAATACTTACAACAAGCAACCGGTAAAACCATGATGGTTCAAAAAGAGTTAAAGGTGACTTATGATGAGAAGAACTTTGTTATTACCTTGAGTACACCCGTTGATCAAAAAAATGAGCTGTATGCCAATTGCTTTGAGGAGAAACTTGGCGGACTATTTTATAAACCAACTTATGGAGCAAGACAAGGGGAGGGTAAATCACTTTACGGAATGATGATGAATTTTACCAGAGACGACGGCTCCGATAATAACTTTATTGTTGTCTATGGTTGCAATAAAGACTTTAAAGCCAGTAGCTATGAAGTCAAGAAGGTAAATAGCAACGAAATGATAAAGGAAGATATTTCAGGTCAAAATTATTTTCTACATTCGTATCAAGATATAGTTTACACTTTAGTGACTTTTAAGGATAGCAATGATGTGGATATTACCGACTACTTCATTTATGGAATTTAGAAGAACGTTCGAATGTATGCAGGGGGGAAGATTTTAATGAATCTCAGTGTTAATACGCCGATTCTACCATTGACAGTAATATATTTAGATATAGTTTTCAGAATCGTAGGCCTTTGTTTAATGATTAACACTATTAGATTAGTGAATATAATGATTAAAGCCCTTAAAATTTACATAACTAAAAATAAAGAATCTTAAGTTAATTTTTCATCAAAATTAAGAGGCAATAGTTTACTATGCAAATGGGGAGATTGTATTTAAAAAGGTTGTGAGTAGTGTGAAAAAAATGCCAACCATTGTATTAATGCTCTTTCTTATATTGACATTTGCCTCTTGCTCAAAAAACCAAAGTTCTTTGGCTCCGGAAGTCAAGCATTCTATTCCTAACCCCAAGATCATGATCTCCAGCGGACATGAATATAAAGACACCGGTTGGATAGGAGACCATATAGAGGTCAAAGAAAATTCAGTGAGACTTTCCGGCAATATGATCAGCTTTGAGATTACTTACGAATCTCACCTGATCCTTTCGGATTACATTAATAAAGTAAACCTGACCGGTTACGATCACCCTTTGGAACTCTCTCTTTTAGACGGCTATATGGGACAGTATAAAATTATCTTTGGCGTTGCCCGCAATATCGAATACGGCAAGAACTATACCTTACATATTTCTAAAGATCTTATTGCCGATCAAAACGGCAATATGCTGGAAAACGATTTAGACATTAACATTCTTATCGAAGAAGATCCCAAAGCCTCTTATTCGCTGATCGGTTATGAAAAAACTTATACCGGTTTGGGCCAGATGGAATCGGATCCGCAATCCGTACATCAAACTCTCTTCTTAACGACGGAACCTAAGACCTTCGAAATTGATTTCACCAAAGACGTAAATAAGGAACGTGTTGAGCAGTCTATTAAAAACGGTTTAGGAGATAAAGCCGAGGTCGGATACGAGTGGATCAATAGCCATAAGCTGAAAATATATGTAGATAAGCTGATGGATAATACCGAATATCTGTTATCCATGAAAGATGCTGTCGATCAGAAAGGCTCTAAAATTATCGGAAACCTGTTTTTCAGAGTAAATGATCCCAATCAATTAAGCGTTATGGATCTTAAAACAAAAACGGCAAAGGTCATAAGACAATTCCGCGATAAAAGCTTCAACATCTGGCCGACAAGCGAAATTCATAATCTATTGCTTCTGGACAATTCGCAAGAAAAAACCGTCTATCATATTAAAAATGGAAATACAATCCCACTTAAAAATAAATCCTATGGACTCGGAATGCCTGGTTTCGACTGGTATCTGAATTGGATTGATCCGGAGACGGTTCTTTATAAAGAGGTTCTGGAAAACTCAACAAATATTTTCACTGAAAATCTCGTAAATGGACGTAAGACAAAGCTTTTTGAGTTTCCATATTCCACCTTTCACGTGTATGATGCTAAGTTATCTCCGGATAAGAAAAAGATTGTTTTTACGACGGACGACCATTCCGCCGATATCAGTATTTCTGTTTATTCCATTGATGGAAAAAAGCTTTATGAAGGAAAAAATATTGCGAGCGGGCAGACCCGGCAATCATTCCCCACAACGATCTATATTCAATGGATGGATGACGAAAATCTTGTTTTCATTGATAAAGAAGATGTCGTCAAGCTGGATCTGACAACAGGAAAAAAAGAGCTCCTCCTTAAAAACGCCACGAAGCCCGTCACCCTGCATGGGATAGGGTTGGTTTTGGCACAAAAGAAGGATCCGTCCAATTCAGGGAGTGTCCTACTTACTGAAAAAGGTGTAAAAGAGGTGCTGACGGGGGATGAAATAAGCAACTGCAATTTTATCAGTAAAGAAAAACTTGTCTTTAACATCGGTGAAGATATTTATCTTTATGATATAGAAAAAGATCAGAAGGAAAAGATGGAACAACAAGGCTTTATCTTGGGATTAACCCCAGATAAAGATGCCGTTTATTATCTTACGAACTACAATAACATATATTGGTATCTGGAGTGGTGATGTGATTTAATTCTTGAAGCTATGCACCGGCGTCGGAATCCTGCCGCCCCGGTTGATAAATTCTTCCGCACTGAACGGGTTGACGGGCATGATCGGTGCATATCCCAATAAGCCGCCGAATTCGGCGGTGTCGCCGACCGTTTTACCATAGACCGGAATGACGCGGACCGCAGTGGTTTTGTTATTGATTACACCGATTGCCGCTTCATCGGCGATGATGGCGGATATGGTGGATTCACTGGTATCCCCCGGAATAGCGATCATATCCAGGCCTACCGAACAGACGCTGGTCATGGCTTCCAGTTTATCAAAAGTTAAAGCGCCGCTTTTCGCCGCCTGGATCATCCCCTCATCTTCACTCACCGGAATGAAAGCGCCGCTTAATCCTCCGACGGACGAAGAGGCCATGATGCCGCCTTTTTTTACCGCATCATTCAGCAAGGCTAAAGCCGCCGTAGTACCATGGGCACCGCAAGCTTCCAAACCGATCTCCTCCAGGATTCTGGCTACACTGTCTCCAATCTCGGGTGTGGGCGCGAGGGACAGATCCAAAATGCCAAAGGGCACGTTCAGCCGCTTGGAAACTTCATTCCCGACCAACTGACCAGCCCGGGTGATTTTAAAAGCAGTCTTTTTAATATTTTCCGCCACTACGTGCAGCGGTTCTCCTTTGACTTTTTCCAGGGCGCATTTTACAACTCCCGGACCGCTCACGCCCACGTTGATCACGACCTCCGGCTCTCCGATGCCATGGTAGGCACCGGCCATAAAAGGGTTATCATCCACAGAGTTGGCAAAGACGACTAGTTTAGCGCATCCCAAAGAGTCTCTTTCCCTGGTTAAATACGCAGTTTCTTTAATAATTTTTCCCATCAGTTTGACGGCATCCATATTGATCCCTGCTTTTGTATTTGCGACATTAACGGAGGAACATACTCTCTCCGTTTCGTTAAGCGCCTGGGGAATTGATTTAATCAGGGTTTTATCGCCTTTAGCAAAGCCTTTATGTACCAGAGCAGAAAAACCGCCTATAAAATTAACGCCGACTTCTTTAGCAGCCTCATCCAAGGCCTTGGCAAATTCCCCATAATGATCTTCCCCGCTGGCGGAGGCTATTAAAGCGATGGGAGTTACTGCAATTCTCTTGTTAATAATGGGAATCCCAAATTCATTCTCGATTTCATCCCCGACTTTGACCAGGTTCCGGGCATATCCGGTAATTTTATCGTATATTTTCCTGCAGGCATTTTTCCCGGAGGAGTCTATGCAGTCCAACAGTGAAATCCCCATGGTAATGGTTCTGATATCCAGTTTTTCTTTTTCTATCATCCGTATTGTTTCAAAGATATTATTATTGAGCACCATCGCTGCCCCTCCAAAAAGTGTTATATACTCTGCATATAGTTGAAAATTTCTTCTCTTTGAATCTTGACCGAAAGACCAATGTCCTTCTCCAATTTTTCCAGCTGCTCTTTCAAAACACTGAAATCACAAGCTAAGTCAGAGAGATTTACCAGCATCATCATGGTAAAATAGCCCTGAAGAATGGTTTGGCTGATATCTTCTATATTGACATTGCTCTCGGCTAAAACTTGGGTGACACGATAAATAATTCCCACTTTATCCTTACCAACTACCGTAATAATTGCTTTCATTCCCATACCCCCTGACAAGTTCTTGGTAAACAAGCTTTCTGAGAAATACGCTAAACTATATCTGTATAATTACTGTAACAAAAAATATGGCTCTTCGCAAAAAAAGAAGAGCATTTCTCAAACTATTAGTGGCGTTGATCCTAAAAAAAATTTTATCTCTAATGACGTCCTCCCGCCTTAGATAGCTCTTATCTTAGGCGGGAGGATGTGGTGCCTGAACTTTCCCCAAACTTCACGCTTCTGGCACCCTTGCGGGAATTCTGGGCTATGTAAAATCGCGCGCCCCCAGACTCAGAGGTCGACAGGAGGTCGGCCCCTATAATTACACTAAAATAGAATTCTTTTGGACAAAAATAATCAAATAGGATGAGAAATTTGCACCTCCCAAACAGAAACAAAACCGTTTCCAATCAATATAACTTGATTCCTACTGACTGCGAAGTCATCTTTGCCGGTAGTTTTTTCTGCTTTGAATAGGTCCTACCAGCTCACCTCCTTAGACGGCAGCTCAAATTCGTCACCAGTGACGATTTTGAGGTTTATCAAGGCGTGGTATCTATGGACAGCTTGTCCCCCTCAAATTCCCAACCGTTGGGAATTTGACCTACTCCCAGGCGATTATCCTCCTGAGAATTCAGTCGGATGAGCGGGAACGTGGGGTAAGGTTAGAAGAATCTAGCGTATTTGGCTAAGAATTCAAAATCAGTTTGTTCTTCTTTAATTAAGTCATTACTTCCGCAATGTTTACAAAAATCGGCGTCTAAATCGTTTTCAGCCTGACATTGATTACATTTAAGGATGGTGTATTTTCTTTCTTCGCTTTCAATTTTAGACCCACAGTATTTGCAAAATACTGAATCAGTGTCAATAGTATTGTTACAATTTTGGCATTTTATCAACGTTCTTTCCTCCCTTCTACTTTAGCAATCTCCCAAACACAACCGTTACAAACAATACGTGGATGGAAAATTTCGGCTAACGTCTCGCGAATTTGCGTAGCGTCTTCCTGCATACATCTATGCAAAGTTACGCAAATTCGCTGTTATCGGAAGGATGAGGCCCCCCGAAGCTAGAGTGCGACAGGATGTCGCACCCTTAATCTACTTATTTTCAGTTAACTCTATCATTTTCTTTATAGGAACTAGGATTGTCCCAACTTCATTAGGATTCTTTTGCGCCCACAGGCTAAGAAATGCACTTTTAACCACTTCTTCTGAAATATACCCTAAACTTTTCCCTACTTGAGAGAACAATAAATGTCTATCTCTATTAGTAATCCAAGTATCATTAACAACTCTTTTTACTTTATCTTGTAACTCATAAGGTTTATGAAGACACACCGCTAATTCTCCTGACAAAACATCAATGTTTTCCTTTATTCTTAAATAAATATATGACTCCGGCATTTCTCCCGGTAATCTATAAACTTTATCAATTTCATTTTCATGCTGTTCTGAATCTCCATCAATATAACAGAGTGATGGTATTTTAACTGATGGATTCTGATTGTGGTATTTGTTTATTTTAGCTGCAGTTCCATCCCCTTCTAAACCATGTACTTCAATTGATTCGTATTGTATTTCTTCGTCGCTACTTAGAACCGTTTGAATCCACATAGCCGAAAAACTGTCCTCAGTAAAAATAGCCAACTGCGAGCTAACTTGTCCAGTTATTGCTCTTAAAGATTTTATATTTAGCTTGCCTTGAACAATTTTATTTCCTATAGAAGCCCAGATTGCTTTATTCGGTAGAGGAATTAACGCATCATTTGAATGTGTAGTAAATATTGCTTGTATTTTCTTTCTTTCAGCAACTTCAATGAGATATTCTACCAATCTCATCGTTGCTAAAGGATGTAATCCATTTTCAATTTCTTCAATAAGTACAAGTGAATTCTCTTGACATGATTCTATGCTTATAATCATTCTAATTATACTAGACTCGCCTGCACCAAAATGAAATTCTGAATATTCAACTCCTTGGTCTGTTTTACCTGTTAGTAATGTTATTCTTCCTTTATCGGATACAAGTATTTGTGAATAATTACTAATATCTTTTCCGAGTATCTTTCCAATTGCATTCGACACTTGTTGTTCAAGCTCTTTTATTTTGTTCTCTTCTACCTTAAATGTAGATGATGCACACTGTTTTAATTCTTTACGCTCATTGGCTGAAATAGTTCTTGAAACATCAAACAACGAAACGTTTCTTGTTAATAAATCTTCCCTAGACCATTTAAGATTCTTAAATTGTGCAGAACGTTTAATAAATTCTCGATTGTTTTTCTTTTTATCAATTAACTCATTCTTCCATTCCCGCATGCTATTATCAAATTTACCGCTTTTAGTAAAAAATCTACCTGGTTTAATTTCTTTGTACGCACAAGCAGCTGCACCAAGAACTGTAGTTTTTCCTCCTCCATTTGGACCGACAATAGCTGTTACCGGAAAATCAAATTTTACTGATTCATTCGCAAAACCTCTTATTCTTACTAATTTAAGACTTGCTAAATATTTTCCATAATTACCATTTTCAACTTTCTCTAAAAGGGTATTAATTTGGCTCTCTCTAATCTCACTCCTGTACTCCATTGTATATATCCTCCATAATTATTTTGATTGGATACTCTATTTGACCCTTTCTTCATCCGGCTTCCCCGCCGCAGGACGCGGCCACCCAGCCTCATCTTTCCGATAACAGTTTTTTACCGCCTATATTGGGTTAAATCCAAAATATGGTATTTTAGTCACATGCGTTGCGGTTAAATAACTTTTAGCTATAATCCATATCTAAAACCAAAAATTAACTTTGCAGGATAGACATTAGCCCTATTTTCTACCCCTTAACAACAGTAAAACAGTTCCTTAATATTTGCTGCTCATTCGGATATTCTACATTTCTCCATAATTTTCCTTTAAAGAATTTTTTTAGTATATAAGATAGGCAGTACTCTCTATATAATAACTTATCATCGAGTAAAATTTCCCAATAACCCTTGTTTCTCTTCAGAAATACTAACGTAACGTCCTTTAACCGCTAAAACTTAAAAAATGGCTTCTGCAAAACCCAGAGAATAGGCTACGTAATGTATAGACAGCGTCAAACGGAGCCGGATGCGGAGTGCGGCTGTTTGCGCCATGGAGGGCGCAATCTGCCGAAAGCGTCTATACATTACGTAGCCCTGCCTTGAGATGGTTTATTAAGTCCTGCAAAGAGCGAGTCTTTTAGAAACAAAAAGATACCGCTCACTACTTTTTTAGCAGTCTTGCGATACCTTCTTCTGTATTTATTATCTTCCAGATAAGTTACTAAATCCCGCCGTTTTCTCCCAACATGTCCAGTACGGTCTTTTGTTCCTCTTTGATTTTTGCCAGTTCATCGGCAAGATTAAGGGCAACGAGCGTTGCTACCTGATGCGCAGCCAGACGGGGAAATTTGAGCGCAATATCACGCATTCGTTTATCTACATCGGCAGCAAGTCCCATAATATAATCTTCAGATCCCTTGCCTCGGATCACGTGAAGTTCACCAAATATTTGTACCGAGACTTTTTGCTCTTCCCAACTCACACTCATCCCTCGCTCTCCTGCTGATTATCTATAACTTTACTTACTTTCGCCATTCCGCGCCGAATTCCTGCTGTATGCCGGACAGGATATTGGAATTGAGGGCGTTAACTTCCTCATCTTTGAGTGTTCTTTCAGCAGATTGGTAGCGCATTGTCAATGCGAGACTCTTATGCCCCTCCGGAACCGGATGACCCTGGTAGACATCAAAAATTTCCACTTCTTTCAGGAGTTCACCACCCAGTTCGAATACCCTTTTCTGAATTTTTTCAGCCGGAATATCCTTAGGAACAACAACAGCAAGATCCCGTTGAATTGCAGGGAACCGGGGGTATGATTTAGCAATAATGGTTTGGTTGGATTCTTTGAACAGTTGGGCAAAATCCAGCTCAAACAGAACAGGTCTCTGAAGACCCCATTCCTGGTCCAATTGCGGGTAAATCTCGCCGACTACGCCGATGTTTATACCTTGTATGAATATTTCAGCCGACCTTCCCGGATGAAGCAAGGTTTTATACTTACTTCCTTCAACCCTGCGATATTCAAATTGCACTCCGCTTTCCTTAGCGATTTCGCTTAAAATCCCTTTCACATAGAAAAAGTCATATTTGGCTTGAGGCACAAGCCAGTGCCTTTTATCTCCGCCCTGAGCAAGTCCGGCAATCCGGGTAACTTCTTCCGGCAAAGCCGTCAAAGGCAATTCTTTAGGCAAATAAACACTGCCTATTTCGAAAAGCAGCAGATCCATATTGCGGCGGGCACTATTCCGGGATGCAATTTCCAGTAAACCGGGGAGGAGGGAGGTCCGCATCGTCCCGAGTTCTTCTCTCAAGGGGTTTAGAAGTGGGATGTTTCCCCTGTCCGAACCCCAAATTTGATCGCTTTCTTTTTTGACAAAAGAGTAAGAAACAACCTCATTCATACCGCATTTGATTAAAGTTTTGCGGAGTTTCAGCCGAAAAGCTTGTTCCGGCGTTCTTCTTCCCCCAGTCTGTGCTCCCGCAGGCAGCGTTGTTGGAATCCTGTCGTAGCCGATTACCCGCGCAATTTCTTCAATCATATCCACTTCGATCTTAATATCCTGGCGATAAGACGGAATATCTACTAAAAAAATATCTTCCTGCTTTTGTTTGTAGGCAAAATTCAGCGCGTCCAGTACTTTTTCTATTTCCTGAGAAGTATAATCCACACCTAAAACCTTATTAACCCGGTTCAAAGATACTTCAATTTGTACTGCAGGAGGTAAATAGCAGACTTTTTCTGTAAATGACATGGGATTGCCTGCTTCCAACTCGATTAACAGTTCTGCAACCCTGCCCAGTGTAGGGACTGCCCAATACGGGTTGACCCCTTTTTCAAAGCGACTGGAAGATTCCGAGCGCAATCCAAGCTTTCTGCTTGTGCGCCGGATGCTTGCTCCCAAGAAATGAGCCGACTCGAAGAGAATTTTTGTAGTTTTGTCCGTTACCTCACTATCCAGCCCGCCCATTACACCGGCAATCGCTACCGGTCCCCGATCATCAGCGATGACAAGCATATCACTATCCAGCTTCCTTTCAGTTCCGTCGAGACTGACAATCTTCTCTCCTTGGGATGCAAGCCGGACGCGGATGGTTCCGTTAAGTTTATCCCTGTCAAAGGCATGAAGCGGTTGCCCCATTTCCAGCATACAGTAGTTTGTGATGTCTACAATATTGTTAATTGGTCTGATTCCAGCCGCTCTTAAGCGATTCTGCATCCATAACGGTGACGGTTTGATAACCACATCATCGACCAGCAAGGCCGCATATCTCCAGGAGAGATCGGGGTTTTCTATTTCTACTTTTTGTTTAATATCTTCGGGCCATACCGGCACTTCTCCCTGCGCCCATTCAGGCAGGGAAGGCTGAACCCCTAAAAGGGTTCCGACCTCCCGGGCTACATTGACCATGGAAAGGCAATCAGGACGGTTCGGATATAATTCCAGTTCAAGGACATGGTCGTCTAATTCCAAATAGTCTTCGAGCTTTTTCCCGACCGGAGCATCCGAAGGCAAGATCAAAATTCCACCTTTACTCCTGTCAAGGCCAACCGACTCTATTCCCAATTCTTTATCTGAACAGAGCATCCCATTGGATGGTATCCCGCGCAATTCTGTCGGCTGAATTTCTTTGCCTCCAGGCAGTACAGCCCCTGGAACTGCCACAGGGATTTTATCTCCTTGTAAGACATTGGTTGCCCCTGTAACAATGGTTAGTTCCTTGGTATCTATTTGGACAAGGCAGACCTGAAGCTTGTCAGAATCAGGATGCGGATGAATCGCTTTAATTTCACCGATATATACATCCTTGAATCCTTTATTCAGGCATTCTACCGCCCCTACCTCAATACCTCCGCTAGTCAAGATTTCAGCCAATTCCTCCGGACCAACGTTTGAATTGATATATTGTTTTAACCATTTCATACTGACGCGCATAGCTGAATCCTCCCAACCCTTTTACACATTTCATTCAGTTAAAATTGCTCCAAGAAACGAATATCATTATCAAATAAAAGTCTCATATCTTCAATGCCGTATTTTAGCATGGCGATTCTTTCTACGCCCATTCCGAACGCAAATCCCGTTACCTCATTGGGGTTATATCCGCCGCTTTCCAATACACGCGGATGGACCATGCCTGATCCCAGAATCTCAATCCACCCCGTGCCTTTACACAGTCTGCAGCCTTCCCCGCCGCAAAGCATGCAAGAGACATCTACCTCCGCGCTTGGTTCGGTAAAAGGGAAGAAACTTGGCCTTAAACGAATTTCTCTGGATTCTCCAAACATCTGCCTGGAAAAATAAAGGAGGATTCCTTTCAGATCGGACATTCTAACCCCTTTGTCAACCAGGAGTCCTTCCACCTGATGAAACATCGGGGAATGGGTAGCATCATCATCATTACGGTAAACCTTTCCCGGGGCTATAATCTTTACGGGAAGCCCGGGCTTCATCTTCTGCATCGTCCGAACTTGTACCGGTGAAGTCTGTGTCCTTAAAAGGATATCTTCGGTAATAAAGAAAGTATCCTGCATGTCTCTGGCCGGATGATCCTTAGGCAGGTTTAATGCTTCAAAATTATAATAATCGGTTTCAATTTCCGGTCCCTCTGCAATGGTAAAGCCCATTCCGACAAAGATGTCTTCAATTTCTTCAATTACCTTGCTTAATGGATGCTGGTGCCCTTTCGGCAGGTAAAAGCCCGGTAAACTGATATCAATCCGCTCTTCTTCAAGTCTCCTGGCAAGAGCTTTCTTCTCAAGATTCCTGGCTTGATTTTCCCACGCCTCTTCCAATTGAGTACGGACTTCATTGATGACCTGGCCGATAATAGGCCGCTCCTCGGGACTCAATCCGCCCATTTGCTTCAATAAGGACGTCAGGGAACCTTTCTTGCCCATAACCTTTACTTTTAGTTCCTGAAGTTCCTCCATCAAGTTAACTTTTTCTAATTCAGCCAGCGTCTTTTCTTTAATCCTTTGGATTTCTTCCCTCATGTTGATCGCCCTTTCGATTCATTATCATTAATACAAAAACTCTCGTCCCTAACAGGGACGAGAGTAATTACTCCCGCGGTACCACCCTAATTTAACCGGAAAACCGAGTCACTCTTAGATCAGCTGATAACGGTGCCAACCGGTAAACTCCCGGGATGAAATTCAACCTCAAGACTCCCACATTGAGGTGGATACCTACCTGGTCGACTTTCAGTCTAAGATCGATCCTTCCTTAAAGGTTGGCATTCCTTTTGTCCCGTTCATTGTCACTAGATTTCATTTTGTTTTTGTACATGAGATATAGTTGGGGAGAACCAGTGGCCTCAAAGGCTTTCCAAAAGTAATCGTCTACTGACAAGCTAAGCCCACCTTTCTTCGGCTTTGGTTCAAAACAAAATAGAGTTATTTTGCCTTTTCAGAATTATATCATTTCGCTGAGTATTTTACAAGAATTGTACCTGTCTTCTCAATTCATAAAGGAAAATTCCGGCAGCCATTGCCGCATTGAGAGACTCCACATTGTTATACATCGGTATCGAATATCTTTTGGCCGCTTTTTTCAGGAAATACTCTGAGGGACCAAATGCTTCGTTCCCGATAATTAAAGCCAAAGGATCATGATCACGGATGTTTTCCTTGAAGATGGAGTCCCCTTCCATGGTAGAAACAGCTAACATGATATGGCGCTGCAAACAAAAATCTACTACTTCTTCAGGTGTTTTTTCGGATAGAATGGCTTGTGAAAAAATTGCTCCCATACTGCTTCGTAATACTTTCGGGTTATAAAGATCCACCGTTCCTTTAGTAAGAATGATGTGTTTCACATCTGCCGCCAGAGCGGTTCTTAAAATCGTACCCAAGTTACCCGGATCTTTAATTCCGTCTATTACAAGCATAATCGAATTGTCCCCGGCTGTAATATCCTGCCATGAAAAACTGATTTTTTTAACGATTCCTAGAATTCCCTGAGGTTCTTCAGTGGTACTCATTTTTTTCAGGACAGTCTCAGATACTTCTTCAACGGGAATCCCCAGGGAGGAAGCGCGATCAACCAGCCCGGGTATATCCGCCGTTGTTTCCTGATTGAAAATCTCCTGATTAGGCAATTTCATGGAAGAAACAAAATAAATCTTTTTGACGGGAGCTTCTCTGGTTAATGCCTCATAAACAAAGCGTTTTCCCTCAATCAGATATTCCCCGGATTCCTTCCGCCCTTTATTATGATGAAGGGATGTAACATATTTAACCTGTTCATTATGCACGGATGTAATCATAAGAATTCCCCCTGATAGACAGAGAAGTTCGATCTTTCGTAGAAAAATCGAACTCCGTTTCTTCCTGCATTCAAGACTTAGGCATTTGCCTGAGTTTTAGGGTTTCCGCTTTCAATTTTTTCTTTAGCGGTTTCGACCAATTTGGCAAAGGCTGCAGCATCATTCACTGCGAGATCTGCCAATATTTTACGGTTGATATTCACTCCGGCAAGTTTCAGACCATACATTAATCGATTGTATGTCATATTGTTCATTCTGGCAGCAGCATTGATCCTTGCAATCCAGAGTTTACGGAAATCACGTCTTCTCTCTTTACGATGGGCAAATGCATAAGCCATAGATTTAACGACTTGCTGCTTTGCCATTTTAAAGAGTTTACTTTTACGACCTCTGTATCCTCTTGCTAATTTGAGTATTTTTTTATGGCGTTGATGCGCCCTGACGCCTCTTTTTACACGGGCCATTTTAAAGACCTCCTTCAAGTGTTAATTCAATATGCAGTCTGCGAACAATCTATTTTACGTAAGCAATGAGACGCTCAATGCGCTTGACATCGGATTTGTGCATAACAGCGGATTTGCGAAGATTGCGTTTGCGTTTCGGTGATTTCTTTTCTAAAATATGGCTTTTATACGCATGATAGCGAATAATTTTACCGGTTCCAGTTTTCTTTAAACGTTTTGCAGCCCCACGGTGTGTTTTCATTTTCGGCATGGTGGGTAACCCCCTTTTCAATTTAGTCGTGTTTATTTGTAGCAGGTGCAAGAATCATAACCATGTTACGACCCTCAACCTTCGGTTCACGCTCCATCACAGATTCCTCGGCAAGAAGCTCAGCCAAACGAAGACATAATACTTTACCCTGGTCAGGATGAGTAATCTCCCTGCCCCTGAACATGATCGTAACCTTAACCTTATCTCCGTCATTTAAGAAACGCTGGGCGTTTTTTGCTTTGGTTAAAAAATCATGACTTTCAATATTAGGACGCAGTTTCACTTCTTTAATTTCTACGACTTTTTGCTTCTTTCGTGCTTCTTTGTCGCGCTTAGCCTGCTCGTATTTGTATTTCCCGTAATCCATCAGCTTGCACACGGGAGGCTTAGCGGTAGGTGCAATTTCAACTAAGTCAAGAGCCTTCTCCATTGAAATGCGCATAGCTTCTTTAAGAGGAACAATCCCGAGTTGTTCTCCGTCATCACTGACTAGTCGAACTTCCCGAGCCCGGATTTCTTCATTAATCCGTAAATCCTTGTTAATGTGGAATCACCTCCAAAATAAATGACGGCCAGGATGGCCTAATGCCGCGATGCCATGGATGGCAAGGAGCGGCAAAAAACAAAGACGGGTTTTCCACCCGTCTCCATTAAATACAAAATGAGCATCACCATAAACCGGAAAAAACTCACTTGATACCTCATTAACAATTGTTATGAGGTGAGAAGCGGATGGCTTCTACTTAGCAAAAATATTATACCTATTCGCATATTAATTGTCAATATTATTGATCTGAATCCATTTCTAATTTATTCTAATTTATTCGTTTATTGAGATGATATCCAAAAAATATTGTTGTCAAAACTGCAATTGACTAAAGATTCTATTTATATCTTTCGTCATGAACATTATAATTAAGTGATAAACTGTAATGGCATGTTATTCCAAGAGATTCGGGGTGACAAAGTGGCTGGTTTAAAAGGTTTTGGAAAAAGACTAAAAAATTCAGTAAAGAAAAGTCCTTATACTCAAAAACAACTTTCAGAAATGTTAAGTTTAAATCAGGATACCTTCAGTAATTATGTAAAAGAGATTTATTACCCCAAGGCCGACACCCTGTTGGAACTTTGTACGATTCTGGACATATCTGTTGATTGGCTTCTTTCCGGAGAAGGGGCCCCGCGCCGACGCGGCGGGGAATCCTTGCCTGAAGCGGATTTTTCTGATTTAACCGATTACGAAAAAGAATTAATGTACCATTACCGGTTATTGTCTGAAAGAGGTCAAGGAAGAGTTGATCAGTTTGTTATTTCGATGACTGAAGAAGAGACACAGAATTCCTGATCGTTGTTTTTTCATAAAAGGGGATATATCAATGAATCTGATTTATTTTACACAGGGATTTGTACTCGGCCTGGCTTATGTTGCACCGATCGGCACTCAAAATATGTATGTCATTAACGCCGGGCTTAAAGAGAAACCGCTGAAAGTACTCCAGGTATCATTACTTACAATATTTTTTGATATCAGCCTCGCTTTAGCCTGTTTCTGGGGAGTGGGAGCTCTTCTGGACAGATTCCTTTTTTTGAAAGGGCTGGTGCTCTTTTTGGGAAGTTTTGCGGTGATAGCAATCGGTATTAAACTGGCCATTGCTCCCGTTGGGGAAATTCAGGCAAAACCCCGGCAAACTTCTTTTCTGTCCGTTTTTTTCTCCTGTTTCGCTATTACCTGGCTTAATCCCCAGGCTTTAATAGATGGTTCGCTTTTATTGGGGGGTATTTATTCCACTTTACCGGGACAAATGGTGCAATATTTTATTTTGGGTACATGCAGTGCTTCATTTTGCTGGTTTTTAAGTCTGGGGGGGATTGTTTATTTCCTAAGAGGTTATTTTCGCTCTTCTACCTTGAAGATTATTAATCTAATATGTGGCATAATAATTCTTATCTACGGAATGAAACTTGGTTATTCCTTTATTCAATATTTCCTCCTGGCTTAAACGAAAAATAACAGAAATACATACCAAGGAAGGTAACTATGTCGGAAATTCGGATTCTTCTAAACGGCAAAAATTCTAACGGGAATTCACAAATTATAAGCAGTTTTACCCCTGCCCGTATCCTGGCATTGGGATTTGCGGTGTTGATACTGTTGGGCGGGGTTTTGTTAAGTCTCCCTGTTGCAACGGAGAATGGTTTAGGGACTCCTTATCTTGATGCGGTTTTTACAGCCACCTCAGCCTTGTGCGTTACCGGTTTGGTAGTGGTGGACACTGCTGATCACTATTCCGTCTTTGGTGAGATTGTGATTATATGTCTGATTCAAATCGGCGGTCTTGGGTTTATGACTTTTGCCACTCTTTTTGCCATCCTGCTGGGCAGAAAAATCAAATTAAGAGAAAGAATTCTTCTTCAGGAGTCTTTTAACCAGCTGTCCCTGGAAGGCATCGTGAGACTCGCCAAATTAGTTTTGATTTTCTCTTTTGTTATAGAAGCATCAGGCGCATTGATTCTTTTCCTCAGGTGGTTTCACGAGATGGGGACAACCAAAGCAGCATATTATGCTGTTTTTCATTCCGTCTCAGCCTTTAACAACGCAGGCTTTGATCTTTTCGGCAAGTTTTTGAGTCTTACGGAGCAAACAGGTGACATTGCAGTAAACCTGACAATTATGTTCCTGATTATAATCGGAGGTCTTGGTTTTGCTGTCCTGGCCGATGTGTATAATAAAAAAGGGAAGAAACTTAATCTTCATTCCCGCTTGGTTATTCAGACAACGATCTTTTTGATCATTGTTGGTTTTTTATTTATATTCTTCAACGAGTTGACCAATCCCAAGACACTTGGTAACCTTGACATGCTTTCAAAGATTTTGGCTTCCTTTTTTCAGTCTGTTTCGCCGAGGACAGCCGGCTTTAATACACTTCCTATTGCCGACCTCCACCCGTCTACCGTGTTTTTTATCATCATCCTGATGTTTATCGGCGCATCACCCGGATCGACCGGAGGAGGTATCAAAACAACCACTTTTCTATCAGTGATTCTTTGTATAATCAGCATTTTAAAAGGAAACGAGAATGTCGTAATTAAAGAAAGAACGATACCACATGCTACCATCAGGAAATCTTTTGCCATTACGCTTTTAGCCCTGCTTTGGATCATTACTGTTGTATTAATCCTCTTGCGGACTGAAGCAGCAGGGTTGCTCCCAATCTTGTTTGAAACCGTTTCGGCTTTCGGTACTGTGGGGCTGACAATGGGATTGACCCCATCGTTAAGTGCGGTTGGGAAAATATTTATTATCTTGACCATGTACTTCGGAAGAGTCGGTTTAATAACCGTCCTCCTGGCTATTTCCCTGAAAAGCAAAGACAACGCTTTGTCTCATATAAAATATCCTGAAGATAAAATTATCATTGGTTAGGGGGTAACACCATGAAAGACAGGCAATTTGCGGTTATTGGTTTGGGCCGGTTTGGCTCAAGTGTCGCAACAACCTTGAGTTCACTGGGTTATAATGTTTTAGCGATAGACAGCTCTGAGCAGCAAGTCCAGGCTATCGCCAATGAAGTAACGCATGCCGTACAGGTAGATGCGCTGGACGAAGATGCCCTCAAGGCCCTGGGGATTCGAAACTTCGATGTAGTCATCGTGGCAATCGGAGAAGATATTCAGGCAAATATTCTCGTTACTGTCATCCTCAAAGAAATCGGAGTAAAATATGTTATCGCTAAGGCAAAAAATAATATGCACGGCAAGGTGTTGGAAAGAGTCGGAGCAGATAAGGTTGTATATCCGGAAAAAGATATGGGGATCCGGGTCGCCTATCATCTTGTAAGCGAAAATATTCTGGATTTCATCGAGCTTTCGCCGGACTACAGCATTATTGAGGTAGTTGCTCCTCCCGAATTCGTCGGCAAGTCCATTGGCAAGCTTAATTTACGCGCCCAATATGGGATGAGTGTACTGGCTATTAAAAAGAAGGATCAAATCATTGCCGATCCCGGAGCAGACTCGGTAATCGATGAAAAGGATGTTCTGGTATTCGTAGGCAAGAATACCTCTCTCAGCCGTTTTTCCCGTAAATAGTTTATTTGGGATCAGTTATCTACGAAATCCAAATACTCATTCTCAGAAGTAGGCACTTTAAGTTTTTTAGAAATAATATTCTCCTGATATTGGAGCATTTTCTTATAAACATCGTCGGGAACCATGTTTTGGGTTGTTTCCGCCAAGCCAACACCTTTCTCCGCCAGTCCGTAAACGGTGTTTTTTCCTAAAACCAGTTTATTTTCTTTAAACTTTTTTATCAGTTCATATAGAACATCATCATTATTCTTGATCACAGAGGTAATTACCCGCTTGGGTGCCAGATCATTCTGGTCCAGGTCCGATCCGATGGCATATTTTCCGTTTTGGTTTATAGCCTTGATCATACCGCTCCCGGCGGCTCCGGCCGCATGAAAAACCACATCGGCCTCAGATTCGATCATTCTCACAGTCATCTTTTCAACTCTGCTTTTATCGGAAAATGTTCCGGCTATCCCTTTCATCAGCTCACTGCCTGAACTGGAAGTTCTTAATCCTGCTTTGTAACCATAATAGTATTGCTGAGAAATCTCTTTGTTGTCACCGGAGATAAATCCTACAACATGAGATTTTGTCATTTTACCGGCCAAAATACCGGCTAAAAAAGCTGCTTCTTCAATTTTATAGGACACTCCTAACACATTTGACGGGATTGGACTATCTAAACTGCTGTCCAGACAAATATACACAATTTTGGGATTCTTCTTAGCCGCTTCCGCTGCAGCCAAACCAGCTTCGGGACCAACCGTTATAATAAGTTCGCACTTTTCCTGACTTAATTCTTCCAGTTTTGAAGGATAATCCTTTTCATTTTTTGCCTTGACATAGCCAATACCGATCTGGAATTCACTCTGTGCTTTTTGCAGCCCTTCCCATGCCTTTTTGTAATATGGATCGGTAATCCCGCCATCCCCGGTGATTAGCCCGACTCGGGGAGTATTGGGACCGAAATCCCCGGCAGGAACTTGTCCTGTAGCTTTCTCCGCAAGGCTGCACCCGGAAAGCAGACTAATTATTAATAGGATAGCCAAAGAGACAGTCATCATCTTTTTCAAGGAATACTTATGGTCTATTTTGAACATCTCTTACACCTCTTCTAGCTATAACCTTTTTCCTTCTACTCTTTTCTTTCAGGTTTATACAGTTTTCTATTGTGCAAAGCCCATAATTTATCTGAGAATTCCCCCGGCTGAATCTCACCAAGCGTTTTTTGCATATCGAACATCCTCGCGTCCAGGATGTCCAGATAATGAAGGAGCTCTGCTTCCGGAATCATCGGCCTTTTGGGGCTGCCAAACTCCGGTTCATAATGATGAGATAACACCATATGTTCCAAAAGAACACTTGTTTCTACGTCCAGCCCAACGCTCCGGGAAGCTTTTTCAATTCTTTTAATTCCTTGTATAATATGACCCAGAAGCTGTCCTTCGACCGTATATTCGGTGGCAATTCCCAATTCGTTGGCATCAATTTCATCCAGCTTGGCAATATCGTGGAGTACGATTCCGGCATAAACCAGGTCGTTATTCAAAAAGGAATAAACTTCTAGTAGCTTTTCCCCTGCCTTAAGCATGGTGAGCGTATGATACAACAATCCCGAACGCAAGGCATGATGATTCATCACTGCAGCAGGGTGGGTTATCAGTCTTTCCCCAGATTCAGCAATGACAAGTTGAACCATTTCCCGAATTTTCGGGTTTTCGATCCTGGTTGTATATTCATAAAGCTCGGCATACATTTCCTCCGGGTCGTAGGGCGCGACAGGAATAAATTCTTTGATGTTCACTCCATCCTTTTCCTGTACAGGCCGAATCTTGTCAATTTTAATCTGTCTTTTTCCCTGCCAGTCCACCACACTTCCCTTTACTTTTACAAGCATATTATTGACAAATTGGGTCTCGTCTTCAGGTGAACAGTCCCACATCCGGGCAACAATTTCTCCGCTGGAATCCCCCAGTAAGATATCTAAATATTTACTCCCTCCGGAAGTCGTTTTACATTCGACTTTGCGGATGAGAAAAAAAGCCATAAAGGTTTCTCCGATTTTATATTCATTCACTTTTCTCTTCCACATGATTGCATCCCCGCCTATTCTGATTATGATCCTTCCTATTCACTTTTATTTTACATGAACTGATATAAAATAAAAAGGTAAGGATTTTCACATAAAGAATAGGGGTCCGCGAATCGCGGACCCTGTTGCTTATGCTTCCGGACTTGTCTTTTTGTTTCTTATTTCTTCTTTGATGAGCTGGATAAACTCTTCAAGTTTCATTGTACTTGTATTTTGCTGTCCGTAGCGGCGAACAGCCACTGTCCCTTCCTCTGCCTCTTTATCCCCTACGACAAGTGCAAAGGGAATCTTTTCCGTTTGTGCTTCCCTGATCTTATAATTGATTTTTTCCCTGCGATCATCCATTTCGACACGGATGTCTTGTTCTTTGAGTACAGCCTGAACCTTTTCCGCATATTCACTATGCCTGTCGCTGATGGGCAAAATGCGAACCTGAACAGGGGACAACCAAACCGGAAAAGCTCCCGCATAATGTTCGGTTAAAAGGGCAATAAATCTTTCTATGCTGCCATAAACTACCCGATGAATCATTACCGGGCGATGTTTTTCTCCATCCTCGCCAATATAGGTCAAATCGAACTTCTCAGGCATCTGGAAGTCGAGCTGGATGGTTCCGCACTGCCAGGTCCGGTCCAGGCAGTCCTTAAGATGAAAGTCAATTTTAGGACCGTAGAAAGCGCCATCTCCGGGATTAATCTTATATTCCATGCCTTTGGCTTCTAACGCTTCTTTCAGGGCGTTGGTCGCCATTTCCCAATCTGCATCTGATCCCATGGAATTTTCGGGGCGGGTTGACAATTCTACATGATACTCAAACCCGAATACTTTATAGAAATAATCTACGAGATTGATTACGCCAATAATTTCCTCTTTGATTTGAGAGGGAAGCATAAAAATATGCGCGTCATCCTGGGTAAAATTCCGTACCCGAAGCAAACCATGCAATGCCCCGGAAAGCTCATGCCTGTGAACCAGTCCCAGTTCACCGCAGCGGATAGGAAGGTCGCGGTAGCTGCGAAGTTTTGTCCTGTACATAATCATTCCGCCCGGACAGTTCATCGGTTTTACACAATAGCCCTGGTCATCGATTTTTGTAAAATACATATTTTCTTTGTAGTGATCCCAATGACCGGATTGTTCCCAAAGTCCCTGGTTAAGGATGATGGGAGTTCTTATTTCTACATAGCCCCTCTTTTGATGTTCCTTTCTCCAGAATTCTTCAAGGGTATTCCTTAGGACCATACCTTTCGGATGGAAAAAGGGGAATCCCGGCCCCTCATCATGAAGACTGAACAGGTCCAGTTCAAGACCCAGCTTTCTGTGATCGCGTCTTTTGGCTTCTTCCAGCTTAAACAGATAGTCTTCGAGGTCAGACGATTTTGCGAAAGCCAAACCGTAAATTCTTTGGAGCATTTTGTTTTTCTCGCTGCCCCGCCAATATGCTCCTGCTATGCTTTGAAGCTTAAATGCTTTTAGAAATTTTGTTGTCGGAACATGGGGCCCGGCACAGAGATCTGTAAAATTGCCCTGGGTATACATTGAAATCCTGGCGTCACCCGGCAGATCGTTTATTAGCTCAACTTTGTATTTTTCCTCTTTGTTTTGAAAATAGGCTATAGCTTCCTTCCTGGAAATCTCCTGGCATTCAAACGGATATTCTTGTTTAGCTAGTTTTTTCATTTCATTTTCGATTTTTTCCAGATCTTCAGGAGTAAAGGTATGCTCGGAATCAAAATCATAATAAAACCCGTTTGCTATCGCGGGACCAATCCCGAGCAATGTGCCGGGAAACAAGTTTTTGACAGCCTGGGCAAGGAGGTGTGAGGTAGAGTGCCTCATTACTTCCAACCCTTCTTCACTGTCCAGGGTAAGAATCTCAACCTGAGCTTCTTCTTCGAGGGGGGAATTCAGGTCTTTTACCTTCCCATTTACTTTACCGGCAACTGCTGCCCTTGCTAACCCTTGGGAGATAGAAGATGCTAATTCCTGAATGGTTGTACCAGGTGCAACTTCCCTCACTGAACCGTCTTTCAGTGTGACATGGATCATACGTTTTTTTCACTCCTTGACAATAAATAATATGGTTAAAAATAAAAAAACTCCCAGCCCCAATATGGGACGAGAGCGATATCGTGGTTCCACCCAAATTCGGGAATAAGAAGAGCAATATCAATACTTATTCCCCTTATAATCCTTAACGCGGATGGACGGCTTGCTTACTGGATTCAGCAAAGCACTCAAGGGTGGTCTTCCTCTGAACATCACTAAAATGCTTTCAGCCCCGGCATTTCTCTCTGGATGATATCTGCTCAGATTACTGTCCCTATCATCATGTTGAACTATAAATAATCAATACTAGCTTATACCACTTATTTCATGTTGTCAATTCTTCTCCTGACATAAAGAACAGCCTTGACAAAAACTTATTCTGTCCTGAAAAACTTCACGAATGATTTGAATCATATCCTGGTAATGTTCTGAGGTTACATGAGCAACAATACGGCGAGGCGCACATTTAAGGATAGAGCTGATTAAAAAATCATCATATAGTTCAAGATGGCTTTTTCGCCCGTTGGCAGCCGCCTCTTGGGCAGATTCCTGCAAAAAAGAACGATTATCCTCCAGGCATTCTTCGCTGATATTTCTGCCCCTGTCATCATAAAACTGAATCTCTCCATTTTTTTCTATGACCAGGTGCATGGTTTTATAAATGCTATGTTGAGAATCTAAGAATCTTTTGAGGAGCCGTACAAACCCTTCATGTTCTTGATCTAGAGCATATTCATTCACCGCCCGGGCAACATGTTTCCGAAGTTCTCTCTTATATTGGTCCGCCCGGAAATTCATGAAGCCTTCAATATCAAATCGTTTATGGGAATCCAAGAATTCAAGGATGGATTTCACCAGCACATGCTTTCTCGTTTCAGGCAAGTAGGGTTTTTCTTCCTGGTTCATACTTAGCCATACTTTCCTTAAAATACTTTCAATATCATAGTGACTCATGTTATATTCTTTTTTTAGTATCTTCTTGACAAAATGTCCCTCCCAGCCCTGAAAAATAATTTCGGCTAAGGTTCGGGCAAAATAATAATTATATATCCTTGCGGTCAACCTGTCCTGATCTTGTTTTCCCTTCAAACTGGAATAAACACAACGGACAAGATACGATGCGCCATTTTTTATTTCGTAAAACTCGATGGGCAGGCCTTCTTTGGAACGCAGGTCGCTTAGCTTTCGAAAGAGGTTCTCTCTAAAATTAGCAGTTCCTACTTCAACATAATATTCTTCTAACAAAAAAATCCCTCCCCGAAAATATATATGCTTCCTTTTACCTAATATTTCCGGTGAGGGATTCTCTTATTCTTTTATATTAAAGGTTATCTTCCGTCACTCTATTATATTTTTATTCTCCCTGCTTTTTTTGGGTTAAGAAAACTGTGGCCCCTATCAATAACAAGCCTAAAGCAATGATGCCTATTTGAGCATAACGGGTCAGGTAAAGAAAACCGGTCATTTCCCCTGCATTAAAATCTCCAGCAAGTACGGCAAACGTCTTCCCATTTTGATCTTTGATTTCCTGATAACTCGAGACAAATGTGCCAAGGGAGGTTACATGGTGTTCTCCATGTACTGCTTTCCCCCGAATCGTATTCTCCACTGCAGCAGATGCGCGCTTCTCTGTTTTCCCAAGCGGTGTATGCGCCGGATCCGCTTCTTCCCTGGCATCTACCACATAGAACCATCTTGCCTGCGCTTGATCCTTATATAACATATAGATGTTCTCGAGCTGATAATTATTTTTAGACTCAATTAAAATCTTGCGCATTTCCGCATAATAGGGATTTTTCTCATCTAAAGAGCTGATTACTTGCTTTACTTTCTCTCCGTCCAGACTCTTGGCCGCTGTTGAGACAGCCTGAGTCACATTATCTCCTACCAGGCTAACCGCAAGTTGTTTGGCGCGAAAATTGCCGATACCGGTTACGATAATCAAGCAAAATACTGTAATGATAATAATTGCATAAAGTCTTTTGGTTTGTTGGGTCATCTTTTTACCTCCGGAAGCTGGAAATTTGATATTCTGCCTTGCTCCTATTCTACACCATAATAACAAATTCTGCATGATCTTAAACCCAATTCGAAGAAAACTTGTCAGACCTCATCTGAATAAAGTATTTTTTTGGAATGTTCTCACTATACTTTACTGAGGGCAATTACTCGTTTACCGGAAAGTAGGTAAGAAAATGAAAAGTACGAAACAATTATCAACATGGGCTGTTGCCTCAGCATTTATCGGAACGGTTGTTGGTGCAGGATTCGCTACCGGCCAGGAGGTTCTTCAATTCTTCACATTTTTCGGCCGGCCTGGGTTCATCGGAATCTTTATCGTTACAATTCTCTTTTGCTACTTTGGATTAGCCATCATGCAGGTTTCCCGGGACCTTAAATCAGACTCTCATTTGGAATTGGTAAGGTTTATTGGCGGGCGGAAACTTGGTATTCTTATGGACTGGTTTATTACATTCAGCTTTCTTGGTGTTTTGGTTGTCATGGCGGCCGGCTCCGGAGCTGTTGCCGAAGAGCAGCTTGGTTTTCCCTCTTTCAGCGGGAGTTTGGTAATAATCGTCCTGTCCTTTCTCACCGTTATTTCCGGTGTTAATAATGTGATCAAGGCGATTGGTTTAGTCGTTCCTTTCTTATTAACGGCAGTTTTTGGGGTAGCTGTCTATTCCATTATTCACGATCCCATTACCCTTCAGAAGATTATTTTTGTGGAATCCTTGCAATCATCCGTCACAACAAAATGGCCTTTTTCAGCCCTGCTGTATGTCTCGTACAATATCTTGCTGGCTACTGCCATTTTAGCACCCTTAGGAGTAGAGGCCAGGAATAATAAAAGCCTTATTTACGGGGGAATTCTGGGCGGTTTGGGCCTGGGTATCGGTATTCTCGCTATCAATCTGGCCATCATAAGCGGAGTTCCGGAGATACTTCCTTTTCAGGTTCCTATGGTATTTCTCGCATCCCGTCTTAATCCTTTACTAGCCCATGCCTATGGTTTTATTCTTCTCTTGGAAATTTACACAACGGCCGTAAGTATTCTTTATGGATTTGTTGCCAGAATTGCCTTCACTAAGGTGCAGAAAATGATTTGGGCCGGAATCGCTTGTGTAGGTGCTTTCTTTGCCGCCCAATTAGGATTTGCCAAGGTAATTACTACGATTTACCCGGTTATGGGTTTCATTGGCTTATTCTTTCTGGCCAGCATTTTGTGGTCGCAGTTCAGGGAAATCCTCTCCGGCTATTTAAGATTTGACCGAAAATAATTGTTTTTTTCTCAAAAAGCATTGACGAACGCACTCAATAATTAGTATTATACATATGTACATATGCACATATGTATAATACTAATTATTTTCCCTTGTTTATTATACTGGAGGGTTATGGTTATGTCAGTGTTTCGTGCACCGGGATCTCAAAAAGCCCAAGGCCATGTGCCAAGTGAACAGTTATCTTTGGAATTAGCAGACTTCTATAAAGTTTTCGGTGATTTTTCAAGAATAAGAATCCTATTTTCACTGTTGGATAATGAACTATATGTTAACGAACTGGCAGATCTTTTAGGGATGAGTCAATCCGCCGTATCACACCAGTTAAGAATCCTGAGGCAAAATAAATTAGTGAAAGTGCGGAAGGATGGAAAAACCAGTATCTATTCACTGGATGATGACCATGTGTATCGAATACTAACCCAGGGGTTGGAGCATATATCCCATTAAAAAAGAAAGCTAACCATATAGCTTTCTTTTTTTATGAATTGCTGTTGTAAATTGAGGGGGAATATCCAAATAGGCAGACTATAAAAATGTAAAATTACTTGAGAAGTGAGAAATCGGTTAGATAGAGTTATGAAGATATAAAAGGAGATCCGAAAGGAGGAAGAATCATAACATTGTTTTCGATATCATGTAAGAAAATGCAAAATGATAAAGGGTACTAATGAAAAGCTCAAAAGATAAATAGAGGATAGCAGAGGGTCTTTTAAAAAAGCAGATACAAGAAACTAAAAAAAGAATGAGAACATATTTTAATGATGTATGAATAGGAACTCAAAAAAGAGGGTAGAGCCGTTACCGCCGTATTGGAGAAAATAGCGGCAAAACTTATTTTCCAGCCAGCGCGATATGTGAGAAGATATCCGAGCTCCAATCCGATAATGGATAGACCTAATGCATAACTTGTCCAATGAGCTTTTTTGATTGAACTCAATAGGTTAGTTAGCCCAATTGGAGTTGAATAAAAATATTGTTATACAGATAACTATGGAAGTGATGTAGGTAACAATGAGGGAGATGAAGAGATTCGTTTCTTTAGGAATTGCTTTTTGAAGCAACTGGTAAAAGACATTGGAGATAATCGTTATGGCAATGGCAATATAATAAAGCATACGCTTCCTCCAAATTATTAAATAGCCGGACTTTAAATCCTAATATAAATTGAGGATAAAAACACCCAAAATAAATTTAAGTAAATTTGAACCAGAATTTCACACCATTATCACTATTTTGGACGCCATACGAAAATTGATATAATTCCAGTATGGCACGTGAAATTGCCAGGCCAAGACCTGTCCCTTTAGTATTGTTGCGTGATGCATCAGCTTTTTTATAAGGCTGCCATATTTCGTTCATCTTATCTTCAGAAATGTGGCAATATCCGTGATCTGATGATTACTGTCAAGATGATCTTGCAGGACATCTTCTACCGTATTGTTGACTTGAAAAGCGAAGGGCTGGAGTGCTAAACCCGCCAATTTCTTTTCCTGTGATACCAGGAATAGGCTGAAGCCTGCCATCAATACCAGGTAAATAGCAAAAAAGGCACAAACGATACGGAAATAAATTGTGCGCTTTGTTCTATTTGTCTTCAATTTTACCCCTCCAGTTTGTAACCTCTTTTAAACACGGTTTTAATTTGAGTTGAAGCATCCCCCAAGGCCTTGCGCAGTTTTTTGACATGATTGTCCACCACCCTGTCATTACCCTCAAAATCATATCCCCAAACCCGGATGAGAAGGCTTTCGCGGCTCACCAATTTACCGCGATTCTCCATGAGTATTTTTAAAATGGCAAATTCCATGGGTGCCAGGATGACTTCCTCCTCATTGACAAAAACCGTACAACGGTAGGGATTCAATTTGATGTTCCCTGCCGCCATAATGTCGTTTCTCACCGTGCCTTTGGAACGTCTGATTAAAGCGGTAACCTTGGCATAAAGCTCCGCCAGCGAGAAAGGTTTAGCTATGTAGTCATCACACCCGAGATAATACCCGTGCAATCTGTCGTTCTCATTGTGCCTTGCAGTGATAAAGACAATCGGAACATCACTCTTTTTTCTGAGCTCCCTGCAAATGGCAAACCCGTCAACCTCCGGCAGCATGACATCCAGAAGGACCAAATCATATTCGTTTCCAAGGCATTTTTGCCACTGCCTGTCTTGGCAGAGTCTATATCAAAAGTCCCGCCGCTCTTCTCCATAAAATAGTCCGTGATAATTTCTCTCAGTTCGGCATCGTCTTCAAGCAATAGAATTTTGAAAGCCATTTTTTCACCTCCAGGAATAGATTAGCACATAAATCTATCTTTTCTGTATCCTTCCAGAACTTCTTATTATGCACTAATGCCTTCACCATATAATAAAACCTCCATATGATGCTCTTATCTTACATCAGTATGAAGGTCATACAAAATTTGAACGATCTCGCACCGGAGAAACCGGTGCTTTGACTCTATGATCCAATCAATTCCTGGATACTGCCTATGAAATCCTTTTGAACCTTTTCCATCCTGTTATCCAGGTCTGCTGATGAATCCCCTCTGATGCAGAAGTAAAACCTGATCTTTGGCTCGGTTCCCGATGGACGGGCCATGACGAACCCTCCCCCGCTGAAAGAAAACCTTAACACGTTTTCCTTTGGCAGATCAATGGGTTCTTCCCGGTTCTCCTCAGGAACATACCTTCTGCTAATCAGATAATCTTCTATACTTCGAATATGCTGCTCTCCAATATTATCAAAGTTGGCTTTTCGGAGGTGATCCATAATTCGGGCAATCTGTTCCTTCCCTTCTTTCCCCTGAAGAGAGACAGCAATTTGGTCATCCTTATAAAAACCGTATAACCCAAATATCTCTTCCATAACAGCGGGAAGAGTCTTATTTTCTTTTTCCCGATAATACAAAGCGGCTTCGGATAAAAGCGCTGAGGCCAGAACAGCATCTTTATCCCGTGCATAAATACCGGCTAAATACCCGTAACTTTCTTCAAAACCAAAAAGATAAGTTCCCCAGCCCTTTTCTTCCATTTCCTTAATCTGTTCGCCAATATATTTGAACCCTACCAAGACATTCACGATTTTAGCGCCAAATCCTTCTGCGACAGCGTCACCTAAGTCTGTAGAAGCGACGGTTTTGACGACAGTTGCATCAGCTTTAAGTTCTCCCATCTGTTTCTTTTGTGACAATAGATAATACTCGAGTAAGACCCCAATTTCATTTCCGGTAAATCGCCTGTATTTTCCGTTTTCCTGTCTGGCATATAACCCTAAGCGATCTGCATCCGGATCTGTTGCCAGGACGATATCTGCTTGCTTTTGTTCCGCATAGCGAAGCGCTAACTGGAAAGCACAGCTGTCCTCCGGGTTGGGAGACTTAACTGTTGTAAAATTACAATCCGGTTTTTCCTGTTCAGGTACAATAAAGAGGGAGGAAAAGCCTGTATCCTCCAGTATCTTCTGCACCGGTCTTCCCCCGGTACCGTGAAGCGGGGTGTAAACAATTTTAAGGTTTTTTCCTTTTTCCCTGATCAGCTCAGGGAAAAGGAGTTGCATCTTAATTTCCGTATAATAGGCGTGATCGATCTCTTCCCCCACCCGCAACACAAGCCCCAACCTCTCTGCCTCTTCCTGAGCAAGCACCGCGATCTCCCAACCCTTTTGGCGGGAAATATTCTCGACGATCACTTTAGCTTTATGGGGGGGGATTTGTCCCCCGTCTTCCCAATACACTTTATATCCGTTATACTCCTTCGGATTATGACTGGCAGTGATGTTTACTCCGGCAACGGTATGCAAGAATCTGACTGCAAAAGACAGTTCGGGAGTTGGTCTTAAATAGTCAAATAAATATGCTTTTATGCCATTGGCCGCCAGAACCAGGGCTGTCTCCAGGGCAAACTCGGCAGAATAAAGACGGGAATCGAAAGCGATAACAACCCCGCGTTCACAGGCATCACCGCCCTGTCCCTTCACCGTATCCGCCAACCCCTGGGTCACTTTCCGGATTACATATTTATTCATCCTATTAGTTCCCGCACCCAAGATTCCTCTCATACCGCCTGTACCGAATTCCAAATCCGTATAAAATCTATCTTCAATTTCTTTTTGATCTTTTAGTCCAAGCAGTTCCTCCCTGGTCTCCCGATCAAAATATTGGCTTTCCGTCCACAGCTTAAACCTTTCGTTGATGGAAACCTGTGGCAACCAGAATCATCTCCTTCTGACAAGATAAATCACTTTCATACTATACTACTAAACAAGGATTTGAATTTTTTTCCTGTTATTGCATAATACAAGTATACCTTGAAACCTTTTTATTTACTAACTTCTTTTCATGGAGGTAACTTATGCTGTTTGCAGCAGACATCGGTGGAACCAAGTCACATTTGGCCCTTTGTTTTTTCCATACGGATAAACCCGTTATCTTGATAGAAAAAAAGTATCCCAGTAAGGATTTTAGAAATGTAGAGGAACTTCTGGCGCTTTTCTTTAAAGAAAATTCCCGTTCAGACCAAATAAGAGACCTCAGTCCTGCGGAAATCAGCAATAGGGCTTTGACTGAGCTGTGCCCTTTCTGCAAACAAAGTCTTCGTCTTTTTTCCAGTATCTTAGGGGCTGAGCAAACCGCTCAGTAACCGGGAAAGACCTTCCATTGTGATCCTATTCAGCAAAATAATAAGCCTTTGTCCATTCATCACGGAAATTATTTTCTGTATCTTCCTGGCTTGACTTTGTCATTTCCCTTTTAATTCCATGGTCCGGGTTATGAACCACATGTTGCAGGATTTTAAATAACGTCTCCATATTGGTCTCTTCCGCAAGAGCCGCTGACAGTTCTTCAAGGGTATATTTCTGCCCCTTATGATTATGTAAATAAGTTGTTGCCTTGTTCTTTAGGGAGATAACTTCACCGGCTACCTTTTTGCCTAATTCTACTGCCGGTTGATGATAAGCATTAATGTTCGAAAGCAATGCATAAAAACCTACTGTCCTTTCAAATAAGGCCAGAAGAACACCAATGGAAAATTCGTTTATCTCCTTTATGGTAATTGTAATAGAATCTTTCCCCCTCTGGGAAAGCGCTTTTCTGGTTCCTATAAAGAATGCATGCAAATAATCCCCGCTTGTACTCTCTTCAGCGATCAGATCAGAAGGATAATTTCTGTCTTTAAGGACTTCTATAAACGTCACAAAAACATTCTCCGGTCCGTCAAGAAGCTGCTGCAAGTAGGAATGCTGATCCGTTGATCCTTTATTCCCCATGACTGCAATCCCCTGCTTAACAACTTTTCCTTCCAAATCGGTCTCTTTACCTAAAGATTCCATAATTAGCTGTTGAAGATATTTGGTGAAAAGCTCCAGCCGGTCTTTGTATGGTAGCATAACCATCAATTTTCCGCCTAATCCTCCCGTGATGATAAACCACATCAGGGCAAGAAGCGCAGAAGGATTATTTCTGGTATCTTGACTCCGGGTTATCTCGTCACATTTCTTAGCCCCTTCTAACAGCTGATCTATATTGATACCCTGAAGTGCTAAGGGAAGCAGTCCCACCGCTGACAGCAAAGAAGTACGCCCGCCGATCCAATCCCACATGGGAAAAGCCATAAGCCATCCTTCTTTGATTCTTGTTCTGTCAAGCTGGCTTCCACTCTGGGTAATGCTAACTGCATGCCTTGCAAATTGCAATCCTTGCGCATGATAAAGTCGCCGGGCCTCCTCCATCCCGTTTCTGGTTTCCACCGTTCCGCCGCTCTTAGAAATAACAACGGTCAAAGTCATATCCAGTTTTCCCTGAAGTTCATCGAATACTCTATCCATTCCGTCAGGGTCGGTATTATCCAGGAAATGAAGTTTCATTCTATCCCCTGGAGAACCCAGCGCATCTGAAGCAAAGCGGGGACCTAAACTCGAACCCCCTATTCCTATAACAAGAACATTCTTAAATTCTCTCCCAATCTCACCCAGAATGAGCCCTTGATGGATCTTGGTCGCAAACTCCTTTATGGCGTGTAAGGTCATCCGGATTCCTTCAGTAATTTCGGACCTTGGAGCAAGTTCCGGGCTGCGCAGCCAATAATGCCCTACCATCCGGTTTTCATCAGGATTAGCTATTGCTCCTCCTTCAAGCTCCATCATTTTGGAAAAGACAGTCTGCATCCTGCGATCCACATTATTGAAATCTGCCTGGCTAAAGTTAATTTTGCTTATATCCAGCTGAAGACCCAATTCCTCATGATTATAAAGATACTCCTTAAATCTTTGCCACTCATTGTGGTTTGCCTGTTTCATTCCTTCACCTCACCATTATTCTTCCAGGAAGAGGCCGCTTGTAATGTCCTCAAGTATCAGTTTCCCTCTGTTGTTCCGGGGATATTCATCCGAATTTACATGATCTTTTTACCAATACTGCCCGTACCGGACTCCCATCACAGCCCAAAATCTTTAGGGGTAATGCAATTAAATCGTATTCACCTTCAGGAACACCAAACAAATTAAGACCCTCCAGAATGATAATACCGGCTGAAAGAAAAATCCGATGACAGGGACCATCTTCAGCTGCCGCATCATCGATAGATAAATAATCAATCCCTATCAACCTGACCTTTTTTTCTCTCAAGTAACAAGCTGCTTCTGGACTACAATATGTATAATCCTGCCGAAAAGCCTTCCCCTGAAGCAGTTCGGTATTCCGGGTTTTGAATAAAATCCGGTCCCCCTGACGAATATCCCTGTATTGAAGATGCTCAGGAAGTATTGTCTTTTCTGCGTTGATTTCAATCACTTTTGCTTCTCCGATTAAATCCTCTATCGGAAGCTGATCTACTGTCATCCCTTTTTGCAGGTAATGATAAGGAGCATCGATGTGAGTTCCCGTATGGCTTCCTAAGCTAACTCTAGACAGATTATAATAATCTCCTTGGTCAATGGAATTGGTCTGCTCCCGTGAAAAAACAGGATCGCCCGGGAAAACAGCCATTCCGGGATAGAGTGGCAACGATATATCATAAATCATTTTATTAATCATATGGTGCTCCTTTATCAACCGGATAGGCCTTACTTGTCTTTAAATATTTCCTTCCTTAAAACATCATAAGCGTCAAACGCCGTTTGCTGTGTCAGATACAAGGCAATATAAATACTCAAAATCCGTGTAATAAAAATTGCAATCATAATAGCCATTTGATATTTTACGGCTACTACCGGTGACGCTCCCCCCAGAATCTGTCCGGTCATCATTCCCGGTAAAGACACCAGCCCGATTGTCGCTGTTGATGCAATGGTGGGATTCACTGCAGCCAGGATACTTTCTCTGACATGGGGTAATAAAGCTTCCTTTCTATCCGCCCCCAAGGCAAGAACAGCTAAATATTTTTTTTCCATCTTACGGACATTGTTGAAAAAATGGTTTAGCCCAACTATATTCCCGCTTAACATATTCCCTAAAATCATCCCGCCGATTGCAATAAGATACTTCGCATCAAAAATGTTGTCCAGGCGAACGATAAAGCGATTAAAATACAAGCACATCAAAATTACAGGTAATGCAACAGAAATCAGAATAGGCCAAAGGAAAACCTTAAACTTCAGGCTGCAGGAATTAACAATTGAAATCGTTGATACGATAATCATGACGAAAAGCCATAGAAAATTTAACCACGAATTGTTGAGATCAAAAATATACCCCAAAAAATAACCAATCAGGAATAACTGAACACACATTCTTAAAACAGCTATAAGGCTCTTTTTGCCGATCCCCAGCCCTAAAAAGTAATTGAACAATAACGGAATGAGAAGAAGAACAAGCGTTAATGCCAGGGAGACCATACTTAGATCTTTACTGCCCATCTTTCCACCCTGCATTCTCTGTCCAATTCAGAACAGTTAAATTCTTGCTGTCAATCCATACTTTATCATGAGAGATTACCAGTACGGTTGCCGAATGACTTAAAAAGAGATCTCTCACTTTCATCTTCAGGTTCTCATCCAGTGCTGAAGTCGGTTCATCCAGCAGATATACTTCCCTGTCAAGCAATAGCAGGATAATCAACAACAAACGCTGCCTTTCCCCACCGGAAAGCTCTTCAACATTTTTCTCCAGGACATCTTTCCCCAATTCGAGGAAATCAATCAGCTCAAAAAGTTTTTGGTGATCTGCATGCAGGGATTTGTTATACCGATAGCAAAAAATCTGATTGACTACTTCCCCAACCTTTCCCCACGGCATATCAATATCCTGGCTAAGATACCCAATCTTTCTTCTTATTTGCTTTACAGTCTCAGCAGACAGTTTTATTCCATCGTATAAAACCTCCCCTTCAATAGGTTGGATAAATCCCAACAACAATCGAAAGAAGGAGGTTTTCCCTGTTCCCGATGCCGCATTGAGCAGGATCTTAGCTCCTGAATTAATCGTGAAATCTAAACCTCTAAAGAGATAGTTATGATTGTAAGTCAAACTGACCTGTCGTAATTCTATCATTTCGCCTTCCCAAATATCATTCCATACTATTTTCTAAAACGATTCTATCCCTGCCTGAATTTTTGGCTTTATAAAGAGCATCGTCAGCTCTCTTAAAAATGTCGTCCATATGGGTATCTTCATCCCTAAGCATACCGATTCCGATACTCACAGTAACCTGAACCTCATTATTTCCCGATTCCACAATTACTTCTTTTACTTTTTGCTGAATTCTCAGTGCTACCTGATAAGCCGTATCTTTTTGAGACTCTAACAGGATGACTGCAAATTCTTCTCCCCCAATCCTGGCGAGAATATCTGATTCCCTTAAAGCGGATTTGCACGCTCTTACAACATCTCGCAGAACCCTATCACCAATGAGATGTCCATAAATATCATTCACACATTTAAAATGGTCCACATCCAATAGAAGCAGTGTAAGATCCCGCCCATATCTCTGCGCTCTGCTAAATTCCTCTTGTCCTTTATGCATAAAAGCCAATCTATTATCCACACCGGTCAAGAAATCAGTCGTAGCCTGAAGAATTAATTCTTGTTCCATATTCTTGCGGACAGTGATGTCCAAAACAACTACAATAATATCTGTAATTTCATGATCATCTCCGCGGATCGCGGACATGTTGATTTCTGCCCAGAGAATATTTCCATTTTTACAAATGTACCGCTTTTCACTGTTAATCCATGGATAAGTTCCCTCCCACATCCCTGCGCATAAACAAATGCTCTTTTCCAAATCATTGGGATGGGTAATATCCTGAAATTTCATCGCTTTTAATTCTTCTTCGGTGTATCCTAACATCCTGCACAAAGTTAAATTTACATGCTGATAATATCCTTCCTTATCCAGTAGGGCAATACCTGCAGCAGCATTGTTAAAAATTCCTCTAAAAAGCTCTTCACTATGTTTAAGAGCTTTTTCGGTAGACCTTGTATTTTCAATTTCCTTGTTTAATCTTTGATTAAGGATAAATGAGATCAAAAAAATAACAACGAATGTAGGAACGATAATAAACCATCTGAAGTTTTCATTAATAAAGATAAACATGGAAACGAACAGCAGAATAAAAGCCCAGTTATAAAGGCTAAACCCAATCCAAAAGATTTTCTTTTTTTCCGACCTGTTATTTTGTTCCAATGACTTTTCCTTCTTTACAATCTTGAGGCTGAATAAAATCTATCTATTCAAAAAGCCAATTACTTGAAAAGTATATATTAATAATTCTTTATTATATTGGAATTTTCCTTGTATTTTTTTTGTTAAATTTTAAGATATATTGTAATTATTTGTTACTTGAGTATCATTCTCATTATTGAAAATTCCGCATTTTATTTTTGGACGTTTATTTTTTAGGACATTTTTACTATATTCTAGTCAATTTGTCTTAAAAACTGTTTAAAGCAATTCAATGATTTGTAGGTTCTTTCATCTTGGTAACATATGTTACCGCTTCAATCCAGACCTGCCTGTACAATAAAATCACAAACAGTCAAATCAATTTTTTAATAGGGGAGGATATTTTTATGTCAATGTTCTGTTTTCAATGTCAGGAAACTGCCGGCGGCAAAGGCTGTACCAAATCGGGCGTCTGCGGTAAAACACCGGATGTCGCGATCCTTCAGGACTTATTACTTTATGTTACTAAAGGAGTTTCCTATTATTGCGTAATAGCAAGGGATCACGGGATTCAAAACTTATTTGCGGAAGTTTTTACGGTTGAGAGTCTTTTTATGACCTTAACCAATGTCAACTTTGACAGGGCTGCTATCCTGAAAAAAATCCGTGAGGGTTTAAGACTCAAGGATTCTTTACAAATTCAGCTCCTGAACGGAGGAGTGAAGATGTTCAATCTGCCTGATGCTGCAACCTGGACAGCCGCATCAGATGAAGAATTTGAGTCCAAAGCAGCTGCCATTGGAGTTATCTCTACTCAAAATGAAGATATCCGCTCGTTAAGAGAGCTTCTTACCTATGGCCTAAAAGGAATAGCAGCATACTACCATCATGCGTTTGTCCTCGGCTTTAAAGATCCGGAAATTACTCGTTTCATTCAAAAGGCTTTGTCAGCAACCCTAGACGATACCTTAAGCGCCGATGATCTTGTGGGGCTTATTATGGAAACCGGGAAATACGGTGTTACTACCCTGGCTTTGTTGGATCAGGCTAATACTTCAACTTACGGTTCCCCGGAAATTACTACCGTAAATACAGGAGTTAGACAGAATCCGGCTATTCTTATCAGCGGACATGATTTAAAAGACCTGGATGAACTTTTGAAACAAACTGAAGGTACGGGTGTTGACGTTTATACACATGGGGAGATGCTGCCTTCACATTATTATCCGGAATTTAAAAAGTATTCGCACTTTGCAGGTAATTATGGAAATGCCTGGTGGAAACAAGCCGAAGAATTCGAGAAATTTAATGGCCCAATTCTGATGACAACCAACTGTCTCGTCCCTCCCAAAGATAGCTACAAAGGAAGACTCTTTACAACGAGTATCGTTGGATTTGAGGGAATACAGCATATTCCTGACCGAGACGGCAATAAGGGGAAAGATTTCAGTGCGCTTATTGAAATGGCCAAGAATTGCCCTCCCCCTACGGAACTCGAAAATGGAAGCATTGTCGGGGGATTTGCTCATCAGCAAGTTCTTGCCTTAGCCGACAAAGTAGTCGAAGCTGTAAAAACAGGGGCGATAAAGAAATTTGTAGTAATGGCCGGCTGTGACGGCAGAATGAAGAGCAGGGAATATTACACTGATTTTGCGGCCAAACTTCCAAAGGATACAGTCATTCTAACTGCCGGCTGCGCAAAATACCGCTATAACAAATTAAATCTTGGTGATATTGGAGGAATCCCGAGAGTTCTGGACGCCGGACAATGCAATGACTCTTACAGTCTTGCTGTGATTGCCCTCAAGCTGAAAGAGGTCTTTGGTCTGGAGGACATCAATGCTCTCCCAATCGTTTATAATATTGCCTGGTATGAACAGAAGGCTGTCCTTGTCTTGTTAGCACTTCTCCATCTTGGAGTCAAGAATATCCACCTCGGTCCGACTCTTCCCGGCTTCCTTTCTCCGAATGTCGCCAAGATTCTGATCGATACTTTCGGGATCGGCGGAATATCCAGTGTAGACGAAGACCTTGCTTCAATGCTCAGCTAGTTTACACACAGATTTGCAAGAAAAAAGAAGTATAAATAAAAGGAGAAATCCGACCTCTTATGGTTTGGACTTCTCCGCTTTTTTTATCCCAAAAAACATGGTAATCAAGGCCTGTCCGGTTTCTGGCTGGATCTTTTCTCGTCTTGCCAAAAAACCAATTTTTTTGTAGAAAGCCAATGCTTGGATATTTTCCTTGTAGACATCTACAAACAGGCTGCCGAAAGTCTTATAAGCAAAATCCAGCAAAGCACTCCCGATTCCTTGTCTTTGAAATTCAGTGGAGACAAACAGAGCCCCGACATAATTCCCAACCAGTGATATAAAGCCAATAATCTGACCGTCCTGTTCAGCGACAAAGGTATTCCACTCCGGAAGATATTGGTTTCTGAGCGTATCCAAATAGCCTTTCCAGAATTCAGCCGGAATAAAGGAATGGGACTTGAGGGATTCCCTTAACCATACCTTCAGAACCTCTTCCTGGTCTGTTTCACGATAACGCCGTATAAAAAATTCTTGTTTGTTACTCTCAGTAATCGTCTTATCCATTCTATAACTTATTACCCCTTTTTAGGTTTGAAGATTATTCTTCACCGGCTGCAAGCAGTTCTTTCACGTAATTGGGCAGGGCAAAACAACCTTTATGAATCTCCGTATTATAATATTTGGTTTTAATGCCGAGTCTGTTCCATGCATCTGTATCTACATGTTCAAGCGGATCAAATTTCTTCGATGCAAACCCGAATAACCAGTGTCCTGAGGGGTAAGTCGGAATATGGGCCTGATAAACCCTGCAAATCGGGAAAAATTCGTGAATGCGTCTATGAGCCCTTTGCATCGATTTCGCATACCCTTCATAATATGGACTTTCGTGCTGATTAACGAGGATGCCGTCCATCTTCAAGGCTTTAAAGCAATTCCCGTAAAACTCTTTGGTGAAAAGCCCTTCCCCCGGTCCGAAAGGATCAGTGGAATCAACAATGATGAGATCATATGTATTTTCCTTGGAACGGATAAATCTCAGTCCATCTTCAAAATAGAGTTTTACCCTTGGGTCATCCAGTTTACAAGCAGTCTGTGGCAGGAACTCTTTGCACACATCCACGACAAGTTGATCGATCTCAACCATATCAATGTGTTCAACGGTTTTGTAACGGGTGAGTTCCCTTACTGTTCCGCCATCTCCCGCTCCAATAACCAAGATATTCTTAATGTTGGGATTAGTGGCCATCGGAACATGCACAATCATATCGTGATAAATAAATTCATCTTTTTCCGTTACCATCATCAAACCGTCCAACGTAAAAAAGGTACCAAACTCTTTGGCTTGAAAGACATCGATTCTTTGAAATTCGCTTTGCCCAGAGTAAAGATGCTTATCTACTTTAATAGAAAATCGAACGTTGTCGGTATGTTGCTCTGTATACCACAATTCCATTTTCATTCCTCCACGATTCTAATATTTTGAATAAACATATCTTCTGTTCCGGTTAGGAAACTTCCTTTGGCTTTGGCATAGGAAATATAGTCGATAATCTCCGGTGTGATCCTTTCCCCGGGAGCCAGGATTGGAATTCCCGGCGGGTAAGCCATGACAAACTCTCCGCTTATATATCCGGCACTTTTTTGGATCGGAACCGAGTATTTTCCGGAATAAAAGGCCTGCTGCGGCGGCATGACCACCTCGGGATTAATATACTCATGATCAAACATTCCGGTTTTATCCCTCATATAGAGTCTTCTTATCTCAGACAGGGAAGACACAAGACGTTCCAGGGCCAGAGCGCGGTCACCAACTGAAATAATGGCTAAAATATTGCCAATATCCCCAAACTCAATTTGAATATAATAATCATCACGCAGGATATCGTAAACCTCAATCCCGGCTAACCCGATCTCCCTTGTATGCACGGAAAGCTTTGTCCGGTCAAAATCATATACCGAATCTCCATTAATGAGCTCCTTGGAAAAAGCATAGTATCCGCCAATTTTATTGATTTCCTCACGCCCGTAATCGGCCAGCGAAGTAACTTTAGCAAAAATGTTTTTTCCGTCTAAAGCCAGATTCCGTCTGGAAATATCCAAAGATGATAGAAGCAGATAGGATCCGCTCGTCGTCTGTGTTAGATTAATTATCTGCCGGACATGTCCCGTACTCAACCGGTTGCTGGTAAGCAGAAAAGAACTCTGGCTTAAGCTCCCTCCCGTTTTATGCATACTTACGGCAGCCATGTCGGCTCCCGCTGCCATCGCATTCAGCGGCATATTTTCACCAAAATAAAAGTGGGTACCATGTGCCTCATCCACCAATACAACCATATTATTCCGGTGGGCAAGTTCAGTAATCTTTTTTAAATCGGAACAAATACCATAGTAGGTGGGATTATTGACAAAAATTGCTTTGGCATCCGGGTTTTGATCAATAGCTTTTTTGATTTCATGGATAGACATGCCTAAGGGAATTCCTAATTCTTTATTTACTCCCGGATTCACATATACAGGGATTGCTCCGCAGAGGATCAAAGCGTTGATGGCACTTTTATGTACATTCCGCGGCATAATGATTTTATCGCCCTGTTTGCACACACTCATAATCATGGCCTGAACAGCCGAGGTCGTTCCGTTGACCATTAGAAAAGCATGATGGGCGCCAAAAGCATCTGCTGCCAACTCCTCGGATTCTTTAATAACCGAGACAGGATGCCCGATATTATCTAAAGGCTTCATGGAATTGACATCAACCGATAGGCATTTCTCCCCCAGGAATTCCCGAAGTTCCGGATTCCCTTTGCCCTGTTTATGGCCGGGAACATCAAAAGGAACAACCCTCATTGTTTTATATTTTTGAAGTGCTTCATAAATAGGGGCTTTACCTTGCCGATCTATGTCCATATGGCCACCACCTTTCTAACGCTCCTTGCCATCCTTGGACTTCATAACCTTTATATTATACTCCTTCATATCCTTCTTTTTAATACAGTTTAGCAAAAATTACTTCTCTTAGGAACAGAGTAATACTCCAAGTCTCCATTTTTACAGCAAATCCACAAAAAAACAACGCTGAAAATTCCTTATTCGGTAGGAAAAACACCCCAATGAATGATAAATGTTTAAGATATACCTCTTTTTATGATATTGACTTTTCCGAGGAATGTACCTAATCAAAGTCAGGGAAAAAATAGCTACATAAGTGCCTAAGGGTTATGCTAATGAATTTTGGACATTAAGATCCTTGTTGAGTACGTTTATAGTATAATTGAAGCTACTATAGAGATTTAGCATAAGCCTAAAATTTGGGCATTTGCTTACTATCATGATAATAACAGCAATAAACTCCATTATCCTATTCTTTGCATGGAGGTATCCTATGTCAAGAAAATCTTATGTTACCAGTATGCCGGATAAAACCGGTGCTTTTATGCTTGCTTCAAAAATTATTGCAAAATATAACGGCAATATTGTCCGTGTTAGCTACAATAAGGCAGTTGACCTGCACATGCTATTTCTTGATGTCGAGGCAGCGGACGAAAGCCATAGGAACATTGCCAAGGAATTAGGTAATGTCGGCTATCTAAAAAACGAAATTTCTGAAACAAGAGTGATCGAAGTCGATATCAAAATACCGGATCGACCAGGAGCTGTTTTGCCCGTTCTTGAAATTCTCGACCACTACAATATCAATATTTCTTATTTAAATTCGAATGCCAATGGCACTCCTTTTCAGAATTTCAAAATGGGCCTGCTGATTGAAAATCCGGACATCATCAAAATGTTACTCGATGATATTAGTAAAATCTATCAGATCGATATTATTGATTATGACGATTTTGAAAAAAATCTGGATAATACAATTTTCTATATCCGGCTGGCCAACGAAATGCAAAAAATCTTATCCCTCAGTACGGATAAAACCATAGAATTCATCTCCGAATCGAATCGAATTCTACAGATGCTCGAAGAAAACGGCGAGAGTCCAAAAAAGGTCTTTGATTACATCCGGCGGTTTGCCTATTTTATCAGCCAACATCGAAGCATTAACTTTAGCGTCGATATTGAACAAGAAAAAATTGGTGATGCTGTAATGCTTTATAGTATTCAGCCGCCCTGTGGAAGTAATACCTATGTAATGGCTGCTTCGAATGAACTTGTTTTGATTGATACAGGGTATGCCATTTATGCAGATGAACTATTGAATATTTTCCGTAAGATTTTTCCCGATTGGGATAAAATGAACAAAAGAGTATTTATCACTCATGCCGATGTTGATCACTGCGGTCTTCTTTCCAGGCTCGAAGGTCTGAAAATCTGTCTTAATAAAAAAAGTGCCGACAGTTTGCGGCGTCAATTCATGGGCATTCCCGACTACAGGGAAAATAATGATTTAGGCTGGGGATACAGTAAACTAAGTCGGATCATTTCCGGTTATACCCCGCCAAACTCCGATCAATTTGATATTATCGACGATGGCACACCTGATGAGCATCAGGAGCTTTTACCTATCGGGGCTTTCACTATAGCCGACCTGGAATTTGAAGTTTTTGAAGGCAGCGGCGGTCACCTTTATGGCGAAATGATATTTGTCTGCAGTAAATACGGTCTCGCTTTTACAGGCGACAATCTTGTAAATATTAGCGGGTTCTCCCCAGAAAGGGCAGAATTTAACTCACTTGCGCCCTATTTAATGAGAAGCGTTAATGTTGATTCTGAAAAAGCAAAAGAGATGAGAACGCAAATTCTTAACCTTTTAGAGAAGATTGAAGTCCGTAATCAGAAGGCATGCCTTATCTGTGGTGGCCATGGTCCGATTTCAATCCTGAAAAACAGAAAACTTGTAAAGAGTAATAGCTCAGAAACTCCAATAAAGTTATCTGTCTAATTTAAAAACCTCAATTTTTACCACGGAGCTTATTATCTTTTATGTAAGGGGATAGAAAAAGCCACAGGCGAGCTGGGGCTTAGTTTTCTTGTGTATAATTTGAAGCGAGCGATCAATATGGTTGGAACAAAGAAACTAGTGGAGGCAATGAAGGCTTGATTCCTTCTTGTGATTCATTTCCAAAGTAAAAAAACTGCTGAAAAGCAGTTTTTAATATGTGCAAAAACTCTAAAACCCGCATGAATAGCGGGTTTTCAGACAAATTTTGGTGGGTTTGAGAGGACTTGAACCTCCGACCCCTGCGATGTCAACGCAGTACTCTAACCAGCTGAGCTACAAACCCATAATGGTGCCGAAGACCGGAATCGAACCGGTACGGGGTTTTAGCCCCGCGGGATTTTAAGTCCCGTGCGTCTGCCAGTTCCGCCACTTCGGCTTGTGGAGGCGGCACCCAGATTCGAACTGGGGGATAAAGGTTTTGCAGACCTCTGCCTTACCACTTGGCTATGCCGCCAGAAAATTTCAATGGAGCGGGTGACGAGATTCGAACTCGCGACTTTCACCTTGGCAAGGTGACACTCTACCACTGAGTTACACCCGCATGGAATGGTGCCTCAGGACGGAATCGAACCGCCGACACGAGGATTTTCAGTCCTCTGCTCTACCAACTGAGCTACCGAGGCAAAACATGTTACAACGAATAGAATTGAATGAATGGCGACCCCGATCGGACTTGAACCGACGATCTCCTGCGTGACAGGCAGGCATGTTAACCACTACACCACGGGGCCAACCTATTGTTCCTGAATGCATATAAATGGTGGGCGATGACAGGATCGAACTGCCGACATCCTGCTTGTAAGGCAGGCGCTCTCCCAGCTGAGCTAATCGCCCACTCTACCGTGACGAATTATAGTATACACAAATATCAATACTGTGTCAAAGAGTTTTTTCAGAAAAAGTCATTGTAATTATTGTCTAAAACACCAATTTGCAGTGTTTATTTTCTTCTTTCCCATCCTTTTGCAGATTTATATTAGTCTCTTTTCTAATTATATGGTTTTTGTTAATACAACAGTCTGAAACGAATATAGCTGTCTTTTTACTTTATTTTCTATTGATACGATGTATTAAAAACAGTATGATATATATAACCAATTAATTCGTACTCGAAATAAACGAACTCGAACTAAGGAGGACATTATGAAAGAAAAACAGGAACCTGAATTTTATGCTTTTGAATTTTTTAAAACGATATTCCGTATAAAAAGAGGGATCTATAATAATCTGCCTGAACAATTCTCTCTAAACCTGGGAGCGGTTGAGCTTATGTCCATCCACTATTTAAGAAAAAAGGAAGGAGTAAAAACCTCCGCTCTTTCCGACTATCTCGGAATCCCAGGTAGCACACTGACCGGAATCTTGGACCGGATGGAAAAAAATAATTACATTATTCGAATGCGGGATCCTGATGACCGCAGGGTTGTTCTAGTAAGATTGAGTGATACATTGCGGGAAAAGGGACCCAAAATGGAAGAATTAATCAGGCAATTTCTCGAGATCAAAAATATTAATCTTCCCCCCTCATGGTGGAAGGATATGACAATGGAGTTAAAAAAACTCGAATCCCTGTTAATTGATTCTGAGGATTAATTATGACGGAACAAAATACAATGCAGACAAGCGAAATGGAGCAAAAAGGTTCTTCCGGCAGCCAAAAGTGGCATCTTTCCATGTTTGTCATCCTTATCGGCACTTCCATGGCTGTTCTGGATTCCAGCATCGTGAACGTTGCTATCTCCGCGATGATGCACGATTTTCAGACAACCACCTCCCGTATTCAATGGGTGGTGACCATTTATATGCTGGCATTGGGGGTTGTCGTTCCAACCAGCGGATGGCTGGGTGATTATTTTGGGTATAAACGACTTTATACTTACGCGCTGGCCGTATTTACCCTGGGATCCTTATTTTGTTCCCTTTCATGGTCCGAAAATGTATTAATTGTTGCCAGGGTAGTCCAGGCAACCGGCGGTGGGATGATTATGCCTACAACCATGTCTATGATTTATAGTCTCGTTCCGCGAAACAAAATGGGTTCGGCCATGGGTGCCTTCGGTATTGCTATGGTAGTAGCTCCAGCCCTGGGGCCAACAATAGGCGGGTACCTTGTCCAGTATATTAATTGGCGCTGGATTTTTACGATCAACCTTCCAATTGGAGTTATCGGAGTATTTTTAGCCTTGACAGTTTTACCTGAATTCCCTCATCGCAAAGCCTCAAAATTTGATTACTGGGGTTCCATCACTTCTTCTGCCTCATTATTCTGCCTGCTTCTTGCTTTAAGCCAAGGTCAGGATTGGGGCTGGAGTTCTCTTGGTATCGTTATGCTTTTCTTCTTTAGTTTCAGTCTCATGGTTTTGTTCGTCCTCCATGAACTGACAGTCCCGGATCCTTTATTGGACCTGAGAGTATTTAAATATCCAGCTTTTAGTTTAGGTAACCTTCTTCTTGTCATCGTCACGGTAGGAATGTACGGAGGCCTATTTTACGTCCCGCTTTTTCTGCAATCAATCCGGGGTCTCGGGGCTTTAAAAGCCGGTTTGCTCATGCTGCCACCGGCTTTAGCAAGCGGGATTGCTCTGCCGGTATCGGGTAAGATCTACGACCGCTACGGTCCTTTTTTTCCTGTCAGCACCGGTATTCTGCTTCTTGCATTAAGTACTTATCTACTAACCGGGCTCAACTTGGAAACACCTTTGAGTTCGATTATCGGGTGGAATATGATTCGTTCTCTGGGTATGGGATTAACCATGATGCCGGTTCAAACTTCTATCATGTCCGTACTTCCTACCGAACAAGTGGGGCGTGGTTCTGCGATTACGAATATTGTCAGCAGAGTTGCAGGATCTTTTGGGCTGGCTTTCCTTACAATCATGCTGAATGATAAATTGGCTTATCATACCTCCTATCTTTGCTGGACTATACCCTCTGATAACTTAAATACCCTGCTTAATAGCGGACTTTATAGCAAGGAAACCATTCTCTCTCTTCTTCAGGCCAATATCTATAAAGTTGCGTTTGTCCAGGCAATTGATGATATGTTTTGGATAACATGTTTTATAACTCTATCAGGACTTCTTCTTACTTACTTTCTTCCCCGAAAAGCAAAGAAAAATGACAACCGGGGGTTAAACCCCAATCATCAAATGGAGGTTTAAAAATGAAAGACAAGAAACGAATGATGAAACTGATTATCATATCTTTTAGTGTAATAGGGCTGAGCATATTTCTATACTACTGGTATCAAGGGGCTCGTTATATTAAAACCCAGGATGCCCGGATTGCTGCTGATACTGTCATCGTGTCCCCTCAGATTTCGGGAAAGATCACTTCCTGGAATATTACCGAAGGGGAAATGGTTCTTGCCGGCCAGCATTTAGGCTGGCAGGATACCGGCTCCATATCGAGTTCATCGGCAGTTAGTGTAAAATCTCTCAATCAGACCGGCAGCACCGCCATTAGTAAAGCGGAAATTACCGCACCGATTTCCGGAAAAATCATTAAGTCCTCGGTTCAGGAAGGGCAAGCGGCAAGCCCCGGTCAAACCCTTGCAATTATTGCAAATATCGAAAACCTTTACGTTTCCGCCAACATTGAAGAAACCAAGATTTCAAAGGTAAGAATCGGGGAAACTGTTGATTTTACGATTGATGCATTTCCCAAAAATACTTTTAAGGGAAAAGTTGAAGAAATCGGTCAAGCCACCATTTCCACTTTTTCCATCGTCTCCATGCAGAGCTCCAGCGGAAGTTTCACAAAAGTAACTCAGCTGATTCCGGTCAAGATTCGCTTTTCCAATACCGATAAACTTGCTTTGGTTCCGGGTATGAGTGCTGAGATTAAGATACATGTTGCAGAGTAAACGTGGAGAAGAAAAGGAAGTGGTAAATGATTATGAAAAAGATAACGATTGGACTTATCCTGGCAGTTCTACTATTATCAGCAACGGGTTGCAGCAACACAACTAAAACCGTTACCAGCTCCAAGGTCGCTGTCGTTAACGAACAAACCATTTCTGGGGAAGTGACCATTTCCGGTATTCTAGACGCCGAGAGCAGCGCAAATCTAACGGCACAGGTCCCAGGTACAGTTGTTTCCGTTTTAGCGAAAGAAGGCACTTTTGTGGAAAAAGATGCTGTAATACTCTCTTTGGATAAAAGGGACCTCCAAATTCAATTGGAACAGGCTCAGGCAAATTTGCAAAAGAGTATAGAGGCTATGAACCAAGCAAAAATTTCTCTTCATGATGCTGAAAAAGAACTTGAGCGCAATAATGAGCTGATAAAAATAGATGCAATTTCTCAAAAAGATTTAGAGCAGTCTATATCCAAAAGGGATATGGCCTTTTCCCAATATGAAACGCAAAAAACGGGCGTCTCTTCGGCCCAGAACGCTGTAAAGCTTATCGAACTGAATATTTCCAAAGCGGATATTAAAAGTCCTTTTTCTGGTGTTGTTGCTACCTGCAGCGTCTCTCCCGGTGAGACTGTAAGTCTTGGTAGTCCGGTAGCATCCGTGGTCTCTGTGGATAACCTGGTCTTAAACGGCAATGTTTCGGAAACCGTTGTTAATTCTGTGAAACAAGGCCAAAAAGCAAATGTTCAGTCAGATGTTATTCCAGGCAAATCTTTTGCCGGTGAAATCATTTTTCTTAGCCCGATTTCCATTACTACCGGACAATTCTTTCCGGTTAAAATCAAGATAACTAACTCAGAAAGAATTCTTCGCGCCGGTATGACTGGGATTGCTAAAATCAATGTAGAGCAGAAGACTCTTACAATCCCTAAAACCGCTGTCTTTCAGCAGAGCGGAAGAGATTATGTTTACCTTGTTAAAGAGGATAAGGCTGTTAAACAATCGATTAAGACCGGCATATCGGACAGCCAATTCATGTCTGTTCTTAGCGGTCTGTCTTTGAACGATAAAGTAATTTCCGAAGGAACAGATCGTATTCTTGAAGGGGATCTCATTAAAGAAGCCGCTAATTAGTAGATTTTGATCAAATAATAATGACTCCGCCCAAGGCGGAGTCACTGTTTATTTGCTACCAAATCCGATTTTATAAGGGTTCCTTAATTAGTGGATACTTTTTCTCCCTCAACGATTTCATTATAGCTAATTGAACGTGTATGTCTGGTATGAGACCATTCTTTTTTGTTTCTATGCAAGAATCCTACAAAAATTATCGGAATCCAACTATACATAAATATTGGATAGAAAATTAACCCCACATAAGCTTTCCACGGAATTCTGTCCAAGAATAAAGCAATGATCGGAAATACCGTAATCGCACCGGATACCAGTTGCCAGGCTACAGGGTGTACATAGTCAATAAATAAATTTACATAATAGGGCTGCAAGAAGGTAAACACTTGGACTAGAAGGAAAAATGATCCAATCATTGTAAAATAGGGTTGAAAGAGGTGTATTGCCGCATCAAAGTACATCCATTTCTTTTCTCTGAATCCCTTGATGACTAAAAGCAGCATATATCTTCCCGCAACATCAACTTGCCCCTGTGCCCAGCGTTTACGCTGGCGACAGGATTGCATAAAAGAAAGCGGTTTTTCATCATAGACGATAGCATCATGGGCCCAGCTGGTTTTTACTCCATAAACCAGAGCTTTCATGGTAAATTCCAGGTCTTCGGTTAATGAATGGGCTCCCCAACCTAACCTTTTCAGAACATCATACGAAATGCACATTCCTGTACCGGCCAGCGTATTGGAAATACCCAAATTGAAACGGGCAAGCTGAATCAATCTGTTCATAAGCCAAAAAGCTATAGAAAAGGTATTTGTTACCCAGGTATCAAAAGGATTTTTTGAATCTATGTACCCTTGAATAATCTTTTCCCCTTCACAAAGTTTAACATTCATTTCCAAAAGGAAATTCCTTTTGACAAGATTATCCGCGTCAAAAATTACAAAAGCGTCATACGTTTTGGGCAAGGCAAAAATTTTAGCAAATAACCATTCCAAGGCGTAGCCTTTGCCGCGTTTTGTATCATTAAAGCGTTGGAATACACAAGCCCCTGCTTTTCTTGCAAGAAAAGCTGTTTTATCAGTACAGTTATCTGCCACTACATAAATATCATAGAGCTCAGGGGGATAGTCCAAATCTTTTAAATTCTCAACTAAAGGGGCAATTACCTGTTCCTCATTATGGGCTGCAACAACAATTGCAAACCGGTTAACAGGATCATAATCCTTTTTTTCCGGTTTGCGGCGCATCCCAATAATAGAAAGGGTAAAATAATAAAGCGTTATAAAAATAATTAAAACCTGAATGGAAATCATGACTATATTAAATATTTGCTCAAAGAAACTGGCATAAGTCTCCAAACAATAAAACCCCCCTCAGTTAATCAATTTTAGCAGATATCATACTAGCCTGCAATAAGGCTTGTACAATAAGTTTCCTTAATATTCCTGTTTTTATAAGAAAAAAAAACAGATATTTTCAAATTCTCACCAAGTTTTAATTATATCCCGTATTATTATCTTTTTCTATCTCGATTTACCGTTAAATTTTAGCAAATTACACCGTCTTTGCCGATCAAATCCTTATTTTATCTCTTACGTCCAAAAAACTTAAAATAGAGAATAAAAATTAAGGAAATGACAAAGACCATAAAAACTACACTTATTTTTAGGGCAAAAAACAGGGAAGACCAGTAAACCCCGGCAACTTGACTGCCATTTACTACAGGAATCATATTGCGGAAGATAGCTGCAAAAGCTTGCCCAATAATAATCATAAGAAAAAAACCGGACATCATAAATAGTATTCCCATTAATCCAAGCGGACTATCCAAAGGATATTTTTTTGCCGTATGCCTTTTCCACCAGTAATATTCAATAAGCAGTTCACGACGGATGCGTTTCCACATGGTTCGTCACCTCATTACAGCTTATGAATGGAACAGGCATGAAAGAATGATGTCCATAATAATTTCGTTCAGAACTTATTTTATGTTATAGGTTTTAGGGTTTATTGGTTAATATCTTAAATAGAAATTCAACAGCTTTTTGCATTTCATTAATACTTACATACTCGTCATTTGTATGGGGATTGTCATTGCCTAATCCGAGTGCAACACAAGGGACCCCACGGGAATTTAGGATATTGGCGTCCAAACCGCCGCCGGTAGTTTTCAGTTTTACTTCTATACCGAGCGTTTTTCCGGCTTCAAAAGCACCGGTGATTACCGGATGTTCCTGGTCGATAGTAAATGCCTCATAGGCCAGTTCTCTATGATAAGTAAATTTTGCATGGTGATTCGCAGCTGTCTTTGTAAACTCTTCAATAATTTTTGAGACTTCTTTTTCCAGTTTATTGCGATTGCGGCTGCGTACTTCCGCTTTAATCTCAACTTTATCCGCAACAATATTTCTTCCCTTGCCTCCGCTGATAATTCCAAAATTACTTGTTGTCTCTTCATCCAATCTACCCGAATCTAAATTTGCTATTGCTTTGGATGCAACGACGATAGCATTAATCCCCTTTTCAGGAGCTACACCGGCGTGTGCAGCTTTACCCTCCACTATTAAATCAAGCGTCACGTGGGAAGGCGCAGCATTTACAATTGTCCCTACCGGTCCATCTCCATCAAGAACATACCCATATTGAGCTTTTATCTCATATTCAAGATTTTTGACCCCAATTAAACCTACTTCTTCCTGAACGGTAAAAAACACTTCGATCGGGCCATGCTGAATGGTTTTATCCTTCTGAAGTTTACTTAATACCCCTATAATTACTGCAATCCCTGCCTTATCATCTGCCCCGAGAATCGTATTTCCGTCACTGTAAATTATCCCGTTTTTTATTTGGGGAACCATCCCGTCCGTAGATACTATCGTGTCCATATGTGCTGCAAGCAAAATCGTATTTAAGTTCTGATTTCCTGAAATAAAACCGATAATGTTTCCGGTGTTGCTGCCCGTTTTGCCCGCTGAATTGTCTTCATAAACTTCTGCCCCCAGGTCTTTGAGCTTACTTTTCAAATATATTGCTAAATCTCTTTCGTTTTTAGACGGACTGTCAATCGAAATGAGTTTAAGAAATTCATCTGTAATATTTACTAACACGATATTTCCCTCCGTTTTTGGATATGTTATTGATAGATTCATATAGTTATCTTTTATCGAAAATAAGTTCAATATGTACCTTTCTTTTCTGTGATAAGCTGGTAAAAAGAAATCTTTATATGCTACTATATATTACCATTAAATTATCCGGAAATGTTATGAAATATAAAAAAAGTCCTTGATCGAAGTCTAACTTTCAACAGTTGGATTGGTGCTTTGACCTTACACTTTATCGGCCCGTATCCCGTACATAAAGCAAATAGACTACTTTTTGTTAAAGTAGTCTATTACTTGTTTACCTGGCAACGACTTATTTTCCCTAGTGGTATCGTCAGCCCTGGAGGTCTTAACTTCCGTGTTCGAGATGGGAACGGGTGGTACCCCTCCGGTATAATCACC
>JAAYUV010000104.1 GCA_012517475.1 Peptococcaceae bacterium | reverse complement strand
TCTTTTGAGTCTATGCCCTTTCAAACATTGACAGAAAAAACCAAATGGTAATATTAGTAATAAATGTAATAATTAGTAACTATTGTTCGTCGTTTAATATCTATTGACAATGAGCATGGAAATTAATGCAACGCTAATGATGAAAATTATTAACAATATGTATGGGCCTTCTCATATTCTTTATCGGATCAGCATTTGCTGTTAAATACGGCAAGGAAAGATTAGCTTGAATTCTGACATTACCATATATCGGAATAATGGGGTGGTTAGGATTTACAGTTCTAACTCAGTGATAGAGACTCTGAACATTATAGATTTATCTAGGTAGGATTGAATTCAGTTTACTTTTTAAAGATACATGCTGAGAATTATAAAAAACAACAAATTAGGGGTGTTAGCTAGCTTGAAAAATAACTCAACGTAGCTTAAAAATGGGCGCACTTAAATAAAGGCACTATCGTCCTTTGAAAATTAAATAAAATAGCAGTTTGCCTAAGCCACAGTAATATCAGCAGCTTTTATTATATTATTTGAAATGAGAAGTTTTACAGCTTGTTTAATTGCTTTCTCCTTCTGTTTTTCCAGCATAGCTTGTGGCATATCAATTTTGTACAAATCGCTTGGATTCCACTCTTCACCAGTAACAAACATGTTGTAAATGGCCGTGAGTATCATCCTTGCGATAGCAATAATGGCTCTTTTTTTGCCCCTCCTTTTGCAAAGGCGTTCGTACTTGATTTTGTAGTAAGGAGACTTATCCGATTTCACGGCTGCATGGGCAACTTGCACCAATGCAGGTTTGAGGTAGACACCGGCACGTGTAATTCGGACAGATTTCTTCTTACCGGCAGATTCGTTGTTGCCTGGGGTTAGACCCGCCCAACAGCATAAACGCTTGGAATTGGCAAACTGAGACATATCCGTTCCAATCTCGGAGATGATGGTGATAGCGGAAGTTCTTTCAACCCCGGGAATGGTACGGAGGAGAGTAATAGCGCTTTCATAAGGAGCAACCATCTTATCCAGCTTTTCATCCAGCTTGTCAATGGACTGTTGGACGAATTCCAGATGGGAGCGGACCATTATGATACGTTCCTTTTGTTCCTGGGTCATCTGATATCCTTCAATGGATTCAGTCACGGTATCTGCTTTTTTCTTCAAGGATTTCTGAAGAAGGGATGAACAGTGTACCGGGTCAAAGGAATCAGAGGAAACCAAGTAGTCCGTGATGGAAGAGGCAGATTTGCCAAACATGTCGGAAACGACAGCATCAAGGGCTACATTACAAACAGTAAAGGCATTTTGAAAACGGTTCTTTTCGCTGCTTTTGCAGGAAACAAGTTTTGAACGATAGCGGGTGTATTCACGAAGAATGCGGATTGATTTATCGGGGATATAACTTCCAGGGACTAAACCAAGGCGAAAAAGGTCGCCAATCCATTTGGAATCTTTGGTATCATCCTTGTTTCCCTTTACAGCCTTCACCCATTTTGGATTGGCAACAGTGATACGGATAGTATCTTCCAAAAGATTGTAAACAGGTACGTAATATTTCCCCGTAGATTCCATGCACACATCAAAGCAGTTGTTATCGATTAGCCACTGCTTGAATTCAAGAATGGAATTGTTAAAAGTAGAAAACCGTTTTTTGGAATAATGAGGAGTGATTCCCTGGGAAGTAATGAGTGTGGCGACGAGAAAAGTTTTATGTACATCGACACCACAGCAGATAGGGTAAACAACTTTCATGACACAGCCCTCCTTTCATAGTAGAGGAGGAAGACATTGACTGAATCACCACACATTTAACGAGAAGCTAAAACAATGATTAGCTTGCGGTCTTATAGAACCACTTATTTGTGCTTGAAAGATGATTCTTACACTGGTTATTATACTGATTTAAGCTGAGAAGAGCAGTCTACGACTCACCTCGCCGTGCTTTGTAGTGTATCTTCTCCTCACACTAATTATTGCCAAGTGGTGAAAACCGCGCATCATTTTTCATTACTATTTGTGCCGCCAGCGGCGGAATGGAGGTTATTATGAAAAGTAAAATTGCTGATTCCATAAAACTAAAAAATCATCCAGTTGCAGTATTCCGTTCAAATGTCAAACCCGAAGGTGCCATGCAGTTTCAAGAAGGGAAACGGGGTTGTGTTATTTCAATGTTAAATGCTGCAGCTAAAGGACGAATGGCGGTATTTGACGATAAGACGACTAATTGTCCGGGTGGTAAAGTTGGACTAGGCTTCAATCGTTTTCAATTAGGTTTTATTGAACATTTTTTGTCAACTGGTGTTCCCGGTGGTAGAGAAGGAGAATTTTATAAGAAGAGTCCGGAGTTAGCTGCGAAATTCGTAACTGGGTTACCCGAAGTTGTCCCCCAAAAGTATATAATTTTTAAACCATTATCGGAATTGGCTGAAGACGAAACACCAGAAATCATCATCTTCCTAGTCAATGCAGATCAACTTTCCGCACTGATGTGGTTTGCCAATTACGATAAATCAACTCAAGACAACGTTAAAATAGACTTTGGTTCCGGCTGTCAGCAGTCTGTACTATATGCTCTAGAGCAAGCTGAGAAGGAGGACCCAAAGTGTATTATCGGACTAACGGACCCTTCGGCACGA
>JAAYUV010000069.1 GCA_012517475.1 Peptococcaceae bacterium | reverse complement strand
CTGCAAAAAGCAATGAAAGAAGGTGATGACACGCACGGATAATTTTGCTATATTCATGTCAGCACTGAGGTGACTGAATCACTCCGGATTAGCCTGTCGGTTTTGCGGCAGTTTCACTGCCGGAATTGACCGGACTATGCATCAAACTCATAATAAGTCATAGTTGAATTCCCTTGACACTGCTAATGGGTGTCCTCCGGGATGAACCGCCAAGCTTGCTGAGGATACTCAGCACACGCGTTTTAACTGTAGCCTGGAATATGCAGAGCTTGTCGGCATCTCCCGGTTGGTAATCCCCAGTGACATTTCACGCAACACTTCAAGTTCGCGTGCCGATAATAATTCCGGCCCCCTGGTTCTGGCCAACGAATAGCCGCATATTTCGATAGCATCTCGCATAAAGATCGTTTCATGCTCAGTCAGGGAATTTTTACCCTTGGCCTGCTCGGCAAGATCACGTATAAGTTGGAGAAATACCTCTCATAAGTCAGCGGTGTTTAATGGCGTCCGCAAGCAAGTCAAAGCTGAACCGGAGGAATTCGTTCTCGTTAAGCTCCAGCTTATCCCACATATTTAATGAGGATACTGTATATAACAAACTGAATGCGGAGAAGAATGCAAAAAATACCGCTTTCGTGATGTCCAGATTGGTATTGATGCTGCCGTCCGACTTGCACTCGGCAGAAAGCTCCATATAGTACTTCATCCTGATGCTGTCCAGTACTACCAGTTCCCTGTAGTGCGGACTTGCTTCACTGTTCTTCTGGTTGGCAGGTCTATAATTCAATAACCTGAACATTCCCAGATTATCCGTATAGAATTGCAAGTGTACCTTGTTGCCGAGGCGGATTTTTTCGAGCGCGTTATCTCCCTTGCTCATTGCATCTTCGTAAATGGAGAAAAGCTGTCTTGCTCCTTTCAGTGCGACTGCATAGAAAAGATCTTCTTTGCTTAAAAAGTATTGGTATAACGTCCTTTTCGTCAGTCCGGCCTCTTTTGCCACTTCATCTATTGAGGTGTTCTCAAAACCTTTTTGAATGAAAAGCCTTTCTGCGGCATCAATGAGTGATGCCTTTTTCTTTGCTTTATTCAATTCACGTTTTGATGGAATTACTTTCATTTATTTGATTTCTCCTCTTGGCAAAAAATACACTTACGGTATACTAATTACAAAAGTATACTGTTGGTGTAGAAAGTATATCAATAGAATAATGCATTATGATCCGTATGTCAATTATTAATAGAAGGGGAGGTTTGTAAGGGAAGGGGAAAACGGTTTTTACTTTCACCGGCTGTCAGAGCGGTAGACCCGTGACATAGGAAGACGAGAAGGAGAAATCGATGGAGGAAGGGCAATTTTTTAAAACACAGTTAACCTATAGGGGAGGTATTATAATGAGAGTATTTCAATTGATCATGGCGGTTATTACTGCTTTAATGATGTTTGGCATGTTTGGATTCAATATGTGGATTAATTCCAATTTTTCAAAGGGTTTAGCTATCCCTGATTGTTACAAGTCAATGAATATTATTACTACGGTGCTTGTACTAATAACCGTAATAATAATATTTATAAGGAAATAACGGCAGAAATCAGATTCTCATTACAGTTCCGGGTCTTCATTTTTTAAATAGGGAATAAAATTCCAGCCAGGTATATGGCTGATGTAAGAGTAATAGCACTAAGAATAGTAGATATCATTACTTCCTGGGATGCGAAATTCTGGTAGTTGTCACATTCAACAGCAATTAAAGCTGTGTTTACGGCTGTTGGCACGGAATAAGAGATCAATACTGTTTGTGCAACGACCCCAGAAAAGTCAAATAGATATATGCATAAAAGGGCAAGTATAGGACCTATAATGATCCGCGTAAACACTGCTATATTTACATCAATATTTCCAAAATCAAATTCAGTTTTCGAAAGTTGTACCCCTAACGTTAATAATGCCATAGGTACAAGGCCATCTTTTATGTATTGAAGCGTCGGCCATAAAGGTGTTGTGATTATATCGATATTGAAATATTTAAGTAAAAGTGCAAGTAATATAGCATATATAGAAGGCATCGTTAAAATCTGGTAAATTGAATCTTTGATATTCTTTTTGGCTTTTCCCGCATTATAGAAACCAATCGTATTCATTGTTATATTGATAAACGTCAGAATTATTACCTGAGCAGTAAGTGCCTGATTTAAATATGGTGTTTTGCCGCCAATGACATAGGGTGCATTACTAAAAACAAGTGTAATAAGAGATACTCCTATATTCCCAGCATTATTAAACATAATAGAGTTTTTGAACGCATTTGTCATACCAACGTCATATTTACGGATTTTAGAAATAATTCTCGCTAATAAATCGTTGGCTATCATATACGTAACAGCTAAAAATAAAATTTTTAGAATATCTAAAGATAAATTCGCAGTATAAAGATTAAAAAATATGAACCCCGGAACAAATAAGTAAAAATTCAATTTACTAAGAGTAAATATATTTAAGTCAAATATCTTGCTTAATAAAAAACCCAAGCCAATAATGATAAAAACAGGTATAATATTATTCCCTAGTATGTATAAAAAAATAGACATTGTTATGCTCTTTAATACCCTTTCCTCTTAACCCTAATTTTTGCGGCTATTTCTTTAGTGTATAATTCTCCAATCTATTTAGATACTTTTTGAATCCTTAACTTACAAAATTAACATAGTGTATTTTTCTTACTACATGTAGTATATCATGAGATCTATAATTATAAAAAATTCAGGCATCTTACCCGAGCTTCATTTCCTCCCAAAAAGGAAGATATTACTCTACAATGGGAAATTTAATTATGTTCATTAATAATGGTTGGTTTACATGACTCAATAATTGATACAATCTAATTATTTCCCCCCTATTTTAAAAAGGGGGCATTTGCTTATAAAAGTGTTCAGACGCATGTAGGGACTTTCAAAGCCAATTCATCTTATAAAAGTTCACCTTACAAGCTCCTGATAACCTCTTCATCTAAGATGCGTTTCCGTTCTTTCCAATCCGGCATTAAGCTGCTTAAAAAACGATAAAAAGAAGCATCGTGCTGACGGTAGATGAAATGCACCAGTTCGTGGAGCACGACATAATCAATGCAGTACTTCGGTGCCTTTACCAACTCATAATTTAATATAATGATCCCTTTATCCCGGACACAGGAGCCCCAACGGGCTTTCATCGTTCGGATCATGATATCCGGCATTTTTACCCCATATTTTTCAATCAAAGGAAACATTCGTTTCTTGGAATCAAAAAATAAAGCCTCAGCTTTGGCTCGAAACCAACGATTGACTAATTTAGATTTGCGCTTAACATTTGTCTTGTCCTTTACGGTCAGCTGTAAATACCCCCGACTGTATTTGATCCCTTCCGGATCGCCCTCCAGCACTTTTAAGCGCATCTGCTTACCAAGATATTTGAACGATTCGCCGCTGACATATTCCTTATCCTGAATCATTTACGGTTGCACATCCCTAAAATAGCCGGTGTTCTTCATAATCCAGGACCCTTTGCTTTTGACAAAATCAAAAATTACATCTAACGGAACCTGATCATTGGCGGAAACCATAAGTGTCATGTCCGGTTTAAGATTCATATTGATGTTGCGTACTTTTTTCCGCTGCAGTTCAAAGGAAATTTTCCGGCTGCGCCAAATGATTTCATGTCTTTCCATCTGCATCACCTAGTATCTTCTCAAGGCTACAGTTTTGATGTTTTCAATAATTTTATCAACCTAAGCTATAAGAAAGATTGAGCCCATACTTCTTTTCATAGAGGTAAATCAAATCATCAATTTCCTGCGCAATTCTGTTATGGACCTCCACATTATCGTGCCAGTCCACTTTGGAGTGCTTATCGATGATAAGGTCGATATCAAGGGCTAATGCGCCAAAAATATCTGCTTTTTTATTATCTTTATCTGCACAGTACCCCGCTGCTTCTTCAGAGACGACCCCATAAAAAGCCTGGGCATGGATATTATGCAGAATACTTTCCGGATATGCTACGCCAGAATACCCTCTGCGGAAATCACGCATAATTTCCGACATTCGCTTCAAATAGTCAACCTCTGAAATTCTCTTGTCCCTGTATGCCTGCAGCGTCTCTTCGATCCGTTCGGAAAACTTCTTATAAAAAGCCGGATTTTCGTCCCATTTGGCATCAATCCTCTTCGAGATCCGGGTCATAATGGCGTCCGCTTTAGCCCTGTCCGAACCCAAGCGGAGCAGTTCCTCTTCGAAATTCTTCTCATCCAGTATATCTACCGGATTCGTAATACGGATAACTTCCTCCGCTGCGATATATTGATCCATCAGCTTCTGCATTTTTGCTTCGTATTCCTGATGATCGATGCTGTCTGAATAACGGATTTTAACAGATTTTCGCAGCTCCTGCCAGAACTTCATGTCATCTTTATATTTACTCAGTTCACCTGGTTTCAGCGCATTGTAAACTTTGCTCCGACTCCAGAGCAATAGCAAGATGTTTGCCGAAACCACTTAAGTGTTCGTAGAACAACTCCCGCTTTTCATCATCTGCAAGCAAAATTTCATATTCTTCCGTATCTTTTTTATTCTTGACTTTCTTCATTTTGATATGAAGCTCTCCGTATTGCGTGCGGTGAGATTCATCTACCAAGATAAAAATATCCCTAGATAAAACCGGTTTTTGCTTTTCAGCTGCCGTATCAAACTTATGAACCAGCGTCGTAATGACATCCGCCCGGTTGCTGTTAATCAGTTCAACAAGGTTTCTTCCTGTCGTCGCCCTGCTTGCTTTTAGCCGGGTATGATTGAAGGTACGGTGAATCTGTTTGTCCAGCTCGATGCGGTCGGTAACAAGCAGCACTTTTGGCCGGCAATCACTCATCCTGGATAAAATGTATTTTGCCACCATGACCATCGTCAAGGACTTGCCGGAACCCTGGGTATGCCAAATAACCCCGGACTGCCGGTTGCCCTCTTGATTTGGCGTCATAATCGTTTTGATGATTTCCCGGATGGCAAAAAACTGTTGGTTTCTCACCCCGCCTCAAATCAAAAAAGAAATTAGATGACAATTAGTTTCTATAAAAACAATTTTGATGCTTCAGCTCTGCAAAAATAAAATACCTATTGACTTAAACATATTCAACATGATAAAATATTATTTTTTGCACATTTATTAACTATATGATATACTTAATAAATGACTGACTTGGGGAGGCGAATTTATGTTTAAAGTTGGGGACCAAATTTTCTATCCTTTACATGGATTGGGTTATATTGAAGCTATTGAAGAAAAAGAGGTTCTGGGGAAAAGCATCATTTATTATATTGTTAATATACCTCAAACAAGGATGCAAATTATGATTCCGGTAGAGAAAGAAGAAAATTTTGGCATCAGACAGCTGGTTGAATCCTCAGTCCTTGAGGAGATTCTAGATAGTTTTCAGCTCGGTAATACTGATCCACTCATGTATCAGAATCAAAAATATTGTACTGATTTGAACACAAGAAAAATGAAAAGCGGTAACATTTTTAAGGGAACAGAAATAATCAGGGATTTAACCCGTAAAAACCATCTCAGCAAATTAGGAAAAGAAGATACCAAAATGTTGGAAGATGCCCGTCATATGTTTATCAGTGAACTTATGGAAGTAAAGTGTATTACTAAAGAAAATGCTACTGATTTATTAGATTCAGCTTTAGTAATAAGAGAGTAAGAAATATTTAGTGACTATTCGCCAGTCACTTTCACTATTTAAGATATTGCAAAATAAAATTTGACTTATAACTCCAATACGGTTATACTTATCAAGCTCGTTAGTTTTTGTGGATTTACGAAAAACCTTCTCTATTGCCTAAAGCTCTGGGAAGCTATGAATACTTCCCATGTAGCGGGTAATATATTTAGGAGGTTTTTTATATGTTTGTAGACAAAGTTTTAACCTGTAAGGATTGCGGTCAGGAGTTTACTTTCTCCGCATCAGAGCAAGAATTTTATGCAGAAAAAGGATTTACCAATGAACCTGGCAGATGCCCGGAATGCCGCTCTGCAAGAAAGGCCCAAACCAGATCCAACAGTGGATATTCTCGTCCTCAAAGAGAAATGTACCCTGCGGTCTGTGCTTCTTGCGGAAAAGAAACCCAAGTGCCTTTTCAACCATCCGGTGACAAGCCGGTCTATTGCCGTGATTGTTACCAACCACGCACACGCAGCAATTGGTAAGATATTTAACGAATTGGCTTTCCCGGGATTTATGCCTGGGAAAGCTTTTTGTTATACATATTATTTTATCGGACGCCGGAAGTAATTGATGATATAATTGATTTGAGGTGAAAATATTTGAAAGCATATACTTGGTACGATTTTGGTTATATGTCTAAAAAACAAAAAATTCAATTTCTGATTAATGTTAAACCTGCTGCAGAGAAAAATGGTCGATTTGATCTGATCTTATACAACAAATACGCAGAACAGTATGGCTTAGACAAGACTAAACAATCTTTCTAGAAACATCTTTAGTTAGTACTACAGCGAAAGAATATGGTCATATCACACAGCCAATAGTTTCATCTTCTTCTTTCTGTGTGACAGATAGGCAACTCTGTTTCGTTGCAGATGGTAGTTAATTATATCAAGTGTAAGCAATATCATGTTGGAGCGT
>JAAYUV010000024.1 GCA_012517475.1 Peptococcaceae bacterium | reverse complement strand
CGATTAATTTAACCAAGTGGAATGTAAAGGCAGAAGTTTTAAAAGGTAATAGCAGGATAGAACACGATTAATTTAACCAAGTGGAATGTAAAGGGGACACAGGGCGGCGCGCAAAAAAGGAGGATAAGCGATTAATTTAACCAAGTGGAATGTAAAGGTACAATTACAATATCAAGACATTTCTTCTTTAGGCGATTAATTTAACCAAGTGGAATGTAAAGGAAGTAGAATTAAGTAGACATATTAAATTGTTGACACGATTAATTTAACCAAGTGGAATGTAAAGTACTCCATTGCAGAAAACAAGGGTTGAAAATGTTTTAACGATTAATTTAACCAAGTGGAATGTAAAGTGCAATACATGTATCGCTTGGGACATTGAAGGTGAAACGATTAATTTAACCAAGTGGAATGTAAAGAACCGTATAACCGCCGCCGAAGCCTGGGAAGAAGCACGATTAATTTAACCAAGTGGAATGTAAAGTGGAAGAACAATTGACATTGTGGCAGGAGGCTTCCCCGATTAATTTAACCAAGTGGAATGTAAAGTTTAAAGTAATCGACAAAAAGACAGGCGAATATCCTGCGATTAATTTAACCAAGTGGAATGTAAAGCTAGTCCATCCTCTTCCTTTTTCCCCTTCGGGCTTAGCGATTAATTTAACCAAGTGGAATGTAAAGTTCTTGTCATGGAGTCCGGTGAATTGACCGACTGACGATTAATTTAACCAAGTGGAATGTAAAGAACAGTTGCAGGATAGATTAGGCGAATTCGGTCCGGCGATTAATTTAACCAAGTGGAATGTAAAGTAAAATAGCCTTTTCTAATTCATCATAGTCCACTACGATTAATTTAACCAAGTGGAATGTAAAGGTCGCATAGATCGCGCTCATCGTCATACACATAGATCGATTAATTTAACCAAGTGGAATGTAAAGGCTATAATGATAGCGCTAAAGATATACCGGAGGAACGATTAATTTAACCAAGTGGAATGTAAAGCAAGATGAGAAGAATTTAGCAAGGTACTGTGACCATACGATTAATTTAACCAAGTGGAATGTAAAGTACCCAGGGATTCGTTTCCCAGCCATAGCCGCGTTTGGCGATTAATTTAACCAAGTGGAATGTAAAGTATGAAAAATAATTGGCTCTGCCGCAAGGGGTTGAAGCGATTAATTTAACCAAGTGGAATGTAAAGTATTCCATAAGGGTAATATTTACTCATCCCCGTTCCGATTAATTTAACCAAGTGGAATGTAAAGGAATGTGGGACAGTAATACCGAAGATGGCAGAGATTCGATTAATTTAACCAAGTGGAATGTAAAGCCAATTCCCTACGCTTATACTCAATTGGACTATATACGATTAATTTAACCAAGTGGAATGTAAAGTTCGATGTAGTATTGCTTGCTAGCGTACTCTACGCGCGATTAATTTAACCAAGTGGAATGTAAAGAACTTGATCAGGAGTTAAAATCGAGTTTAAATCATACGATTAATTTAACCAAGTGGAATGTAAAGATATACTTTTTTAGCGGAACTTACCTAAATCTTAATCGATTAATTTAACCAAGTGGAATGTAAAGCAATCAAATACAGTGTCAACCCTTAAGCTCAAAGTACGATTAATTTAACCAAGTGGAATGTAAAGCCATAATAGACTTCATAACGATAATCTGTTTCGACGATTAATTTAACCAAGTGGAATGTAAAGTATGATATGGGGAAAGTAAGAACTTTTTTTGAAAACGATTAATTTAACCAAGTGGAATGTAAAGAGACATCTCCCAGCTCACCGACGACGAGCTGGAGCAGCGATTAATTTAACCAAGTGGAATGTAAAGGTATAGGTTTTAATAAGATAATCAATTTGTTTGGGACGATTAATTTAACCAAGTGGAATGTAAAGCCGCAAAACGGGCAAGGTAATAGTTCTATCGCTTTCGATTAATTTAACCAAGTGGAATGTAAAGTATCAAGACGAATTCGGAGTTATGACAGCAAGCCTAGCGATTAATTTAACCAAGTGGAATGTAAAGTATCTTTTATGAAGCTAGAGAAGAAATAAGAGCAACGATTAATTTAACCAAGTGGAATGTAAAGCAAGATATAAACAGCAGCATGCAAAAGCCGCATACGCGATTAATTTAACCAAGTGGAATGTAAAGTACAAAATAATTCCGGAGTGAACACAAGATATAAACCGATTAATTTAACCAAGTGGAATGTAAAGAAAGGATGGGCAATATAATTGTACCGTATGGACTTCGATTAATTTAACCAAGTGGAATGTAAAGATGCGTCTACTGAGGGCTACCGCAACCCTGCTGACGATTAATTTAACCAAGTGGAATGTAAAGAGTGCTTCAAGCGAAATATTTCTGCTTAGTTCGTCCGATTAATTTAACCAAGTGGAATGTAAAGATTGTTGACAGTTTGCTCCGTCACGCCAAAAAAATCCGATTAATTTAACCAAGTGGAATGTAAAGCAGATTCACTATTAAGGAGTGTACACTTTTTATTTCGATTAATTTAACCAAGTGGAATGTAAAGGGGTTGTATGAAGTTTTTGATATTCTGCGTTCGATCGATTAATTTAACCAAGTGGAATGTAAAGGACGGTTTGCGGCCGGAACCGGGACGGGGGCCGCCCCGATTAATTTAACCAAGTGGAATGTAAAGTTGACTACATATCGGTTAACTCCGCCTTTAGTCCTGCGATTAATTTAACCAAGTGGAATGTAAAGCGGTCTACCCACGGGGGAGTGACCATCACGATTAAGCGATTAATTTAACCAAGTGGAATGTAAAGTATTCCATAAGGGTAATATTTACTCATCCCCGTTCCGATTAATTTAACCAAGTGGAATGTAAAGAAAATATGTAAAAAGGGCGTAAAGGTAATATTATTTCGATTAATTTAACCAAGTGGAATGTAAAGTACCTTTAGGTATCGTTTCACTCCCTCAAACATTCCCGATTAATTTAACCAAGTGGAATGTAAAGATTGAAGTTATCTGTTCTTTCACGAAGCAAGAAGCTTTTTAATCTAACAAGTGGAATTCTATTTCCCATTGTTGGTTTAAATAAGCGAATCCATATGGTATTAAGTTAATCAGCATCACCCGCTTAGCGGGTGATGTCATTGATTCCATTAGAAAGAAAATCGATTCCGTTGACTGTACGCTCATAGTTTGAAGAAAACAAGCATCTTTGGAGTGAAGGATGGAAAGCATAGTTCTTTATCAGAACTTTTTATATGATTATTATGTAATGAACGATTCGTTTTTGGTATGTATGTTGCCTTCATAGTAATATAGGAGTTAGAATAAATTTAGGTTAGGGAATATGGAATACAATGGAAATTTCTCAATTTACTTCTTACAGTATAACGTATAAAAATTCCGGGAATTTCCAACGCTATAGTAAAAGTGGAATGGGGGGTTGTATTTTGGGTCGTATCGCCAAAATCCTGATTGTCTTAGTTATAATATTGGGTTTGCTTGCAGCCGTCAGCGGGTTTTATGAAAATTGGATCTGGTTTAAAGACCTTGGGTATTCACAATTGTTTTGGACGCCTATCTTAAGCAAAATCTTATTTCAGTTTGTAAACGGCACCATTCTTTTCGCGTTTATCACGGGAACGCTCTTGTCTATTCGGCATGCCATCATGACGTTTATCAATACCCGTTTCCGCAGGCGGATTCGGAAAGTTGAAGACGTTGACCGGCCGGGTTCCAGCATCAGTCAAAAGAGAGTCACGGTTTTGCTGGTTGTCATCTCGGCCATTGTCAGCTATGCTTTCAGCTTTGTGGCAGGGTTTACCGGCTGGCTGGAAGTGTTAATGTTCTTGAATGCCGCATCTTTTGGTAAAGGTGACCCCATTTTTGGCCGGGATCTTGCTTTTTACTTTTTCCAACTGCCTTTTTTCCAGACAGTGTACAATACTTTCTACATACCATTGTTCCTTTTGACTTTATTTACCGCTGTCTTTTACTTCATCACCCGCGTATTGCGTATTCATTCCTTAATAATATGGCGCAGGAATGCGATTGAAATCGATGTGTCCGCCCGCCGCCATTTGGCCTTATTGATCGGCATCCTTTTGGCGATGAAAGCATTCGGCTATTTCCTGGATGTTTATCAGCTGTTATATTCCGTCCATGGCCACGTGATCGGCGCAGGATATACCGATTTAACCGCGACCCTTCCGGCCCTGAAAATTCTGATCGGTTTAAGTATCCTCGGGGCGCTTTTAGCCTGGGCGGGTTTGGCTTTAAAGGACGTACGCTTGCTCACCCTGCCCGTGCTTGGAATTTTCGTCCTGGGAATCGTCCTTTATGGTGTTATTCCGGAGCTGATTCAGTCCTGGATCGTCGTGCCCAATGAATTAAATAAAGAAGCGCCCTATATCCAGAATGAAATTGAGATGACCCGCTACGGGTATGGCCTGGATAAGATTCAGGAACAAAATTATCCCGGAAATACGCCCCTGACGGTTGACAGTCTAAAAACAAACCAATCAACAATCAATAATATCCGCTTAAATGACGTTCGCCCGATGATGCAAACCTATACCCAAAAACAGGGAATCCGCTTGTATTATAAATTCCATGATATCGATATCGACCGTTATACCATTAATAACGACTACCGGCAGCTGATGCTCTCGGCCCGTGAACTGTCCACGCCGGACCTGGACGCCAAAGCCAAGACATTTGTCAATATGCGCTTGAAATATACCCACGGTTTTGGGGTGGCGGCATCCTTTGCCAATGCGGTCACATCCGAGGGACTGCCAACGTTTGCGATTAAAGATGTCCCGCCGGTAACGGATTTTGCTGAGCTGAAACTGCAGGAACCCCGCATTTATTTTGGCGAACTGACCAATGATTGGATTGTTGCCAATACGACTACCAAAGAATTCGATTATCCGCAGGGCAATACCAACGCGGAAGACAGTTACAAGGGGAAAACCGGAATCAGGCTCACCGGGCTGAACAAATTGATGATTTCCCTGCACCATGGGACTTTCCAATTATATCTGGCCAATGAAATCAACTCCGAAAGCCGTTTCCTGATTGACCGGAATATCAAAGACCGCGTACAAAAGCTGGCGCCATTTTTGTCGTATGATGCGGATCCTTACCTGGTCATCGCCGACGGGCGTCTGAAATGGATCATCGATGCTTACACGACTTCCGATAAGATGCCTTATGCCGGGGATTACAAGGACCAAGGTTTTAATTACATCAGGAATTCCGTCAAAGTAGTGATTGATGCTTACGACGGAACGGTGGATTTTTACGCGGTGGATTCCTCCGATCCCATCTTGCAGACTTACCGCCGGATATTCCCGGGTGTTTTCAAAGACTTGTCCCAAATGCCGGTTTCTTTGCAGTCCCACCTGCGTTATCCGGAAACACTTTTCACCATTCAGGCCAACATTTTGAAAACTTTCCATATGACCGATCCATCCGTTTTTTATAACAAGGAAGATGCTTGGGGTATCCCGCAGGAGCTTTATAGTGCCAACAATCCTCAGGATATCGACCCCTATTATACGATTTTGCAAATGCCGGATTCCGGCAAGCCCGAGTTTATTTTGATGCTGCCCTTTACACCGGCCTCCAGTCAGACCAATACCCGCAATAATATGATCTCCTGGATGGCTGCACGGATGGACGGGGACAAGTACGGACAATTGGTGTTGTACACTTTACCCAAAAATATTGAAATTGACGGACCCCTGCAGATTGAGTCCCGGATTGACCAAGACCCGAGCATCTCCCAACAGCTTACGTTGTGGAATCAAAAAGGCTCCACCGTTATCAGGGGCAACTTACTGGTCCTGCCGGTCGGGGGAAGTTTCCTTTATGTGGAACCGATTTATTTACAAGCCCAGCAAAGCGGCAGTATACCGGAAATGAAAAGAATTGTGCTGGCGTACCAGGACAAATTGGTGATGACGGATAATCTGGGCCAAGCCTTCGTACAAATTTTCGGGAACAATGCCCCGCAGCCTTCCACTCCCGGACAGAGTACGCCGGTCACTCCGGCTGCACCGCCGCCTCAGGTTACCCCGGCGCAGCCGCCAACCAATGTTGATGTGAATGCCGTCCTGAATCAACTAAACCAGTTACGCACCATCATCGATAACCTGGAAAAACAAATCAAAGGAACAACGGGAGGATCGGCTCCCGCAACGCCGGCACAGTGATAGCTAGTAACAGAAGCAACTATCCGAAAAAACCGGATAGTTCAAAAAGAGGGAAACAGAGAAGTAAGAAGAGATATTTTATTTTATAACCTTGACGCCATCATTTCTGTCGGCTACCGGGTGAATTCACTAAGACTAGGGGAATGTCCGCCACATAATCAGATTACTTAGGGTACTACCCAGGTAATCTGTTTTTATTTACACTCAAATTTTGTACAATTGATCTGATCTTATGTGCAACTTTTTTCACCGCTTATCTGTCTAAAGGATGAGGGAGGGGGGAGGCCGTTGGCAGAACAAAACTGGCAGAAGGTAGAGGAATGGATGGAACTTTACGCCGACCGGATCCTGCGTATGGTCTGCCTGGTCGTCGGTAATCCTCACCTGGCGGAGGAGATTACGCAGGAGGTATTCATCAAAGCTTTTGAAAACTCGGCGAATTTCCGCAGTGAGTCTGCACCTTATACCTGGCTGTACCGCATCGCGCTTAATCTCAGCCGCAATTATCTTAAGCGCCGGCATCTCCTGCAGTTTTGGCCTTGGGGAGAGGAAGAAAACCGGTTGAATGTACTGGAAGAACCATTGGAAGAACAGGTAACGCGCAGGGAGGCGGGGAGAAAGATCAGGTACTGTATCAGCCGACTTCCCCTCCATTACAGGGAAGTGATCATTCTTTACTATTATGACGATTTGAAGATATCCGATATTGCCAAAGTGCTTGAACAGCCGGAAGGGACCGTTAAGAGCCATCTGGCAAGAGGACGGGAAGCCTTGGAAAAAGTGATGCGAAAGGAGGGTCTGACTTATGCGCGAGAGGGACAAATTTAAGGATTGGCTCCGGGATAATCTGGAGGAAGAGATGGGTGCGATCCATTTTTCCCCGGAAGCGAAGGCTGCGGTGAAAGCGAAGGTTGCCGCAAATGCGAATGCCTCTATTAAAGCCGATACTGCAGATGATGTTACAGTTAATGCTGCAGGTTCCTCGCAAGTTACCGGGAAGTACCGTTCCTGGTGATCCTGCTGATTGCCCTGGCGGTGCTGCTGGGATCAGGCTACTTTTTTACGCCTCAGTTGATGGCTGCCGCAGCCCGGAGCTACCAGGACGGGGGTAACCAGGAAGCAGCGATGATCCTCAAAGAAAGACTGATCCGGTACTTCCCGCAAAGTAACGAAGCCCGGGATGAAGCATTCAGTATCGGTGACCGGATCCTCTCCGGTGAGAGCCGGATCGTGATCGGGCCGAACTTCACCGGCGGCGGTGTGGACAAAAATGTTCCGGTCAGTACTGAAAAAGCGATCTCCTATCTGGAGCGGGTCACCCAGGCCCAGGGGGAAAATCTCTGGAAATATAACGGCTTTACGATGATCGGCAAGCTCTATAAAACCATCGGGGATTATAAGCAGTCGGAACACTGGCTGAACCTCGCGCTTCAGGGTTATCAAAGCCTGAAGCGGAATGATGACTGGAAGACTGCGGAAGTAAGCGGCAGTCTGATCGAGATATACCTGGAAACGGAAGCCTACGCCAAGGCCATGGCTTTGATCCATACCGGAATGGAAAAGTACACGCAGCCTTTTGAACTTTCCAAGTTTTATTCCTGGCAGGGTGACGTCTATTATGCCCAAGGCGATTATGTACAGGCTAAACCAAGTTATACCAAGGCTTTGGAAATGGAAGAGATCAACTGGCAGAATGCAAGGACCCAGCCAAATGACAAGGCGATGAATATCAATGCCACATTGGAGCAGCAGCCGGGTTACCGGTATGCCAAAGCCAGGCTGTCCTTACTGGAGTCCATGCAAGGAAGCGGCGGGGAACAGGGAAGGATCGCCGGTGAAATCCGGGAGGGAACTTCGCCGATGTCCAATGTTCAGGTCAATCTCATTAATGAGAAGGAATACGACGGACGGATGAGCAATCTGAAAGGGGTTGCTTCCCAGCTGCCGGTGATTACCGATGCCCGGGGTAAATTCAGCTTCACAAACGTGCCCCCAGGCAGGTATTTTGTCGTTCTCGGATTTGTTCCGCAGGATCTGGAGAGACTGGGTAAGTTTAAAGGACTTGAGACTTTTACGGTGAAGGCCGGGGAAACCGTCGCTCTGAACTATACCTTTGAGCCTCGGGTCAATATCGTGGAGCCCTCCGGCAAGACGTCCTTCCAGGAAGGCGACAAGATGACAATAGCCTGGCAGGCCGTGCCGGATGCCGCTTCCTATAATCTCAATCTAACCCTGAAGATCGAGAATGGGTATGTTTCCAGCGCCTACAAGACGGGACTTAAAGATACCTCTTACGTTTTCGCCCCCCGGGGGCTGGAATTAAGGGAGATGAATTTTGTCACGTTCGGTGATTCTCACCGGTTAGGTCCGTCGGCGATCTTAGGCAGTTTTTATCCCGGCGCCCGGATTTTTTTCCAGGTCGAAGCTTTCGATCAGGAAGGCCGCTCCATCTCCGACAGCGAGGGGTATGTGATGCAGCTGGGCGGGAATTATCCATCCGTCGAGATCACGGGTACAGCCCATTTCTCAGCAGGGGATAAGCTGGTGCAGGAAAAGAAATTCGAGGAGGCCGTAACCGCTTATAAAACCGAAGCCGCGCAGGATCCCGGCGATGTCTATGCGCTGCTTTCCCTGGCCAGACTGTATCATTACGGCTGGGCGGAAGGGACGAGCGATCTTCAGCAGGCGGTAGCTTACTACAAAAAGCTCCTGGCCCTGACGGGAGAACATTCTATCCTTGAAGAGGCGGCGACAGCGGCCGGTATGGCCCACAACTACCAACTGGCGCTGCAGATTTTCACAAGCTTCGAAGACAGGATGGAGCCGCAAAGTTTCTGGTTTCATTGGATGGGTGAGATGTATTTTCTAGCCGGTCAGCCGGAGAAAGCGATCACCTATTATTTGAAATTCCTTGACGGCAAAGATGAAATGACAGATTTAGAGCCGGTCATCGCCATGCTCTATGTGGGGGATTATCAGGCGGCCTTGAACTTGCTTCAGACCAAAACATACCCGGAGACACCCCGTAATCCGGATGGCGGGCAAAGTGAAAAAGCTGCCGATACCGGCCTCATCACCGGAAACCTGCAGCGCTACGTCCGTGGCGCCCCAAGCAAACTCAGCCAGGCTAAATTGAAAACTTACCTGAATGAAATCATGCAGATCACCGGCAGCAACCGCTCCGCGCAGGTGAAAGCCTTCCAGGATAAAGTCCGGGCTGAAGGGGAAAATGACCCTCTCGTCCAAACCCTGCTGGAACTGGTCAGGGACAGGTATTAGCGAAAACATGATCTGATTGCAGAAATGTTGTTGACAAAAGGTAATATGTTACGTATAATAAAAACGTAACATGTTACCTTTATTTTATGGGAGTGTGAATCAATGAATGAACTGGAACAACAGGCTTATATCTTCGGCTCCATTTTTATCTTGTCAAACAGGCTGCAGGTCCTGGGTGACGCTTTTGATAAGAATATCACCATTAAGCAATGGCTTTTTCTGGTGACTGTGGCCGGGTTTAAGGAGCCTCCAACCGTGAGCGAAGTGGCTGACCACATTCGCTATTCGAGGCAGAATGCCAAGCGCCTGGCAGCAACACTCGAACAAAGCGGATTTGTAACCATCTCCAAAGACAAAAGTGATGCCAGGGCTTTGAGAATTGCCCTTACTCCAAAATTCAACGTCTATTTTACGGAACGCAATCAGAGAGAATTGGCATTCATGCAGAAGCTTTTTAGCGGATTTGACCCGGAATTAACGAATGGGTTTTATCAGGGTTTAGTCAAGCTTTCCGAAAATATTGAAATGATGGAGAAAGAATATGAAGGGATTAAGGAGTAAAAAAATGATGGTTTTAGGAGTTATCGGAGGTATTCTTGCAGCAATTATTTTGCTGGCCGTCCTTTACTTTATCCAACCGTACTCGCCTTTAAAGTCAGACTTTAACCAAACGGCTGCCCGGCTTATTTCCGGGACTAAAGCCGAAACAGGAGTCTTTTCCCAGGAGGATATTGCCAAACTGCCTGCTCCGGTGCAAAAATATTTTACCCGCTGCGGCTATATCGGAACCCCGAAAATGTCCTGGATGAAAACCGTATTTGAAAAGGACATCCCGTTTTCCACCGGCGTCAATAAACCCGCCATCAAGATAGACTATATGCAGTACAACTTTGTGAAAACACCGAATCGCATCGCGTTTATTGACAGTTCGATGAAGGGGGTACCGTTTCAGGGATTCGACAGCTTCATTCAGGGCGTGGGCTCCATGAAAGGGGTCGTTGCCAAAGCCGTTACGCTGTTTGATCAAAGGGATGGGGATATGGATAGGGCCTGTCTGGTGACAGTCCTTTCCGAAAGCTTGTATGTCCCGAATATTGCCTTACAAGACTACATCCAATGGGAAGCGATAGACGATACGCATGCCAAAGCAACGATTACTTTCTCCGGTATCAAGGCGAGCGGGATCTTTACCTTCAATGAAGCAGGGGAAATGCTGGAGTTCAGAACCAATGACCGGACCAATACCAGCTTTGACGGCAGCAAGCAAAGCATCCCCTGGTCGGCAATCTGTGAAGACTATAAACAAAATGAAAAAGGTATTCTCCAACCAACAGGATTCAAAGCAGTCTGGCATTACCCGGAAGGAGACCTCGTATATTTTGACGGGAAAATTCAATCGACGGATGCCCATTAAGTTCTGTTGAAGATGTTATAGCCGAGATGGGTTGTGTTGATGAACGGACGCCTGAAATAACTGACCTGATAGCTTGAAAACTATCAGGTCAGTCTAATCTGCTAAGAAAATATGGTTATTCGCAGCACTTATGATCTTTCACTTTTTCCACGATACCGGGAACCATGTCGATCAGTTTTTCCAGGCCGCCTGCTTTTTTGATCGGCAGGAGTTCGACCTGGTCTCCTTTGATGACCAGAACGGCTGAGGAAGTAATTTTCCCGCCGCTGCCTGCGCCGCCGCCCGAACCTTTGTTGCCTTTTTCTTCAATTCCGTTTCCGCCGCCTGTACCAAGGCCGAAAGAAATGTCGATGAAGGGGACGGGGGTTACTTCACCTACCTGTATGGGGTCACCGACCACTGTTTTGGTTTTGAAAAAGCTTTCCAGTTTATCAAAGATGTTATTGATGTTTTCGCTGATGCTAAAATTATCCTGCATACTGAAGACCTCCTTTATTTTTCTTTTTCTTATTAAAAAACAATATATTTCTCATTGGCTTCGTGAAGAGGAACCCTATGATGATGACGATTAAATAGGGCAGCCAGATCCTTCCGCCAATAGAAAACCTTCCTTCAATGACTTCCTCGTCAAATACGGGTTGAATCATAATGTCATATGGGTTCGTCAAAACATAAAACTGGCTGATCAAAGCACACAGAAAGCCGGTATACATGGGGTCGTTAAAACCAATTCTGGCCTGTACGGACAGGATTTCCGGCCGGCAATGCTTCAATATTTTACAGAAGCAAGAAATCGCTTTTTGGATAATCTCTGTCTTCAAATAAGTACGAAAATCAGAACGCTTTTTATTTTTGGCCGGCTTGCCGTCTTTTTTCCGGTTAAATTCTTTTTCCGAACGTGACTTCAGTTTCCTGGTCAGACCCATGATCATCAAAGTCATTTGCCGGTTTTGCCTGCCGGCTTGAGTATAAGTAAGTTTGATTCCGCCGAACAGCCAGGATACGGAGCCTTGCAGCTGAGGCCCGGCAAGATTATCCCCGGAAACAGATAGTGATAGGGGATGAAAATAATGGCGGCCAGAAGCACTCCAAGGACCAGCAGAATAGTACCTAAGATCGATAACAATACCATGGCAGCCTCCCTTTAAGGATTAGTTTTTCTTGTTATTCTGCCAGCAGAAATCTTGTTCCCTTAACCAGCGCCTTGGATACTTTCCCGATAGTTGAAGGTGCCCCGCGCAGCCCTTTTTTCACCAGCTCGTTGCTTTCTTTGACACCTGGTACATAGTCAAGGAACATTCCCGCCGATCTGGCGGTCTGGCGCTGGATGTCGAAAATTATTTCTGTGGTGTTTTTGCCGGGTTTTTCTGCAAATTCTTCCAGCAGGGCGCCCTTGATTTGGTCCAGTTCTGCCGGAAAACTCAGATCATAATTGCTCCTGTCATTAAGGTCCCAAAAGAGAAGTTTCAATTCGGCTAATTCTTTCCGGCATTTTTTACACGATTTTACATGTTCCTCTACGAATAGTTTTTCCACCGGGTCAATAATGCCTTCCAGCAGGTCCTGAAGCAGAGTCACATCAAGATTACAGTCCATGATTATTCCTCCCATATTCCGTCTTTTTTCATGCTTTCCTTGATGGTTTTTCTTCCTCTATGGAGGAGGGTTTTGACCGTACCCAGCGGGAGTTCCATATTTTTGGCGATTTCTTCATATTTCATGCCCTTGATATGTCTTAGAATTACCGCCATACGTTCTTGGGGCGGCAGATTCTTAATTGCCGGAGTAGTGGTAAGCAATGGTGTATATGTATTTCTTGTACCGGTCATAAAGCAATTCCAGTCCCTTATGCTTATTCTTCTGATAAGTTTTCAGGATACCTGCGTCTGAAGAATCCAAGCGCTTACCATCCCTTTTTATCACTCTTTCTATGTATATTAATACACAGAATCAAGAAAAAAGTTTTGAAAAAGAAAAAATATTTTTTAATGTTAAGTAAAATTTTACTCTTGGCTACCGGTACTGAAGGAATTCTAAGATTCTGGTTGAATGATTGATTGAATTGGTATTCGAAGCAGGGGGATTGAGTATATTATATTTCTGAACGATAGTTTCACGGTGAGGAGGAAGTTATGAATAAGAGCGGCATGTTTTGGGGATCCATTCTGATTATTGCGGGAGCTTTCCTGCTGGTAAATAATATTGCCGGGTGGAATATTTTCGGTATGGAACGGTTGTGGCCCATCTTTGTTCTCATTCCCGGTTTAGCATTTGAATTTGGCTATTTTAGTAGTAAGCGTAACCCCGGAATATTGGTGCCGGGAGGTATCCTCACGACACTGGGCTTGTTATTTTTCTTTGAAACCTTTACCAACTGGCATTTTGCCGCATACACATGGCCCGTATATCCTCTGGCAGTGGCGGTCGGGTTATTTCAGCTCTATTTATTCTCAGGACGTTCGCGCGGGTTATTGGTCCCGGTATTTATCTTAACGGCTGTCTCGGGTATAGCTTTCACTGCAATGTTTATTGACATCATTGAGCAATGGGTCAATCTTAGCCTGGTATTTCCGATCCTGCTGATCTTAGTTGGGCTGTTCGTAATTTTTGGAAGCTCCAAAAAAAGCGACGGATCTGAGTAAGTTGCCCTTAAGGTTATATGTTAAGGATTTATGCCAGAAAAGAAAGGAAGCCTATCATGCAAGACAAGCAGCCCCAACCCATAGCTACCCGGCCAATATTTGATACAGACCTTGAACCGATCACACTGACAAGCGAAAATATCTTCGATGAAGCAATCTTTTCCTACGTAAAAATAAGCGATTGTACGTTCGATCATGATAAAGCGGACCGGATCACTTTTAAACAAGCCATCTTCCAAAAAGTCATTTTCAGTGAAGTTGTCTTTCGTCGTGTTGACCTCATGAACGTGCGATTCCAAAATTGCGATTTGTCCAATGCGGACTTTAGTGAAGCGATCTTGCACCGTGTCGAGTTTATCAACTGCAAGCTTATCGGGATTAACCTAAGCGAAGCCACGATGCGGGATGTAACCTTCGAAAATTGCAATGGTCAATATGCTTTGTTTAGCTATGGTAATTTCAAGCAGGTATCCTTTTTGCAATGTCAGCTGGATTCCGCAGATTTTAAAAATTGTGTACTTACCAAAGTGGAATTTCCGGATTCCAACCTTCGGCAGGCTCAATTCAATTTCACCAAACTGAAAGGGATAGACTTTACAAGCTGTGATATTGAAGGCCTTGGCGCCAATATTGACGATGTCAACGGAGCTGTTGTGAATGCCATACAGGCTGTTTCACTGGCCGGCTTGCTGGGTCTTATTGTCAGAGATTAGCAACGTGGCAGTATAAGAGAGGCAAAATAAAAGGGAGAATATTCATGATTGATAATGTAATTCTTATTGATGACCAGGATCAGGAAGTTGGAACGATGGAAAAGATGGAGGCTCACAGGAAAGGGTTGCTGCATAGGGCTTTTTCAATATTTGTTTTCAATTCCGAGATGAAATTACTTCTGCAAAAACGGGCGAAATCAAAGTACCATTCTCACAGTTTATGGACAAATACATGCTGCAGCCATCCGCGCCCTGATGAAGATTTAATCTCCGCTGCAAGGAGGAGATTGATGGAAGAAATGGGGTTTATCTGCGAACTGAATGAGATATTTGTTTTTCAGTACAAAGCAGAGTTAGACAATCATTTGATTGAAAATGAAATCGATCATGTGTTGGTCGGTAAGTACGATGGAAATCCTACCCCGAACCCTGATGAAGTATCGGATTATGCTTGGATCAGCTTATCAGATTTGGTTAATTTGGTAAGAGATCATCCACAGGAATATACGTATTGGCTGAAGAAGTCTCTTGATCGCGTTGCGGCAGCTTGCCTGTCAGGTCTTTGATCAGCCAGGGCAAATAGTCACGGGTATTGGTGTCGGGATAGCGGATCTGTCTTTTCCGGCCATATAATTGCCGCAATTTATTGTATAAAATTCCGTGTTCCAATTCGAAACAGTATATTTCCATGATTGCTATGTCAATATAATCGGCCTGTGCATAAAAAAAGTGATTCCAGGAACGCTCAATTTTTTCTTGAACACGATGTATTTCCGCTTCAACGATTTCCGGCTCGGTAGAATATGACTGGTTGGAACCCTTTTTCTTAAAAACTTCTTTAAATTTCTTTTTAAATTTCTTAATGATGCTTGTCCAGTATTTTTTTATGTTGATCACCCCTGAATACTATCAAATCTTACTTGATAAATAATCACGGCTGTCCACTTTTATGACAAAGAAAATAAATTTATGGTCTAATTGTCTCTTCAAACTGAACAGACCAAATTAGTTGGAAGGGTATGTCATTATAAGAATAAAACTATAATCAATTATGCCTCATTGCCAGGACCAGAAGGAGATTGATTATTTCTGGGATCAATTGTCCGGCCAGTAACATCTTTAGATAACGGACAAGTATGAAAATAAACCTGCAAAAAAGACGGCTCCATTGCACAATGAGGCAGCCGTTTTTTTGTTGTATAAAGGAAAATTATGGATTGAGTAGAATTATTAATAATCATAAAAAAGTTATAAAGGCCGGTTGTGAAAACTATACATGTATTACCACGAAGGAGTCATATAAGATAATGTTAAGAAGACGGATTGTTTTCATGAAAGCTCTTATTTTAATAATAACATTCGTAGGAACAGGCATGTTAACGGGCTGCTCCAAACCGGCCGTGAGCAGCTTACCGAAAGAACCGATGAAGATAAAGATTACCGCCGGCCCTGAGCAAAGAGCGATCACTTATGAGATCCTGCCGAATAAATGGAATAAGACTGTCTTTGACAGAGCGGATTACCGGGTGGTGCTGTCTCTTAAACTGCATAAAGGTGAGGTTAATCAGTGCTATGTAGCCTATAAAGACGGGTTATGGCAGCTTTATGATTATAAGGGGAATAAACTGAGCCAGGATAAATGGGAGGGTATCTACAAAACCAATACACCGATGGGCAATGAAGTAAACGGATTGGTCGCTGTGAAAAAGAATGGCGTATGGGGTTGTGTTGACCAGCAGGGTAAGGTCGTCATTACTCCTAACTGGGATGCGATCTCTCTCAATTATTACGAAGAAGTCGAACCTTACCTGAGAGTAGAAAAGAACGGCAAATATGGCTATCTGACCTATGACGGCCAGACTGTACTCAAGCCTGAATACGATATGGCGGTCATGGATGTTTTGAATGGTACTCTTGATGTCATTTTTGTCAGGCGAGGCGATGAATGGGGAGCCGTAAAGGTCATCAATAACAAGGCCGGAGAAGTTGACTGGACGCAGAAACCCCGGGATGAAATCCAGATCGGTTTCATGGAGCAACGGTACGCTTCCCAGGCTCAGACAGTGCATGATCTGCTGGACCCGTATGAGGGCAAAGCTACGACTTCAGTTATTCACTTCTTCTATGAGTATTACAGGAAGAATGGTCTGGAATTACTCTACATGCCAGACTTTCATGATAAGAATCCGGATTGGGATCTTCTCACGAAGTTTGCCTATACCCTTTCGTATGATTTGAGATCTACAAAACAAGGTGAAGCCCGATCCTTCCTTACCACAGAAGAATTTGACGGAATCGTTAAGAAGTATTTTGAAGGGATCACCTATACGCACCGGTCTTCCAATTGGCTTACCTTTAGCGAGGGTAAATATACTCCCAAGGGTTGGAGTGATCATGGATTTCGTTGCTACTATTTGAGTGGAATCGAGCGGACAAAGGATGGAAACGGAGGTTATCGATTCAAGGCGAAACTCATTGGATATCAATTCTGGGAAGATGATTTTATGGAAGGATCGAATTTCTTATCACCCAACATGAAAGCTTTGAAAAATAAGGCACAGGAGCCACAGTATCAAGGAAAAACATCCAGGGAAATCCTACCGGAATTAATGATTGGAGACCCGACTCAAATTTTTTCCCCGGCTGTAGAACATACCATTGAGTTTACCATCGAAAATCCTCGAGGTGATATCTATTTGAAGTATCTGTCTGCAAGCAGGAAGGAACTAAACAATTAATGGAATAGCTTTCACGCGATCGACGTCCATGCGAAAGGGACAAGATCCGCTTGGCTACAAAAAAAGGCCTCAACGAAGCCCTAGAATCGAATAAATCTTTTGGTTATTTTACTGCTTAGCCTCCAGCCGGTCTAGTCTGACGGCGACATTCCGATTTGTTTCCATCTGGCTCTCGCGGAAATCGAATAGTGCCTTGACTTTCCCTGTCAGGATATACTCAACACGCGCTTGACTTTGGCGGATATATTCAATGTCTGATTGAATCGTTTGTATGTTCTGTTTCATCTGCTCTTGGCTCAGAACGATCGTATCAATACTTGTCCAAATATTCCGCTGTTCAGTCTGGAGTTGCTGAATGTCTGTGCGCATTTCCTCCTGACCAGCCTGAAGCTGACGCTGGCCAGTCTGGAGCTGCTGAATGTCTGTG
>JAAYUV010000076.1 GCA_012517475.1 Peptococcaceae bacterium | reverse complement strand
GTTTTAGTTCGAGGCAATACAGTAAAGAGGGGAAAGCGTAAAAAGGCAGATTATCTGCTTACTCATAAGTATGGACAGATACCGCTGGCAATTGTTGAAGCGAAAGACGCTGACCATCCCGTTGGCGCGGGTCTTCAGCAGGCGATGGGCTATGCCCAGATACTCAATATTCCTTTTGCCTACTCATCCAATGGAAGTGGATTCATTGAACATGATTTTTTTAGCGGTGCTGAGACCGAGCTTCCATTAGACAAGTTTCCCAGTGAAGAAGAATTGTGGAATCGTTATTTGAAAGGTAAAGGATTAGACGCTGCGCAAGAAAAAATCGTAACAGAACCGGATTACTTTGACGCTTTTTCTCACAAGAAACCAAGATACTATCAGCGCATAGCAATTGATAAAACGATAGAGGCTGTCGCCAAAGGGCAAGACCGTATATTACTGGTCATGGCAACCGGCACAGGTAAGACCTACACTGCATTCCAGATTATTTGGAAACTCTTAAAGACAGAAACCGTAAAGAGAGTGCTATATTTAGCTGATCGAAACATCCTTATTGATCAAACTATGCAACAGGATTTTAAGCCCTTTAAAAAAATTATGACGAAGATTCAGGATAAAACGCTGGACAGCTCTTATGAAATTTACATGAGTTTGTATCATCAATTGGCTGGAGATAATGGCAACGAGCCGTTCAGGCAGTTCCAACCGGAGTTTTTTGATTTAATTATTGTTGATGAATGTCATCGCGGCAGCGCCAAAGAGGAATCCCAATGGCGACGGATTTTGGAATATTTTAACACGGCAATTCAAATCGGGATGACGGCTACGCCCAAAGAAACCAGAGAAGTCAGCAATATCTCATACTTTGGCGAACCGGTTTATACATATAGCCTAAAACAGGGAATTGATGACGGATTCTTGGCGCCCTACAAGGTCATCCGTATTGGTCTGGACAGAGATTTGGAAGGATGGCGGCCATATAAGGGACAAGTTGATATCTACGGCAATGTGATTGAGGATAGGGAATATAATAGTACCGATTATGACCGTAAACTTATCATTGATGAGCGGACCCAGGCTGTGGCCAACCGTATTACAAAATGGCTTATCGCCAATGGACGTTACAGTAAGACGATTGTTTTTTGTGTAGATGTTGACCATGCCGAACGTATGCGGCAGGCATTAATTAATGAAAACAAAGATTTAGTTGCCGAAAATCCCAAATATATTATGCGGATAACAGGCGATAACCAGGAAGGCAAAGCACAACTGGATTATTTTATTGATGTGAATGAGAAATACCCTACAGTGGTTACGACGTCGAAGCTGATGACTACAGGCGTTGACTGCAAAACCTGTAAGCTCATTGTCCTTGATAATAATATTAATTCTATGACAGAGTTTAAACAGATTATTGGACGCGGGACAAGACTGTATCCTGACTATGGCAAAGAGTATTTTACCATCATGGATTTTCGCGATGTTTGCAGGCTGTTTGCCGATCCTGCATTTGACGGCGATCCGGTAGTGATTATTGACGGGGGTGACGGCGGAGAAGGATGGGATCCGACAGAACCTGATCAGCCGGAAACTCCTGACAATCCGGATGAACCGGTCTATCCGGGTGATCCGCCGATATTCGAGCCGCCGGGAGTCGCGGAAACCCCTGCCAAATATCGCGTACGGGGCGTATCAGTCAGGATTCTTAACGAACGTGTTCAGTACTACGACAAAGACGGTAAGCTGATCACCGAGAGCATAAAGGACTACAGCAAACGCAATATTTTGGAAGAATACGCAACCTTGGATGAATTCCTGAGAGCTTGGAACAGTGCGGACAAAAAGCAGGCCATTGTAGAGGAACTTCAGGAACGCGGCGTATTGCTAGATGCTTTAAAAGAAGAAGCCGGAAAGGATTTTGATGATTTTGATTTGATTCTTCATGTGGCTTATGACAAGAAGCCGCTGACAAAAAGCGAGCGGGTAAACCATGTGAAAAAGCAAGGATATCTTTACAAATATTCAGAGGTTTGCCGGGAAGTGTTGTCGGCGCTTCTTGACAAGTATATGAATGAAGGTATCCGGGAATTGGAAGATACAAGAATTTTAGATAACGCGCCGTTTGACCGCATTGGCAGTCCTAAGAAAATTGCCCAATTGTTTGGCGGAAAAGAAGGGTATATTCAGGCTGTAAGAGAATTAGAACGCGCCATTTATGAAGCAGCATAACACCTACACGAGGAGAAATTAGCATATGAGCTTAGGAAGCTTTGTTAAGACCATACAAAACATTATGCGAGGGGACAGCGGCATTAATGGCGATGCTCAGCGAATTGAGCAAATGACCTGGCTTCTGTTTTTAAAAGTATATGATGCCAAGGAAGAAGACTGGGAATTCCATGATGATGACTATGAGTCGATCATACCGGAAGAACTTCGCTGGAGAAACTGGGCAGTTGACCGCAAAGATGGAAAAGCATTGACAGGCCAGAGCCTGCTGGACTTTGTCAACAACAAACTTTTTCCGGCACTGAAGGAGTTAAAAGTTACAGAAAATACGCCGCTAAAGAAATCCATCGTCAAGGCTGTTTTTGAAGACAGCAACCAGTACATGAAGGACGGCATACTGCTCAGAAAAGTAATCAATGAAATTGACGCCATTCAATTTGATGAGTATGATGAGCGGCATGCTTTTGGCGAAATATACGAAACCATTCTCAAGAGTTTGCAAAGCGCCGGCAATGCAGGTGAATTTTATACCCCAAGAGCCGTTACGGACTTTATGGTTAAAATGATTAATCCGAAGCTGGGAGAACGTATCGCGGATTTTGCCTGCGGTACGGGAGGATTCCTGACTTCTGCTTTGAAGGTGCTGGAGCCCCAGATAAAGACGATTCATGACCGTGAGCTGTACAATACAAGCATCTACGGCGTTGAAAAAAAACCGCTGCCATATCTGCTGGCAATTACCAACATGCTTTTGCATGATATTGACAGTCCCCAAATATTCCATGGTAACTCTTTGGAGCGAAATGTCCGCGAATATAAAGACAGTGATAAATTTGATATCATAC
>JAAYUV010000006.1 GCA_012517475.1 Peptococcaceae bacterium | reverse complement strand
GTCTAATCCTGACTTTACCGACATGCTATTGTCCCCCAGAGGCTTTCGCATGAGGTTAGTCGGTTGTCTTACATCGCATCGCAGGAGCGATGATTTCTGCGAAATATATATGAAGCGCACAACGTGCGCACAAAAGGAGATGAAGAAGATGCATTCCAGGAAAAGCGGAAATCAATCAGTTATTTTTCAGAACCCGCCGGTTATTCTTTCCAGCTTTAATGTCGTTGGACCTAAGGAAGGCGATGGGCCTCTTCAGGGTTCTTTTGACGAGATTCTTCAAGATACGTATGACGGCGAAAAATCCTGGGAAAAGACAGAAGCAAAAATGCTGGAGAAAGCGATGCGGGGTGCAGCCGGGAAAGTCAACATTCCCGTGGATTCCGTAGATTATATCCTGGCCGGAGATCTCCTCAATCAGATTATCTCTTCCAATTTTGCTGCCAGGCAGATCGGGTTACCATTCATCGGTCTTTACGGGGCTTGTTCTACAATGGCTTTATCCATGGCCCTCGGAGCCATGCTGATTGACGGTGGATTCGGCTCTAAGACGCTTTGCAGTGCATCGAGTCATCATGATACGGCCGAGAGGCAATATAGACTGCCTACAGAGCAAGGTAACCAGCGTGCAATGTATTCCCAATGGACGGTGACCGGAGCAGGGACAGTCCTGTTATCAGATACCGGAGAAGGGCCAAAGGTAACTTCGGCAACGATCGGAAGGGTCATCGATTTTGGGGAGACGGATGCAAGCAATATGGGAGCCGCCATGGCTCCGGCTATTGCTGATACAATACTCAATCATTTCCAGGACCTGGGCAGACAACCTAATTTTTATGACCTTATTGTCACCGGAGACCTGGGTCTGATAGGTCTGCAATTGGTTATAGATATTTTAAAAAGAAGTGGTTTACAAATCTCCAATAATTTTTCAGACTGCGGAGTGATGATTTACAGTCCGGAACAGGATACCCATGCAGGAGGAAGCGGCTGCGGGTGTTCGGCAGTAGTCCTGACGGGTCATATTCTCAATAGAATGGCCAGCGGTGAATTGAAAAAAGTCTTATTGATTGGAAGCGGTTCGCTGCACAGTCCTGTTTCCGCCCTGCAGGGTGAGTCAATACCTGCCATAGGGCATGCGGTCAGTATTGAAAAATAAAATACCAGCGAGGTGAGAAAAGTGTTAAATCATGTGCTTCCGGCTTTTATTGTTGGCGGATTAATTTGTGTAATTGGGCAATTGCTCATGGACCTGACAAAAGCAAATATTACCCCTGCCCATGTACTGGTCACATTTGTCACTTCAGGTGTGATTTTGGGTGGATTGGGTCTGTACGAGCCTCTGGTAAAAATAGGAGGGGCGGGAGCAACCGTTCCCTTATCGGGGTTTGGGTATTCGTTGGCTAAAGGTGCTATCGAAGGTGCAAACTCCAATGGTTTTCTTGGCGCTTTTTCCGGGGGGATTCAAGCTGCTGCTGTAGGAATCGCTGCTGCCATCTTATTCGGTTATCTTGTGGCAGTTGTATTTAATCCGAAAGGTTGATTGAATATGTCATTAACAGCTGAAACAAATGTCGCGATTTCTAAAAACTATGAAGAAAATATTGATTATCTGAATAAAAAACTAGGGGTTCCGGAAAGTTTTGATATCATCGTCCGGAAAATGAATGTCGGCGGCAAAAAGATTGCCATCTATTCTGTGAATGGACTGGTAGGAAGACCTGCATCCAACTTGATTCTGGAAACATTTGAAGAGATTGAAAGATCCGAGCTCGTTGTCAATGCCCTTGATAAACTGAAATCCAAAATCGTGGATCTGCAGGTTTCAGAAGTGGAATCCATGGATGAGGTGCTCTATTTCGTTTTGTCGGGAACCATGGCCATCCTGATCGAAGGCAAGACCGAAGCTATCATCGTAGATGTAAGAACTTATCCGGCCCGTATGCCCGAAGAGCCTGACATTGAGCGCGTGACCCGCGGATCCCGCGACGGTTTTACAGAAACTTTGGTTTTTAATACCAACCTCATCCGGCGCCGCTTGCGCGATCCGGGATTAAGGATGAAACTTGTCAAGGCAGGAAGCCGTTCCAAGACGGATGTTTGTATTGCCTATATTGAGGATATTACCAATCCCAAAATGGTGGATTACATTGAAAAAGAGATCAAGAATATCAAAATTGACGGGATTCCCATGGCGGAAAAAACGGTAGAGGAATTTATACTGGGGAGTAAGTATTGGAATCCATTTCCAAGAGTCCGGTATACGGAGCGGCCGGATGTTGCTGCGATTCATTTGCTCGAGGGGAATGTCGTTATCTTGGTCGATACTTCTCCCAGCGTGATCATTGCGCCCTGTACGTTCTGGCATCATGTCCAGCATGCTGAGGAATACCGGCAGGAGCCCGTGGTTGGGGCCTATTTGCGCTGGGTCAGATTTGTTGCCATACTCGCTTCTATGTTCCTATTGCCGTTATGGCTGGCTTTCGCCCTGAATCCTCAGTTTTTGCCTCATTCCCTTCAATTCATCGGGGTGGAAAAATCCGCTAAAGTGGGTCTTCTCTTTCAAGCCATAACCGGTGATATTGCCATAGACATGCTGCGGATGGCAGCGATTCATACCCCTTCACCCTTAGCCACTGCCTTGGGCTTAATCGCCGTATTTATGATGGGGGACGTGGCCATTAAAGTAGGCTTCTTTACCCCGGAAGTAATTATGTACCTATCGATCGCGGCTGTGGGTACTTTTGCAACTCCCAGTTACGAACTGGCACAGGCCAACAGGTTGGTAAGAATATTCCTGGTTCTGGCCGCAGGTTTGTTTAATTTCTGGGGACTTGGCATAGGAGTTCTTTTGGTCTTCATTTTACTATGGCGCACCAATTCTTTCGGTGTACCATACCTGTGGCCGCTTATCCCTCTTGATTTTAAAGCACTGAAAACAATCCTGGTTAGGAATCCGGTTCCAATCGCCAATCAACGGCCAAGCATCCTTAAATCCAAGGACCGCATCCGGCAGCCTCAGGAAAGAACAAGTCCGTAAAATAAGTGTTACTCACTTACCGGAAGCATAAGATTTTCCTGACGGGCTTGTTTTACAGGCCGGACAAAGATCAGATCCAGGGACACGAGAATAAGGATTGCGATCAGAATTCTTTCCAGATTGTTTGGATTGTTTAATGAATATTCATATGGATGTGGATATTGATTTGCGGTTTGAATTACCGGATATGGTAACTGAAATCCGTTATAAACCGGGGAACTGATTGGGAGAACCGGTGCTGGCACTAATCCGGGAGTTACATTTGGGTATAACGGGGAATAATCCTGCAAATAACCAGGATTTCTATCCTGTAAATAACCAGGATTTCTCGGCAGGGATAATTGCCGGTGATGAATTTGGGAGGACATGAATAAGGGATTACCTGCTGAAGCGGAGTAATTGGAATATGTGTTCCACTGGGAAGCATATCCAGGATAATTATTCCCGAAGGTTTGGTTATTCCTCATTCCTGGTCCTCCTTTTATGAGTAATTGAAAATCTTGCAAATTTATGAGAAGATAAGCTATAAATAGTATATTGTTGCTTTTGGCTGAATGATACAATTATGGAATTAATTTCCTGAGTTGAGAGGGTTTTATGATTATCGGATTCGGTTTTGGAAGCTTCTACTCAGCATTGATCATGCTGCTGGTAACCAGTTTTTTATCATACTTTCTGTTTAAATTTTTGAGAGGCAGGAAGCAGGATTCCTATTGGAATGAACCTCATGATTTTGAAGAAATGAAAAACAGAAGAAGAGATTACTATTATGGGCAAAGGCAAAAAGCTCATGAGATGATGGATCAATTCGATTTATCCGATGAAGAAATTGAAAAAAGAATTGAAGAAGAAATGCGGTCATAATTGTTTCCAATTCACAAATTTGCATCTATAATAGACTAGGTAACAAAATGACGGAGGTTAGGTATGGAAGAAAAACTTGCCAAGCTCAAAGAATATCTTCACATGGAGACCGAGATATCCTTTGAAGAATTTAAAACGTATTATTCAGGTTTAATTGATCAGTTAAACACAGAATACAATGAGATGGATCAGGGCACCTGTCTGAAAGCACGTTTTATCTGCAGTATCGTAAAAGCAAATGCTGAAACGCGTTCTCACAAATCTAAAATTAATGCCAAAGCTTTTCGCAAAATGGGTGCAAAATGCGGTTTCTGGATGGAAGCAATTGATCACCGGCTGAAAAAAGAGGGTTTGCCTCAGGCGGCCATTGATACCGCAATGAATGAAATCAATAAGCGTATGGAATAAAGTCCATAAAAAGGTATATCTGTGATCCCGTTTCTAACGGGATTTTTATTTTTTTCTGCTCCGCGGTTCGCTTTGTAATATTCAAATACTTAATTTTATTATTAGCTTAGCCAGCTGAGTTGCCCACTGATTGAAAATAGTGATATAATTTAATTTACTGTAATTGTAATATTTAGTAGAGTTTACAGGGTACTGGCAGGTATCTGACGAATTATGTGAGGAATTTCATGAAGATTATCCTTTCACACCGTTATTTGGACTTTGATGCCTTAGCTTCCATGGTTGCTGTCCAGAAAATTTATCCCGACGCAGTTCTGGTCATTGAAGGAAAGAACAATTCGTATGTGCAGGACTTTCTTGCCTTGGCCAAAGAACACCTGCCATTTTACCGGTTAAAGGATATTGATCCGGGCAAAGTAGAAAAAATATTTCTCGTAGATACCAACAATTTAAGCCGTGCGGTTGGGAACAAAAATATTCTTGATCGTTTCAGCCAGGTTGATCTGGAAATCATCGATCACCACCCGTCATCCGGCCCGATCGGGAAAAATCATACATTTCAAGCCCTGGGCGCCTGCACAACCATTCTTGTGGAAAAAATTAAAAGCAAAGGCATCAAATTAAGCAGCTTTGATGCAACCTTGATGACGCTGGGGATTTACGACGATACAGGCAGTCTCTTGTTTGAAAATACAACTTCCCGGGATGTGATGGCTGTAGCCCATCTCATTGATCAGGGGGCTCAGCTTGGGGTTGTTGCCGAATATTTACGCAAACCGCTTTCCGGTGAACAAATGGATCTTTTTCAGCTTCTTCTTGACAACGGCAGTACGGAATTGTTTGAGGGTACTCCGGTGTATTTTACCTATGCGGAGTGCCGGGATTTTGTAGAAGGGCTGGCGCTGCTTACCCATCGAATCGGTGAAATCGAAAGTGCCGATATTTGGTTTATCATTGTGAAGATGGAAGACAGAGTCTACGTGGTAGCCAGATCAAGAGGGAACAATTTTCCGGTAAATAAGATTGTAGAAATATTTGGCGGATCCGGCCATGAAAAGGCCGCATCAGCCGTAGTGAAGGAACGCGATATTCAAGACGTAATCCGTCAAATACGGGAAGAAATCAGAAAACGTATCGAGAAACCCAGTTTAATCAGAGATATTATGAGTTTTCCGGTGAAAACCGTTTTTCCCGATATGACGATGGAAGAGGTAGGAAAGATCCTTCTGAAATACGGGCATACCGGAGTGCCTGTGGTGGACAATGATGACCGCCTGGTGGGAATTATCTCCCGGAGGGACGTGGACAAGGCCTTGAAACATGGGCTGCAGCACGCCCCCGCTAAAGGGTTCATGACCAAAGATGTGGTAACGGTCAGTCCGGACCTTAGTTGGGAAGAAGTACAAAAAAAGATGGTACTTCATGATATCGGCAGACTTCCTGTGGTAGAAAACGGGCAGCTGGTTGGGATTGTCTCCAGATCGGATATTCTGCGTTTGATTTATGGCAGGGCGGTTCCCACTACAACCATGTTGGCGCGGGAAAGAAGTATGGCCCGCAGGGAAGAAATATTGGCTTTAATTAATAAGCTTCCGGAAGAAATAAAAACGGCTTTGGAAACCATCAAAGATGTGTCTGCAGAAATGGATGTTCCTATTTACCTTGTCGGAGGTTTTGTGAGGGATTTGCTGCTGGGAGTTGCGAACAAGGATCTCGATATGGTTGTGGAAGGGGACGGGATTGCTTTTGCTGAAAACCTCAGTCAAAGACTTTATCCTGCAAAAGTAATAACCCATCAGCCGTTTGGAACTGCCAGGATCATGATGGATGACGGCACCCATTTTGATATTGCCGGGTCCAGAAGGGAAGATTATGATTACCCGGGAGCCCTGCCAACGGTGGAAGAATCTACCTTGAAAGATGATTTGTTCCGCAGGGATTTTACCATTAATGCGATGGCCATGTGTTTAAACAGGGAACGGTTTGGTGAAGTAGTAGATTTCTACGGAGGATTCCGTGATTTACAGCAAGGTGAGATCCGATTTTTACACAACCTCAGCTTTATTGATGATCCGACACGTATTGTAAGGGCGATCCGCTTTTCGGAACGTTACGGATTCAAATTGGCCAAGAACACCAGGGATGCGGTGAACATTGCCTTAGAAGCAAAAGTATTTGCCAAAATCAGCGCCGAAAGATTCACAGAAGAACTCATGCTGATTTATAAAGAAGCAAACTATCAAAAAATGGGCAGGAAGCTGATGGAATATGGTGTTTTTAAGAGCTGGTTTGATCAGGATTTTCCCTGGAATTTTCAAGAGGAAGAAAATACTTCGGAGTGGCCTTTAGAGAGACGCTGGCTGGTCAGCCTTAAATCCATTGAGGAGCAGGGAGTCCATACCATCCTGAATGGGTTGAGAATCAATAAATATTTGCACAAAAGCACATTGGAATACCTTCGCCTGCGCCAGGAATTAAAATCAAGGATTTCCGATTTGACCAAAATGGACGAGGTATTAATGCCGGCCCCTAAAAATCTTGTTGATGTGTTGCTGCGTCACGGGGAATTTGCTGCGGAGATCCGGCACTATATTGAGGTTTCATCCAAAGTAAACATGAAAATTACCGGGACCCAACTGGTGGAATCAGGAATGAAAGAAGGGCCGGAAATAGGGAAAACGCTGCGGCGGATCCGTAATCTTTGGCTGGAAGGAAAAATCAGATCCATAGAAGAGGAAAAAGAATACATCCAAAATACTTTACAAAGATAATGACTTATCTTAGGCACAAGAAGGGAGTATACAGCGTGAAAAAGAGAATCTTTAGCGGAATGCGTCCAACCGGGTCGCTTCATATCGGGCACTTAAGCGTAATTCAAAATTGGGCGGCACTTCAGGATGAATACGAATGTTATTACGGCATCGTTGACTGGCATGCTTTAACGACGGGGTATGAAGACAAGCTGGATCTGAAGGCGCTTACCCGGGAAATCGCGCTGGATTGGCTCAGTGTTGGGATTGATCCCGATAGAAGCCCCATATTCGCCCAATCACAAGTAAAAGAGCATGCGGAATTACATTTGTTATTTTCTATGTTTACCCCGATATCCTGGCTGGAGAGAGTCCCTACCTATAAAGATCAAATCCAGCAGCTCGGTGAGGACGGGAAAGATTTGCATACCTACGGATTTTTGGGCTACCCTTTGCTGCAGGCTGCGGATATTTTGGTATATAAGGCCAGTGCGGTTCCCGTAGGGGAAGACCAGGTCCCCCATATTGAACTCTGCAGGGAGGTCGCCCGGAGGTTTAATTACCTTTATTCCGGCGTATTTCCCGAGCCGCAGGCTCTTGTCGGCAAAGTCCCTCTTCTTCCGGGAGTTGACGGTCGAAAAATGAGCAAAAGTTATAATAATGCCATTTCTTTGACCGCTTCTACCGATGAAATTGGCTATAGAGTCAGACAGATGATAACCGATCCGCAAAGAATCCGTAAGGATGATCCCGGCCACCCCGATGTGTGCGTTGTTTCCAAATTCCATAAAATCTACACCCCGGATGTGGAGAGGGTTGAGCAAGAGTGCATGGGCGGCAAGATTGGCTGTGTTGCCTGCAAAAAGTATTTGGCAGAGAATATTGATAAGGTCCTGGCGCCTTACCGGGAAAGAAGAAAACTCTGGGAAGAGGAAGGAAAAGTAGAAAAGGTTCTCCGGGAAGGAGCCGAAAAGGCAAGAGCAACTGCTTCCGTGACCATGAAAGAAGTGCGCGAAGTGATGGGACTCTAATGGAAGCCGGCAAACAGTCTCCTTATGTCGAACTCCCCGTATTTCAGGGACCGTTAGATCTGCTTTTGCATTTGATTCAGCAAAACAAAGTAGATATTTATGATATTCCCATTGCGGTTATAGCCGATCAATTCATCGCCACAGTCAAAAAGATGGAAGAACTGGATATGGATATTACCTCCGAGTTCCTGGTATTGGCTGCCCAGCTCTTATACCTTAAATCTCGCCAGCTGCTTCCAAAACCGCAAAAAACAGAAGAAGAGATTTTGCTTGAAGAAGAACTGAAACAAGATTTGGTGGACAGGCTTGTAGCTTACAGAGCCTTTAAAGACATTGCTTCTTATCTTAGTTCCAGAGCAGAATTTTCGGGTAACCGGTATTTCCGGGAATTTGATCTGGAAGAAATCATCTCTAAAATGAAGCCACCCAATCCCTTAAGCGGAATAGGGATGGATGATTTAATGCGGGCATTTGATGCCGTACTGAAAAGAGTCGAAAAAGGGGAATATGTCCATTACGTTCAAGTTGATGAAATTCCGGTTGAAATGATGCTCAACGATATCATGCGCAGGATGATCCTCAACCCAAAGGGGATGAGATTCACCAAGCTGCTGCGATATAAAACAAGAGTTGAGATCGTGGTTGCTTTTGTTGCCTTGCTTGAATTATTAAAAGAAGGTAGAATCAGAGCGGAGCAAAGTGAGAAGGGAAATGATATTTTTATTGTTCCGACGGACCGGGCTTGGGATTTTATGAATGAGGAGTCGGTATAATGCTTTTTCGGGAAACAGAAATTGCTGCCCTGGAAGCTTTACTGTTTATGGCTAAAGAACCGTTAAGTAATCAAAAGCTTGCAGAAATTCTAGAGATCTCCCTGGAAAATTTGGCAGAACTGATTGAAGTTTTAAAAGACAGATACGCATCCGCTTCCAGCGGGTTTGCCCTCATTGAACTGGAAAATGGGTATCGTTTAGGGACGAAGCCTGAAACGGCGCGTTACATTGAAATTTTATACAAACAACCCTCTCAGGTTCTTTCCAATGCCGCCCTGGAAGTATTATCGATTATAGCCTATAAACAACCGATTACCAGGGGAGAGATCGATTTTATCCGCGGGGTCCAGTCTGAACGGGCTCTGGCCACACTGATGGAAAAGGGACTGATCAGAGAGATCGGCCGCAAGGATGGACCGGGGAGGCCCATTCTCTACGGTACCACGGAAGAATTTTTAATTCATTTTGGGATAAAATCCTTGCATGAACTTCCGGAGCTTCATGAACCTAAGGAAGACGGCGTTGATGACACAGAAGAATGATGGTAAAGGTTTACCTGTTGTAAACACTATGAAATTGTGGTAACATTTTTTCTATAATTCAATAGCGGGGATAGAGGCGCGGTTATCAAAAGTAGGTATTCGGAGAAGGCAATCGAAGAAGATTACTGAAAGGGATAACTGCCGAAGCTTAAGTCAGGCCGGGGGTTAAGCTGGTCTTATATTAAACAGGTATAAGACTGTCATTCTTTACAGAGTGAAGCGCTATCTGGAACATGGAAAACGATAAGGAAAAAGTTTGTCCTTATTACATGGCTTTTCGTGGTTTACGGTGGTTGTTCCTCGTAAACTTTTTATTATTCTAAGGAGGATTCCGTCATGGTACAAAAAAATCTGCCTTTTTCCGCAGAAGAACTTCAAAACATTGTTGAGAACTATAAAACCCCTTTTCATATTTATGATGAAAAGGCTATTCGGGATAATGTCCGGCGTCTGCAAAAAGCATTCTCTTGGGTCAAAGGATTTAAGGAACATTTTGCTGTCAAAGCTACACCCAACCCATATATTATGAAAATTCTCGCAGAAGAAGGGATCGGGGCAGACTGCAGTTCCCTTGCGGAATTGGTTTTGGCGGAAAAAGTGGGATTGAAAGGGGAAGATATCGTATTTACATCCAACGATACCCCTGCGGAAGAATACAGGAAGGCACGGGAATTAGGGGCTTTAATTAACCTGGATGATATTACGCATATTGATTTTCTGGCAAAAGAAGCGGGAATACCTGAAATGATCTCTTTCCGGTATAATCCGGGGCCTCTCCGTCAAGGCGGCAATACCATTATCGGGAACCCTGAAGATGCCAAATACGGAGTTTCCAAAGATCAAATTTTTGACGGATACGCCAAATTAAGAAGTCTCGGCGCCAAAAGATTCGGTCTTCATACCATGGTCATTTCCAATGAGCTGGATCCTGATTATTTTGTGGAAACTGCCCGCATGATGTTTGAGCTGGCAGTGGAAATTAAACAAAAAGTAGGCATCCGGATTGAAATCGTCAACCTCGGAGGGGGTATTGGAATCCCTTATCGTCCCGAACAGGAAGCTGTGGATTTGGAATACGTGGGGGATAACATCCGCAAAGTATACGAAGAGATCATCGTCCCGAACGGCCTGGATCCAATGAGAATTGCTATGGAATGCGGCAGGATGATTACCGGTCCTTATGGCTATCTCGTGGCTACGGCGCTTCATAAAAAGGAAATTTACAAAAACTATATTGGCTTGGATGCCTGTATGGCTGATTTAATGAGACCGGGGATTTATGGCGCTTATCATCATATTACCGTAGTCGGCAAGGAAAACGAAGAATCCGATCACCGGTATGATGTGACCGGAAGCCTTTGTGAGAATAATGATAAATTCGCAGTGGACAGGATGCTTCCAAAAATCGATATCGGAGATGTCATCGTAATCCATGATGCCGGGGCGCATGGGCATGCGATGGGCTTTAATTATAACGGCAAGCTCCGCTCCAAAGAATTGCTGTTGAAAGAAGACAGAACCGTAGAGCTTATCAGAAGAGCGGAAACGTTGGAAGATTATTTCGCTACCATAGATTTCTCAAAGCTTTGAAATTAGAACCGCGTTCAGAACACAGCCTAAAAGCAAAATCACAATGCTCCAGTAAAGCCAAAGGAGAAGAACCATAACCCCGCCGATACTGCCATAGGTAACGGTGTAACTGTTAAAATGCTTAAAATAAAAAGTAAAACCCAGGGAAATTAAAACCCATCCGATTGCAGTAAATAGGGACCCCGGAAATACCTTCCGTATGGTATAAAGGGGTCCTGTTGCCATTCTGTTGATAATGATAAAAGTGATCACGAGCAGAATAAATTGGATCAGCAACCGGATAACGTGCCAAAAACCCTGAAAGATGCTTGCCGCTCCCATGATATGAAACAGCCAGTCCCCGAACATTTCCCCCAGAAACAAAAGACTGAAAGAGCCCAGAAGGGTAACGACGAAAATAATCAGCAGCGTGACCGAGATGAATTTTTGCCTGAAGAAAGAACGGTTTTCTTTTATCCCGTAAGCTTTGACCATTCCCCTCAATAAGGCATGGATTCCGTTGAGAGAAGCCCAGGCCGCGCCTAACATCCCGATCGATAACAGGGTAGGGCTCCGGGTGGTGAAAATTTCATAAATAATGCTTTCCACCAGAAGATAGGTTTCATTGGGGATGAGATATTTGAACTCCTCAAAAACCTGTTCACTGCTCAAGTTGGCATAGCCGGCCAAGGTCAAAACAAATATCAATAATGGAAAAAAGGACAGGATCATATAATACGTTACCTGTCCTCCTACGGCCATGAGTTCATTATTATTGACAAGTTCCCAGAAACGGATAAAGAACTTCCGCCAATCCAAAATCTTCACTCCCAAAGTACCCAAATATGCGCCGCCCGGAGAAATCTATCATTAAAGAATATTATTTAACCGCAGCGACTCCGACTCCGGTATGTTTTCCAGCAGGACTTTTAGCGTGTTCAATTCGGCCAGAGAAAGGGAAGTTTCTTTGTTTTGGGTAAATTGCTGCAGCCGTGCATAACTGATCTCGATACTGTCCAACGTGCTGTGATTCAGAATGATAGCCCACCAGTGTCTGGCGCTTGTCCAATTATTGAACGTTTTATCGATCAGGGCTGAGGCTTCACTCCACTCATTGGAATGAATAAGGGTTTCAGCCTGATTTAATTCTACCTGGATTGTTTCTGCGGTATGTTTAACCTGAACCCCTATCCACACGGAAATACTGATTAGGATAAAAAAACCTAAAATGATCGCGATGGTGGAACGCATACTTAAACTCACCCTTTATTCAAATTATTTTTATTTGCTTTTTCTTGTACGTATAATTTGCCCTGCGTACCGATACTCGCTATGAGAACCTTCCTATAATCATCGATATTGGCCTTTTGCAGTTCTTGCTCCAGCCATTTTTGGTTGACATTGGCTTTGGGAAAGTTCTTGTGCTGTAAAATTCCATCCATGATCAGGGTATAAGGCAGCTTTTCACTGGGGACTTCTATTTTTAAATCTTCCGGGTTAGCCGGACGCTTGGTTGGTTTCGGAATCACACTGAGTTGACCGTTTGTTTCCAGAATAGCGTACTCGACATCGGCAATATCCGGAATATTTTTTACCCGCAGCTGTTCCAGAAGATCACTGAGATTATACCGGAGTTTACGGAGTTCATCCTCGAGAATGTGCCCCTTATCAATGAGGATGGTAGGGGTTCCGCAGATCATGGCCCTGGCTTTTTCACTTTTTAAAGAGATCTGGGAGATTGTAATTCCAAGGAGCAGGAGGATAAGGACCGGAAGCAGGCCGGCAATAAGAGGAATTCCGATATCCTGGCTGGGTATGGCGGCAAGTTCCGAAATCATGAGAATAATCACCAGCTCGAAAGGCTGTAATTGACCGATTTGTCTTTTGCCCATGACCCTTAGAACCAATACGATAATTAAATAGAGAATAACGGTACGGATAATGCTGACAAGCATGAATGAACTCCTTTCAGGGAAAAATGCTCTAAATTATTTTTTTCCTTACACAAAAAGATTATTCCTCAAAAAATTAAGAAAAATGAAGAGTTTGGAATCTTCCCAAGAGCTTGGATTTGGTATACAATTATTAAATAAGAAATTGTTAGAATGGCCTTACTATTTGTGATATAAGGGGGAAAGAACGTGTTCGAAAACGATATTCTGGTGGCTGGTGCTGATCCCGGTTTTGGCGCCATAAAACTTGATATTGGCGATACAAAAATATTATTCCCGGCAGTCATTTGCAATGGCAGTGAGAGAATTTTCTCCACACTGGGCAGGACGGAACTGGAGCGGGGAAGTGATATCGATCGGCAGGTTGCATCACTGGATGTCATTGTGAAGAATAACTCCACCGGTGTAGAGCGCCATTACTTTATGGGGAGCCTTGCCGAAAGTCTCAACCCAAAAGAAGCCCACTACTGTTGGGATGAAGATAAATCGACAGATGAAGAAGCCATGTCGCTGTTAATTGTCGGCCTGGCTCTTGCTCAGCCTTATCCTAAAACCAACATCTATTTAGGAACAGGGGTTCCCGTTAAATTTTACGCGTCCTTAAAAGATAAATATGAGGCGGAACTAAAAGGTTCTTTCTCCGTAACCTTTTTGTCGGGTCCTTTTAAAGGGCAAACCAGAAGCATGAATATTCTGCGGTCACGGGTCTTGCCGCAGAGCTACGGTGTGTTTATTAAAGAAACGCTGACGGAAGACGGGAATGCCACCAATGCAAAATTATTCGGAGGCTATGTCGTTGTGATCGATCCGGGCTTCAGGACTACCGATATTGCAACATTTTATGACGGAATCATGCTGGACCCGCCCAACTCTTTCAGCATTGAAAAAGGTCTGCAATGGGCTTACACCGGTGTCGCTGAAAAATTGAAGGAAATGACTGCAAATCATGCCAGTCCGATTGAAACGGACGATAAAGAGCTTGATAAAATATTCAGGGTGAATAAAGGCCTTTATCCGTGGAATAACGGCGCAATAGACTTAAATCCGGTTATGAAAAGAATGTTGTCCCAACTTGCTGCCGACATCTCCCGCGAAGTGATGAAGACATTGAAACCAATGGCCGGTAGAATCCATACTGTTTTGGTAGCCGGAAAAGTGGGAGAAATGGTGTTTGAATACCTGAACTTAGAAAACAAGGTCCTTATCGATGATCCTCAGTTTGGTAATGCGGCAGGTTTCCGCATTATGGCGGCAAACCTTGTCAATAATCTTACAAGGAAAGTAAATGTTGATTAATGAAAACATCAGGACATCTTTTACTCTACATTTCTGAAAATGAGGATTTTGAATTGTGGCGTGTTCTTTCCCAGATTTCACCTGAGGAGAGGGCGGCCTTTGTTAAAGCTGCCCTGAAAAAAGCGTTATTGCCGGGAAATGATGCAAGAAATCCCTCCACTAGCTGGGCAAGACAAAACAATGTTTTCCGAATGGACAAGAGTGCAGCGGAGAGTCCCCTTGACGAACTGGCTTTAGAAGAACTGGGATATTCTTCTTTGGCCGCGACTGAGGAAAAGGTCATAAAACCTTTCATCGCCTTTTCCAACGAGGGAAAATCAAATCAAAAGGATATTTTCAGCATCGGCACCATGCAGGATACCCCGGTAGAGCCGGATAACCTGCCTCAATTGCAGATAGACGATTTGCTGCAAGCTTCTCAGCCAACCGACAAAAGCATGCTGCCGGGGCTTGATTTTCTATTGAACAATGTCATTGGGGAAGAGGATGACGAAAAGGTTATTGAATTTATCAGGAACAACAGAACCGCAAGCGGTGAAAATTCGTAAGTGGAAGCATTATATTCCAAAACATAAAATACCAATAGGAAATAAAATATCTAAGGAGAGGGTGTTCGTTGAACACCCTCTTTTGATTGTCTAACAGTTATCTCTTATTTGCCTGACCACTGACAAATTCGAAAGTCTTCTTAACCATACTTCCTCCTACGGAGCCATTTTGTCTCGAGGTGGCATCAGGACCGAGATTAACTTTTAGTTCTCTGGCCACACTTTGCTTGTCAACAGGTAATTGATATTTAGCCATTTTGATTTCCTCTCCTTTAATTCTTAATTTAACAATAGTGTCTTCAGATGGAAACCAAAATACTCAGGAAGTTTATATTATTTTAGTCAGGTTTTACCACTTGTAATTTTTCTATATTATTTAGATCCTGGCCTTTCTTTAATTTTTTTCTAAGCTTATTAAGGTATTATATTATTAACCTAAACCTTACCTCCCTATTTAGAACCTGGATTTCTCCAGGTTTTTATTTATGGAAAGATAAAAATAAACAATAATAAGGTACGGCAATGCAATGTATAAACCGCTTTCGGCAGATTGCGCCCTCCTTGGCGCAAACAGCCGCGCTGCGCACTCCATGCTCCGCTTGCGCTGGTTTATACATTGCATTGCCAGTCTCTGGTTAAAAATAGCGGAATTTTTAATGAACAGGATTCTGGGTTCGACTGCTGGTTTTCTTCCGGTGGAAGAGTATGTCTTATGTACTTCCTGATTTCAATCTGGCGATCACATCACCTTTTCCAGGGTATGAGTGGATCTCGATTTGCTGTTCATATTGTCCTAGTTTATAAACGCCTTGCCAACCAGGGTTTTGACTAATATTTTCACAAAGGTTCTCAGTAAGGAAAGCTTCAATAGGGAAGTGAATTTCATTTCCTGTTTTAATTTGAGCTCCATCAAGTGCAACTGAAACATTTGATTTAACTAAATGATTTTTTATTAGGTATAAAGCTAGCCTTAAACTGACTTCGGCTTCGGACATTTATTTTCACTCAGTTCGTACATGTAGGGTAACCCGATTTCAGCATGATTGCATTAAAGAAGGAACCAGTTGATTTAGCATTAAACGGGTTCCTTAAATGTCATTCCTTTGAATATCTCTGACTATTGCCTGCGCTTCTCAGATAAATCTCTTTTAGTTGACCCTAATAAATCGTGTAGATATTAAACAATCCTGACTTTATATCTTCTAAACCAGAAATCAAGCTGATAGAGAAAAGCGAAAAGGCGAGGGGTATCCATCAACTGGCCGAACCAGGGTTTGTTGGCGTTGGAAGAAGGGTTTTCGGCTATTTCAGTAATATATTTCCTATTCACCAGATCCTTAAGCGGGGAAGAAGGATCATCCAGCACTGCCAGGAGTTTTTGCCTGACACCGGATAAGAACTGAGGGTTATGTGTCTTAGGATAAGGACTTTTCTTTCTCCAGAGAATGTCTTCGGGTAGAATTCCCTCCATCGCCAGCCGTAAAAGACCTTTTTCTCGGCCCTGATAGTTTTTGATTTCCCAGGGGATATTCCATACATACTCAACAATTCGATGGTCACAGAAGGGAACGCGCACCTCCAGTCCGGTGGCCATTGTCATCCTGTCTTTGCGGTCCAATAAAGTAGGCATGAACCTCGTTAAGGTCAGATAACCAATCCGGGTAAACACGTTGTCCTGACCTTTATCAGCCTGTTTGCTGGGAATTTCCTGTAATGCTTCTTCATACCGTCCTGCGACATAATTTTGGGGATCAATCTGTTTACTGATTTCCGGCGAGATAACCTGAAGTCTTGTGTCGATATGGGATGCCCAAGGAAAGGTACCTGCGTTTTGCAGGTCCTGCCTGTGGAACCAGGGATAACCTCCGAAAATTTCGTCTGCACATTCGCCGGAAAGACCTACCGTAACATTTTCCTTGATTTTTCTGCTGAACAGGAGAAGGGAGGAATCCACATCCGCCATTCCGGGAAGATCTCTGGCCAGAACGGCATCTTCCAGCGAACGAATCAATTCGGGTGTATCAAAATAGAAAGCATGGTGATCAGTTGAAAAATGACGGGACATCTTTTCTATCCACGGGGCATCCGGGTTAGGCTGATAATCATTAGCTTGAAAATATTTGTGATTATCTACATAATCCACAGAGAAAGTAGAAAGCACTTGATTTTGTTCCTTATATTGATTTGCTGCGATCGCCGTTATAATACTGGAATCAAGCCCCCCGGAAAGCAAGGTTCCCAGCGGGACATCGGATACCAGCTGCCGGGTTATCGCATCGATGACGAGATATCTCACTTTTTCAATCGTGGTTTCAAGATTGTCTTCATGGGGTTTGCTTTCCAGCTGCCAGTAGGGCCATATGGTTACTCCCCGGCGGCTCATCAGAAGGCAGTGGGCGGGTTTAAGTTCTTTGATATTTTTGATCACTCCGTTTCCGGGGGTGCGGGCCGGAGCTATCATGAACAGTTCAGCAAGCCCTTCTTCGTCTATTTCTGCGGGGATTTGCGGATGAGCCAACAGTGCTTTGATTTCTGAAGCAAAGATAAGAGAATCTGATTGAGGAAAATAGAATAAGGGTTTTACACCCATCCGGTCACGGGCTAAAAATAAAGATTCATTGAAACTGTCCCAAATCCCGAAGGCAAATATTCCGTTAAGTTTATGGACAGAGTCGCATCCCCACTCTATGTAAGAGAGAAGAAGCACTTCCGTATCAGAATGACCCTGAAAAACATATCCTTTTAACAAGAGCTCTTTGCGCAGATCTTCCGTATTATAGAGTTCTCCGTTATAAGTAATGGTAAAGGATCTTCCGTCCCGGGTTCGGGTCATCGGCTGTTTGCCGCCCTCAATGTCTACGACAGCAAGCCTGCTGTGTCCAAAAGCAATGTGATCGTACAGCCATTGGCCCCTTGCATCAGGACCGCGGGGAACCAGGGTATCAACCATTCCGTCAATGATACTCCCCGATGAAGTAAGGTCTCTGTTCCAATCCAACCAGCCAACGATACCGCACATAAGCAACACTCCCTATAAACTATATTGATAATCATTATCATATGAGTAATATATGTAGCGGATTTTTGAAAGGATACAGGGTTAACAATAAAATCAAAGTTCTTAAACGCAACGCATTTGGAATTAGGAATGTCAAGAGATTTAGATCTCGTATTCTCTATTTGATGGCTTCATGATCGGGTAAGAGTACCGAAACGGTTTGTATCCTAATTGCTTATGATTAACGTACTGTACTCAAACCGCTGCAAGCGGAGCATGGATTGCGAAGCACGGCTGTTACGACGGACATGGATGGCCTAGTGCGGCGATGCCATGGATGGCAAGGAGCCGCCCGTCAGGAGGACGCAACGGTAACGGATGACCTAGTGCAGCGGTGCCAAGGATGGCAAAAAACTGCCTATCTGCCGAAAAGCGGTTTGAGTACAGTACGTAAGCCCATGGGAAAAGTATTAGCTGCTAACTAATGTCAGCAGCCATACATATGGTCTATTTTCTCTTTGTTTGCTTGTTACCCTAATGTACATTGCGCCTAAAAAGTAGGCGCAATCTTATAAATCCCAAATTCCCTGTGACCAAGGCTTTCAGCTTTCGTCATCTTCCCGTTGGCCACTTCCAGGATCTCCTGGAAGATTTCTTTTCCCACTTCTTCAATTGATTTTTCCCCGGAAATGATGCCGGATGCGTCAACATCAATATTATCCGTCATTTTAGAATAGGTTTCGGCATTGGCAGTGATTTTAATTACGGGGGCGAGGGGGAAACCGGTGGGAGTTCCCCGGCCGGTCGTAAAGATCATCACGGTAACTCCTCCTGCAGCCATACCCGTCATGGATTCGACATCCTGACCAGGGGTATCCATAACAAATAATCCTTTGCCTTGAGGGGTTTCTCCATAGGCCAAAACTCCTTGAATAGGGGAATGCCCGGCTTTATGAATGCACCCTAAAGATTTTTCTTCGATAGAACTGATACCACCCTGGATATTTCCGGGAGTGGGTTGACTGCCCCGGATGTCCACATGCATCTGCTTTGCCCTTTGTTCACAATCCCGGACAAACTGAATGATTTTCTCGCCAAGTTCGGGGGATTTCGCTCTTCTGGCCAAAACATGTTCAGCGCCGATAAACTCTGTAGTTTCGGACAGCATGGAAGTTCCGCCCGCTTGGACGAGGAGGTCCGAGGCATATCCGACAGCCGGGTTGGAAGCCAGACCGGAGGTGAAATCGGAACCGCCGCATTCAACTCCCAGGCTTAATTCACTGACAGGGAATTCCTGTGTTTTCAATTGGGCGATCTCGCGTGCCATTTTGCTTGCAATCCTTGTTCCTTCGGCGGTTGCTTTGAGGGTTCCCCCGCAATCCTGGATGACAATCGTTTCAACACTCTTGCCGGAAACGGCTATCTCCTCGGCGACTTTGGCAATCGGCACTCCTTCACAGCCTAGACCGACAACAAGAACCGCCCCAACATTGGGATTTTTTCCGAGTCCGATGAGGGTATTGACTGTTTGTTCATGGTCTGCCCCAATCTGGCAGCAGCCGTGCTGGTTTGCCAGGGCAACCGCCTGCGGAATCTGGGAAGCTATATGAAAGGCTACGGTAGCTGCACAGACTGAAGTTGGAATAACGGCCAGATAATTTCTGATACCAACTTTGCCGTCGGGACGCAAATATCCTTGAAATTTCATCTGTTTTATCCTCCTTGATAGGTATGGGGATATACCCCTTGAATTACTGGGATTCCTTTATAGGAGGGAATGTCCCCGATATGGGATACACCCTCTGAGTTACAGGTCACCGCGTCCTCTGTTGCTCTGCATATTATGAACGTGTACATGACTTCCTTCAGGAATGGGTTTCAGGGCACTGCCGATGCTTTCACCGTATTTCAAAATTTCCTGGCCTTTGCCAATATCACACAGCGCAAATTTATGCCCAAAGGGAATGAATTCACATAAAGTCAGCTGTTCAACATCCTGACCTACAAAAAAGCTCACGACAGATCCGGCGGTCAGGTCCTGAACGGCTGTTGCCACATTATCTTTCTGATTAATAACAACAGCTTGTTTCTGCACTGTTTCTACCTCCTCCATGTTATATATTTATATACTATATCACGTTTGGACAAGGAAAACATCAGTAAATCAAAAGGCAAAAAATAATCAGCAATTTTTCCGGGCTCTATCATTCATTTTTAGATATTTGAGCAAATAGTGAGCGAACCGTGGCGACGGCACAGGATGTGCCTAGTGTCGCATATGTCAGGACGACATTATATGCGACTCAGAGAAACGTTACGAGTGCAGCTTGATGAGCGTTAAGATGCGCAACGGTTGACGGTCACGGATGACCTAATGCCGCGATGCCATGGAGGGCATAGAGCAGTCTTCGGCGCGTGGTGAGCGGGTATTTGCTCAAATATCCATAAAATATATAAAAGAGTTAAGAAATCAGCTGATTATTTTTGATTTGTTTTCCTGCTGGTATTTCTTCATTAAATCTTCTTTAGAAATCCAAACGATCTTGGGTTTGTCGCCCAGGCTTTCCGTGTTTCGTTTTCCTGCAGGGTGGTAGACCAGCATCAACATCTTCTGCAATAATCCGATGAATCTGGCGTTGGCGGCGGGATATTCCTGAACGTGGAAACCAAGCCCTCTGACACCGCGGTTTAACAGGGTAATTCCGACATATACCTGAACATACTTATAATTCGGATCCAGAGAAATATATTTTGCCAGGTTGGGCAAAGACTGGCGTACCTGCTTTAAAGCGCGGATTCCGGCGTTTTGCAGGTTGGCGCCCGCGGATTGCAGACGGATGTTGTCCAAATGGATTTCGCCGACGAGGTCTCCCCTGGAAGCCAGCAGTTTTCCATTCCCGTTAATAATATCCGGTCCCCGGTACTTGTTCAGGGAAATCCGAAAGACGTTCTTCTCATCAATTCTTTGGATATGATTGATCCTGGCATAAAGATGTTCCCACTTTTCCCAAAGCCGAAAACTTATCCTTTTGGCTAAAGACCATTGGGGAAATGTAAGGGGTACGATCGGTAATTTCAAAGTGGATCTTATTTTGGACGAAAGTTCCTCAATACAAGCCAGGGTATTGGCAGGGGCATCCTTGTCGCCTCTGCTGTCATGGAGAAGAACAATTGTCCCTTCTCTGGTGTCTTTTAAAATACGGTCTATAATTCTGGAACAAGGCCGCTCGCCTATCCAGTCTTTTCCCATGGCATTCCAACCAACGATTCGTTTTTTCCTGAAATGGCTCCAAAGATACAGAGAGAGATTGACTCCGCCCCAGGGAGGCCTGATCATATCCGGTTCTCTCCCAATGGTATTCCGGATCGCTTCCATGCTTTTATCCCATAATTTCCAGGTTTTTTGGGGGGACATCAGCCAGGCATGCCGGTGCCGAAAACCATGGGACCCAATTTGATGTCCCTGCTGGTCGATCAGCCGAACAATCTCCGAATATTTCTCTACATTTTCCCCAAGAAGAAAAAAACAAGCGGTTATGTTTTCTTTGGCGAGGATCTCTAAAAGCTTCGGAGTGTAAACAGGGTCGGGGCCGTCATCAAACGTAAGAGACACACCGGGTGAGTACTGGCGTTTCCAGGACCCGATTCCTAAGGAATGAAGGAAGATTTCGGGAATAACAAAATATACGGTAACGATAAACAGCAGCAAGGCAAAGAAAAGAGCAATGATTTCCAAAAGCATAACCAGAGTCACCTCCTTTAACTGGTACTTCGGGTAGCCGTGGCGGGTTGATGATATTTTTGAGGTGACAAAGAATAGGTTAAGAGCAATTCGGTAATTTTCTTCCAGGCAGGACATTCAATTTCGCTCATATAGGCATCCGTTCTTTGCTGCCAGAGCAATCGCTCATCCTTTTCTCTGAAAAAGAAATCCAGCTGATCGACAATCGGAGCAGAGACATCCAACGGATAAATCAGCTTTTTCCCGTAGAGGTATTCCATGTTTACCTCTTCCTGGCCAGGTAAGGCGGAATGGATGAAAATCGGAAGCCTTTTGCAGAGTGCTTCGCTTAAGGTTACTCCGCCCGGTTTGGTTATGATGGCATGAGCTTGATTGTACAGCGCGTTCATGGTATCCCTGGAGGAAATATAAGATAAAGGTTTCAGATTGCTCTTCTTCAGGGAAAAGACATCCTTATAAAGTTTCTTATTGTTTCCGCAGAGAAGAGAAAAATAATAATTTTTATCCTGGGGAAGACTGGTAATCAGGTTTTCTATGTCTCCCAAGCCGCCGCTTCCGCCTGAGATGAGAATATGATAGGGCGGAATAGAATGGTAAGGTGTGGGGGAATGGAAGCATTCATCAATAGGAATTCCAGTTATAATCACACGATTCGGGTTAATATTATACTTGGCCACAAGCTGGGACTTCATGGTTTGATCGGGAACAAAGTGATAATCGATCCCCTCAATTCCCCATAATTTATTCACAAAAAAATCCGTATAGACATTGACCACCGGCGGGGTGGTGATTCCGTAGAATCTTAAGCGGTTGATTAAGAAGGAGGGGAAAGCCTGGGTGCAAACGATTAAATCAGGCTGCTCTTCCTGGATCAGGTCTTTCATTTTGTCCAAAAATTTAATCTCATACCAATTGAAATGTTTGGTTGATTTAGAGGGATAGACAAAATTTCTGTACAACCAAACGAAAGTTTGAGGGGAATGGTCAATCCAGGTAAGATAGGTGACGCGGAAAGCTTTTTCCAATAACTTGTCTGCGTAACTAAAAAAATCAATTTTGCTGCAGCGGACACTGCTTATTCTCCGTTCCAGGGAACGAATCAAAGCATCAGCTACCGTATGGTGTCCTGTCGGTATTTTAAGAAATGGAAGAAAAAGTACCTTCATTACTGCTTTAGCCCCTTTCACGAATACCATTGAAAACAATCGCTATCTTTAGGGATAAGCATTTTTCATGTCGTTCCTAGTTTTTCCATTTAATAGATATCTATTCCAGCAAGTTGATTTTTAGTAACAGGCAAGCAAACTATCTGCTCTTGGTTCGGTTCCGGAAATATATACTCCTTGCGAATAATCCTTCCATATAATTTGTCCGCGTCCAAATGAAGCCGTGCTGCCGCTTATCTCAATTTGATGGCCGAAGTCCTTTAAGACGTTTGCCAAATCCGGGCTAAAGGAGCCTTCTACCAGAAGGGTGTTATCTCCGGTCCATTGCCATCTCGGAGCGTCCAGAGCGGCCTGGGGATTGAGTTTGCGATTAATCAGGTTGATGATTACCTGCAGGTGCCCCTGCGGCTGCATCATGGCCCCCATGACGCCGAAAGGTCCGATTGCCCGGGAATCTTTCGTCATAAATCCGGGAATGATGGTATGATAGGGACGTTTTTCCGGTTCAAGACTATTGGGATGTCCTTTTACCAGGTTAAAACAACTGCCTCGATTGTGCAGGGCGATTCCTGTATCCGGGATAACCAGGCCTGAACCGAAACCTGTATAATTGCTTTGAATAAAAGAAACCATATTCCCCTCCCGGTCGGCTGTGGCCAGGTATACCGTTCCTCCTTGATAAGATTGCTGCGGTGTCGGGGAGGATGATTTGAGATCAATTTTTTTGGAAAGGAATTTGGCATGTTCCTCGGATAAAAATTGATGCAAAGGAATCTCCTGAAATTTCGGATCACCGATCAGGGAGAATCCGTCGGCAAAAGCAAGTTTAACTGCTTCAATAGCCGCATGGTCAAATTCCGGGGAGTCAGGATCTAAATCCAGCTGCTGAAGAATATGCAAGGCGATTAATACGACGATTCCATGACCGTTGGGCGGCAATTCCCATATGGAGTATCCGTGGTAATGGACATGAAGGGGATCAACCCATTCCGGCTTGTAGTTCCTCAGATCATCCGGGCGCAAATACCCCCCGTGTTTTCCGGAATAAGCGCATATCTTTTCGGCAAGTTCTCCCTGATAAAAGCTTTCCGCGTTGGATTCCCCGATCATTGCCAGAGTTGAGGCCATTTGAGGAGAACGCCAGATCTCGCCCGGGGATGGAGCCTTGCCGTTTGGCGCAAACATTCGGAACCATTCCCGGAAAACATCACCTTTTAATTCCTTTTGATAAAGACCCAGGTAGTGTTCCCAATTTTGGCTGACAACCGCTGAAACCGGATATCCGTCTTCCGCATAATGAACAGCAGGCCGAAGCACTTCTGATAAGGAGAGGTTCCCGAATTTTCCGATCATCTCCGCCCAGGCGGCAGGAGCGCCGGGAACGGTCACGGGGATCCAGCCATAAAGGGGAATGCGGGTTAATCCTTTGTCCGCTAAAGCCTGAGGGTTAAGGGCACGCGGAGCCGGACCGCTTGAGTTTAAACCGCAGAGTTTATTTTTGTACCAGACCAAGGCAAAGGCATCCCCGCCGATTCCGTTGGAAGTTGGTTCCGTCACGGCGAGGCAGGCCGCGCAGGCAACGGCCGCATCAATGGCATTACCGCCTTTTTTTAATATATCCAGCCCGGCTTGGGAAGCTAAATATTGAGATGAAGCCACCACTCCGTTTTGGGCAAAAACACAGGTTCTTTTAGAAGGATAGGGATAACGGGTTGTATCGAAAATCATAAGCTTCAGGCCTTTCTAATATATTTAAATCGAATTGAAAACCGAAGAATTCCTGTATAGATATAAAGTATCCTGATCATAATTTGTTAGTAATAGGGGTGTGGATATGGCAGCAAAGAAAAGAAATTTTTCCAATTACACCAGTCTTATTGCTACAATTGCAACCGCCGTGCTGGCCGTTACGGCTTTAATCACCGTGTATATTACCTTATCTGCCTGGCGCGAGGAAAGGGAAGCGAACCGGCCGTATTTTACCTTCAAGGATTCACCGAAGGTTGTTTTTAATAAAACTCCCCAGTTTGAAATCAAATTTACCAACGTCGGCGAACATCCCGCAGTCGGGTTATGGAGCAAATCACTGGTTTTTCACACAAGTCTGAAGCAAAAACCGATTGCCGAAGACGAGTACGCCGTGGTCAATGATATTCCCCAAAACGCCTCCGCCACCTTGATGATTGACCTGGACCGGTTAGAAAAACAGGCCAAAGAAGGGAATGTGGAGCCGCAGTTTATCGTGATCGATTTGCGTTATGAAGATCCCATCATTGGTAAAAAATTTGAGCAAACGCTGTATATTAAATGGAACGGGATGCAAAAAGGGGAAGTCCTTCCAACGAATCATGCGGAAGAAAACGAGAAAAAGATAATTCTTCAATATTTTGAACAAAATAAGATTACTTTGCTTTCTAATTCCTAAAGACAGGTGAAACCAGGATGAAACCTTTTGTGCCCCGCAGGGTATTATTCGAAGAAAGAGCGCTGGATTACGAGCTTGGAAGGAATTTGGTTTCGACATTCCGGAAAATGGGGATTGAAACAAGCAAAATTGCTTCGCACAACCGGGTGACGGGAATACCCGGGAAAACTGCTTCAGAGGCGTACAGGGAAGGAAAAAGAACGCTTGTAATCGGAGTAAGAAAAGAAAAAGAATTTCAAACCTGCAAACCCTCTGCCCACTACCAGCTGCCGATTGTTACAGGCTGTTCCGGTATGTGCGAGTACTGCTACCTGGCAACGAATTTAGGCAAAAAACCCTATATCCGGATCTATGTCAACATTGAGGAAGTTCTGGGGATTACCAAACAACTTATTCAGGAAAGAATTCCCGAAACGACCTTGTTTGAAGGTTCTGCCGTTTCGGATCCTGTACCGGTGGAAAGATACACTGGACTTTTAGGAACAACCATTGATTTTTTTGCCCGGGAAGAATTTGCCCGTTTTCGGTTTGTAACCAAATTTACGGACATTGACGGTTTGTTAGGGATTGAGCATAACGGGCATACAACGATCCGTTTTAGCATTAATACCCAAAAAGTGATAGAAAAGTATGAACACGCTACCCCTTCTGCTGATGAAAGAATTGCAGCTGCTCGTAAAGTATTTGAATCCGGATACCCACTGGGGTTTTTGATTGCTCCGATTATGTATTATCCGGGATGGGAGGAAGACTACGAAAAACTGATAAAAGATGTAAGCCAAACCTTCCGGGATTTTTCCCCTGAGCAAAAGGGAGAAATCAGTTTCGAACTCATCAGTCATCGTTACACCAACCGGGCTAAAACAAATATTCTGGAAGTGTTTCCTCACACAGATTTGAGCATGGAAGAAGGGGAAAGAAAATATAAGTACGGACAGTTCGGATACGGCAAGTTTATTTATAGGCCGGATATTATGCAAACTATGCAGACTTCTTTGTTATCCTGTTTGAATCAACACCTGCCCGAGGCCAGAGTGCTTTATTTCGTATAATTGTTTTATCTATTGCGTAAAGATAGCCCTGTCTTTTGAGACAGGGCGTCACCATTTTTGTCCTCTGTCTCTTGAAAAAAGAAACCAAAAGGATATTTCTTATTTTTGTAGAATTGGAACATCGGGTTCTTCATACCAAATCGAAATAATCGTTTTTTCCTGATTGGAACTTTGGGTTATTTGTTTCACCGTAACCCAGCTTGTTTCTTCCAGCCATGCGTTGATTTCTTTCTCTAAAAGAGCAGGACTGGCTGAACTGAAAATTTTTGATTTGAGCATAGGAACCTCCTGAAGTATTCGCTAATTTTAGTTTAATGGGAAGTATTGGTTTTGCCAAGTACTATTTCTATTAAAGAGGTGTCAATATGACCAAATGGCAGAAAATTGCCGGATCTTTATGCGGGGTAGCTGTCGGCGATGCGCTGGGGGCGACCCTGGAGTTTATGACCAAAAAGGAAATAACAGAAAAATTTGGCTTGCATACAGAAATGATCGGGGAAGGATACTGGAAATTGTTCCCTGGTGAAGTAACTGATGACACGGATATGACAATAGCCGTAGCGAAAGGAATATTGACGGACCCGGAAGACCCGGTTGTGCACATTGCCCGCTTCTTTGCAGATTGGGCGAGATCAGATCCTAAGGACATCGGCAATATCTGCCGGCTTGCTCTTGCCGAGGGAATCAGAAGAGGAACTGTAAGTGAAGCGGAGTGGCTGGAAGTCTCTGAATTTGCGCACCTGCAGAGCGGAGGGAGAAGCGGGGGGAACGGTTCCCTGATGAGGACAATTCCTGTGGTTCTTGCTTATTATACGGACCGGGACCGCATGCTGCAAATGGCTTACCGGCAATCGGCGCTTACCCACTATGATCCTGCGGCCGGAAAATGTGTTATGCTGTATTGCGACCTGGTAAGAAGACTGATTGAGGGAGAAGATCTAAGGACAGGAATCCGGGAGACGGCAGAAGAATACAGGGATGGTTTCAAGTTCAGGGTTGATCTTCCGCCGGAGGAAATCAAGACGACAGGTTACGTCGTGCACACCCTCGAGGCTGCCCTGAACTGCGCATTTCAGACGCAGTCCTTTGAAGAGGCCGTCATCATGGCTGTAAACCTTGGCGGAGATACGGATACCATCGGCGCTGTTACCGGGGGGATAGCAGGGGCCTGTTACGGACTGGATCAAATCCCTCCGAGATGGTTGGGAAAACTGGCTGTAAGGGACGAATTGCTGGATTTGGCCGACAGTCTCTACCGGATCAATAATACGTAATTTTGATTTGCTATTTTTCCAAAATGAACTATACTAAAATAATACAAAGTTTTCTTTTATAATACAAAGTGTTCTTCCTAGGGGGTAAGGAGTATTAATACACCATCATCTTCTTCAAATTTTATCCATACGATTATTCGGGACGATTTACAAATGAATAAAAATAACGGCCGGGTACATACACGTTTTCCTCCCGAGCCAAACGGTTATCTTCATATCGGACATGCCAAGTCTATCTGCCTGAACTTCGGTGTCGCCGAAGAGTTTCACGGTTTATGCAATCTGCGCTTTGATGATACCAATCCCAGCAAAGAGGAAGTGGAATTTGTAGATTCCATCAAGGAAGACGTCCGCTGGCTTGGTTTTTCCTGGGATGACAGGCTGTTTTATGCTTCGGATTACTTTGAACAGCTTTTCCGGTTTGCCGTGAAATTGATTGAGGACGGAAACGCCTATGTTTGCGATCTCTCGGCCGAAGAGATCAGAGAATACCGGGGAACCTTAACCCAGCCCGGCACGGAAAGTCCTTACCGTAACCGTACGGCTGCGGAAAATATGGATTTGTTTATGAGAATGCGGGCAGGGGAATTCCCGAATGGGTCCAGGGTGCTGCGCGCTAAAATCGATATGTCTTCGCCCAATCTCAACATGCGTGATCCGGTTATTTACCGCATTATGCACGAGAATCATCACCGTACGGGAGATGCATGGTGTATCTATCCCATGTATGATTTTGCCCATCCGTTGTCGGATGCCCTGGAAAATATCACACACTCCATCTGTACCCTGGAATTTGAGGATCATCGCCCATTATATGATTGGCTGATCGATAATCTGATTACGGAAAATAAGCCCAGACAGTACGAATTTGCCCGCTTAAATCTGACCAATACCGTTACGAGCAAACGAAAACTGAGGCAATTGGTGGAGGGAGGCTATGTCAGGGGCTGGGATGATCCCAGGATGCCGACTATTTCCGGTATTAGAAGACGGGGCTATACCCCTGAAGCAATCCGCGATTTTTGTGACAGGATCGGTGTGGCCAGGGCCAACAGCCTTGTAGATGTTGCACTCCTGGAACATTGCCTGAGAGAAGATTTAAATATGAAAGCCCAGCGGGCAATGGCTGTTTTGGATCCGGTAAAAGTGGTCCTGCTCAATTACCCTGAAGATTCGGTTGAAATGCTGGAAGCGGAGAATAATCCGGAAAACCCTGATTCCGGTAAAAGGCTGATTCCGTTTTCCCGGACCTTATACATCGAAAAGGAAGACTTTATGGAAGATCCTCCGAAGAAGTATTTCAGACTTTCTCCCGGGGCTGAGGTAAGATTAAAACACGCTTATATCATCCAATGCCAGGAAGTCATTAAGGATGAGGACGGGAATATTCTTGAAATTCACTGTACCTATGATCCCGAAACCAAGAGCGGCGGGGCTGCAAGCCAGAAAAAAGTAAAAGGGACGCTGCATTGGGTATCGGCTTCCCATGCCATCAACGCGGAAATACGGCTCTACGATTATTTAATCCGGGATGAACAGCCTTCCGAAGAGGAAGAAGCGGCAGATAATGATGAGTTCCTTTCCAAGCTCAATCCGGATTCCTGCATTATTCTAAAAAATTCAAAATTGGAGCCGAGTCTTAACGCTTGTTCCCCGGGGTCTAAATTCCAGTTCTTACGGCAAGGGTATTTCTGTGCGGATATCAAAGACCATACCCCGGAAAATCCGGTGTTTAACCGAATAGTAGGATTAAGAGACAGCTGGGCCAAAGCAAATAAATAACAGCTCCCACCCGAACCCTTTTCCAGGGTTCGAATCTTTTGTACGTAACATTAATAAAGAAGGGTAATTCAGATGTCCGACAATCATAAAGACCTGGCTCGGGGTATAGTAGAAGTTTTTACTGCGATTTTCTTATGGGGAGTACTTCCTTTATACTGGAAACAACTGACCCGGGTTCCTTCCGATCAAATTATCGCCAACCGGATTATTTGGTCATTTCTCTTTGTTTTTATGATTCTTATCTTACAGGGGAGAATGAAAGAGCTTTTCGCCCAGCTCAAAAAGGGCAAGAGTGTCGTCCTTTATGTAAGCGGGATCATTATCACGTTAAATTGGTTTACGTATATTTATGCGGTGAATTCCAATCAAATCATCGAAGCAAGTCTGGGCTATTATATTAATCCATTGCTGACGATCTTTCTCGGCCGGGTGGTGCTAAAGGAAAAATTAAACAGCTTTCAGCTGATCGCGGTCGTTCTGGCTGCTATCGGGGTTGGGATTATCACCTTCAGCTTTGGGCGAATCCCCCTGATCGCCGTTATCCTGGCTTTGACTTTTTCGGCCTATAGCCTGGTCAAGAAGAGGGTAGATACGGAAGTGGTCATGGGGTTATCTTTAGAAACCTTAGCGGTTCTTCCTCTCGCCATAGGTTATCTCCTGTACCAAAATGTCCACGGCCAGCCGGTTTATTCTTCTTTATCCCTTCGGGAAATGCTTTTTATCCTGGGGACCGGTATTGTAACGGCTATTCCTTTGCTTCTTTTTTCCGATGGGGCTAAAAAAGTTCCTCTGACAACAGTTGGCTTTATTCAATATCTGTCTCCAACCATGAGTTTGCTTTTAGGGATTTACTTGTACCATGAGTCTTTTACCTGGATACACATCCTCACTTTTTCCTTTATATGGACCGCACTCCTTATCTATTCGTTTTCCCAGGTGAACGGGTATGCCCGTTACAAGAAATACCACAGGTTATGAGTCATTAAGAATCTTATATCTAAATTTTAGGCAGGTACAAAGATGGATACGTGTAAAAGTATGAATGAAAGATTAAACCAACAGATCAATTTCATTTTAGAGATTGATAAATTAAAAAAGATTTACAGGCAATCCCTGATCAGTGACGGCAGCAGGGAAGAAAATGATGCGGAGCATTCCTGGCATCTTGCCGTGATGGCGATTATTCTGAAAGAGTATGCCAATGATCCGGGACTGGATATCCTAAAAGTCGTGAAAATGGTTTTAATCCATGATATCGTGGAAATTGATGCCGGGGATACATTTATCTATGATATTGAGGGGAACAGCAGCAAGCTGCAGCGGGAGAGTGAAGCAGCTTTACGGCTTTTTGGTTTCTTGCCGGAAGACCAGCAGGATGAATTTAAGAGTCTTTGGGAGGAGTTTGAAGCCAAAGAGACTTCCGAAGCAAAATTTGCGGCCGTTCTGGACAGGCTGGAGCCCCTTTTGCTGAATACCCGAACGGAAGGTCATACCTGGAAAAAACATCATATTCCCAGTGAGCGGGTGTTTCAAAAAAACCTGCATGTCAAGGAAGGGTCAGTGGAGCTCTGGCAATATATCAATACGATGATTCAGGATTGTATTGAAAAAGGATATTTTGATCATGAGAATAAATAAACAGAACTTCGGATTATTTTATTTACACCTCCTTTTTATGGTGTTATAATTGAACCAATTGAATAGTCTTTGGGGGTGCCGTAAGGCTGAGAAAGAAGTATTCTTAACCCTTTGAACCTGATGTGGCTAGTACCACCGTAGGGAAAAACAAAAGCGCTTTATTTTTTGGCTTATCCATACGGGTAAGCTTATTTGTTTTTATTTTAAAGTGAAAGGGGGTATGGTTTTGTTATCTTGCTGTTTGTGCTTTTCTATTTCCTTAAGGTTTAACATAGGGTTACCTCCAGGAAGTATGAAATAACAAGGAGGAAATTATGAATTACAATACGCAAATGGAAGCAGCACGCAAAGGGATTATAACAACACAAATAGAATTTGTAGCTAAACATGAAGGCAGAGATGTGAATGATCTATTGTCTTTGGTTGCCCAAGGAAGGATAGCTGTTCCGGCAAACAAAAATCATATCAATTTAAAACCAGGTGGAATCGGTCAAGGACTTAAGACGAAAATCAATGTGAATCTTGGCATTTCCAAAGACTGCAAGTGTTTTGAAACAGAAATGGAAAAAGCCAAAAAGGCTGTTGAATTAGGAGCAGATGCGATCATGGATCTTAGCTCTTACGGGAAAACCAGAGACTTCCGAAAGGAGCTTATCGGGATTTCCCCGGTTATGATCGGCACCGTTCCTGTCTATGATGCTGTAGGTTTCTATGATAAAGATCTTGCATCCATATCTGCTGAGGAATTCTTGGAGGTAGTCTTGACTCACGCTGAAGACGGGGTGGATTTCATGACGATCCACGCCGGTATCAATAAGGCAACAGCAGAAAGATTCAAGAAAAACGGCAGGTTGACAAATATCGTATCGAGAGGAGGTTCTCTCCTTTTCGCGTGGATGGAATTAACAGGCAATGAGAATCCCTTTTATGAGCATTTTGATAAAGTTCTTGAAATATGCAATCAATACGATGTTACCATCAGTCTTGGTGATGCCTGCAGACCTGGCAGTATTAATGACTCAACTGACCTATCCCAGATTGAAGAACTGATCGTTTTAGGAGAATTAACCAAAGAAGCCTGGAAAAAAGATGTCCAAGTTATGATAGAAGGGCCCGGACATATGGCTATTAATGAGATTGAAGCAAATATGATCATTCAAAAAAGACTGTGCCATGGAGCGCCATTTTATGTCCTTGGGCCAATCGTTACGGACATCGCACCAGGGTATGACCACATCACCAGTGCAATCGGAGGAGCAATTGCCGCTGCCAGCGGGGCCGATTTTCTTTGTTATGTAACCCCGGCCGAACACCTGAGACTTCCTGACTATGAGGATATGAAGGATGGAATCATAGCCGCAAGGATAGCCGCTCATGCTGCAGATATTGCCAAAGGAATAAAAGGTGCCCGGGATTGGGATAATGCAATGAGTGAAGCCAGAAGAAAGCTGGATTGGAACAAAATGTTTGCTTTAGCCATTGATCAGGAAAAACCAAAAAGATATAGAGACAGTTCAAAACCGGAGATTGAGGATTCCTGTACAATGTGCGGCAAAATGTGTGCGGTAAGAAATATGAATAATATTCTTAACGGCAAGACTGTTAATATTATATAGAATCGCCATGCTCAGCGCACATAGTAAGAAGCATTCCGGTTAAGGAATGCTTCTTGTGCTTTCGCTAAAGGGTTGCATTTTCAGCGATCAGTTAGATTCTCTGGCCGCTCTTCAGCTGCTGCTCAGCAAACTGAACCATACGTTTGGTCATATAGCCGCCTACTGTTCCGTTTTCACGGGCAGTACGGTCGCCACCGAGGGTAGCGCCTAATTGATTGGCAATTTCGTATTTGAGTGAATCCAAGCCTTTTCCGGCACCTGAAACTACGGGTTGGTTTGTATTTCTTTCTCCTGGCATGTCGTTTTCCCTCCTTAAATTAAGATTTTTTGTTTGGGAGTCGTACTTATTATTTGTATTTGTAGTTTTATTACTCAGGTAATTGTTTGCTATCTGCTAATAAAAAAACCAAAACTGGTAAAAAAATAAAAATAGTAAAACAACTTTTCAAATCGAAAAGTTTCCCAAATATTTTGTACATTCTAAAAATCTATATTAAAATTTTGTAAAATATGCTAGAATCAAGTTAGTTTGTTAGATACATATATAGATATATTTTTCTCTACCTGGGGGAGGAAAAAAGCATGGCAAATACTAATTTAATCGTTACGGATGAAACAAAATGTGAAGGCTGTAACAAATGTATCCGGCACTGTCCGGTTAACGCGAATATCGCTTATACAAACAGCGATAATGTCGTAAAAGTCAAAGTGAATAACGAATGGTGTATTAATTGCGGCAAATGTCTTGAGGTTTGTGATCATGATGCCAGAGAATATATCGATGATACGGAACAATTTTTCAATGATCTGAGAAACGGCACCAGAATTACCGTTATTGCTGCTCCTGCGGTCAGAGCTAATTTTTCCAACTATAAAAGACTTTTGGCCTATCTGAAATCAACCGGGGTTAGTGCCGTGTATGATGTTTCTTATGGAGCAGATATCACGACTTGGGCATACTTAAAAGCAATTAAAGAATATAAACTCTCCTCCGTAGTTGCCCAGCCCTGTCCCGCCATCGTGAGCTATATTGAAAAATTTAATCCGGAAATCATCAGCAACCTGTCACCTGTTCACAGTCCTATGATGTGTACGGCTATTTATTTAAGAAAGTACTTAAATATTAACAACAAATTAGCATTTCTGTCTCCTTGTATCGCCAAAAAAAATGAGATGGAAAATACGGACGGGATGATTTCTTATAATGTTACATATAAGAAGATTGCAGCGTATTTGGCTAATAAAGGGATTAACCTGAGTGTTTACGAGGAAAAAGATTTTGATGATATTCCCTGTTCCCTGGGCTTTTTATACAGCCGTCCCGGCGGCTTGAAAGAAAATATTGAAGCGGTCGTAGATGATGCCTGGGTGAAACAAGTAGAAGGTTCGGAAATTGTTTATGATTATTTATCCAATTATAAAAGCAGGATCAAAGAAAATAAACCGATTCCCTTGGTAGTTGATGCCTTGAATTGCATTCACGGGTGCAATATCGGTTCTGCGGCCTGTATTAACCATCATGCCATTGATGATATTGATTACAAATTTAACAAAATGAAAAAGGAAAAGCTTCAGGAAGGGACAAAAGGTCATCTCAATAAAAAATTTAAATGGATAGGGGAAAAATTTGATAAAGAACTTAACCTGAAGGATTTCCTGCGTGAATACGACCGGACAAGAGCAATCAAACCGAAAGTTATCCCCTCAAAATCTCAAATCGATGAAATCTTCGTTTCTCTTTATAAAAACGATGAAAGCTCCCGCAATATTAATTGTACCGCATGCGGATGCCATACTTGTGAAGACATGGCCATTGACATTTTTAACGGTCTGAATGTACAAGCCAATTGCATGGATTATACACGGAACAAGGTTTTATCGGAAACAGTGAAGAATACTGAAATCAACGCGATGCTGAAAGAGATTGAAGAATTAAGCAATGAACGCTTGATTAAAGCCAACGAATTGAAGGAAAACGTCAGTTTAATCAAGAATTCGCTTACAGAATTGGCTCAAGCCAATGAGGAAAGTGCCGGGACATTGACGGATATTAACGGGCAGGCTGAGAAAACCGTACAAACCGCTGCTCAGTTAAAAGAAAGTGTCAAACAGATGGAAATTAAGCTAAATAACTTTGTCAAAGCATCCAAACAGATTGTTGATATTGCCAGCCAGACCAACTTGCTTTCTTTGAATGCGGCGATTGAGGCAGCGCGGGCGGGAGAACACGGCAGAGGTTTTGCGGTTGTTGCCCAGGAAGTACAGAAGCTTGCTGATCAATCCGGTCAGGTAGTGAAATCCACGATGAATGATGAAAATATGATGCTGTCATTGATCAAGAATATTTCCGAAGTATCCTCTGAACTGGAAAGAAAGATGAACGATGTCAGCAAAGCCATCAACGAGTCATTAAGATCGAGTGAACAAATTACTGCTACAGGCCAGAATATTCTCGCAGCGGTAGAAAATATGGTGGAAGTCAATTAGTTGGTTTGAGTCAAGGTAACAAGATGTTTTTCCAGGGGATGTCCCATTAGTCCGGGGCATTCTCTTTTTTTACAAAAAGCTGTTGCAAAACGACTAGTTTCCGTAATGTATAGACAGCGTCAAGCGCGTTACGCATGCGTAACGCGATGCGGAGCGCGGCTGTTTCGACGCGTGAAGGCTTTCGATAGCCTTCACGGGATGGACTAGTGCCGCGATGCCATGGATGGCAACAAGCGGCTCGCCACGGATGCGTGAAGGCTAGTGGCCTTCACGATCTGCCGAGAGCGGCTATACATTATGGAAACCTCCTTAAGTAGTTTTGCAACAACCCCTCACCATATTTTAAATAACTAGGGTATTGGTATCAGACAGCGTTTTCGCCGGATTCACCGGTTCTGATTCTTACAGCATTGAGCATATCGTAGACAAAGATTTTCCCGTCTCCGATTTCCCCGGTCCTGGCAGTTTTGACGATAATATCAATCACATTGTCTAAGGACTCATCCGGTACCACCACTTCAATTTTTACTTTGGGCAAGAGGTTGATGGTATAGGTACTTCCGCGGTAAAACTCTGTTTTACCTTGCTGGAGTCCGCATCCGATGACATTGGTTACCGTCATGCCTTTTACACCATATTTCCCAAGAGCCTCTTTGACTTCCTCTAATTTAGCGGGACGAATAACACATTCTACTTTTTTCATAACTTACACCTCACAATTTCCTTAAGTATAATATAGATGAACTTACCAGTTCATATACGCATCATCAAAAAACAGTTATCTCTCCTTCCAAAATAAAAAAAATCCCGAACATACTGTCCGAGAACCTCATTGTCCCCCACACTTCGTATAACACACTTCGTATAACTTACTTATATAGTAACAAAATCTGTACGAAAAGCAAGAATTACATTTCATGAATTCTGTATTCATTCGCTTCATTTGCCGAAATACTTCATGTGAACCAAGGATTTTATCTGTTCCGGGGAGAATAATAGATATAGCAAGGTAAGAGGAGTTGTGGAAATGCTAAAGTCCGAAATACTAGCTGCGATAGAAGAAATGGTGTTGCAAAATCAAAATGAATTGATTCAGACCAGACGAGTGATTCACCAAAATCCCGAATTGTCTTTTAAGGAAATTCAAACATCGGAGCGAATATATAACGCTTTGCAGGAAATACCCTCATTGTCGGTCAGCAGGCCGACGGAAACCAGTGTGCTGGCCGTATTAAAGGGAGGAAAAGAAGGGAAGGCACTCGCCCTTCGGAGTGATATGGACGCGCTGGCGATCCAGGAGGAGAACCAAATCGACTATCAATCCTTGCAACCCGGCGTGATGCATGCCTGCGGTCATGACGGACATATTGCGATGCTGTTAAGCGCTGCAAAAATCCTTGCGAGATTTCAAAGTGAAATCAAGGGAGAAATCCGGTTTATTTTTCAACATGCTGAAGAATATCATCCGGGGGGAGCAAGAGAAATTGTCCGGCAAGGCGTTTTAAAAGGGGTGGACGGGATCTTTGCTGTCCATTTATGGGTCCCCTTGTCCGTCGGAAAGATCGGAATTGCCAGGGGACCTTTGATGGCCGCACCGGATAACTTTGATATTACCATCCTGGGGAAGGGAGGACATGCTGCGATGCCCCAGGAAACGATCGATCCTATCTTGGTCAGTGCCCAGGTTATTACCGGTTTACAGGCTTTGGTTTCACGCATGAACAATCCCCTTGATCCCCTGGTTTTGTCCATAACCGGTATTCACGGCGGCGGAACGGCATATAACGTCATTCCGTCCCAGGTTGACATGAAAGGAACGGTCAGAACTTTCAGCCGGGAAAAAAGAAGAGAGATACCGGCTGTCATGGAAAAAATGATTGCCGGGGTGTGTTCGGCCTACGGTGCCGGGTATACTTTTCAATATGAATTGGGATATGACCCTGTGATTAATGATGATTCGTTCGTTTCCAAGATTTCGGATATTCTCCTGAGAACGGTCGGCGCAGACGCTTTGGAAACGGTTTCTCCGGTAATGGGAGGAGAAGATTTTTCCGCTTATCTTCAGGATGTTCCGGGAGCCCTGCTGTTTATCGGGGCGGGAAATGCCGAGAAAGGAATTGTCAACCCGCATCATCACCCGCGTTTTAATATTGATGAGGAATCCCTTGTCATTGGTTTGCGGGTGCTTATCTTAACAAGTATGGGTTTCCTTGATATGATATAGATATTATGTGCTAAGGAGAAAAGCAGGCAGCAATGAATAAGATAATTTATGTCATTCTTATGGTTCTTTCAGGTTGGGCGTTTGGGATTCAATCATCGATCAACAGTTCGTTAGGAAAAAGGATAGGGGTATATGAAAGTTCTTTCTTTTCCTTTGCTCTAGGTACGGCCGCTTTATTATTGGTTGTGTTATTTTTTGGCAAGGGAAATTTACCCGGCATCATGCAAGTCCCGAAATGGCAGCTTATCGGAGGGTTACTCGGGGCTTTTATTGTAACTTCCATGGTAAGCGCCGTACCTAATATCGGAGCAGCTTCGGCGGTTTTTGCCATTATGCTGGGGCAGATTATGATCAGCATGATTATTGATCATTTTGGATTATTTAACGTGCCTGTCATCCATTTTAATCTTTACCGGCTTGTGGGAGTGGTACTGATGATCGCAGGTTTGCTTTTTATATTTAAAGGGAATCTTACATCGTAAAGCACCTGACGGCCGTTGTTCAGGTGGTCGCTATTATCCACTGCAAAAAGAGGAATCAGAAAGTGAACGAAGAAAACGGAATCCAGACCGGTGTGAATGAAAAAACTGTGAATGAAGAAACCGGAATGCGGATCAATCGAAAAGTATTGCTATATAATATGATCCTGTCCCAGGCTATTTTATTTTTAGCCGGCTTTTTATTTGTAAAATTTATTACCCCGGGAAGATCGTTTTTTGAGATTTTTGAAATCCGTTTTACAGGAAGCTTCCTTTTGACCTTCTTAGCTGGCGGCTGCCTGCTCTTAGGGGTACAGTTTTTCTTCCTCAAATTCATTTCCAAGGACCGGTTAAAAGATGAAATAAACCGGTATCTGATGGACTATTTCTCTTTGCCGGAACTTTTCCTCATTTTCTTTTTTGGTGCCCTGGCTGAGGAATTTCTGTTCCGGGGGGTTATGCAGCCCTATTTTGGGCTTTGTATTACCGCCGTCTTGTTTACCGTGATTCACTTCAGATATCTGAGGAAAATTTTTCTTCTGATCGAAGTGTTTCTCATGGGCTTGATTCTGGGTGGTTCCTATTGGATAACCCAGACCATTTGGGCCCCGGTCTGCTGTCATTTGCTGGTCAATTACATGACGGCGATTTTAATCAAAAAAGGGTATATCGAATATTAAACCTTGCATAGGCTGAAGACCGCATCAAGTATAAGAATTAATCGAAATAGTTTTTGGGTTCAAACGTACTGCAGTCTGTCATTTCAGAACTGTAAGAGTTGGGGGGATCCACCTCGATTTCCCCGGCTGAGCAATGATTTCCTTTTGCCCAGAATTTGCAGGAGTTCACATTGCATTTTACACCCGAAATGATTTTTCCCTTCTTAAACATGGGTTTTCACATCCTTTTTATCGATTTATTCAGGCTGTTAATAGCATTTCCGTTGTATACAGGAATATGTAAGCAATTGAAAGGGGCAAACAATGAATACGAACCTGCGGAATATTTGTTTGACCGCTCATGTCGATGCCGGAAAAACATCCCTGGCTGAACAAATCTTATTTCAAACCGGAACAGTGCGGAAAATAGGCAGTGTGGATGAGGGTTCGTCCTATTTTGACGGGTCGCCCATTGAAATAAAAAGAGGGATTACCATTTTTTCCGAACTCTCCTCCGTATTTTGGCGGGACTGTAAAATTAATCTCATCGATACCCCCGGGCATATCGATTTTGTCTCCGAACTGGAAAGGTCTTTGCCCGTTGTCGAAGGGGCAGTCCTTATTATTTCCGCCATTGACGGGGTCCAGCAGCATACCGAGTTAATTTGGGAATTGCTCAGAACCTATAAGATCCCTACCATATTTTTCATTAATAAATCCGACCGTCCGGATGTGGAAATCGGGCAAGTCTTTGACCAAATCGCCGGGAGTTTGTCGCGGGATGCCGTTTTCATTCCATTGGACCAAGATAAGCCGTTCACTGCCTTTTTTGACTTAGAAAGCGAAAAAGCGGAATTCACCGAACGGCTGGCCGAAAAGGATCAGGAGATTTTACTGAAATATCTGGAAGACGAGAATCTGTCCTCTTCTGACTTATTCAATTCTTTTCGGAAACTGTTCCGGTCGGGGGAGATTTTTACGGTACTGGCCGGATCCGCCAAAACCGGCCAGGGAATTTGTGCGCTGCTCGATATGGTGGTTGACCTTATACCAGCCCCTCCCCAGCTCGCAGGAACAGGGGAAGAACCTCCTTCAATCCAAATATTCAAGATAAAAAATGAAGATAAAGCCGATAAATTCGCTTACGCCAAAGTATTGTCGGGCGAGGTCTGCGTAAGGGATTCGCTTGTAAATTCCAATGGAGAAGAATGCAAAGTCACAAAGATCAGAGCATTCATCGGAAACAAATGCACGTTCCCTGAAAAACTTTCAGCCGGGGATATCGGCATTATATCCGGTCTAAAAGATATCCGGGCAGGGGAAGTGCTTGGCAGGGATTGCCCGGCTGCGGAAATCATGATTCCGCGGTTGTTGCAGACCCAGGTCAGGCCCGATCAGGACGGGGATTGGTCAAAGCTTCACAGTGCCTTGCTCTGCCTGAATGAGGAAGACCCCCTGCTGGAATACGAGTGGAATCCCCAAACCAAAGAAATGATTATTAATATTATGGGAACGATCCATATGGAAGTTCTGGAAACCGTGCTGCAAACCCGTTTCGGTATCAAAGTTCACCTGGCTAATCCGGTTGTGAAATACTATGAGACCATCTCCGGAATAAGCCGGGGATTCTGTCATTACGAACCCAAGAAACATTATGCGGAAGTAGAGGTAGAGTTAGAGCCCAATGTACCGGGCGGGGGCAACGTGTTTTGTTCCCTGATTTCTACGGATGATCTGCCCGTTCAATTTCAAAAGGCCATAGAAAAATGCATTCCGGAAGCCCTGCAGCACGGGGCTCTCACCGGGAGCCCGGTCAGGGATGTCAGGGTAAAGCTGATTGGCGGCAGGCATCATTTGGAACATACCCATGGCGGCGATTTTCGGATCGCGACGATCCGGGCAGTTCAACAGGCCTTGGAGAACAACCGGACCGTCCTCCTGGAGCCGGTTACTGCCTTTAAAATAACCGTTCCCAAAGATTTGTCCGGCAGGGTCATGTCGGACGTCTCCAAAATGAAAGGGGAGTGCAACGATCCCCAGCTTGCCGGCGATTCCATCGTGATCACGGGTCAAATGCCCCTGGTCACATCCATGAACTACCCGTTGGAACTTACCTCTTTTTCCGGCGGAAAGGGACAAATCCTGTTAAAACCGGCAGGATTCCAGGTTTGCCATAACCAGGATCAGGTGATATCTATTCTGGAGGACGAGTCGGACAGGCAGCCGGATTCCCGCAATAATATCCTCTATAACTCTGTTTCATTGTTCCGGGCAAAAAGGAAAATGAAAAAAGTAGTGAATGAAAGGATATTCCCCGAGGAAGAAGGTTTAAAAGAATAAAGGCATTTGTTATAATATTTTCTGGGTTAGATATGATTTCAATCATTCAAAAATAGAGAAAGGTGAAAGAGGATGTTAACCGATTTATGGAATCTGTTCTTGGCTTTCTTCAGAGCAAGTAATTTAGGTTTCGGTGGCGGACCTGCAATTATTCCGTTAATTCAGGCTGAAGCAGTCACGAATTATAAGTGGATGACCAATGCCCAGTTTTCCGACACCATTGCCGTTGCCAATGCTTTGCCAGGGCCGATTGCAACAAAACTGGCAAGCTATATAGGATATCAGGTTGCTTCCTGGCCGGGCGTAATTGTGGCGTTAATCGCTACGATTTTACCTACTGTACTTATTTTAATTTTTTTAGGAAGTCTCTTAACAAAATACGCCAATTCCAAAGGCCTGAAGGCAGCGCTAAAGGGAGTAAGACCAATTGTAACTGCTCTTTTGGTATCTGTTGCTTATGATATGGCAGTCAGTGCCTTTCAAATTAAAGTTCCCATGGACTACTTAACTTTTGCAATTGGAGCCGGTGCAGCCGCAGCATTATACTTTTTCAAAATGCATCCTGCATTGCTGATCGTCATTTCCATGATCGTCGGCTATTTTATATTCTAATGGAGAATACGAGGTAGGAAAATGAATACTTACTGGGATTTATTTATTGGCTTTTTCAGAGCAAGCAATTTCAGCTTCGGGGGCGGACCGGCATCGATTCCCCTCGTGCAGGCTGAAGTTGTCACCAAATATAAATGGCTGACCAATGAAGAATTCGCCGATGTTCTGGCTATTGCCAACTCTCTTCCGGCACCGATTGCCACGAAGCTGGCCGGAATGATCGGCTTTCGGGTCAAAGGCTGGTTAGGTTCCTTCATCGCCATTATGGGGGCTATACTGCCGACGACTCTCATTGTTGTTCTTCTTGGCGGGTTGATTATGAATTACGCAGAGTCACCTGCACTGAAGGCCATGTTAAAGGGAGTAAGACCGGTAGTTGCGGTGCTTCTGGCTCAGACGGCAATCCAAATGGGACAGAAAGCTTTAAGCGGAAAAACAACCTGGATATTCTGTATTATAGCTTTAATCATCATGCTTTTTGTACCTTTCATTCATCCCGCTTTCCTTGTCGTGATTTCCATGCTTCTGGGTTATTTTATCTTTAAAAAATAATTGCTTGCATTGTTTTGAACCCGTTTCGTATCAGTGGGTTGTTGCAAAACTACTTAAGAGGGTTTCCATAATACATTACGGAAACTAGTCATTTTGCAATAGCCCTTTTATTTTACCTTCTTTGAGTCAGATAAAGAATAATCTTTACGTCTATAACAAATGAAAAGAGAAGTGTCTTATTGTGATGTCTGATTAAGGGGGCTCAGGGAGTGGAACCAATTTCTTTTGATGAAATCTACGAAGAGCTTTTTCCTGCAGTGTACCGGTTTGTCTGTTTGCGTATCCCTTCATCCGAGATTGAGGATGTAACTTCCGAGATCATGGCGAAAATCTGGAAGTCCATCTCGGGTTTTGAGGGGAGAAGCTCGCTTAAAAGCTGGGCTTTGCGCATTGCTTCGAACTACATCGCAGATTTCTACCGGGGCAGGAAAGAAGTCCATATCATTGAATTAACCGAGGAATTGCAGGGCACACAAAACAGCAGGGATTACGGGGAAGAATTTGCAACCGTGCAGTCTGTAAGCAAAACACTTTCCCAATTGACGGAACCTCAGGTAGCGGTGATTCAGCTGAGATTGATAGAAGGCTTCAGTTCCAATGAAACTGCGTCAATTCTTGGTATTACCCAGCAAGCTGTGGACAGTCTGTTATACCGGGCCAAGAAAAATTTCCGCACGATCTATACGACAGAAATGGCTGGAGGTGAGTGTTGATGAAAGAAGATAAAATTACAGCCATGTGGGAAGAAGATGGTGATTTGATGCGTGTAAAGGAATTCTTTGCTTATATCCGCCAGGATGAAGACCTCAAGGACCGTATCAAAAAGAAGACCCTGGAAAAAATCTCGGTATCCAATGACTCCCAAGCTTTCGAAGCGAAAGAAGAACAGCCAATCTCCAATATCAAGAAGAATAACACTCCCACCTTGAAGGTTTTGCAGAACAAATTCATGATCAAGAGAACATTGAAAATTTTGTCCGCTGCAGCCGTCGTCGTTTTTGCCGTTTATCTGGGATCGACAGGATTTCTCCAAAATGCTACTTCACCTTTGAGAGTGGGGTCTGCCTCCCAAAAAGCGGCCGACACGATAACCCGGTATTCCACGGCAAACGAAGGGGTTTATAATTCAGTGGCGCCGTCCGTACCGCCAAGTCCTTCTTTGGATGCCAAAGGGAAAGCCGACGGAGCCAATTCATCCGTAATGCAGAAATCAACCAGGGATACCGCTTTCCTCGATGCCAAAACGGAAGGGATAACAGCCGCTGAAGCCGGAGCCAGTGCCAGTGCCGGAGCAGGGGCCCAAACCGAACCTATCCAGCAAAAAATCATATATGTGCTGGATGTATCCCTGAAGGCGGATAATGTGGCTGCCGCGATGAAAGCCGTAGAGGAAAAAGTGACTGCCGAAGGCGGCTATATTGCGGAATCAAACCAAAACAACAATGAAAAAGGAATGACGGTTTATCTGTCTTTGCGAATTCCCGCAGATAAATTCCAAAGCTTTAAAGGAAACCTGTCTCAATTCGGAACGGTAGAGAACGAACATTTATCCTCCGATGATGTTTCCAGACAATATTTTGATGTGGAGACCAGGCTGAAATCCTGGCAGGCTCAGGAGAAAAGGTACCTGGAAATCCTGCAGCAGGCCAAAACCGTGGAGGAAATTCTAAAGATAGAAGATTCTTTGGCCAATGTGCGCAGGGAAATGGAAAGCCTGAAAGGGCAATTGAAGTACTGGGACAATCACGTTCAGTATTCCGAAATCAGGATGAACATTTCTCCCACCCAGAGCAAACTGACGGTAAACGATCCCTGGACCCCGGTATCTATCAGCAATACTTTACAGGCGGCCAAGAATGCCGTGATTAAGACTATCAGTTTCCTCTGGAATGCCGTCAATTATTTGATCGTGTTTATCGGGTACGCGATTCCGGTGGCGATCTTGCTGGGGATAGCGTGGTTTGTGTGGAAGAAGGTTCGGAAGAGGAAGAAGACGGAGTAGGGAACAGTTTTGCTGGTATAAATTTTATGGAAGAATTGACTCTTAAAGTCGCCGACAGTTGTGTTGGCGGCTTTCTTTTGCTTAGTTTACGCAACGTCCTCAAACCGCTTTTCGGCAGATTGCGCCCTCCTGACGCAAACAGCCGCGCTTCGCAATCCGTGCTCCGCTTGCAGCGGTTAGAGGACATTGCGTTAGTATTTAGCAAAGAAGAACAATCAGAATTTCTTAAGGGGTTATGCGATTATTTTGGGAATTGAAGGGATAGGGGTAAACATCCCAGATATTAATGGTGTAATTGTAAATGCTATGCCAGCGGTTTCTCTTTCCAGCTTACTAGGTCTAATTGTAAAATGAAAAGTAGAAGATATTATTACATAAGAATGGTGGATGAAAGATGGATTACAAACAACTAGCAATTGAAAGATTCAGCAACGATTTATATGCAACCAAAACTACAGGAATAATAATTGAAGAAGTTGATGTGAATTGCGCAAAGTGTAGTCTTTCAATCAACGAAAATCATTTAAATGCCGCGGGGTTTGTTATGGGCGGTGCAATATTTACCTTAGCAGATTTTGTTTTTGCAATAGCAGCAAACTGCGAAAACGAACTGACAGTGTCACTGTCAAGCCAAATTAACTATATCAGCGCAACAAAAGGTCCTATCCTATTTGCGGAAGCAAAGTGTGTAAAAAACGCAAAGAATATTTGTTTTTATGACATTACAGTCAACGATGATAAAGGGAATCTTGTGGCGAGTGTATCCACTACGGGATATCGAAAAGCATAAGCTATACGATTTTTAGTAAATGGGATAAGTAAATTCAAGAGGCTTCCGTCCTTGGAAGCCTCAGAAAAACACTTATAACAAGCATTTCTAAGTAGAGAATCAATCAATCTACCTAATTTTGTAAATTGAGGAGGATATTTATTTAATTTGTAGAAGTAAACCCTATTTGAAAACTCTTTATTATGCAGCTTCTTACACCAAGCCTTGCTCTTGAAGTTTTTCGGCTAATTGCAGCGTGTCGGTTGACTTTAACAGAAAGGCATTGGACTCATAATTGGTTGCTTGAGACGTAAAATCAAAGTTATCAGGTTCTGTTGTAAACATGACCTTGACTTGGGCTTCACGGTCAATTTCGATTGCGTTCTCAATTAATCGAATCGCACTCAACACTCTTACCCCATCGACAAACGGTAAATTGGGAGTAAGACTGATCAGATCATAGGGTTTTTTTGCTTTTAAAGAAGCCAAATATGCATTAATCGCCTCTAAACCATCAGTGACAAAATCGCACTCTCCATATCCGGACAGGATTTCGTCATTAACACTCTTTCGGAATAATTACTTTCAGCAATCAGTATCTTCATAAATGTACCTCCTAATTACGAAAACTCCATGTAAAAATATTATTATGTCCTTAGAAAAAACCTATTCTTCTTACAGATAAAGATTCATTAAATTCAAATACGCTTTCTGTATTACAAGATCTTAAAGTAAAAAATGTTTACCTGATTGGCGGTTCCGGTGTTATTTCAACAGAAGAAGAAAATAGCCTGATAAATGCCGGCTATACCGTTAAACGCATAGCAGGCGAGGATAGATATGATACTGCTGTAAAAATTGCTGAAGAATTAGGGGACAGCAATGAAGTTGCTGTGACTACCGGTAATGATTATGCAGATGCTTTATCTATTGGTCCTCTAGCTGCGGAAAAACAAATACCGATTATTTTAGTACCCAGGGATAATATTACAAGCAGTATAGAAAATTATATTAGCTCTAAACCAATAACCAAGGCTTACATTATTGGTGACCAGGACATTATTAGTGACAATGTAGCCGATAAATTCAGTAATCCTATAAGAATTTTAGGGGCAGACAAATACGCACGGAATGTTGCTATACTGAATAAGTTCTGGACCGGGTTCGACCATAATAAGTTCTGTATAGCTATAGGGGAAAATTTTGCAGATGCCTTGGCTGGTGCAGTCTATGCGGTGAAGAATAATATGGCGGTAATCTTAGTAAAAGAAGACTTAACCAGTCAAACGAAAAATTTTCTGCAAACAATAAGCTCTTCTTTGAGTGGTATTACCGTTTTTGGTGGAGAAAATGTTGTTCCTTCATCTCTGCTTCAAACAATCATGAACACAAGTTCAACTTCAAAAGATAAATTAGATTTTGGCAGTATTTACGGTCAGACTTATATTAACAATCATTAGCGTTGCATAAAAATAAAATTTAAATGTCAACTCTTGCTTAAGAGTCTAAAACGAAGAGATTGAACAAAAACAGAAGATATTCCTGATTATTCCTGTAAAACCACAAAAAAATTCCTTATAATTAGTGATAGG
>JAAYUV010000110.1 GCA_012517475.1 Peptococcaceae bacterium | reverse complement strand
GACGGTCACGGATGACCTAATGCCACGGTGCCATGGATGGCAAGGAGTGGTGGACGGTCACGGATGACCTAATGCCGCAACTGCGTAAAAGGTTGCTGTTGCCGGGTGACTCCGCCGGGCAGCAGGTAATTTTTACGAGAATATGGCTTGTGAAACAAGCAAAAAATGGGAGGGTGCCAATATGAATCAAAAAATAAGAATTCGTCTCAAAGCTTTTGATCACAAAACACTTGATCAATCAGCTGAAAGAATCGTAGATACTGCAAAGAGAACGGGCGCAAGTGTAAGCGGACCAATTCCTCTTCCTACGGAAAAAAGTATTTACACCATTCTCCGTTCTCCGCATGTCAACAAAGATTCCCGTGAACAGTTCGAAATGAGAACGCACAAAAGACTGATCGATATTATCGATCCTACTTCCAAGACTGTAGATGCCTTGATGAGATTGGATCTGCCTTCCGGCGTAGATATCGAAATCAAATTATAATTTTGCTGGCATTTTTTTGAGGAATGTGGTAAAATATTTATGTTTGTGACGCGAAACACCCGGAGGTGTGGTACATCTCCGGGGTCTTACGCGTAAAATAGTCCCGTAGAATTATCATATTTTAGACACTCTCGTGCTCCGGATTTAACCGGTGCACTTCAAAGTGTATAGGAGGTGGCGTCGTGTCTAAAGGAATTCTCGGTAAAAAAGTGGGGATGACCCAAATTTTTGCAGAAGACGGAAAAGTCGTTCCCGTTACAGTGGTTCAGGCCGGACCCTGTTTGGTACTGCAAAAGAAAACAGAAGCTTCAGACGGTTATAACGCAATTAAGGTGGGATTTGATGAGATCAGAGAAAGCCTTTCAAGCAAACCCGTACTTGGGCAGTTTAAGAAGGCTGGTATCAAACCACAGCGTTTTGTCAGAGAATTTAGAACCGCTGAAGTGAACTCTTATGAAGTGGGACAGGAAATTAAGGCTGATCTATTCGCGGTTGGAGACAAAGTCGATGTTGTAGGAACCACAAAAGGTAAAGGTTTCGCAGGAATGCACAAGCGTCATGGCGGACGTCGCGGGCCGATGGGTCATGGATCCAAATACCATCATCGTACCGGTTCCATGGGCGCGAAAGGGCCGGCTCGTGTCTTCAAAGGAAGAAATTTACCCGGTCGTCTGGGTGGAGAAAGGGTTACAGTTCAAAACCTGGAAGTTGTCAGGGTTGATGCGGATAAAAATATCATCCTGATAAAAGGATGTGTACCTGGTGCTAAAAAAAGCCTGCTAGTCTTAAAAGAATCGGTAAAAGCGAAGTAATCCGAAAGGAAAGGAGGATGAAGCAATGCCTAAGGTACAGGTAGTAAATATGCAGGGAGCTCCTGTTGGAGAAATTGAGTTAAATGAACAAATTTTTGGTATTGAACCGAATGTCCATGTAATGCATTCCGCTGTTGTGGCCCAATTGGCTAACGCCAGGGTTGGTACTCATTCCACGCTAGGTCGCAGTGAAGTTCGTGGCGGGGGACGCAAACCTTGGAGACAAAAAGGCACAGGTCGTGCCAGAGCAGGGACCATTCGTTCTCCTCTCTGGAGGGGCGGCGGGATCGTCTTCGGGCCAAAACCGAGAGATTATAGCAAAAAGTTACCCAAAAAAGTAAAAAGGTTAGCTCTTTGTTCAGCTCTTTCCAGTAAAGTTATGGACAATAATTTGATTGTTGTAGATCAAATCAGCTTTGAAAACCCCAAAACCAAAGAGATGGTACAACTTCTGCAAGCATTGAATGTAAACAAAAAAGCACTGCTTGTTGTAGAAAATAACGATACAAACGCCATGATTTCAGCCCGTAACATTGAGGGAGTCCTTACTGCCAGGGCAGAAGCGCTCAACGTTGTAGATCTCTTAAAACATGATTTCGTTGTGTTTAGCAAAGCTGCTGTGATGAAGACAGAGGAGGTGCTTGGTAATGCGTGACGCGCGTGATGTCTTGATCCGTCCTGTCATTTCCGAGAAATCGGTTGGATCGGTAGAAGAAAATAAATACACCTTCTGGGTTAATACCGCAGCAAACAAAATTGAAATCAAATCTGCTGTAGAAAAAATGTTCAAGGTTAAAGTCGATGATGTTCGTACTTTAAAAGTAAAGGGTAAAGAAAAACGTATGGGCCGTTATGTCGGAACAACTCCCGACAGAAAGAAAGCTATCGTTACACTTAAGCCCGGAAATAAAATCGAAGGATTTGCAGGTCTGTAGACTGAAGGCAAAGGAGGTAGAAAAAATGCCTATTAGATCATATAAACCAACATCTCCGGGTCGCAGGCAGATGACAGTGCTTACTTTCGAAGAAATAACAAGAAAAGACCCAGAACGTTCTCTTCTTGCTCCGTTACGCAGTAAGGGCGGAAGGAACAGCGAAGGTCATCTTACAGTAAGACATCAAGGCGGCGGCCATAAAAGGCGTTATCGTCTGATAGACTTTAAAAGAAACAAAGATGGGGTTCCGGCCAGAGTTGCCAGCATTGAGTACGACCCCAACCGTTCTGCAAATATTGCTCTTTTGAACTATGCTGATGGATATAGAACCTATATCATTGCTCCCAACGGTCTTCAGGTTGGACAGGAAATTATCAACGGTGACGGAGCCGATATTAAGGTAGGAAACACCTTAAAACTTAAAAATATTCCTGTGGGTACTTTGATCCACAATATTGAGATGAAACCCGGCAAGGGCGGCCAGTTGGTTCGTTCGGCAGGCGGATCGGCACAGCTCATGGCTAAGGAAGGAAATTATGCTACGTTGAGGCTTCCCTCCGGTGAAATGAGAATGATCCACTTAGAGTGCCGCGCTACGATTGGACAGGTAGGGAATCTGGATCATGAGAACGTCACAATCGGCAAAGCAGGAAGAAACCGTTGGTTAGGAAAGCGTCCCACAGTTCGCGGCGCAGTTATGAACCCTGTTGATCACCCGCATGGCGGTGGTGAAGGCCGTAACCCAATCGGGCGTAATCCTGTAACACCGTGGGGCAAACCTGCCCTGGGCGCTAAGACGCGTAAAAAGAAGAACCAGAGCAATAAGTTCATCGTGAAGCGTAGAGGCTAAAGTTAAGCGAAAGGAGACCTCAGAATGGGCAGATCTCTTAAAAAAGGGCCGTATGTTAGTACCCGCCTGTTAAAACGGGTAGATGATATGAATCAAACCGGCGAAAAGAGAGTGTTAAAAACTTGGTCCAGACGGTCAACCATTTTCCCGCAAATGATCGGTCACACGATTGCCGTCCATGACGGACGCAAACATGTGCCTGTATATATCACAGAAGATATGGTTGGACATAAACTTGGTGAGTTTGCACCAACCCGGACCTTCAAAGGACATGCCGGAAGCGAAAAATCGAGCGGCTTACGCTAATTGAGAGGAGGTAAAATAAGATGGAAACAAAAGCAGTGGCAAAATTCGTCCGTATTTCTCCTCGTAAGGTGCGTCAGGTTGTCGATTTGATTCGCGGGAAAAAAGTTGAAGAAGCAATAGCAATCTTGAGATTTACACCGAAGATTTCAACAGAACCTGTGAGTAAGGTCCTTAAATCAGCGATCGCAAATGCGGAGCACAACCTGGAAATGAGTTCGGATGATCTGTACGTTACCAAAGTTTTTGTAGATCAGGGACCAACGCTCAAACGCATTATGCCCCGGGCACAGGGAAGAGCAGACAGGATCCGTAAACGGACCAGTCATATTACCGTGGTCGTTGGCGATAAGAAGGAGGAATAGGCAAAGCATGGGTCAAAAAGTAAACCCCAAAGGTCTTCGTATCGGCATTATCCGTACGTGGGAAGGCCGTTGGTATGCTGATAAAAATTATGGTGAGCTCCTTCATGAAGATCTTAGAATTCGCAAATTTGTAGTAGAAAAGCTTCAACAAGCCGGAGTTCCCAAGGTTGAAATAGAAAGAGCAGCAAACCGGGTTAAAGTATCGGTTCATGCTGCAAAACCCGGAATTGTTATTGGTCGCGGCGGTGCGGAAGTTGAAAACCTGCGTAAAGCGCTCGAAACCATGACAGGCAAACAGGTTGCAGTAAACATTGTGGAAATCAAGAAACCTGAACTGGATGCGAAGCTTGTAGCTGAAAGCGTTGCCCAGCAGCTGGAAAAACGCGTATCTTTCCGCAGGGCTATGAAACAGACAGTGGGACGCACCATGCGTTCCGGAGCCCAAGGTATAAAAATCTCATGCAGCGGACGTCTTGGTGGTGCGGAAATTGCTCGTACTGAATGGTATAACGAAGGTAAAGTACCCCTTCATACCCTTCGTGCAGATATTGATTATGGATTTGCTGAGGCCAATACGACTTACGGTAAGATTGGCGTAAAAGTATGGATTTACCGCGGCGAAGTTCTTCCTACCAAGAAGCCCGTTCAGGAGGAAGGAGGATTATAAAATGCTAGTACCGACCAGAGTTAAACATCGTAAACAGCATCGTCCGTCCCTGAAAGGGAAAGCTCAGAGGGGAAACAAGGTTGTTTACGGCGAATATGGACTCATGGCCCTGGAAAATGGCTGGATAACCAACCGTCAGATTGAAGCGGCTCGTATTGCGATGACTCGTTATATCAAACGTGGCGGCCAGGTTTGGATCAATATTTTTCCTGACAGGCCGATCACAGCAAAACCTGCCGAAACCCGTATGGGAAGCGGTAAAGGAACTCCCGAGTACTGGATTGCTGTTGTAAAACCGAACAGAGTGATGTTTGAACTTGCCGGGATTCCCGAAGAAACAGCTCGTGAGGCTTTAAGGCTTGCAGCTCATAAACTTCCGATTAAATGTAAGTTCGTCCGCAAAGAGGAACAGGACGGAGAAGAGGTTGGAGGTGGCGCGAATGGCGAAGAATAAAAATTTCCGTGACATGACCGATGAGGAATTGCTAAAACAGATTGACGGACTGAAAACGGAATTATTCAATTTGCGTTTCCAATTGGCTACTGGACAACTCGATAATCCGATGCGGATCAGAGAGGTTCGCAAAGGGATTGCCAGAGGTAAAACCATTCTCCGTGAGCGCGAGCTCAAGCGTGCTTAAGGCAGGAAAGGAGGCAGTAACTTTGGAAAGAACACAACGTAAAACAAGGATCGGAAAAGTTGTCAGCGACAAAATGGATAAAACCATCGTAGTAGCTGTTGTAACGACCAAGAAACACCCAATGTATCATAAAACCATGAAGGTTACGAAAAAGTATAAAGCTCATGACGAGAACAACGAAGCAAAAATCGGTGATACCGTGGAAATTATGGAGACCAGACCGTTAAGTAAAGAGAAAAACTGGCGACTGGTTCAAGTAGTAGAAAAAGCGGTTGCTCTCTAAGACCTAAGGAAATTTGAAAACAGCTAGGAAAGGAGGTTCCGCCCAATGATTCAGGCTGAATCAACCCTTAAAGTGGGAGATAACACGGGTGCAAAAAAATTATTATGCATTCGTGTTTTGGGAGGTTCTAAACGCCGTTACGCAACGATTGGTGATGTGATTATTGCTTCCGTTAAAGAAGCAACACCAGGCGGCGTTGTCAAAAAAGGTGATGTCGTAAAAGCTGTTGTAGTTCGTACAAGCAAAGAGATAAAAAGACCAGACGGTTCCTATATTAAGTTTTCGGAGAATGCTGCGGTGATTATCAAAGATGACAAGAGTCCGAGAGGTACCCGTATCTTTGGACCTGTAGCCCGGGAACTGAGGGAAAAAGATTATATGAAAATCGTATCACTGGCACCGGAAGTATTATAGGAACACATGTCGGACGGAGGTGAAGAAAATATGTCCGCCGAAAAAGTGAACGTCAAAAAAGGCGACATGGTTATGGTAATTACCGGAAAAGACGCTGGGAAAAAAGGAAAAGTACTTCAGGTACTTCCCGCCAAGGGCAGAGTTGTAGTGGAAAAGGTCAATGTTGTTAAAAAACACCAGAAGCCTACCAAGAACAATCCACAAGGTGGAATTACCGAGATGGAAGCTCCGATTCACAGCTCAAACGTTATGCTTTATTGCACGGAATGCAATTCCGTTACCAGAAAAAGCATGAAAGAAACCGGAGAAGGAAAAGTAAGGGTCTGCAAAAAATGTGGACACAACTTACCCGATCAAAGCAAAAAATAATTCTGGAAGGGAGGTACTCTGGTGGCCCGTTTAAAAGATTTATATAAAAATGAAATTACCCCCGCTCTTCAAAAGAAGTTCAACTATAGTAACGTAATGCAAACTCCGCGTCTGGAGAAAGTCGTTATTAATGTTGGTTTAGGGGAAGCTATCCAAAATCCCAAAGCGATTGATGCCGCAATGGAAGACATTATGACAATTGCCGGCCAACGGCCCGTTGTTACACGTGCGAAAAAGTCTATTGCCGCATTCAAACTTCGTGCAGGGATGCCAATTGGTGTTAAGGTTACCTTAAGAGGTGACCGGATGTACGAATTCGTTGACAGGCTGATCAATGTTGCCCTTCCTCGTGTAAGGGACTTTCAGGGAGTATCCGGCAAGTCCTTTGACGGCAGAGGTAACTATACCCTGGGACTGAAAGAGCAACTTATTTTCCCTGAGATTAACTTTGACAAGATTGATAAACTCAGAGGAATGGATATTGTCTTCGTGACAACAGCCAATACGGATGAAGAATCGAAAGCGCTTCTCAAAGAATTCGGAATGCCGTTTCGTGACTAGATTTTAAGGAGGCTTAAATTTATGGCCAAAAAGTCAATGGTAGTTCGTCAATCGCGCACGCCGAAATATTCTGTTCGCTGGCACAATCGTTGCAAGGTTTGCGGACGCCCGCATGCATATATGCGCAAATTTGGAATATGTAGGATATGCTTTAGAGAACTGGCTTATAAAGGCGAATTGCCTGGAATCACCAAGGCTAGTTGGTAAGCATTATTGGAGAAAGGGGGAACTTTAAGTGTCAACAACATCAGATCCTATTGCCGATTTCTTGACACGTATCCGCAATGCCGGAATGGTTTACCATGATAAAGTGGAAATTCCTGCATCGAACATTAAGAAGGCCCTGGCTGAACTTATGAAGCAGGAAGGCTTTATTAAGGATTACGAATATATTGATGACAATAAGCAGGGGGTCTTAAGATTATATCTTAAATACGGCCCTAACCGGGAAAGAGTTATTACAGGCTTGAAGCGTATCAGCCGCCCCGGTTTAAGAGTTTATGCAAAAAAAGATCAGATTCCTAAGGTTCTTGGGGGTCTGGGAGTTGCAGTAATATCTACCTCCAAAGGCATTATGCCCGACAGACAGGCGCGCAATGAAGGTTTGGGTGGAGAAGTCATCTGCTACATTTGGTAAAGGACGGAGGTGTAGAATATGTCTCGAATTGGGAGAAAATCGATTACCATACCCAGCGGGGTGGAAATCAAACAGGATGGCAACATTGTAACAGTCAAAGGCCCAAAGGGAACTCTCACCAGGGAATTCCGGCCTGAAATTAATATTGAGATTAATGACAATACAATAAACGTTACCCGTCCAAGTGATGAACCTATATATCGGTCCCTGCACGGTCTGACCCGTACCTTACTCGCCAACATGGTAGAAGGAGTAACCAACGGTTTCAGCAAAAATCTTGATCTCGTAGGGGTAGGTTACCGCGCTTCCCTGCAAGGAAAAAAACTGGTACTCGCAGTTGGGAAGTCTCATCCCGTTGAAATGGAGCCTTGGGAAGGGATCGAGATTGAGGTTCCCGCACCGAACAAGATCATTGTTAAGGGAATTGATAAAGAAAAAGTTGGAATCTTTGCTGCTGATGTTCGCGGGCAGCGCCCGCCCGAGCCGTATAAAGGCAAAGGGATCAAATATGACAAAGAGGTTATTCGCCGTAAAGAAGGTAAGACCGGAGGCAAAAAGTAAGGTAAGGGCAAAATCTCTTGCCGCATAGAAAGGGTGAAAAGGCTTGATTAAAAGAACAGACCGCAGATTAGCATTGAAGGAAAAGCATAAGAGTATCCGGAAAAGAATTCACGGTACTGCTGAAAGACCAAGGCTGGCGGTATTCAGAAGTTTGAATCATATTTATGCTCAGGTTATTAATGATGACTTGGGAATAACTCTTACAGCTGCTTCTTCTCTGGACCCGGAGTTTAAAGCAGCGGAACTTTCCGGCGGAAATATTGAGGGCGCCAAAAAAGTTGGTGAACTCATTGCCAAAAAAGCAAAAGAAAAAGGAATTTCCAAGGTTGTATACGATCGTGGAGGAAGCCTTTATCATGGAAGAGTTGCAGCTCTTGCTGAGGCAGCAAGGGAAGCAGGACTTGACTTTTAAACCTATTAGTAAAGGAGGGAAAATCATTGCAGAGTATTGATCCTAGCAAACTTGAATTTACAGAGAAAATCGTGCATATTGCCCGTGTAGCCAAGGTAGTTAAGGGTGGAAGACGCTTCAGCTTTAGCGCGCTGGTTGTTGTTGGAGACGGCAACGGCATTGTTGGGGCTGGGTTGGGCAAAGCCACCGAAGTGCCGGAAGCTATTCGTAAAGGAATAGAAGACGCTAAGAAAAACCTCATTTCCATTCCGCTGAAAGGAACGACCATTCCTCATCCAATCGTTGGCGAATATGGTGCAGGCCAGGTTCTTTTGAAACCGGCAGCCAAAGGTACCGGAGTAATCGCCGGCGGACCGGTCCGCGCGGTACTGGAAGTGGCAGGGGTTAAAGATATTCTTACCAAATCATTAGGTTCTTCCAATGCGCATAACGTAGTCAATGCGACCATGGCAGGGCTTAAAGCCTTGAAAAAAGACCATGAAGTCGCAAAGATGCGCGGCAAATCCGTGGAAGAAATCATCGGATAACGTCCATGGATGGACTAATACTGCGACGGTCACGGATGACCTAGTGTCGATGAAGCCAGAATGGCGAGAATCGGCCGGGCCATGGATGGCAGGGAGCAGTGAAACCAATTCATAGTAATGTACTGCAGAAAGTAAGGAGGTGTCCATATGAAACTCCATGAACTTAAGCCCGCAGAAGGTTCAACCAAATCACGCAAACGGGTTGGACGTGGTAACGGTTCAGGATTAGGAAATACAGCCGGAAAAGGCCATAAAGGACAAAAGGCGCGCTCAGGCGGCGGTGTTCGTCCTGGATTCGAAGGCGGTCAAATGCCTACCATCCGCAGACTTCCCAAACGTGGTTTTACGAATAACTTCAGCAAGGAATACACAGTGATTAATGTTTCCGATCTGGAAGAAAGATTTGAAAATGGGGCAGAAGTTACCATCGAATCCCTCTTTGCCACAGGCCTTATCAAAAAGGTTCAGGATGGCGTAAAACTATTGGGAGATGGTGAAATAACCAAGCCGCTTACTGTTAAAGTTCATAAGGTTAGCAAAACAGCAGCAGATAAAATTACTGCTGCCGGTGGAAAAGTAGAGGTGGAGTAAATTGATACTTGAGACCCTGAAAGATGCGTGGAATGTACCAAGCATTCGAAAAAAAATAGGGTTCACCTTACTGATGCTTCTGGTCTTCAGGATCGGGGCTCATATACCGATTCCTTTCATGAACCGTTCAGTTTTGACAGATATGATGGGAAGCGGGGGACTCTTTGATTTCTTTAATACCTTTTCCGGGGGCTCCCTGAAAAGGTTCTCGGTGTTTGCCTTAAGTATCATGCCCTATATCACTGCTTCCATTATCATTCAGCTCCTCACAGTTGTCATACCTTATTTGGAGAGACTGTCCAAAGAAGGAGAAGAAGGCAGAAAGAAAATTGTTCAATATATTCGTTACGGAACAGTTGTCTTAGGCTTTATTAATGGTTTTGGACTCACCGTTGGTTTACGTGGCGCTCTTGTGATTCCGCAAGAATCTCTCAGATATCCGATCTATATTATGATAGCCTTGGTTCTGACCGCCGGGACAGCATTTTTGATGTGGCTCGGTGAACAGATTACGGAAAAAGGCATTGGCAATGGTATTTCCCTTATCATTTTTGCCGGTATCGTTGCCGGAGTGCCTGATGCAATCAAAAAATTAATCAGCCTCTTACAGGTTGGTGAACTTTCTTGGTTTGCCCTTATCGGACTGGTGATTATCGCTGCGCTGATTATTGCCGGTGTTGTTTTCATTCAGGAGGGACAAAGAAGAATTCCTGTTCAATATGCAAAAAGAGTTGTTGGCCGCAGGGTATATGGCGGACAAAGTTCGCATATTCCTTTAAAGGTTAACCAAGCAGGTGTTATTCCGATTATCTTCGGTATTTCCCTGATGGCTTTTCCGGCGACTATTGCAACATGGATGCCTAGTACATCGAGTTTTGCTATGTTCGTCAATAAATGGATGACAATGAACGGAACACTTTATTCCATTCCGTATCTAACCATGTATGCCGTATTAATTGTTTTCTTTACCTACTTCTATACGGGAATTACATTCAATCCTGTTGATGTAGCAGATAACCTGAAGAAATACGGTGGATTTATCCCGGGAATTCGGCCGGGACGTCCTACCTCGGACTATTTGTTCAAGATTTTAGGGAAGGTTACCTTAGCCGGCGGAATTTTCCTGGCTCTGATTGCGATTCTTCCAAGCCTGGTTATTGGACTTACCGGAATTCAGAACATCTATCTGGGTGGAACCTCCCTGTTGATCGTAGTCAGCGTTGCTCTTGAGACCATGAAGCAAATGGAAGCACAGCTGATGCAGCGTCATTATCAGGGATTCCTGAAGTAAGGAGGATAAATGATGAGAGCGATACTCATGGGTCCTCCCGGCGCAGGAAAAGGGACGCAAGCCGAAATGCTGATTGAACATTTTAAGATTCCCCATATTTCAACCGGGGATATGTTCAGAGCAGCAATTAAAGAAAGAACTCCGCTGGGACTGAAAGCAAAGGAATATATGGATTCAGGCGCTTTGGTTCCGGATGAAGTTACAATTGGAATTGTGGCCGACAGATTGGCACAGGCCGACTGTTCGAACGGCTTCTTACTGGACGGGTTTCCCCGTACGGCTGCCCAGGCAGATGCTTTGGCCAAAATTCTAAGCGATTTAAATATGTGCCTTGATGGAGTGATTAACATTGAAGTCGATGATTCTATCCTCCTGGAAAGGCTAACCGGCAGAAGAGTATGCAAGCAGTGTGCTGCAACTTTTCATACCGTGTTCAATCCCCCGAAAATTGAGGGAGTATGCGATAAATGCGGCGGTGAACTCTATCAGCGAAGCGATGACACCTTGGAAACAGCTCAGAACCGCTTAAAAGTCTATAATGACCAGACTGAGCCTTTGATCGCATATTACACTGAACAAGGTCTGCTCAAAAGGATTCAGGGTGAACAGGAAATTGGGCAGGTCTTTCGCGATGTACTTGACGTTTTGGAGTAGCAGATATGATCGAGCTGAAAAACATGGAGCAGTTTGATCGGATGCGTACAGCCGGACGGATCGTGGCTGAAGTTCTGGAGATTATGAAAGAAGTGGTTAAACCAGGCATCACCACAAAAGAACTTGACCGGCTGGCAGAAGAACACATCCGCAAATATGACGCTATCCCCGCTTTTAAAGGATACAACGGGTTTCCCGCAACTCTCTGCACATCGGTAAACGAGGAGGTAGTACACGGGATTCCAAGTTTAAGAGCTCTCAAAAATGGGGATATTATCAGTATCGATTGTGGTGCGTTATTCGACGGTTATTACGGAGATTCCGCCATCACATTGCCAGTGGGGGAAATCAGCAACGACGACGCAAAGCTCCTGGCAGTTTGTGAGGAATCCTTGAAGCTGGGTATTGCTCAAGCCTTAAAAGGGAACCGTCTTTTTGACATTTCATATGCAGTTCAGTCTTACGTAGAAGAAAATGGGATGTCAGTTGTCCGGGACTATGTAGGGCATGGTATCGGAAGAAAAATGCATGAAGATCCACAAATACCCAACTTTGGCAAACCCGGCAGGGGGCCTAGACTCGAGATAGGAATGGCCCTGGCGATAGAACCCATGGTGAACTTAGGAGGTTACCAGGTTGAAACTCTTGAGGACAAATGGACAGTCGTTACAAAAGATCGCAGAGCCTCTGCACATTTTGAACACACAGTGGCTATAATGGAAAATGGCCCTGAAATACTAACTCGAATTTAAGGCAAACTACCGGATTGAATCTGTCAAAGGAGGGATAAGCAGAATGTCTAAAGAAGATGTTATTGAAGTAGAAGGTAAAGTACTTGAACCGCTGCCCAATGCTATGTTTAGAGTGGAACTCAATAATGGGCACAAAGTACTGGCACATGTCTCCGGTAAAATTCGGATGCATTTTATTCGAATTCTTCCGGGAGATCGGGTCACTGTGGAGCTTTCTCCCTATGATCTGACCAGAGGGCGAATTGTTTATCGATACAAGTAAAGCAAACAAGGGAGGGATTACCAGTGAAAGTAAGGCCTTCTGTAAAACCAATTTGTGAAAAGTGTAAAATTATTAAACGTCACGGCAAAGTAATGGTCATTTGCGAAAATCCGAAGCATAAACAGCGTCAAGGCTAACCGCTGGAGATTAATTTTAATTTCACTTATGTAGTTTGCAACAATGACCATGGTGTGAATTAATTGTACGCCGCTCCTTGCCATCAGCCATTTATGCCATTCATGGCATGGCTGAAATTAGGCACATCCTGTGCCGTTTCCATGGCTATCGCGGCATTAGTAGTCAAAATCAAATTTGGGGGTGTGACAACTAGATGGCACGTATCGCAGGGGTTGATATACCTCGAGACAAGCGTGTTGAGATTTCTCTGACCTATATTTACGGTATCGGAGTATCTCAATCCAATAAGATCCTGACCAAGGCTCAAATTAACCCGGATACCAGGGTAAAAGACCTCACAGATGATGAGATTGCCAAAATCAGGGAGATTATTGATAAAGAATATATGGTTGAAGGAGACCTACGTCGTGAAGTTTCCTTGAACATTAAAAGACTCATGGAAATCGGTTGTTATCGCGGACTTCGTCATCGCCGCGGGCTGCCTGTTCGGGGACAGCGGACAAAGACCAATGCCCGTACCCGTAAAGGTCCCGCAAGAGCTATTGGCGGCAAGAAGAAAAAGTAAAGGGGGGTGCACGTAAAGAATGGCACGTAAAGTTGTCCGAACCAGAAGAAAAGAACGCAAAAATATTGAAAGTGGCGTAGCGCATATCAAATCAACATTCAATAATACCATTGTTACGATCACAGATCCGACAGGAAATGCGATTTCGTGGTCCAGCGCCGGTTCTTTAGGCTTTAAGGGCTCACGTAAAAGCACTCCGTATGCTGCTCAATCTGCCGCTGAAACCGCAGCGAAAGCAGCAATGGAGCATGGGCTGAAGATGGTCGAGTGTTTTGTTAAAGGCCCGGGTGCAGGCAGGGAAGCAGCAATCAGAGCACTGCAGGCAGCCGGTTTGGAAGTAAATCTTATCAGAGATGTAACTCCAATTCCGCATAATGGATGTCGCCCGCCTAAACGCAGAAGAGTATAAGGAGGTGTAAGCATGGCAAAATATACAGAACCAGTATGCCGTCTGTGCCGGCGTGAAGGGCAAAAACTGTTCCTGAAAGGGGACCGGTGTTATACCAATAAATGCGCAATAGACCGTCGTTCCTATGCACCAGGTATGCACGGCCAAAACAGGGGTAAGAAACCAAGTGATTATGGTATCCAGCTGAGAGAAAAGCAGAAAGCCAGAAGAATCTACGGTGTTTTGGAAAAACAATTCCGTGGGTACTTTGCCAAGGCTGCGCGCCAACAAGGTATGACAGGTGAAAACCTTCTTCGTCTGCTGGAACGCCGCTTGGATAATGTAGTTTACAGGCTTGGTTTTGCCGGTTCAAGACCAGAAGCCCGTCAATTTGTAACACATGGTCATATTACTGTTAATGGTAAAAGAGTAGACATTGCATCTTATCTGGTAAGTGTCGGTGAAGTGATCTCTATCAAAGAAAGCAGCAGGGACAATAATAGAATTAAAGAAATGACGGAAACTCTTAAAGATCGTGCTGTTCCTGCTTGGCTCAGTCTGGATGTCAATACGATCTCCGGGACAGTTATTCATATGCCTTCCCGTGAGGATATTCAGATTCCGATTGAGGAACATCTCATCGTAGAGAAGTATTCACGTTAAACTTTTCCGGGAAAGAAGGTGCGTTCCGATGCTAGAAATCGAGAAGCCCAATATTGAGTGTGTAGAGCGGTCTGAAGATAATACCTATGCCAAATTTGTCATAGAGCCATTGGAGAGGGGCTATGGAATTACTTTAGGAAATTCCCTGCGTCGTATTTTGCTTTCTTCTCTGCCAGGTTCAGCAATCACATCGGTTAAGATCGAAGGCGTACTGCACGAATTCTCAACCATTCCAGGAGTCTTGGAAGACGTGACGGAGATCATCCTCAACATAAAATCCCTTGCCTTGAAAGGACATACGGATGAACTCAGGGTTCTTCGTTTGGAATGTGAAGGCGAAAGGGTTGTCACGGCCGGAGATATCATTACTGGTCCTGATATTGAGATTTTAAATCCGGATCTAAAGATTGCCACATTGGACAAAGACGGACGTCTTTTTATGGAGATGACGGTCGAACGGTCCCGTGGTTATGTACCCGCTGAGAAAAACAAAAAAACAGATCAGGCCATCGGGGTTATTCCGGTAGACTCGATTTTTACTCCGATCTACAAAGTCAACTATGCAGTAGAAGATACCCGTGTCGGAATGATGACAGACTTTGACAAACTGACTTTGGAAGTATGGTCAAATGGCAGTATTACTCCGAAAGAGGCCACAAGCCTTGCGGCTAAAATTTTAAATGAGCATCTGCGCTTATTTATCGGTTTAACGGACAACCTTGGCAATGTGGAAATCATGGTTGAAAAAGAGGAAGAAGCCAAGGATAAGATCCTGGAAATGACGATTGAGGAATTGGATCTTTCGGTAAGATCTTATAACTGTCTAAAACGGGCCGGTATTAACAGTGTGGAAGAACTTACGCAAAGAACAGAGGAAGATATGATTAAAGTACGTAATCTTGGACGTAAGTCTCTGGAAGAAGTTGAAAACAAACTCAAAGAGCTTGGTCTCGGATTCCGTACTCCGGAAGATTAAACCTAAAGGGGGGATCACAGTTGGCATATCGTAAGCTTGGGATAAAAATGAGCCGTAGAAAGGCAACATTACGAAACATCGTAACATCCTTGCTCAAACACGGAAGGATTGAGACTACGGAAGCAAGAGCCAAAGAATTGAATTCCCTGGCAGAGAAAATGATCACGCTCGGCAAACAAGGTGATCTTGCTGCGAAACGTCAAGCAATGGAATTTTTATTGGACGAAACTGTAGTAAAAGAGCTTTTTGATAAAATTGCTCCGAAATATGCTGACAGGCAGGGAGGTTATACCAGAATCATGAGATCCGGATATCGTCGTGGGGACGCTGCGGAAATGGTTTTGGTAGAGCTTGTAGACTAAACGGCAATTACGGTCAGGTTACTCCGGCAAAGTAACCTGGCCTGACGTCCATGGATGGACTAATGCTGCGGTGTCATGGATGACAAGGAGCAGCAAGTCCATGGCGAAAACTATAGTTTTCGCTAATGCCGCGGCGTAAAGGCAACTAAGCCTTTACGTAGATGACAAGGAACAGCAAGTCCAAGTGAGTGAATAGCTAATAGGGGACACTCCCTGATGAAAACTGATGCTGTTTTTTGGAGGGATTGTTCCCCGGATGCTTGCCTCAATAAAGGCACAAGAGTTTCCACTAATTTTGGAGAGAAAAATGCGTAACATCCTTCTGCGACTAGCCTATGACGGTACAAACTACCATGGATTTCAACGCCAGCCGGAAGAGCATGGCCGGACAATCCAAGGTGAACTGGAAAGGGTTTGGAAGAAGCTTTTTGCCGAAGAGATCAAGGTTGTTACCGCAGGCAGGACTGATACCGGGGTGCACGCAGCGGGTCAAGTTGTAAACTTCCGATCGGATGCGCGCATACCTTTAGAGAAGATCCCAAAGGCACTTAATAGTCTTTTGCCACTGGATATAAGAATTATTGAGGCCAGGGAGGTTCCGGAGGATTTTAATGCCCGGACTAGTGCTAAATGGAAAAGGTACGATTACCGAATTGATAATGGGCGAATTCCACACGTCTTTACAAGGTTATATACACTTCACGAACCGGTACCGCTTGACGTCTTAAAAATGCAGACAGCGGCAACCTATCTGGAAGGGAAACATAACTTTAAAGCGTTTGTTGCCGCCGGTTCTTCGGCCAAAAGTTTTGTCCGTACCCTTTCCCACTGTAAGGTAAGTCAACAGGGAGAATTAATCACAATAACCTGTATTGGTAATGGTTTTTTGTATAACATGGTACGAATCATTACCGGAACCCTTCTTTATGTTGGAAAAGGGAAAATCCAAACTGACGCAATTCCGTCGATACTTGATTCGGGCCAACGTGCGCAGGCCGGTAAAACCGTACCTGCCGCAGGATTAACCTTAACCATGGTTAATTATGAACTTGTCAGGCCCAGTGAAGTTTTTGAGGATATTGAAGAGAATCAAATTGAAGAACTTTTATTGTCTTAGCAAAAAGCAAAGCAGGTTCGAAAATTTTAAAATTGTTGACTAAAAGCTTGGTTTTGGATAAAATTTTTAGAGTAAGTCTTATTCCGAACGTGATGAGCCCCTCACGTAAGGTGATAAAATAAGAAATGCTCGAACTTTTATAAAAAATGGACTCGAACAAAAATGGAGGGAAAAACATGACCACCACACAATTTGCGAAAGCCCAAGAGGTGGAACGTAAATGGTATGTCATTGACGCTGCTGGTGTGTCTCTGGGCAGAGTAGCTGCTGAAGCCGCCCGTTTGCTCAGAGGTAAACATAAGCCTATATTTACTCCTAATGTAGATACGGGCGATTTTGTAATTGTAGTAAATGCTGAAAAGACATTACTCACCGGTAAGAAACTTGACAACAAGATGTACCGTTGGCATTCAGGTTATCCGGGTGGACTGAAAGAGATGACCTACAGGGTATTAATGGCTAAAACACCCGAAAAAGCTATGGAACATGCAGTAAAGGGAATGCTTCCTCACAACAAACTGGGAGCCCAGATGTATAAGAAGCTTAAAGTGTACAAAGGGCCTGAACATCCCCATCTGGCTCAAAAACCCGAAGTATGGAATATGAAATAGTTGGAAGGAGGTTAAAGCATGGCAGCGCAACTTCAATATCAAGGTACCGGCAGAAGAAAGAACGCCGTTGCCCGGGTAAGACTTGTAGCCGGGAGCGGAAATTATAGCATTAACGACAGAGGCCTGAGTGAGTACTTCGGCAAGAAGACTCTGGAGATGATTGTCCAGCAGCCTTTGGAAATAACCGAGACACTTGGAAAATATGATCTTTATGCCAGGGTTCACGGCGGCGGAACAACCGGTCAGGCCGGAGCGCTTCGTATGGGTATCGCCAGAGCTCTCCTGAAAGCAGACGAGAGCCTGCGACCGGCATTAAAACGTGCAGGTTTCCTTACTCGTGATCCGCGTATGAAAGAGCGTCGTAAATACGGACTCAAGAAAGCCCGTAAAGCTCCTCAATTCTCCAAACGTTGATCGCACACAAAAACGAATCCCTCAAACACGCATGTTTGGGGGATTTTAATTTTGAACTTAGACGTGGTGCAACTGATATACATTAATAAGTATACTAAAGTCCTGTAATAAATAGGACTTTAAGTGTCTAACTATAATATTTTAAGATAATATAATAAAAATATCTGTAAGTGTGGAGGTGAATTGATGAACAAAAAAATGCTTGAGAATCAAACTAATAATGATAAAGGTTCCATTATGATACTTGTCGCTTTGATGATGACTGTATTGTTAGCTTGTTGTGCCCTTGCTATTGATGTTAGCATGGCCTATGTGGAAAAGGCTAAACTGCAAAATGCTGTCGATGCCGCATCGCTTGCTGGTGCCCAAGAACTTCCAAATACAACAAGTGCCTTAACTGTCGCTAACCAATATATTGTCTTAAATGGTTTTAGCCCTTCTGATATTAGTGTGAGTTTTTCAAATGGAAACAAGACGATTAGTGTGACGGGAACTAAAACATTCAATTATATATTTGCAAAAGTTATAGGCTTTAACACGGGAACTTTAAGTGCCACTGCTGCTGCAGCTGTTAGCCCTGTTGGGAGTGTTTCAGGAGTCGTCCCTCTAGGTGTGGAAGAACAAACTTTTGTATATGGACAAACCTATACGTTGAAAAATGGTGGAGGCAGTGGCTATACTGGCAATTATGGGGCTTTAGCACTTGGCGGGACTGGTGCTAGTGTCTTTAAAAATAATCTTGAAGACGGGTATAGTGGTACACTTACAGTTGGTCAATCGGTTGACACAGAACCTGGCAATATGAAAGGGCCAACAGATACTGGCGTAAGCTACCGCATTAATAAAGACCCAACAGCCACGTTTAGCACTGTTCAAAAAGGGTCTCCACGTATTGTGGTTGTGCCGGTAATGGACACGATGAAAGTAAACGGGAGAAAACCTGTAACAATAGTCGGCTTCGCTGTTTTTTTTATTGAAAGCTGTAGTGACGGCGTTATCACAGGTGATTTTATGCAAATGGTCGTAAATAATTCAACTTCTGGCACGGGGACCGACTTTGGAGCATATAAACTAAAGCTTACGAAATAAAGTTTTTACTGGCTGCAATTCTGTTCAAATTAATATTGGCTATTAAGGAGTCAATAGATCAATACAAATTGCGAACCACGTTGGGAATCCGAAGTGGTCAGAAATGCATACTACAATATCGTTATCCCCAAAAAAATCTTTTATTTTCTATTATTTAAAAAGTAACATTATATGATTCCCTGAATCCGTGATGAAGACAGCTAGGCAGTAATCTTACGCAAATTTGTCAAGCGTAATTCTCCGTATGTTTAAAATCTCAATCTTTTAGGTTTGGTCTGAGGGGCACAATATCGCTTTTCGGCTGTTGCGTCATCTATGACGCAACAGCCGCGCTCCTCATCCTGATTCGCTCGTCGCGGTACCATACCCCTCAGACCGATAACAGGATAGCAACTGTAGTTATGAATGCCGGAATGGCGTTCAGCAAAACGAAGAATATAATCGGTTAAATGTATTAAACCATGGGCTGTACTTCCCGAATCTTAATCGATATCGCCGGGCATGCCAGACTAATTTTGCTGCCAGGGTAATAATGTTTTGAATTACTGTTTTTATCCGACGGCGGAATACTTTTTTCTTAAGCGGGGCATCTGTGGTTTTTAGGCTTTCCTGTCCAATGATACGAAGTAAGTTATAGGTCAATACCCCTAAGTGCAGGATGAGTTCATTGGTAGCAAATTTACCTGATGGGAAACGTTCTAAATCCAGGTCGGTTTTTAATTCGCTATGAAACTGTTCGCATGTAGCATGGTCACGGTATAACCGAATAATTTCTTTAGGATTATCGGGAAGCGTTGTCCAATAGGTATCAAATTCAATGTCTGGAACTAAAAGCAGCTGTCCATGTTTGTCTATAGTTCGTTCTGTTACTTCAAAAACTTGGTTGATAGGATTCTCTAACCCTTTAAGCTTAACAGGGATAACACCGCGATAAATATTTTTCCCTTCTCTGGGTGATTCGCACTTCCCTTTCTGCTTAGCAATCATTAACCAGCTTTCAGCCGATTCTTTTCGTGGGTTTCGTTTTATGATAAGGTCTACAGGGTATTCCTGCTGTAAGCAAACCCGAAGGTTATCCACACTGTCATTACCGGCATCCATTCTAACAAGAAGAGCTTGAGAAGTTATCCTTCTGGCATAGCAAATACTTTGAGCTAAAAACTTATCTCCGTCAAACTGACAATGTGTTTTTCCTTCGCGAAGCTGAACATGAATGCCATAGCCTTCTTGACCAAGGTAAGCAAACATAGGAGCGTAGCCATCACAACCCTTATAGGTCCTGCTCACGCCTTCTTTCTTGGTATTGGAGTTATCGAAAGGAGACACATCAATGTCTAACGGAAGATAACAGCGTTTCTCTTCATGTTCTCCGACTTCAACTGAAGTAAGCGTTACGTCCAGTTTACCCAAAAGGTCGGCTGATTCTTCTAACAATACAGAAAGGCTGGATTTCTGCTGACCAAGATCATTTAAACGCTGTCTTAATGTAGGACTGGAAGGAATTTGTTTAAGATCCAAGGCCATGCGGAAGAAAGGATCTCTACGAAACGATTCAATGTGATCATAGTCATTTTTTCCTTGGCATAATAAACCCAGATAAGATGTGACAACGTCTCCATGCTTAATGTCCGGAACGGATTTAATTTTAGGAAGACAGATTTCATTGAAACGTTGCTTGATCTTTGTTTTCGATAACAGTAATCCTATAAGTCCCAATCCGGAATGTGTCGTTAGAGTTTCATCAGAATTTTCAAGTATGAATTTCATTCACTGCACCTGCCTGGTGAAATTTTCCCTGTTTAACTATTTCAATTATACCAAGCAGCTTAGCCGATTAATAGTTATTTAATCACGGATTCAGG
>JAAYUV010000106.1 GCA_012517475.1 Peptococcaceae bacterium | reverse complement strand
TTCGCTTCATTTTTATTGACAATCTTTTTCCAAACGAAAGTATATTTATTGGCATTGGCTTCAATTTTTGTCCCGTCTACAAATAGATTTTCATACGTTATCTCACCAATATGATTCAGATACTTAGTCGCATAATTAAATATACAGTATTTGCGGGCTCTCTAGGGCTCGCATTTGCTATTTCCAGAGATAACTGGAGGGCTGTTGCCCACGAACTTTCATGTTCGTTGTGCAACAGCCCCTTCTGATCAAATTATCGGTACCTATCCTTTACTGCTCCATTTGTTTGGCTAAAAAACCAGCTGCAGTTTCTACTAATTTCGTTTCCAAATCACCCATTTTTGTATTGGGATCTTTGGACATCAAGATTACTACCCCAATTGGATCCCCTTCCGCAATGATCGGGGCAATAACCTGACTGGTTACTCTTCCCTTATCATCACCTTCTACATCCTTGAGAACCGTTGTTTCACCCGAGGTAAATATCGTTTTTCTGTCTTCCATTGCTTGTTCTGCGGCAGTACCAAGGGGCTTGTTTAAATACTCTTTTTTAGAAGCTCCGGCTACAGCGATAATCACATCTCTGTCTCCAATACAAGCGATATGCCCTGTTGCTTCAAACAAGGAGTCTGCATATTCCTTGGCAAAGTCTCCAAGTTCACCGATTGGTGAGTATTTTTTAAGTATGACTTCCCCTTCTCTATCCACAAAAATCTCCAGTGGATCACCTTCTCTTATCCGTAATGTCCGCCGGATTTCCTTGGGGATTACTACGCGGCCAAGATCATCAATCCTTCTGACGATTCCGGTTGCTTTCAAAGTTCTCCCTCCTTTTTCCAAAGCAACTGATTCAATCTTAGTATATATCTAGAACTGTTTTATTATTCATATTTTTCCATACCATGAAAAAAAGAATAACTTTAAAAATCACCTTTATCTGTCATAGTTTGACTATCTTACCCATCAATCTTCTCTAACATATTATAAATAATTACCAGAATATCTATAATAAGCCAAGTAAAAAGCTTTTGGTCATAAGAAAACCACTGCGTTTTTTAACAGTGGTTTTGTGTTCTCCGTTTAAACAATGTTAGGAAATTTTAGGTTTTAGTGCTTCTGCATACTCAATTTTAGCATCTTGCCGCAGCTTGGAAAAATAACTTTGGACTTTTTGATTTTTGGCATAGTCTAAAGCATCTTTCTGAACACTTGCTTTAACCTTATTAAAATCAGGCTTCACCGGAAGTTTATGATCTTCGACAAGAATAACATGATATCCAAAGTCGGTTTTAACTGGTTTATCGGAAAACTGGCCAACTTTTTGACTAAACGCAGCTTCCTCAAATGGAGGTACCATCTGGCCTCTGCTGAAGTAACCCAAATCTCCCCCCGACGACTTGGAACCGGTATCAGTAGACTTTTCCTTAGCCAGTTCTGAAAAATCTTTTCCCGCTTTCAGTTGTTTGATGATGTCCAATGCTTCCTGCTCGGTAGCTACCAGTATATGTTTTGCTTTAACCTGTTCTTCCTGACCGCCGTATTTCGAATAATTGGAATCAAAATACTGCTTCACATCCTGGTCCGTAACCTGAACATCTTTACCAATGTTGGTGGTAAAAGCAAAATAGTTGACTACTTCTTGATCCGTCATAGCTTGTTGGTCCAACCACTTTTGATAGTCCTTATCAGGAATCTGATTCTTAAGATTTTCAACTTGCTTCGTGACCTCGGGGTCTTTCAAATCCCACTTGTTCTTCGCAATTTCTTGGTTGATCAGTTCGTTACCAATCAGACCTTCCATGACATCATTTTTGACACTTTCTAATGTGGCCTTGCCCTGATCACTGTTAAAATCTATTCCTTGTTTTTCAAGATACGTTTTAATTGCATTGAGTTTTTGATTATACGCTGTCATTGGTATAACCTTATCATTTACTTTAATGGCGAAGTCTTCTTTTTTAGCGCATCCGTTTGCTATAGCCAGTAATAAGAATACCAGTAACAAACTCGTTATTTTTTTCATAAAACTGATTCTCCTCTGTAAGGGTTGATAAGCCATTATACCAAGGATAGCGGTCTTAGGCAATCAAACATTTTTTGTCGATCCCGGGGTAATATATTCTTTTAAATTTGCAAGCAATTTTGAAATTGCCTTAAAAATATCCCCGATACTTAATAAACGAAGCTTAACTTTAAATTCAAGCTTGCCCTGTTCTGTTGCCGAAAAAGACAACGGGTACGGGAAACCGGCAGCAATTTGCATAAGCTGCTCCCCTGTCAGTCCCGGATCAGAGGCAAACCTCAAAGAAATGTTTTGCTTATTTTGCACAATTTGTTCTACCTGAAGCTCTTTAGCCCGGATTTTTATGCGGATAATCTGCAATAGATTTTCAACTTCTTCCGGGGGAGTCCCAAATCTATCCACTAATTCATCCAGAATTTCACTCATTTCCTCTTCATTGCTGATTGCCACCATTCTTTGATAAAGCATAGCCTTTGTCTGTTTATCAACAATGTATTCATCAGGCAGTAAAGCCTTTACCTGGATATCAATAGTCGGATCAACACCCTCTTCTATTGTTTCCCCCCTTAATTCCTGAACGGCTTCTTTTAACATGCGAACATACAGACTGAAGCCGATCGCAGCAAGATGCCCGTGTTGTTCTCCACCAATAAAGTTACCCGCACCTCTGATCTCTAAATCTCGCATAGCAATCTTGAAACCGGAGCCAAATTCAGTAAACTCCCGAATAGTAGAAAGTCTCTTCTCCGCCTCTTCTGTGAGCATTTTCCGCGGCTGATATAAAAAGTATGCGTAAGCTTTCCGGTTAGACCGGCCAACTCTCCCCCTGAGCTGGTACAATTGGCTTAGCCCAAACCGGTCTGCATCATCAACAATAAGGGTGTTGACATTGGGCATGTCTAATCCCGTCTCAATAATTGTTGTACAAATCAGGACGTCCTTTTCCTTCTCCAAGAAATGCATCATTTCTTTCTCGAGCAGTGTTTCGCTCATTTGCCCGTGTACTACCCCGCAACGAGCTTCAGGTACAATATTATTTATCAGTCTGATCACCCTGTCCAGATTCTCTACCCGATTATGGACATAAAATACCTGGCCTCCCCGATTAATCTCTCTTCTTATAGCATCCCGTACAAGGTCGGGATTAAACTCCGCAACAAAAGTTTGAACAGGGAAACGGTCTTCCGGGGGAGTTGTGATCACACTCATATCTCTTAACCCGACGAGGGACATATGGAGGGTCCTCGGAATTGGGGTTGCAGAAAGGGTCAGAACATCCACATTTGTCTTCAGTGTTTTAATTTTTTCCTTATGAGCCACACCAAATCTTTGTTCCTCATCAACTATGAGAAGTCCAAGGTCCTTAAAGTGTACTCCGTCTGAAACAAGACGGTGAGTACCTACTACGATATCAATAGAACCGTCTTTCAGGCCCTGAATAATTTGTTTTTGTTCTTTGGCAGTGCGAAATCGGCTCAGCATTTCTACTTTAACCGGATAATCCAGAAATCTTTCCCGAAAAGTATTAAAATGCTGTTGTGCGAGGATGGTTGTCGGCACAAGCACTGCAACCTGCTTGCTGCTGGTTACGGCTTTAAATGCCGCTCTCAGGGCGACTTCAGTTTTCCCGTAGCCAACATCCCCGCAGAGCAGCCGGTCCATTGGCCTGGGTGTCATCATATCTCTTTTTACTTCATGAATGCTTTGTAATTGATCGGGAGTCTCCTCATAGGGGAATCTCTCCTCAAATTCCTTCTGCCAGTAATTGTCTTCCGGGTAAGCATAACCTTTTGCTTTTTCCCGTTTAGCATACAGCGCCAGTAAGTCTATGGCCATTTCTTTTACAGCGCTCTTTGCCTTGCTTTTGGCCTTATTCCATTCATTGCCGTTGAGTTTATTTAATTTGGGGGCGCTTTCAGCGTCTGCTCCTAAATATTTCTCCAGAAGCTGAAGTTGATCCAGCGGAACATAAAGCTTGTCTTCCCCGGCATATTTAATAGCAAAATAGTCTTTATCGATTTGATCCACAGATATCTTTTCAATACCAATGAATTTGCCTATTCCGTGATGTAGGTGAACCACATAATCGCCTGGCTTAAGATCACTAAATTTGAGTATATCCTCTTCTTTTTGTGTCTTACGAGGTTTGGCATGAAGTTTCCGTTCTCTTCTATAAATCTCAGTTTCCGTAAAAATCACAAATTTACTGGTTGGCAGCTCGAATCCCTGATCGAGGGATTGAGAAAAAATATGTACACTCCCTGGAGTAATAGGATCTTCAAAGGTAGAAATTCTGGAAGTGATTCCCCTGTCTTTCAGTCCTTGAACCAGACGCCTGGAGTGCTCCTCTCCTCCTGCAAAAAGGGCAATCGCATATCCCTGTTCCTTCCATCTCTCGATTTCTTCCACAAGAATAGAAGTTTTGTTATAACCGGCAAGGGGACGGGCTGTGATATTGGTAACCCTGCGGGGGTTGAATCCGGAAATCTCCCGGAGCAAATTGGATAATCCCAATAAACCACGGTTGCCGGATTGCAGCAGATCCTCAAACCCGAGGAAGAGTATTTCGGGGTTTACAAATTCCTCACCCTTTTCTAAGTTGTCCGTAAATTCATTCAGGCGCTGTTGATGTATAAAATCCAATTGTTCTTTCAATCGTAATGGTTCATCCAAAAAAATCAGACAGTCCTGCCTGAACCACTCAAATATCGGAACATATTTCTCCTGAAGCAGGCTTAAATAGGAGTAAATATTCTCATCCAATATTCCCTCATCAAGACGGCCCTCCAGATATTCTACTTTTTTATGTAATCTTTTTATTGCTTCCGTTCGTCCCAGGCGCTGCAGCCGTCCGACAGCCTTGCGTGCTCTGGCCTTGATTTCCCACTTTAAGCTTTGCAGTTCCTTCGCAGAAACCACATATTCCTGCACAGGAACAATAAACGCTTCCGAAACATTTCCTAATGATTTTTGAGTTTCTAAATCAAATATTCTGATGGAATCAACTTCTTCATCAAAAAACTCAATTCTGATAGGATCATGATCATGTGGGGCAATATCCAGTATACCCCCCCGTAAAGCGAACTGTCCTTTTCCTTCAATCGTCTCAAGCCGCTCATAACCCGCTTCTACCAATAACCGTATAACATCCTTTAATACATATTGCTGCCCTGTTTTAAAACCCAGGCAATGTCCCCGCCAGCGCCCAGGAGTAAACAGTTTTCTGATAACTGCCTGAATCGGGGCAACAACAATTAAACCCCCCGAAGCATCCTTATTGTCTTTAATCAAGCTGCTTAAAACTTTTATCCTATCCGCCGTTGTTTCCTGGCTTCTGCTGAGAACTTCAAAGGGAAGCCATTCTGTAGAAGGAAACAGCATAACATCCTTTTCCGGAAGCCAGGTTTGAAGGTCGTTTACCCACTTCTGAGCCTGTTCATCCGAATAGGTAATGATTAATCCCTGTGCTGTAAAACGTAGATTCTGCGCTGAAAAAGCTGCTTTTTGACTGCCTGATATGTGATAAATCATTTGAGGAAATTCTTTTTTACTGAGTGCAGCATTAATTTCCCCGGTATCAAAACCCTTGTACAAAAAATCATAAATTGTTGGCATTTGGTATCCTCCCACCAAAGCAGCTATATCATCGTTTATATCTATACGCTTTGTTACTGGTAATAATGAACCCCGCTTATATCCAGTTCTTTCATACACTGGGAACAAAGAGTATATGCCACATTTCCTATAACCTCAAGGGAATGATCCATCCCAAGTGTCCTGGAATCATCTACTTCCAGTTCACCAATGATGGAATCGCAGCAGCGGCATATTTTTAACATATACATAGAAAAACACCTCCCGTGTAATAGACTTGCCTTTACCAGGGAAGGTTATACCATTTTAAAATCATTCTCCTGAATTATATATACTCATTGCATCCTGTCCACGATTCTCCAGCCAAAGCAGGGTTGCTTGGAGGGCTCTCTCCATCACTTCATTGATTATCTTCGTTTCTTCTTTATTAAATGTTGTAAGCACATGATTGATAACATCTTGATTTTCTTTTGGTCTTCCTACGCCAATTTTTAGTCTCCAAAAATCCTGGTATCCCAGTTCTCCAATAATTGATTTCAGTCCATTATGCCCGCCCGAACTCCCCTTTGGACGTAATCGAATCCTTCCAAGCGGAAGATCCATATCATCCGCCAGAACAAGGAGTTCACTGCCAGGGATTTTATAATAACTGGCAAGTTCATTTACCGCTAATCCGCTCAGATTCATATAGGTATAGGGTTTTAGCAGGAAGATTCTCTCTTCCCCTACTCTTCCTTCCGCCAGTTTCCCGCGAAAATCATTTCGGTAGACATAGCCCTGTTCCTTGACCAGAAGATCTAAAAGCATAAAACCTACATTATGTCTCGTTTGGCTATATTTCATCCCAGGGTTCCCCAACCCAACAATTGCTTTCATCGTATCTCCCTCCAGGCATAATCAACAGGAAAAATGAATAGATTTGAACGAGAGAAGTATGTCTCCCTTTAGAATTTTATCAATAAGGAGGAATAAATGTGCTCCCAAGTAAAAAATTTATTTCCTTGCCTATTATCTCATTAAAAGAAGGTCAGCAAATCGGATACGTACGAAATCTTGTCATTGACCCCCGAACAAAAGCTGTTGCCGCCTTGATCGTTGATCCTAAAGGATTCTTTAAAGAGCAAAGGATTATCCCCTTTAACAAAGTGGTCAGCATCGGTGAAAATGCCATTACAGTAAGTACCGAAAGTCAAGCGGAAAAAGCTACAAACCTTCCTGATATCCTGGAATTGTTGAAGGAAAAGACAGCGATCATTGGCATAAAAGTCATTACCGCAGCCGGAAAAACCTTAGGAATTATTGAAGAATTTTATATTGATTCGGAAGATGGCTCAATAGCTTGTCTGGAGGTTTCTGACGGTAAAATTGAAGGCCTCTTCTACGGCAAGGCGCGGTTAAGGGCTGATGATATCCTTACCATCGGCTCGGATGTCGTAGTGGTTGCAAAAGATTGCGATGAAAGACTGGAAGTGCTCAATAAAGGAATTAGCGAAAACTTCAAATCCTTTTTGCAGGTCGCTTCCAACAAGGCAGCAACAAAAGGGCAGCAGCTCAACGACTACTGGAAAAACAGAAAAAACAAGGATCAACAGTTAGCGGAAGATCTAAGCAATCCTGAAATCCCGGTTGAATTCATATCGGAGCAAATTCCGGATGAACCAGGCCTCTCAGAACTTCAGGAAAGCACAATGAACAAAGAAGATAAAGAAGAAGAAAATTAAGGGAAAAACAAAGCAGGCAAACAATCCTACGTGATGGTTTGCCTGTTTCTTTATGCCAGAAAACTCTAGCTAAACAACTTGCTTACCGATAAATCTTCATGAATCCGGACAATTGCTTCTCCCAGAAGCGGTGCAACTGAAAGAACTTTCATTTTGCCAATTTTCTTTTCCTGGGTCAGCGGAATGGTATTGGTAACAACAACTTCTTTTATCACAGATTTATTCAAACGCTCAACTGCCGGACCTGAGAGCACAGGATGAGTACAGCAGGCATACACTTCTCTGGCGCCTTTCTCCATTAATACCGCTGCGGCCTGGGTAATCGTACCCGCAGTATCAATGATATCATCAATCAATACCGCTACTTTACCGTTTAATTCCCCAATCACATGCATGATTTCTGAAACATTGGGTTCCGGGCGGCGTTTATCCACAATCGCCAAAGAAGCCCCAATCCTTTCAGCAAAGTTTCTTGCTCTGCTTACTCCTCCGATATCGGGGGAAACAACACAAATATCCTGAAGTTTCTTTTCTGTAAAATATTCTGCCAAGATAGGTACGCCTGGCAAGTGATCAACAGGGATATCGAAAAAGCCCTGAATCGCAGGTGCATGCAGATCCATTGCAACCAGACGGTCAGCGCCGGAAGTAGTAATGATATTGGCAATCAATTTCGCTGTAATAGGTTCTCTGGCTCTGGCTTTCCTTTCTTGCCGTGCATACCCATAATAGGGAACAACCGCAGTGATACGGTAAGCAGAAGCCCTTCTTAATGCATCCATCAGAATGAGAAGCTCCATAATACTGTCATTGGTCGGTGCGCAAGTTGGTTGAACAACAAATACATCCGCGCCTCTGACACTTTCATTAATACCTATACTGATTTCCCCGTCCTGAAAAGTTTTCACATTGGCTTCTCCAACTGAAATACCAAGATAATCTGCGATTTCCTGAGCCAGCTCTTTATTCGAGTTCCCGCAGAAGATTTTTAGTTCTCTTGTAGCCATAATTACCCCCTACTGTCTTTGGCTCTTTGCCAGTTTTCGATAACTTTTTGCTGTGACCTTTCCACTGCAAGTGCCTTGTCCGGAACATCTTTCGTGATGGTTGAACCTGCTCCAATGATAGCATCTTGACCAATTTCGACAGGAGCAATAAAATTGGTATTGCTGCCAACAAATGTATTATTTCCAATTACTGTCTTATACTTGCTCTTTCCATCGTAGTTGCAGGTAATTGTTCCTGCCCCGATGTTGACATTTTCCCCGAGTATGGAATCTCCTATATAACTTAAGTGAGGAACTTTCGTACCTTCACCGATCCGGCTGTTTTTAATCTCTACGAAATCCCCTACCTTTACCCCTTCACCTAATTCCGTTCCCGGTCTTAGGTAAGCAAAAGGCCCAACCAGGCAGTTTTTACCGATCTCGGCGTCACGAGCAACGGAATTCTCAATCCTGGAACCACTTCCGCATATGCAATTGATGATCGTTGTTCCCGGACCAAGCATAGCGCCTTCTTCAATACGGCTATTTCCTTTAATAATTGTAAAGGGGTATATGAAAACATCCTTGCTTAATACTACTTGAGCATCAATAAAAACGGAGGAAGGATTCATAATGGTTACCCCCTCCATCATCCAGTATTTGCGGATACGATCATATAGAATTTCTTCAGCCTCAGCCAACTGAACCTGGTTATTGATCCCCAAGGCCTCGGATGGATCTGCCGTGCAGAAAGTTTCTATCTTCAAACCGCCAGAAACAAGAATTTTAAATACATCGGTTAAATAATATTCTCCCTGGGCATTTTGTGGCGTGATTTGTTTTAATGCGGATTTCAGAGATGATCCGTGAAAACAATATGTACCTGTGTTGATTTCGTTGATCCCTTTTTGGTCAGGGTTTGCATCTTTTTCCTCTACGATACCCTCAAATATTCCATTCTTTTTCATAATTCTTCCATAACCAAAAGGATTGTCCATCATTGCCGTAAGCACTGTTGCGGATGCTTTACTTTCTTGATGATGCCGCAAAAGAGAACTGAGCGTTTCGCTGGATAAAAGCGGCTGATCACCACTCAATACAAGAATTGTACTATCGTCTTTCAGCAATGGCAGGGTCTGAATGAGTGCGTGCCCAGTCCCCAATTGTTTTTCCTGAACAAGAATTCCTGAACGATTCGCGATATGATCGGATACTATTTCGCGACCATGGCCGACGATTGTTACTTTTTCTTGAATCCCAAGTTTTTCGACCTTATCTAATACATGATCAATAAGGGGTAGCCCGGCTAACAGATGCATAACCTTCGGTAACTCCGATTTCATACGGGTTCCCTTTCCCGCCGCCAGAATCACAGCTGTAATTTGAGGCATTTTTCCAATAACCTCCACCATTTGATATATCATAATCTTTTACTATTATAACGAATTTCGTTAGGAAAAAACAAAACAAATTATATTTTTTTTATTTTTTATATAACTTCTCATGATTCATCTTTAAATGGTAAACACCGGCCGAATAAAAAAGAGACCTGTTGTGGTCTCTTTATGTACCTTGGAAAATAACGAGTTAATCCAAACTCTTTCCATACTCTTCTAACACTTTTGTCTGAATTTTTTCTCTTGCCGCAGATGAAATCGGGTGGGCTATATCGCGAAAATCGCCTTCCGGCGTCTTACGGCTTGGCATAGCTACAAACAGACCATTTGTTCCTTCAACAACCTTGACGTCATGAACTACAAACTCGTTGTCAAATGTGACTGATACCACTGCTTTCATTTTGCCTTCAGCGTTCACCTTACGGACTCTGACATCAGTAATCTCCATTGAGTATCACCACCCTTCCCTTCTGCCTGCAAAAAAACCTCTTCTTTTAATTCTCTATTTGGCAAAAAACTCCTTCTGAAAAAATAAAAAAATTTTCCATTAATGCTTGTTATCCAAGTATTTTAGAGAATATTTGCCTTAACAATGGTTTTTCCTGTCGAAGGGTCCGCCTCTGCAAACTGGAGAAGAGCAAGATAATCATCAACTAATCTGGAAGTATTCCAGATCGCATCTTCCATCAGAATCCCCAGCCCGACAACTTCCGCATTAAATTCCTGCATCAGACTCATTATTCCTTTTGCGGTCCCACCGGCCTTTATAAAGTCATCTATAATCAAAACCCTTTTGCCCGTTCCAAGTGCTCTGCGGGCTAACGTCATGGTCTGAATCCTCTTTGAAGATCCGGAGACATAATTAATACTTACTGAAGAGCCTTCCGTAACCTTATTCCCGTGTCTCACAACTACTGCAGGTATCCCAAGCGAATCAGCCGTCATCAAAGCTAAAGGAATACCCTTAGTTTCTACGGTTACAACTGCTTCCGGGTTTTTCGCCCTAAAAATACTGGCAAAAATCAGCCCCAGGGGACGGACAACTGACGGATCATAAAGAAGATCCGCCATATACAAAAAACCTCCCGGAAGCATTCTTTCAGCAGCACTCAGATTAATTGCCAGTTTTTGCAGGAAACTCTGCGCTTCTTCTTTCGGTATAACAGGGAAGAATTTTACCCCTCCCGCTGCTCCCGGAACTGTTTCCAGCTGACCTTTTCCGGTTAAACGCAAGCTTTCTTTGATCGTTACCAGATCTTCACTAATAGTTGATTTTGCGGTGTCAAAACGATCAGCGAAAAAGCCCAAAGGCAAAAGCTCATTTGGGCGTGATAAAAGAATCTCTGTTAAAGCGATTATTCTTTCCGTTCTTTTCATCTAATCATCTCTTCAACTATTCTCTTCACAAACGTTTCTAAAATATATACAAACCGTTGTTACTCTTTCGTTTTAGGATTATACCGTAAAGCATCAAACATGATATTGGCTGCATTCTCAATATGAGCCGTCGCAAGATTCTGTGCTTCTTCCACATCATGCCTGGCAACGGCATCCACAATCTCTCTATGCTCATGTATGGCATATTTTGCTCTGCCGGGAACCGCCAGGGAAGTAGCCCTGAATCTTTGCATCTGTTCCCTTAAGTTGGCAAGAATACCAATTAGCCTTTCATTGCGGCTGGCTTTATACAACAGGGCATGAAAGTCCGTATCGGACTGAACCATCTCTTCAAGGGTTTGGGGCTCTTTCTCGTAATGAAGGACTCTTTCCATTTGTTCTATTTCTTCATCAGTTACCTTTTCTGCAGCTAATCCGGCGGCTAGCCCTTCTAAAGACGCCCTGATTTCAAAGACATCTTTAATATCCTTATAGGATACTCCGGCTACGTAAGCACCCTTTCGGGGAATCATTACGACAAACCCTTCCAATTCCAGTTTGCGTATCGCTTCCCGGACGGGAGTACGGCTTACTCCCATTTCCTCTGCCAATTGTATCTCCATGAGACGTTCTCCGGGCTCCAGTAACCCGCTTACAATTGCTTCCCTTAAAGCCTCCAGCACGATTTCCCTTAATGGTTTGTAACTGTCTAATTTAACAGGAACAAGTCTTCTTTCCATAATCTCTCACTCCTTTTGCCTAAATATCGCTTAATGGACCAATTGTTTTAGCCAACCAAACGGTACAGTTTACCTTTTGAGCTAATTCACTTGCTATCGTCTCTCCCTGTTCTTGACCGTGCAGTATTCCAAAAACAACAGATCCGCTGCCGGACATTAAAGCGCCATAACATCCTTTCTCCAATAACAGCTTTTTTATGTATTCAATCTCAGGGAGAAGTTTAAATGCCGCGCTTTCCAGTGAATTGGTGAGGTTCTGTCCGATTTTACATATATCTTTATTCTTTAACAGGTCCACCCATAACTCTTTGTCCAGAGACCCATACTCTCCGGTCTCATCAAAGGTTCTATAGGCCTCTCCGGTGGATACTCCTCCCAAAGGCTTAACCAGAATAAGATTCATCTCCGGTCCAGACGGAAGGTCGGTTAATGTCGTACCCGTTCCTTCCCCCCATTGTGTGCCACCCCGCAGGAAAAAGGCCGTATCCGATCCGCATCTTTTTGCACATTGTAACATCTCTTCATAAGATAATGAATCAGAATACAGATGATTCATGGCTCGAAGAACAGCCGCGGCATCACTGCTCCCACCACCGAGACCCGCTTGTGAAGGAATCTTCTTTTCAATCTGAATTTTTACACCTGTTTGTTGATAATGAACTTCCCTTTTCTGGTGTGCCTCCAAAAAAGCTTTAGCTGCCTGGTAAGCAAGATTGTTTTCTCCGCTTAAGTCCCCGCAATCACAGATTATTCCCTTGCCGCTTAAGCTGACTTGGATGCGATCATACAAAGAGATCGTCTGAAACACAGTCTGAAGGCCATGAAATCCGTCAGTCCTTTTTTCAGTAATCGCCAGGGAAAGATTCACTTTGGCCGGAGCAAGAACTTCTATTGATAAATCTTTCATTTTAACCCATACATATTATAGCATTATTTTCCTACTATTATATCTATTTTACCTTCATACTTCCAGTGAAATATTATAGTCGCAAACCTCTCGCGGATCACTCATCGGAGATTTTGCGCCGGCAATGATTTTTCTTAGCGGTTCTGCCTTTTCATAAAAGAAAACGATGATATCTCCGTTGCCTGACACCGACAATGCTTCCTTCAAAGCTTGCTCCTCTTTTAATACAATTCTTAGCTGATTTTGACTCTTTCCTTCTTTAAGAGCTTGTTCATAAATGATTTTGGCAACTTCACCCGGTTTTCTTCCTCTTAGATCCTGATCTTCTTTAATAATAATGAAATCAATTCCCTTTGCGGCTTCTTTTGCCAGATTTATTACTGTTGTATCACTACGGTCTCCCGGCAATCCGATACATCCGATTATTTTACGATGTTTTAATTTTCTAATGGTCTTAATGGTTTCTTTTATTCCGGCAGGATTATGCCCATAGTCCAAAATAACCTTAATCGCTCCCAGTTCATAGTATTCCAAGCGGCCTAAATTATCCAAAGCTTGTTGTCCATAGCCGCATAAGGCTTTTCTGATTTGAACGGCTGTGTAACCTAAAGCAAAACTGCCGGCAACAGCAGCCAACACGTTCTGAACATTGTGATGGGCCTTTCCCTCCCAGGTTAGGGGAATTTTTGAAAGATGGCAGACAAAATCGCTTTTGGCTCCGATACAAATCAGAATTCTCCCCTTATCCACAACTACTGCCGTGCCGCCAAAAGCTAAATGTTTACATACTTTCCTGTTTTGAAGTTTGGTACTAAAAAAGATTATTCTTCCTTTTGTTTTCTTTGCCATACCCGCGACATGGGGATCTTCCGCATTTAAAACTACATAGCTGTGTTTTTGAACCGCTTCTGCAACAAGACTTTTGACTTTTGCCAGATCTTCCATATCCTCAATCCCATACTGCCCCAAATGGTCTTCTGAGACATTGGTAATAACGGCAACGTCTGCATAATCATAACCAAGTCCTGCCCGCAAAATTCCTCCCCTTGCTGTTTCGAGAACCGCAACCTGTACTTCCGGATGACGCAGTACTACTTGTGCACTGTGGGGTCCGCTTAAATCACCCTTGCAGAGAAGCTGGTTATTAATGTAAATACCTTCAGTAGAAGTCATTCCTACCTTTAGATTTTGTTTTTGCAAGATATTGCTGATTAAACGTACTGTTGTCGTTTTTCCGTTAGTTCCTGTAACGGATATTACCGGAATCCTTCCATTCCCCTGAGGAAATAACATCTTGACAATTTCTTCGCCGATATCTCTGCTTTGCCCGGAACTCGGTAACAGGTGCATTCGTAAACCTGGAGCAGCATTCACTTCTATGACCTTTCCATCTTGCTCTTTATAAGATTTGCCGATATCATCTATAATCATGTCTACACCGGCTATATCTAGTCCAACAGTTTTTGCAGCGTAAATAGCCAGTTCCCGATTGTCGGGATGAATTAGGTTTGAAACATCGATTGCGGTTGAACCTGTGCTTAGGTTCGCACTTTGTCTAAGTACAACCTTTTCTTTATTTAAGGGAATAGAGGAAAGAGATAACCCTTGCCGGTAAAGATCCATCACCACAACGGAATCTATAGGAATCTTAGATAAATAATTTTCGTGACCCTCTCCCCGAAGCGGATGATCATTCTCTTGTTCCACAAGATCCCTGATCGTTGATTTTCCATCCCCAATGACCATGGGAGGAACCCTCTTGGCAGCGGCTACAACTTTTCCTCCGACGACCAGAATCCTGTAATTATTTCCTTTTATGTATTCTTCGACAATAACTTTTGAATCATATACTTCCGCTAAGCGAAAAGCCGCTAACACGTCATTTTCATGAATAAGATTGATTGAAACCCCTTTGCCCTGATTTCCCTGGCAGGGTTTAACAACAACACTCCGGTTCAGCATACGAAAAATTTCCAGAATTTCTTCTTCACTGGATACTTCATATCCCCGGGGTACCGGAATTCCTGACTCGCTCAATATTTTTCGGGTTAGCTGCTTATCTCCGGCAATATCTGCACCTATACAGCCGGTAGCGTCCGTCATTGCAGCCTGAATTCGCCTGATAAACCTACCATACCCCAATTGATAAAGACTGCTGCTGCCGATCCGTTGAACCGGAATACCCCTTCTCTTACAGGCATCGAGAATTGATTTGGTGGATGGTCCGGGCATATTTTTGGATCTGATTTTTTTTAGTTGATTTATCATCGGGAGACACTCAGGGGTTAACCCGTTAAGAAGCTGATTGAGCACCTCTCCGGCAAAATAAAAAGCTTCTACCGCTGCCTCTTTACATTCATACTGATAGATTACCTCATACTCATTTTTGCTTTCATCAAGAAGAAGCGTTTTTCCATAACGGGTTTTTTCCCCTGCGAGCGTTAACAATTCTATCGCCACATGTTCCAGGACATGTCCCGGTAAGGTGCCTTCTTCTAATCGTTCAAAAAAACCCCCGGCCTTACCTCGGGAACAGGTATGATTGGCTAAAGTAGGCAAGCATTTTTTCAGCCGGTCGTTAAAATCGCCCAGTTCCTTGGTGGTCTTTCCCTTCCATTTCGAAATATCAACAATTCCTCTGACTACGGACTGATAACTAAAATAGTTTGCCCCTTCAATAGCCCTTACCTGATGAATTTTCATTAACGGGTTGCCTCCTGTTACGTTTTGGCTACTTACTATTTTTTCCTGTTTATGATTTTAATATTCCTTAAAATTCCTGGTCTGTCTGGGATTGCTTGCTCTTCCAAAAATATCGAATACATAACCTTCACTTAAGACATGCAATTGTAAAGGTGCTAACGCCAGAGGCCTGCCGCTGAACAATTCATCTACATTGGATACGATCACGCTGGAAGCGTCAATAATTAACGCTGTCCCTCTTCCAATAACCTTTATACTTCCGTCGGCAGTTACATGTATGGAAGTATCCTCATCAATTCCTATTCCCAGCACATATGGATTTAGAGATACTGCAGTCAGGAGACGGCCAATCCTTCCCCTCTGGGCAAAATGCTGGTCTATAATTACGCCTTTCAGAAGTCCCAGCCCCGGTGCCATCTTGATTAAATCTTCCCCGGGAGTATCCCCTTCCCCGCCAATAATCATCGTGTCGGACATGACTGACGCTCCCGCACTGGTGCCGGCTATAATAATCTTTCTTTCATAGATGTGTTGTAAAGCTTTCCCCAATTCTGTTCCGCCCAACATCGCTGTGATCCTCAGTTGATCCCCACCCGTAAAGAACACTCCGCTGGAACGAATAATCTTGTCTACATTCTCCCGGGTATTGGCATCATCCCGCGATATAATATTAATAATTTCTACGTCGGGGCAACCAAACTTGATAAAAAGGTCTTCATAGACTTTTCCAGCCCGCTCCGCAGTACTTGATGCCGCGGTAATTACACATATTCTCGCATCTTTTTCTCCTGCCTCATGAAAAAAGTACTTGAGTATCTTACACTCATTCTGCTTGTCTTCAGCTCCGCCAATAATAAGCAGATTTCCACTGATATGCTCGTTCATAAAATCCCTCCGCAATTTAATCTGTGGAAATCTGCTTAAATTATTCCCATCCTAGTTGAAATTCTTAAAATTCCACTCTCGGATAACCCCTCCTCATTTGACCCCTCGTCTCGATTCCCCCTACTCCGTCTGTCCCGGTAACGGTGTGACGGATAATATCTTTGAGTGAAACGGTTCTGTCAATGGGAGTGTAAGCAATACTTTCTACAAGAAAAACAGGATCTAAGGCGTGTATCAACATCCTCTTCGGTGAAGATGCAAAGTTTGCTCCTGCCTCGATAATGGCTTCAAAGTTAGACTGACATCCTCCTGCAAAGATTACCAGGGCATCCTTATTTGGTTGCACTTTTCTGGCCTCAAGGACAGACTGGACAAAATGGGAAGAACTCCGGTAACTGTCTAAGCTCTTTAGGTCCGTCTTTCCTTTTAAAAGTGAGTCATGCCCTGTCAGAACAAGAATATCTGTTGGATATTCTCTTAATACTTTACCTACTGCTTTAGGCTGCTCCGCCTCAGACTTACTGATCCCACGTGCTTGGAGACCTAACTGTTTGTAAGTTTTCAGACATTGTTCGAGATATTCTTTATCCCCGTCCATATGAAGAATCCTTCCGGGAACCTCAAAATATTCTTCTTCCACTTTAAATTTACGGTCATAAACTACCTTGCGGTATTTTTTATAAACCTCCTGTGAATCAGCAAGTTGATAATACACAATTTCTTTCTCGCTTACAGGGACAAGGTCGTCGAAGGAAGCATCCGCGATTAGCCTGTAATGGAGCCCCCCAAGTATTGCAACTTTTTCTCTTCCCACTTTTTTTATATCAATAATTTTTAACAATAGATCCTGGTTGTAAGAACGGCGGGCTACAATTTTTCCGATCTGGTACATTTTAGAAACCCCCTGCTCTTAGCTATATAACTATACTATGTCGGTATAATTCAATTTGCTTTTACCCCAAATAATTCATGCTTCGTTTTCTTTTCGACAAAAAGAAAAACCTGTCTTCCCAGTTTCAGGGAAGACAGGTCAAAAGATATACTCCTCCGGGATATTCAATTCTATTGGATTATAATTTAAATCTTGTCAATAAATCTTGCATTTCTTCCGCGTTTTTCATCAATAAATGGCTGGAAGAGGCTATTTCCTCCGATGAGGCAGTTTGTTCCTCAACCGCCGCATTCACGGATTGAGTTTGGGCCGCAATTTCCCTGCTGATTTCGTCTACCTCTAACACAGCGGAGGCAATTCTTTGATTATCTTTCGCGCTGTCCATCAGACATTGTGCTGCATAATTGACCTTTTCCGAAACATCTTGAATCAGTTCCGCAATTTGCTTAAAGGTTTTGCCTGCGGCATTAACTGAAGCGGTTCCTACTCTAACCTCTTTCGTTCCTTCGTTCATAGCCCCTACTGCCTGATCGGTATCAAATTGAATTTGCCGAATAAGGTCAGCAATTTGTTTGGCTGCTTCCTGGGATTGTTCCGCAAGTTTTCTTACTTCCTCCGCAACCACAGCAAATCCTTTACCTTGTTCTCCGGCTCTGGCCGCTTCAATCGCAGCGTTTAAAGCGAGAAGGTTGGTCTGTTCGGCAATACCGGAAATTGTATCTACGATCTGTCCGATTTCCCGTGAACGGGAACCTAAATTATCGACGAGTCCTGCAGCATGGTTGGTCGTTTCCTCAATCTTGGCCATTTGTTGAATAGTATAATCAATTTCTTCACTTTCTTTTTGGGCCGTAGCCGCTGTCTGTTCAGAAACAACCGTTGCTTCTTTAACATTGGTGATAATCTGCCCAACAACAGAATTCATATTCTCAACAACACGAGATACCTCATCAACAGCCATAATTTGTTTTTCCGTGCCTGTAGAAACATCCGATATGGAAACCGCAACGGAAGAAGCTGCTTTCGCCAGTTGTTCGGCGCCTGCGGCCAACTGCTCGGAGGCAGAGGAAAGCTGGCTGGAAGATCCCATAATCCGCTTAACCAGTTCTCTTAAATTATCGGCCATGGCATTAAAGCCGGATGCCAGATCTCCAATCTCATCCTTTTGAGAAACATCCAGACGTTCTACTCTTAAATCGCCTTGAGCCAGAAGTCTTACCCCTTCCGCCATTTTCACGATGGGATCGGAGATTTTCTTGCTCATGAAAAGTCCAATCATTACGGCAATGACAAGGCAAAGCAGATTAATTGCGAATAGCATAAATATTTGACTGCTGAGCTTCTTCTGAATCTCCTGCTCTCTCAGCTTGACCACTTTTTCAATATCATCAAGATAATTTCCTGTCCCTACGACCCAGTTGTAAGGCTTATATAACAGGGTATATCCTCTTTTAGGTATTAACTCCGTTTGGTTGGGCCGGGGAAACTTATAGTCTGAATAACCCCCGCCTTCCTTGATCCCGTTACTAATAAAGTCATGGACATAGAATACGCCCTCTGAATCCTGGGCATTATATCTGCTTTTTCCTTCAGTATCTCTGCCCAAAAGGACTACGTTAATCCCTTCCGTTGTATCCACCCAAAAATAATTCCCGTTATCAAACCGCAGTTCACGGACAACATCAGCAGCTGCTTTTTTTGCCTGCTCTTCCGTCATTTCCCCATTCAGCTGCTTCTTATGAAATTGATCTATTACACTAACACAGGTCTCTACTTCCATTTTAATCTTTTGGTCGAACTGTTCGTACAAGATACTCCTGTTGCTGTTAATGTCTACTTGACTAGCCGCTTTTAGGTTATATACAGAATATGAAGTTTCTAAGATTAAAATAATGACAATACACGCCAATAATGATGATAAAATTTTATATTTGATTTTTTTCATTCTATTATTCTCTCCCCCCACTAACAATCAATCGACTAAAAGAATATTGTCCCTCCCCTTTTCGGTTATAGATATAGATGAACCGGTTACATTGTTCAGATGAACCGGCTCTATTTACCTGAAACCTATATAATTTGGACTTGTTGAAAGCTCCAGACAAAAGAAGATGTCAAATATCTGATAATTTATTAGCTAAAATTTAACATATTATTCAATAATTTTCAACATTTTTTCCTTTTTCATATATTAAGTCGCATAAACTGGGAAAAAAGTCCTATTTCATTGCAGCTAGGATATTTGTGATTTTTTGGTACTCTATAATGCTGATATTCTCGGCCCTATTCTTTTCATCAACTTCTGCTAAACTCAAAAGTTTGGACAGTTCTTCCTTTGGAAGAGCAAGCCCTGAAGATAGGGTGTTTAGTATTGTTTTTCTTCGTTGGGAAAAGGCTGCTTTGACTACTTTAAAGAACAATTGATAATCGGCATCAAATTCCGGATAAGAACGAATAACCAATTTTAATACAGCCGAAGTAACTTTAGGCTGCGGCCAAAATGAAGCAGGCTGCACATCAAATAGTATTTTGGCATCTGAAAATAACTGAACGGCAATTGATAAGATTCCATAGTCTTTACTTCCGGGCAAAGCAACCATCCTTAAGGCGACCTCTTTCTGCACCATGACTGTCATCCCGTATAATAATTCTCTCTGCTTCAAATAATGCATGAGAATAGGATTCGTAATATAATACGGAAGATTTCCGATCAGCCATCCTTTTTCCCCGCTCCATAGTTCTGACAATTGCAGCTTTAGTGCATCCATGTGCAATAAAATGAGGGCCTTGTCGCTAAATTCCTTTTCCAAAATATTTATTTTTTCAGCGTCTAGCTCAACAGCCCATAAACGCCGATTTTTTTGAAGCAGTACTCTTGTTAAGCCACCCGGACCCGGGCCTATTTCCACAAGAGGAAATTCCCCTTCAGGAATCCCTTCTCCAACAATCCTTTCTATCACTTGGTCATCAATAAGAAAATTCTGCCCCAGTGACTTTTTCGCATGCGCGCCGTTTCTTAATACCCTTCGGGTATAAGCCAAGGCAGTCTCTTTTCTTGCATTATTCAATCAACATCCTTCCTTTCTACCTCTTTTAAGGCAGCAAGAAAATCCTCCCTGCTAAAAGAATATCGGTTTAAACGGTATAAAAACTGTTTAGCATTGGTATCCCCGATTCCCAGTATTTTCCCCACAGCTGATCTTTTCTCTGAGGCCCCTTCTTTTCCTACAAGGCCATACATAAGCATATCGTCCATATTAAAAAGAATTACAGGGTTATTGCGATTGACTTTGGATCTGCCTTTTTCCTCTAATACCTTGGAAAAAGCTTTTCTGATTTCTTCATCAGATACGTTCTCCAGCCCAATATCATCACCCTTCGTACTGCGGGCACATTCCTGAGAAAGATAAACATGTTTGGCCCCTGGTACCCGCTTATTAATCCGTTCGCGAATCTTTTTACCCGCGAAATCCGGATCAGTACAAACAATAACACCTTTTCTTTTCGCAACCTCGGTGATAAATGCTAACTTTTCCTCGGTTAGGCCAAATCCTTCAGTCCAAATAATATCTACCTTGCCCAGTGCTCTACGGACAGCATGTGCATCGTTCTTTCCTTCTACGATAATTAACTCCTCAAAATCATTTTCATACGGCATATCTTGGTTCTTCAAAGTGACCTCCATGAATACTTAATCCGTACCGGTGCTTCTTTATACATTTCTATTATATAGGATAACTGAAGTTCATACTTATGATTCTTTGATATCTCTTCGTTTCATGTTGCATAGCCTTAACAAGCTTATAACGAAAGAAAAACTGTCGATATTTGAATATCAACAGTTCAATGATATAGAAATATGCGGGATAACAAAGATCTTAAGGATATTATATCATAATTTTCAAACTATTCTATATGCTTTGCAAAAAAAAATGTCATATGCTAAAAATTTATTATTTATGAATATATTATAACATCGAGTTGGAACTGATCATATTTTTTCCTAATTCTTTCGTCGCTTCCCGAAAACGATTAAAGAAAATCTCACTTTGCTTTTCAATAAACAGCGAAAGCAGCCTGCCGGGGAGTAAATTATTGGTCCGTCCGTCACCCCTAATTTTATAAGTTCCGCCCGCCGTACAATAAGGTTTATCTTTTCCTGATGGAATCTCAATCCTGTAAAACGGTTTGCGTGCATAATTTTCAATAATAATATTTACTTCTACCGGGGGAACACAGCTTTCAGCTTTGCTTAATATGTACAACCTTTCTTTATCCCCTACCGAACACCCAATGATCTTGCCTTTCTGCAGGGTATACACATCCTCATCTTCTCCTACCCCGGCCAGAATGGTACCACCCTTTTCAGAATTGGCAAATGCAACAAGGTCCGTAGCTTCAATCCCTTTTACAGTTAATTTAAAATCTACATCGAGTCCTTCCTGACGGTTAAGAAGCGCCCTGGATTTACGGGAAACAGACATATAAATATCCTTTTCCATATATACCTCAGATTAAAAATCATACTCTTTTATGACCTTTCCTATTCTATAATAACTAAAGTTTTTCCTTTTTATTACTCATATTTTACTTAATTCGCAAATACATGAAGGTTTCTTTATTAAAGCGAACGAGGGAAAATCAGACTTTTCCAAGTACATTATCAACATTTTTGATAATGTAATAACTATAGGGGACCTTTTTTGCTTCTTTCTTTAATTGCGTCATATATTGCGCGAGAATTTCCGGTGAATTGAATTTATACAATTCGCCATACACCCCGACTATGGATATAGAAGTCAGAGAAAATTGCTGTTTGTTCCCCATCCGGTCCTCCGCATCAATGTACCCTTGTTTTTTATGACTTTCAGAAAAAAAGTGAAGTACTTCTTTGTCAAACTCTGCTATGATTTCCTGACATATTAATGGGTAATGATCCGGATTGCTCTCTACAATAAAAATAAAGTCATCCCCGCCGATATGTCCGACAAAGCTATTATATGGGAACAGAGTTTTTACCGAGTTCTGAAGAATTTCTGCTGTAAGTTTAATGACTTTATCCCCATTTTCAAATCCGTATACATCGTTAAAGACCTTGAAGTTATCAAGATCAAGATAATAAATACACTGTCGGCCGCCATGTGATATCGTATCCTTGATCACTCTGTTGATGATCGTATTTCCGGGAAGGGAAGTAAGCGGATTGAGCTCTCTTGCATAGTTTTTTTCATAATTCAAGGTATATTCGATGATTTTTTTCATTGGAACAATTCCCGCATACCTTGATCCTTTCGTTACGATAATATCGTCATAAATACTGTCCTCTTCTCTGGCCATTGCTCTGGCGGCTACCTGGTAGACCGGAGTATAATAATCAACAATCAAAGGGTTTCTGTCCATGGCAATGGAAACCGGTCTTTTTGAATACAACGAATATCCGAATTGTTTGGCCATTTGCGAATCAAGTTTGTTCCTCATAACCAGTCCCACAGGGTAACCATTTTCTACTACGCAAACCCCGGAACAGGAAGAACTGTCGAAATACTCTTTAATTACAGCACATTCTTCCCCTATGTTGAATGACTTTTCTGATTTTATCAAATCAAGAACATAGTGATAATCTTTGCTGTAAGTCTTTAGATTATTGGCTATTTTGTTGTAGCGATTGATTAAGTCCTTCATTTCTTCTTGTAATATTGCAAAATTCGGAACAGGCTTTTGAAGAAGAAAACCTTGTCCGGCAGTTACTCCCAGCCTTATTAAAGTTTTTAGTTCTTCAGGGTTTTCTATTCCTTCAGCAATTAATCGAATACTTGTATTATTGGAAATATCCACTAATGCTTTTACCATGGATTGTTTGAACTGGTCTCTGTCGATATTGCGGATCAGATCCATGTCCATCTTAATAAAGTGAGGCCTTACTTCGTTGATCGTATTCAACCCTGAATATCCGGAACCCACATCATCAATCGCTATCATGTAACCCTGATCGGTATAATGCTTTAATATTTGTTTGAATTGTTTATAGTCCTGGATTGCTGTTCTTTCAGTAATTTCAATGACTACTGATTTCGGGGATCTTCCGTATTCACTTAAGGTTTCACGCGTAAACCCTTTGCGAAAATTAGGGTCTTTAATGATATTGGGATCAACGTTAATGAATAAGAGCTTATCCTGTAAAAGCCCTACAGACTTCTCCAGTGCTTTTTTTCTAAATAGAAGCTCTAATTCCCAAAGTTTATTCTCTTCTTCAGCAGCCCGAAGCAAATCTACCGGGGAAAATAAGGGAGAGTCTTCCGGTCCCCTGCTTAAGGATTCATAACCAATAATCTCTCCGTCTGCAAGACGCACAATTGGCTGAAAAAGAGAGGTCACTGCCTTGTTTATAATAATCTTTTCAATTTCTTTTTTTTGTTCATATTTCAATAAATAGGCTGCTTCCATAAAATCCCCTTTTGAATGAGATAAACTGGTAAAGAGACTCCTCCATGAAAATATTACCTCTCCCAAGTTAATTTTCTATTAAAATAGAATTAATTTTATCTTATATCGATCTTTTAAGTTCTCTTTGATCGTTTATCAGATCAAGAATTTGCATCGAAATAATAAAATACCCCCTGATTAGTTCAGAGGGTAGATTAATGCATTCGACGAAATATACCTGATGCTGTTTATTTTACGTCTTTTAATTGTAGATCCTTGCAGATGCGGCTGTCACGCTGCTTTCAGCAATTCCCAGAATTCGGCTTAATATTTCTTCATACTTTTCCTCGGCAGCGGCAAAATTCATATGGGGAACATAATACTGCTCAAGCGAGTCATGTTCATCTTTAGCCTTACGAATATTGGCAATTCCCTTTGATATTAATTCTTCCATTAATCTGGTATCGCTTTGAATTTCTCTTTCGTACCCGGCTATCATTCCCTTATCCAAATACTGATTGAGATTGATGGTTTCATAATTCTTTTCTTGGAATTTATCACTGGAGGTAATGGCGAATCCCAACGATTTGATGACCACTGATCCCATTTTTTGCGGAACGAGGGGAGTATGATAGATTTCTACATCCAGCCCTTTTTCTACAGCACTTGCTGCGATTTTTTTCATGAGAGTAGATTTACCGGTTCCCATAGGACCTTTAATATAATAAACTCTGCGAATATCATTGAGGATTGAGTCAGTAAAATCTACGAATCCTTCCGGCGTATAAGCACAGGAGAACAAATGTCGTTCATTTCCGAGAGAATCATACGCCTCCGGCAGGTATGTATTGTCGAGCAGTACTTTATCCAATATTCCTGTGACTTTGTTTACTGCCGCAAAGTTCATACACTGCTGGTACATTGCTATAATATTGTCTGCCAAGGCTTTAGACGAACCCAGAAAACGGTAGGCCCTGGCAAAAAGACGGCTTACCTCATTGGTGGAAGCGATGATTCTGTCCATGTTGGTCTGCATGGCATCCACGTCCCAAAATTCACCCATATTGATGATTTCATCTAAGCCACCAGGATACTTGGGATCGACAATATGGGGTGCGGTTCCATCTACCATAACGATACCTGCCTCCAAAATCGCGATTCCGTCAAGAGAATTGTTATCGGATGAGCAGTGATGAAATTCTACGTTATATCCAAACTCCAGCATTTTCTGACCAATTTTTTTCATTAAGGTAGATTTTCCTACTCCTGGACCCCCTTTGATTACAAATACCCTTTTTGTTCCTTTCTCAAGAAGATAACGATAATAGGAAAAAAATCCTTCTGAGGTATTTCCGCCAGGAAATACCTTTTTAATTGAACCTCGCATACAATACACCCCTCTATGTATAGTCGTTACAATCCAGTGTATTGTTATATCCTATGATCGGTGCATGTACGTAAAAATACTCAGAAGATCAACACAATTCCTCTATTATCCAAAGAATATTCGAATAGGTTGGATGTATATGTTTATTTCGACTATATTCATGCAAAAATGCATGTAAATGCCCATCCCTATTCTGCTACATACATATTGCATTCTCTATAAGCTCATTTTATAATTATATTATTCATTTAAGCTAATAAGACTCATTGTTTTAAATAGTTGGAGGTTTGATGATGGATCTTCGTAAAGTATTTGACTGCATGATTTCAGTATCTGAACTTGGCCGCGGTCAAGCTTCAAAAGTAATTCAGGCTGTGGAAGACTTTGGGAATCCGTTTATTGTAGTAAAAAACAATAAGCCCCAGGCGGTCATTGTCTCCATTAATGAATATACCGAGTTAATGCGCGCGAAGGATATGCTTGATTCGATGCGTTCCCCTGTGCAAAGTTCCGGCTACAGCAGTTTTTCATCGGGAAAGGCAAATTCTCTTACAGAAGATGAGATTAATATTTTTTTGCAAAATGAAGAAAATGATTAACAAATTTTCTTGTAAAATCTTAAATTTGGACGTTGGAAATACTCTACAATACTATTCTGCCAATTATCAGTAGATATCATTAACAGTAATTGTTTTGCGTCAGAAAAAGGTTCAAGATATGCCCATATTTCCCTTTGAAAAAACATGGGTATTAAGCTTGAACTATTTTCTTTGTTCGTAATATAATTAGTGATAACTGCTCTATTAAAAGATGTCACTGATAGATTAGCCTATTTGAGAGAGGATGGAACAATGAAAAAACTTCTTACAGGAAATGAAGCCATTGCGCGCGGCGCTTGGGAAGCCGGGGCTGTCGTTTGTTCAGCCTATCCCGGTACACCGAGTACGGAAATCATCGAAAACGCTGCGAAATATACTGAGATGTATGCTGAATGGTCTCCGAATGAAAAAGTAGCTTTAGAGGTAGGAGCAGGATCTTCTATAGCAGGCGGAAGATCTCTGGTAGCCATGAAGCATGTGGGAGTAAACGTGGCTGCCGACCCTTTGTTTACCTTGTCTTACACAGGCGTAAACGGCGGACTGGTTTTAATATCTGCAGATGACCCCGGGATGCACAGTTCCCAAAATGAACAGGACAACCGTCATTTCGGCAGAGCCGCAAAGATTCCGGTCCTTGAACCATCCGACAGTCAGGAAGCAAAAGATTTTACGAAAATAGCTTTTGACCTGAGCGAAAACTTTGATACCCCTGTTATGCAAAGAATTACTACCCGGGTAGCACATTCACAATCTCTGGTAGAGTTATCTGACAGACAGGAACCGGTGCTTAAAGAATACCAAAAAAATGCCCTCAAATATGTTATGATTCCTGCTTATGCCCGGCGCAGACATATTGACGTGGAATCGAGGCTTGAAAAATTACAAGAATACGCTGAGACCACTCCCTTAAATCGAATCGAATGGAACCAAACAAAAATTGGTGTAATTACTAACGGTATAACTTATCAATATGTAAAAGAGGTATTGAAAGATGCCTCTATCCTTAAACTGGGAATGACTTTTCCGCTTCCCAGAAAATTAATTACTGAGTTTTCTAAGAAAGTTGATAAGTTATACGTAATAGAAGAGTTAGAACCCTTTATTGAGGACTATATTAAGTCCTGGAAAATTGAAGTTTACGGCAAAAATATCTTCCCCATGATTGGCGAAATATTACCAGAGACCATCCTGGAAAAAATGGGTGAACAGTCCAAAAATAAAAATTCACTTCCTGTCCAGGCAGAACCGGCATTAAACACTCCTGTCCGCCCGCCGGTCTTGTGTCCGGGCTGTCCGCACAGAGGGCTTTTCTATGTTCTCAATAAGCTGAAGGTTACTGTTGCGGGTGATATTGGATGCTATACTCTTGGTAGTCTTGCACCTCTCAATGCCATAGATACGACAATTTGCATGGGAGCAAGTATCGGAGCGGCTATGGGGATGGAAAAAGCCAGGGGCAAAGACTTCGCGCGCAATCTTGTCGCTGTAATCGGCGATTCAACCTTCATCCATTCGGGGATTACAGGGTTGATTAATACCGTCTATAATCAGGCTACAACCACAACAATTATTCTGGATAACAGAACAACCGGAATGACAGGGCATCAGGATAATCCGGCTACAGGCATGACCGTCAAAGGTGATCCGATCAAAGAAGTTGACCTTGTTCTCCTGGCTAAGGCCGTAGGGGTCAATCGGGTTGTTGTGGTAGATCCTTTTGACCTTGAAAAATTAGAAAGCGTTATCAAAGAAGAATTAAGAGCTGAAGAACCTTCAGTTATTATTACCAAAAGAAAATGCGCATTAATCGAAAAAAATAAAGACACCACCCCTTGTGTTGTTCTTAATGAATCCTGTACGGGGTGTATGCGCTGTATGAGACTCGGCTGCCCTTGTATTGTCAAGGAAGGAAAAAAAGTGAGAATCAATTCAACCCAATGTGTGGGCTGTGAGCTCTGCATCCATGTGTGCAACAGCGGAGCAATCGGAAAGGAAGGTCAAACCAATGTCTGATATCACCAATATTCTTATCGTTGGAGTTGGCGGGCAGGGTACCATTCTCGCCAGCAGAGTACTTTCCGGAGCGGTTCAAAAAATTGGGCAGGATGTTAAAGTTTCGGAAATACACGGTATGGCTCAACGCGGCGGCAGTGTAGTTACGCAAGTCCGCTACGGAAAAGAGGTTGCTTCCCCGATTATCCCACAGGGAGAAGCAGACATCATTTTAGCATTTGAAAAATTGGAAGCATTAAGATGGTTATCTTATCTCAAAGAAAACGGCAGCATTCTCATCAACGACCAACGCATCGATCCGATGCCTGTAATCATGGGTGCAGCTGATTATCCGGCTGATGCTATTGCTGCCATCCGTTCCCTTCGAAAAAATGTTATTGTTATCGACGGTCTAAAAATAGCAATTGAGGCGGGTAACCCCAAGGCTGTAAATGTCGTTCTTCTTGGGCTCCTCTCAAAATACCTCCAAATTGATAAAAACGTTTGGCTTGAGACATTAAGGGAAACGGTCCCAGTCAAGTTCCTGGAAACGAATGTTAAGGCTTTTGAGGCAGGCTGGAATTCTTAATCAGAAGACGTTACCATTTCTTTCAACCGGTTATACAATAAAAAGTATTAGTTAGCGACAGTACTCGCGACTAATACTTTTTTATTTTTTGATATTAGGCACATCCTGTGCCGCCTTCCTTGTTCTTAGCTACTTTTTAGCCGTAACGATCGTTTTTAAATTCTTTGAAGCTGTATAAATATCATCTTCTGCCAGGATTGCTGAGACGACCGATATACCGTCTATTCCTGTTGCCATGATGCTTGCTGCGTTTTCCTTCTTAATTCCGCCTATCGCCACAACCGGAATTGAAACAGCCTCCTTGATTTTCTTAAGTTCCGCCAGGGATACCAGATCTGCATCTAACTTCGTTCCGGTTGCATATATCGCCCCGGCCCCCAGGTAATCAGCACCCTCTTCTTGAGCCTGGATGGCTTCCTGTACATTGCTGACAGAAATTCCGATTACTTTATTTTTGCCGAAATACTCACGGGCTATTTTGATTGGAAGATCATCCTGCCCAAGATGGAGACCGTCCGCATCCACTGCGAGGGCAATGTCCAGGCGGTCATTGATAATGAATGGCACGGAAAAAGCTCCGGTTATCTCCTTCAATTGCAAGGCGAGTTCATAAAATTCCCTGGATGAAGCTGTCTTTTCCCGAAGCTGAACAAGGCTTGCGCCTCCCTTGATTGCTTCTTTCACACAGTCAGCCAAAGTTCTTTTTCCAATATAGCTGCGGTCAGTTACCAGGTATAGTGAATAGTCCCAGTTTAACTTACTCAACTCTGATCTTTCCCTCTTTCCTGATTGTTTCGGTGGTTAAGTTATAGATTGCATCAAACAACCTGATGCGGAACGTACCGATTCCCTCTTCTTTTGAAAGAGTCTTTTGTGCGAGTTCTCCGGCCAAACCCATTGTCATAACCCCGGCCGAAGCTGCCACCAGATAATCATTTACTGCCCCGCAGTAAGTCCCAACCAAAGCTGTCGTCATACATCCGGTTCCGGTTACCCCGGTTAGGATAGGATGCCCATTATCGATCAGGCAAACTTTCTTTCCGTCGGTAATAATATCGGTCTTGCCTGTCACTGCGGCAACACAATTCACTCTGGCAGCAAAACCCATAGCTGCTTCCACCCCTCCGGATTCATCCGCTATAGAGTCTACTCCTTTTGTCCGGACGGCTAACCCGCTTAGGGATTTGATTTCCGACATATTTCCACGGATTACTGTAAATTGGATTTCCTGTAAGAGTTTTTCAGCTATTCTGTTTCGATAAGGTCCCGCTCCAACTCCTACGGGATCGAAAATGACCGGTTTTTTTAACTCATTCGCTTTCTTTCCAGCTTTGAGCATACTTGAAACCGTTCTCTCATTCAGTGTCCCCATATTGATGACTAAAGAAGAAGCTATGGACACCATTTCTTCCACTTCTTGAATCTCATCAGCCATAATAGGTGAACCGCCAATAGCCAGGATTATATTTGCACAATCATTCACGGTTACATAGTTGGTAATGTTATGAACGAGCGGTTTGTTTTTTTTGACTTCTTCGAGAGAAATCATGCATTTTTCAAGGATGTCCATTTTTTGAATACCCCTTTCGTCAGGATAAATATACTGGCAATGATGATCATTACCGGCAGCGTACTGCCAAGAATCATATCCATTGCCATAAATCGTTGATAAATCCATACCCCTAATATCCAGATCATTGTATTTAACCAATCAATACGCTTGTTATCATCAATATTTTTATTCTTAAGGATATAATAATCGGCAAGAAGAATGGCAAACAAAGGTGCAAATACTGAACCAATCGCATAAAGAAAATTCTCGTACTGTTCTATTGGCGTCACCATAGCTATAACCGTTCCGATTACCGTCATAATCATAGCACTAGTTTTTTCATTAAAGCCGGAACTAATATTGGAAAGACTTACTCCGGCCGAGTAGGCATCAAGAAAAGTTGTGGTCACAGTTGATAAAATAACAATGCCCAGAGCAGCCATTCCAAGATTTGCTGCTACCAAAATAGTTGAAGGATCAGGGTTTCCGGCATATATGGCTGCAGCTAAACCAATGATATACATCCAACTGCTGCCGATAAAATATCCGCCTACAGAGCCCCAGAACCCTGCTTTGCTGCTTTTGGCATACCTTGTGTAATCGGAAATAAGCGGCAGCCATGATAAGGGCATAATAACACTTAACTCTACTGCAGCGCCAAAGGAGAGGCCTCCTTCTCCGGCTCTATAAATAAATGTTGTATCCCTAAATATGATGGCACTTAATACGATGGTGAGGATAAACAGTAACCCTACCGCTAAAAGGTTAATTTTATTCAGTTTCTTTATTCCACCGGCGATCCAGATACAGATCAACAGACCGATGGCAACGCTCCACAGGTTTTGCTGATCAAAACCCCATAACATTTTGCTCACTTCGTTCACAGACCTCGCAGCTCCGATAATCATTACCGCGGTCCATCCCAGCAGCTGCAAAATGTTTAAAACCGAAAAACCATAGGATCCAAAGATGCCGAAAGAGATTCTTGTCGAAAATATGGAGGAAATATTTTTTTGGGTTCCGATTATCCCGGTAAGTCCAAGAATAATTACCCCGATCAGATGCCCCAAAAGAATAGCTTCTATTCCTTTCACAAATCCTAGAGGGGCTAATAGGCCGCCTGTGAAGATCTCTGCTATAGATACTGCAGCCCCAAACCATAAAACAAAAAAACTAAAACCTGTTGCTCCTTTTCCTGGATTATTCATCGATTATTCCCGCCTTTGTATAGATTTCATAAAAGTGATGAGTCGGCCCAACCCCTTTGCCTATGGCAAACGAATGATTGATCGCTGTCGTGATATATTTTTTGCTTGCTTTTACGGCATTGGCTACGTCCTTCCCTTTTGCCAAATTTGAAGCGATGGCCGCAGAAAGTGTACAACCTGTACCATGTGTATTTTTTGTGTAAAGACGAGGGGCTTTAAGCTCATAAAATAATTTTCCGTCAAAAAGAATATCGGTAGCCTCTTCTTCCAGATGACCCCCTTTGACCAAAACATAAGTTGGCCCTAATGATGCAATCATCCTGGCTGCTTCTTTCATCTCTTCAATTTTTGTTATCCTCTCTCCGGATATTACTTCAGCTTCGGGGATGTTGGGTGTTACAATAGTCGCTAATGGGAGAAGATGTTCTATCAGGGCTTCTCTTGCATCAGGCTGCAGAAGCGGAAAACCGCTTTTTGATATCATAACCGGGTCCAGAACAATGTTTGTTGCGCCATAGAACTTTAACTTTGAACCGATTATCTTGATGGTATCGATAACAGAGACCATTCCAATTTTGAGCGCATCCACTTGAATATCTTCAAAGATGGCATCGATTTGCTGACCAATGATTTCCGGCAAGATGTCCTGTACGGCAAATACACCCTGTGTATTCTGTGCCGTCACCGCTGTAATCACGCTCATCCCGTATACCCCATGAGCAGAGAATGTTTTGAGATCGGCTTGAATTCCGGCTCCCCCGCATGTATCACTTCCGGCAATCGTAAGTACTTTTTTCATCATACCCCTCCTTGTTGTTTATCTTTTTCGCTCCGTGCATCAGCCATTTATGCCATCCATGGCATGGAGTCGCTTCTCGCCATCCTTGGCTTCAGCGACATTAGGTCATCCATGACCGTTTGAAATTAGGCACTTCCCGTTAAGGCTACCAAAAGCCTTAACGCGTTATCCATGGCACCGCGGCATTAGTCCATCCGTGGACGTTAAAAAAACACAAATCGCAAGGATTTGTGTTTTGGTCTTTGATCAAGCAAAATAATTCGGCACCAAAATTTCTCCCTACGCCAGTATTACCTGGATCAGGTTAAAGGAGTCAAAGACATCATCGGGTCTTTATCTCAGCCGGCCTCACCCCAGCACCCCTGAAATTTACTTATTCAGTTAGGAAATTCTTTTGGTTTATTATAGTATCTTTTTTTATATTATTCAACAATTTTTCTATTATTCAACAAAAATTTTTATACTATTCGTTTGTCGAAGCTTTTTGAATAATTACTCAAGGTTTGCAGCTTCGCCCACGTGAATCGAACATATGTTTGATTTTTGTCCATTTCCATGTTATACTCAAGAAGGTGATGAGAATGAATACTCTGGAAAAACTAGCGATTCTTGCAGATGGTGCGAAATATGATGTTTCCTGCGCTTCAAGCGGAGTTAACAAGAATAACCATGGGGGTCTTGGAAATTCCAAAGCTTGCGGCATTTGTCATACTTGGTCCGCTGATGGCCGGTGTGTCTCACTTTTAAAGATTTTACTTACCAACTACTGTATATATAATTGCAAGTATTGTGTTAACCGCAATCAGAATGATATTCCCAGAGCCAGTCTGACCCCCCGTGAAGTGGCGGATTTAACGATTCAATTCTATAGACGCAATTATATTGAAGGTCTCTTTTTAAGTTCCGGCATCGAGCGCAGCCCGAATCAAACTATGGATAAAATTTACCAGGCTCTGGATATTTTAAGAAATGAGTATCATTTTTACGGTTATATCCATGTAAAGGTTATACCCGGCGCTGATCCTGAAATCATTCGTAAGACCGGCTTACTGGCTGACAGAATGAGCGTGAATATTGAACAGCCTACTGAACAGAGTCTTAAACTGTTAGCTCCTCAAAAAAGCCTTCCGGCATTGTTCTCTCCTATGTCTTTGATCAGTAATCAGATTAGAGCAAACATAGAGGATGGAAAACGGTCGCGTTCTATTCAAAAATTTGTCCCTGCCGGTCAATCTACCCAAATGATTGTGGGAGCAACAAATGATACGGATTTAGCTATTCTGAAGGCAACAGAAACTCTTTATCAGCGTTTTCAATTAAAACGCGTCTATTTTTCTGCTTACGTCCCTGTAAATGAAGGTCCAAACCTGCCCGCCATTTCAACTGCTCCCCCGTTACTAAGAGAACATCGCCTCTATCAAGCTGATTGGCTGCTTCGTTTTTATCATTTCAAAGCCGATGAAATTGTTACTCTGGAATACCCTCGTCTGGACACCGAACTAGATCCTAAGATTTCCTGGGCTTTACGCAATATGCATCTTTTTCCCCTGGAGATTAATAAAGCAGCCTACGAAGAGCTCCTACGGATTCCCGGAATTGGTGTAACCTCTGCGCTCAGGATTGTACGTCAACGCCGGCTAACCCCTATCTCGTATGATCATCTTTCAAAAATGGGAGTTGTAATGAAACGCGCAAAATATTTTATTACCTGTCAGGGACGTTATTATGGAGATGTTCCTTCACAGGCTCCTCTAATCAGAAATGTTCTGGTTCCCAAGGTCCAGGTATTTCAGCCCAGTCTTTTTTAACACTTTCCTTTTATGGGGGATTATTTTTATGGATTATTTATATGATGGCAGTTTCGAGGGACTTCTTACATCAATTTATCTTCACTACTATGAAGAAAAAGCGGAAGGTATTTATCCTGAAACTAATTATCAATACTCTTTGATGTCTCCTTCCAGGATTGTCCATACTGATTCTCTTTTAGCAGCCAAAGTATATGATGCTATAGAAAGAAAGATTTCTCATGATTCTTTGCGTAGTGTGTTTTACGTCTATCTATCAAGCCATCCCTGTAAAGAGAACCTAATCCTCAAATACCTGCTGCTTGGCTTCAAATTAGGATATAAAATTGAAGGGTATCATACCCACCCGGATATTCTACCCGTTATTGAAACAGCCAGAAAAGTATCTTTTGAAGCTCATCGGTTTTTGGGTCTCTTGAGGTTTGCAGAATCAGATAATTTCCTCTATGCTGCTTTTGAACCGGATCACAATATCCTGATGCTGATAGCCGACCACTTTGCAGAACGTTTACAAAGAGAAAACTTTATCATTCATGACCGAAAACGTGACCTCGCTGTCGTTTATAATCAGAAGGATTGGATTCTTTCTGATTTTCACCTTCATAAAGACATCCTTTTCTCTAATTCCGAGACCTATTTTCAAACACTTTGGACAGAATATTTTACTCACATCGGTATAGACAGCCGAAAGAATAAGAAACTACAGGCCCATTTTGTACCTCAACGCTATCGGCGAAACCTGATAGAATTTAGAATGTCGTATCACTCTTAGTATTTGGTTTTACCTCTTTCTTTTTTACCCCTGCTAACAAGGGAACAAAACGGCAATAATCATACCAAGTGTCTTGATGCCCTTGACTCGTTTTCTTTCTAACAAGCAAACAACATACACCCTCTTGTGTATTGAGCGGAACGACAATCCTTCCGCCTTCTTCAAGCTGCGTTAACCAGGAGTCTTGTGCATTGGGAGGATACCCTTCTCTCCCATCCCCTTTAATGCTTTGAATCTTATATGATAGTCTTTGGAATACCTCATTTGCCTTTTCGGCTAATTCTTCAATTCTTTCAATGGTGGTGACTTTCATTCCCATCTCGGCCAGCAGAGCGGACTGATATCCTGATCCGGTACCCACTTCCAATACTTTATCTTGGTTCCTAAGTTCCAGGAGTTCCGTCATCTTTGCAACCATAAAAGGCTGTGAAATAGTCTGATCTTCTCCTATGGGAAGAGGAGAATCTATATAACCCCATTCTTGATACTCCTCGGGAATAAATAGGTGCCTTGGAATTTTCTTCATTGCTTCTAAAATACGTGTATCATGGATACCCTGAGGAGCTACATATTCCTCTACAAGAATTTCCGCCAAATCTTCCCAGTGATCCACCTTTTGCCCTTCTTTCATGTTTGATAGTATCTATGATTACCCAAATAATTATTGTATAATTTGTTTGCATCCTTTGCTAAAAACGTTAGCCATACAGAGAGGAAGTATTCTTCTTGGCTTACAGTTCTTTTTTTATGTCTGCAGATGATCTGCACTCAATTGCTGTTCACAGGTGGTCCGCTGACAAATCCGTAAAGGGAATTGTTCTTATCCTTCACGGCATGGCAGAACATGCCCTGCGCTATGCTGAATTTGCCAATTACCTTGCCTCGGAGGGATTTGACGTATTTGCTTGTGATCACCGCGGGCATGGCAAAACCGGAAATCTTGCCGGGAAAATGGGCTTCTTTGCCGATAAGGGCGGTTGGTCTCTTATAACAAACGATATATTGAAACTTGCTCAACAAATAAAAGGGGATTTCCCTAAGCAACCATTGTTCCTTTTCGGGCACAGTATGGGTTCCTTTCTTGCCAGAACCTGTATGACACGGTCAAAGGACCTTTTTACAGGCATTATTCTTTGCGGAAGTTCTGTAGAAAATGTATCAATTCTCCGTTTGAGTCTTGCCCTTACAAAATTATTAATTTTCTTTCAAGGCCCATATAAACGAACTGAACTCCTGAACTACCTGACTTTTGGGGCTTTTAATAAAAAGTTTTATCCAGTCAGAACAGCTTTTGACTGGTTGTCCCGAGATCATTCTGAAGTCGATGCCTACTGTCAGGATCCGCTTTGCGGCTTTAAATGTACCTTACGTTTCTTTTATGATTTGTTTACAGGATTAATACAGATTAATGATGGCCTTGTTTTATCCTGTGGAAATAAATCTTCTGTTCTCTTAATTTCCGGGAGTTGTGACCCCGTAGGCCATATGGGTAAGGATGTTCCTCTTCTTGCCCGCAAATTTACCGAATCCGCTTTTCCCGATATCACCTATAAGTTGTATGAGGACGCCAGACATTCACTCCTTCACGAGTCCAATAAACTGGAAGTATTTGAGGATATTTTATTATGGCTTAATAGAAAAATCCTGAATTACCCCAGCAGTCTTTAGATTAGGAATTGAACCCTGTTGAGGGAAGTATCTGAATTTTTTCAAACCATTTCCAAATTTCGACATGCTTTCTAATCTTATAGGTAGTAAAATATTAGTGTTTAACTATCTGCACCCTTATTTTTTACAGAGCTTAAAACTTTATGCAAAGTGAGAATATTTATGGAATATCTTAGGGTTGGAAATAAAGTGATTGAATACGAATTGAGAAAAAGCAGCAAAGCAAAAAGAATTAACGTTGCTATAAAGGATCAGCGAATGAGCGTTGCCGTCCCAACGGGTTATACGATGGAATACGCCAAAAATTTTTTGGAAAGTCACAAAGAATTGTTATTAAAACATTTTCTAAAACATCTATCCAAAACAAATTCCAAATCCCCAAAAGAATATGTAAGTGGTGAAAAATTTCTTTATCGGGGCAGGAATTACCCTCTTCTCGTTGAAATGAGTTCCGGGTCTGAGTATTTTGCGCTATTCAAAGGAAGCCGTATTGTTGCTAGTATTCCTTCCACCCTTTTACCGGATGAACAGAGACCTTTTATCCAGAAACTAATTAAAGAATGGTATATCGGGCAGGCTGCTAAACTGCTTCCGGAGCAAGTAGAATATTATTCAAAACTTTTAAATATCCCCTATAAAAAGCTCAAGATCAAGGACCAAAAAACCAGATGGGGGAGCTGCTCCAACAAGGGAAATATTAACCTGAATTGGCGGATTATCATGGCTCCTAATCAGGTCGTGGCTTATGTAATCATTCATGAATTATCCCACCTTCGATTTATGAACCATTCCAAAGACTTTTGGAAATTGGTTGAACAACATCTTCCTGATTATAAAAAATGGCGAAAATGGCTAACCGAGAACGGGAAGGAACTCTTTATCTGATATTTTTATAACTCCGAAATTGTTAAGGCGCCGTTGCACAATGAACTGAAAATAGTTCGTTGGCAACGGCTCCTTTTTACACCTGGAAATAGCAAATGCGAGCCCCGAAGAGCCCGCAAATACTGTATAATTTAAATATGCAACCAAATAAACCATACAACAAGAATTATACCGAATTTCATGCAGGCTATCAATTAGTTTTACCATTAGAACAATTACAGGATTTTTGCAGCAGGCAAGAAAAATACGATACCCACAATCAATTATTCGAAGGAAGAAACAGTTACTCCAAGACCGATCCGGACGCAACATTCATGCATATGAAAGACGATCACATGCGTAATGCTCAACTTAAGCCGGCTTATAACGTACAAATCGGGGTAGAGGGAGAATATA
>JAAYUV010000031.1 GCA_012517475.1 Peptococcaceae bacterium | reverse complement strand
GAGGGGAACATGGGCGCCGTGTTTTTCGCAGCTGCCGACAGGTACGATGACTGTGTCGGTTTTCTTGAACCATTCAATTGCATCTACAAATGCACACTCTAAAAGATTATGACGCATTACCATGTGATTTACCTCCAGTAAACTTTATTATTAAATACGACGGTCATTAAAGATCGATTGCAAAACACACTGATGTCAACAAGATTGTCTAAGGGTTAATTTAGTTGGAAGAGTAGTAATACGAGAGACCTCGTGACCTGATAACAGATCAGAAAGAATCTTCATTGCTGTTCTTCCGAGATCGTATACTGGGACGGTTACTGTTGACAGCCCGGGAGTAACAAAAGAGGTCAGCGGAATATTATCGAATCCAATTACTGCGATGTCTTCCGGGACGCGAAATCCTTTTTCCTGGATTGCTTTCATTGCTCCGATTGCCATCATGTCATTATGTGCAAAAACAGCCGTTATTTCGCCTTTTCCGATTGCAGGAAATTTTTGTACTGCTGTATAACCGCTTTCGAATTCGAAGTTTCCTTGAATAATCCAATCATCCTGGGGTTCAATCCCTTGTTGCTTGAGAGCCTGATAATAGCCTTCTAAGCGGTCAATACTCGTAGTAGAATCTGCCGGTCCGGTGATGGTTACTATTTTCCTATGGCCAAGTTTTATAAGATATTCACAAGCTTCCCGGGAAGCCTGAACATTATTAACTTGAACAGAAGGCAATTTCGCATTGCAAGACTTGCCAATAACAACTGTAGAAATATGTGTGTGTTCAAAGAATTTTTCTTCAACCGCGTCTTTTACGACACCACCGCCGGTAAAGATGATACCGTCAACTCTTTTTTCCCTAAATACATTAAGATATTTTGTTGTCCTTTCCCTGGAACGATAAGCGTTGGCCAATATTACAGTATATCCTAAAGCCTGCGCACTATCCTCAACGCCACGTACAATGCTGGGATAATATGGATTAGTAATGTCCTGAATAATTAACCCAATGGTTTTGGTTTTATTCAAATGGAGTCCTCTGGCCATAGCATTGGGGTAAAAACCCAATTCTTGTATGGCAGTTAGAACTCTCTCTTTTGTTTCAGGACTTACGGCATGTTCTGTGTCATTGAGAACTCTTGATACTGTTGTAATGGATACGTTGGCATGTCTCGCAACATCTTTAATAGTAACCATCAGTTACATATACCCCCTTTCAATAATATTTCGCATTAATATAATTTTACTCCCTTAAAACGTTTTCGTTAAACGTTTTCAGAAAACGTTTTCCTACTAAAAGGTATCATTTTTATATCAGGATTGTCAATATAAATATTCAAAAAAATTACACTATTTTATCAATTTTTATGTGCTTAAAAAATATCCAGAAGTCCTGCAGCACTGCCGGTTATCAAGTATTTTTTTAGATTTATTTTAGAGGAATCCCTGCAGGCATACCGGCCAAGATAAGTCCGACCGCGATGGCTACTGCACTTACTAGTGTAAGAATGACTCCTATCTTAAACAAATCTTTAAAACTAAAGTAGCCATAAGCATAGGGGAGAACAAAAGATGGGCTTTCGGTAACCAAAATAAAGTGGGTAGATGAAGCAAATCCTGCTGCCAGAGCTAACGTTAGAACAGGAAAACCATTTTGAGTGGCATAAGCAATAAAGAAAGGTACATTCACTGAAGCGGCTGCAGTAAAACTGGAGAAACCTAGAGAATCTAAAGCAACCAGCAGTGTTGTGGCAAAAGGCTGAAGCCATAAAGGTAAGACTGCCATAGGCTGTAAAGCTTTGGCTGCTACGAAACTGGCAAGACCACTTTGACTGGCGGCTACTCCAAGGGAAAAACCACCGACAACTAGAAGTAATCCTCCCCACTCCAAATTCTTTTCCAGGTCACCCCATTTTTTAATGACTCCGTATTTGGGAAGAGATAATGCTCCCAATAGAGCAAGAGATACCAAAGCTATGGGCAAGTTGTTCCATTGGCCTGTCAACCAGAGTACTACTGCACATAAGAAGATAATCAATGTAGATATTTCTTCTGTGCTCCATTTGCCCATCTTCTCTAATTCCTTATTGATTATGTCTTTACCGTAGGGAAGCTCTTTTACTTCTGGAGGAAATATTTTTAATATCAGCCACCAGGCAATAAATCCAACAACTACAAAAATGGGTGTTGCGATAGCTGTCCACTGCAGAAAAGTTACACTGATCTTGGCATTTTTGGTCAGGAAGGCCATCGTAGAAACATTAGAGGCAACGCCCGAGGGAGTACAAATTCCCCCTAAAGTAGAACCGAACATAATTGCCATCATGAGTCCACGTCCCAAATTGCTGCTGCCTGGTTTAGATTGTACAGATTCAAGTAATCCCAACGTGACAGGCAACATCATCGCAACTACTGCAACATCAGTAATAAACATGGATATCACAAAGGAGACCCAAAAATAAATACCTATTACCTTATTCACTTTGGTACCGGAAAACGAGAGCAGCAGATAGGTAAGCCTTTTACCTAATCCGGACTTGCTGAAAGCAACAGATAAAGCCAATACACCAATTAAAAATGCTACAAGGCTATCACCAAAAGAAGAGGCAATTACCTTATCAATTGTCAGGATTCCCGTTAAGTGAAGCAATACGGGGACCATCATTCCCGTTACCGGAATAGGCAGAGTTTCAGTTAACCACCAGAATACCGTTGTGATCATAACACCCAACGTATACATTCCGGCTTTACTCAAACCTTTTGGAATGGGAAGTATAAAGAAAAGACCAATAATCGCTAAACCTATAACCAAAAATGCAATCTGCTTATTTACGTTTTTTTCATTGATATTATCGGGCATTGGTTAATACCTCCGTGTTGGTTTTTCTTGTAAAAATAAAATCCTGATTCTTTTACAATATCTGCAGGTAAGTGTACCCATCGTCTTTTCTAAAACTTTCATTTTATTATTTGCTTGATACTTTAATCCTTAGTCAGAAATTCCTTCATATAAAAACAATGATATTGTTAAGGAATCACAACGACCTTCATTGCCCCGTCTTTACGATTAACAAAATAATCATATGCTGTAGCAAATTCATCCAGACGGAAGGTATGTGTCAGGATCTTCTTGGTATCGATCTTAGCTTGAGCCATTAAATTTTTTTGTCTTTTTAGACAATTAAAACTATAAAATAAACTTTCTTCACACGTAAAAGAAAGTTCAATTTTTGGTTATAAAAATCCGATATCTTATTTATTTAACTGCTCAATGATACAGGCAACCTTGGCATTGTCTTCAAGCACGTCAGCCAGATAGTAGGCTTTAAAAATATCCTGACCCAAGGTTACAAATCCGTGTTTCTTTAATACTGCTGCTTTGAGTGTCATATCTCTGAAGACATCAATAACCATCTG
>JAAYUV010000045.1 GCA_012517475.1 Peptococcaceae bacterium | reverse complement strand
TTGGGCGATGGTTGTTTATCTGGCATTAAAGGTCATCGATCTGGCGGCAACCGGAGAAATCGCCAATGCGTTTGCCTTTAACTTCACCAGCATCATGTTCTTAATTGAACTGGGGCTTGGCGTATTAGTACCGATCATTATCGCATTCAGCGGATCAGCCGGTACCAAAAAAGGCCAAATTATTTTCGGGCTTTTAACGGTAGGCGGAGTCGTTATGAACCGGTTCAACGTAGTCATGACCGGAATGGGCGAATATCTGAACAAATACGGCGGTCACTATTTCCCGGCATGGACGGAATTTGTTGTCAGCGCCGGACTTGTATCCATTGCCTGTTTATTGTATCTGTTTATCGCTGAAAACTTCAGTATTCTTGACCATCGCGGTTCAGAACCTGTTAAAGGGATCATGACCGAAGACGGCAAATATGCCTACTTTAAGTAAAGGTAAACAATATATCTTATAGGTTATACAATTATAGTAGGGGATCTCATTTGCTTTGAGATCTCCTCTTTTATTAAATTAAGTAAACAAAAGCAATGGAAAGTTTAAATACATTGCAGCTAGTAATAGACCATTAGACCTCGCATTATGAACATTTGTTACGAAGATAGTAAGTTATGTTATAATACAGGAATAAGCTTGTATTGAGGTGAATTAGGTGAAGGAGAAAAAAAAGATATCCAATTCGGTTATAAAACGGATGCCGAGATATTACCGGTATCTTTCAACCTTAAAACAAATGGGTATCAGCAGAGTATCCTCCAAAGATTTGAGCACCCGTATGGGTATTACATCTTCCCAGGTCAGACAGGATTTTTTTAGTTTCGGCGGCAACGGTCTTCAAGGATATGGCTACGATGTTGAGTTTTTGCACGGGGAAATACACAAAATTCTGGGATTGGATAATATCCACCCCGTTATTATTATCGGGGCAGGAAGTCTGGGTCATGCCCTTGCCAAACATACGGATTTTGCTAAAAGCGGCTTCAAGGTAGTAGGTGTTTTTGATATCAAGCCTGAACTCATAGGGGAAAAGATTAATGATATTGAGATTATGCATTTAGAATCATTGCCGGAGTTTATACAGAATAACCCCGTGGATATTGCAGTACTCACTGTCCCCGAGAATTACGCGGTTGAAGTGGCTAAAATGGTAACCGGTCTCGGAATTAAGGCATTATGGAACTTCTCACCTGTAGAGTTAAATACACCCGAGGACATTATTGTAGAAAATATTCATATGATCGACAGCCTCATCGTACTTGGATACAATCTGAATGAAAGATGACAAAGCCGTTATTTAAAATATTTAATCTCCGCCGAACCGTTAAGGAAAAGCGGAGATTTTTTTGTGCAATTTGGTTAATAATTTAACAATCTTTGTGAAAAAGTTTTGTAACTTTACCAGTTACTTTGCTATTTTGTCAAAAAAATAACTATTCTTGATTTGAAATATAAATCCATATACACTTGAGCCATGGCTACCCGGGGCCAATGAAAGGAAGAAGTACATGATGAGTAGCACCATTGTTCAAGATATTATTCACCAGCATGGAGGGGACAAAGCGCTCCTCTTACAAGTGTTGCTGGCGGTACAGGATGCTGATCCCCAAAAATATCTAAGTGAAGAATCCGTGAATGAAATTGCCCGGATTTTAGAAATTCCCCGGAGCAGGGTTTATTCCACTGCCTCATTTTATAGTGAAATATCACTTCAGCCCAGAGGGATTTATCTGATCAGAGTATGTACGAATGCTCCCTGCGAAAACGCCGGCAAAGCCTTGGTTTTGCAGGCTATCGAAAAGGAATTGGGTATTGGGGCGGGACAAACCACTTCGGACGGAATATTTACTGTGGAGTGTGTTAACTGCCTGGGAGCTTGTTATATGTCTCCGGCTATTAAAGTAAATGATGTCATCTACGGAGATCTTACTCCGGAAAAAGCGGTCAAGATTATTGCCGAGTTAAGAAAGGAATATCAAGATGGGCAAAACACCTCTGGATCTTGTATTTAATATTGAACCCAATGTTTTTGTTAGTCTGGAAGAATATCTCCGGACAGGCGGTTATGCGGCGCTTGCCAAGTCCTTGTCACAGGGGGCTGAGTTATCCCTGAGAGAGATTATAAATTCGGATTTGCGCGGCCGTGGCGGGGCGGCTTTTCCCGCCGGGAAAAAGATTGAAATGGTTCGCGGCAACGCCGAAACTACCCGCTATATTATCTGCAATGCGGATGAAGGCGAACCGGGAACGTTCAAAGACCGGTTTATTATGACTCATATTCCTTTTCAGCTGCTGGAGGGAATTACAATTGCCGCGTATTTGTCCGGGGCTTCCCAAGGATACATTTATGTCCGGCATGAGTACCCGGAGGCGCAGGGGATTTTAATAAAAGCAATTAATCAAGCGGAAGAGGAAGGGCTTTTGGGTGAAAACATTTTTGGCAGCGGGTTCAGCTTTCATTTAGAATTGTTTTCCGGGGCAGGCAGTTACCTTTGCGGAGAAGAAACCGCATTGTTATCTTCTATTGAAGGAAAGAAAGGCCGCCCGCGTCTTAAACCGCCCTACCCGACTCAATCCGGTCTCTGGAATAAACCTACGCTCATCAACAATGTGGAGACCCTGGCCAATATTCCTAAGATTATAGAAAAAGGAGCTTCCTGGTATCGGTCTTTAGGTACTGAAGACAGCAGTGGAACCAAGCTGATTTCACTGTCGGGAGATATTAAGAAAAGGGGATTAATTGAAGTCCCCTTTGGAATAAGCTTTGCCGAAATTATCAATGACTTTGGTGGAGGGCCTAAAGAGGGAAGAAAAATAAAGGCCGTGAATATCGGCGGTGCTTCCGGAGTTCTGGTTCCTCCCGAACTGCTGGATACTCCTTTGGAATACAAGGCATGTGCGCAAGCAGGCATAACCATTGGTTCCGGAGCGATATTCGTACTTGATGATACCCGATCCATCCTGGATAATGTTCAGAACCGGCTGAAATTCTTTCTTCATGAAAGCTGCGGGAAATGTACCCCCTGCAGAGAGGGACTCCGGCAGGCCGATATTATTCTGGATAAATTGATTGCCGGTCAGGCGGGTGTTAAAGATGTCGATACCCTTACCCGCTATACCGGAGCCATTCAGGAGGCATCGTTCTGCGGTCTTGGTCAGGCCGCAGGCAACACCTTGAGATCCTCTCTGACTTATTACCGTGAAGAATATCTTGCTTGCTGTCAGGAAAACAGGAAGTCGGCAGGCGGAGAGGATCTCGCATTAATGGAGGAAACAGCTTGATGAATAAGATGAAGATATTTGTAAATGGACAGGAAGTATGGATTGAAAAGGATAGTACCGTCTTAAATGCGGTAAAGCAGCAAGGAATCGATCTTCCCACTCTTTGTCATCATCCTGATCAGCGGGTAAAAGCAAACTGCCGTGTTTGCGTGGTAGAAGTGGAGGGAGTAAAAAATCTTGTTGCCTCCTGTTCAACAAAGGTTGCGGAGGGTATGAGAATCACCACTAATTCTCCCAGAGTAAGAGAAACCGTTCGGACCATTCTCGAACTGATCTTTGCCGATCATCCTCACGAGTGCTTAACCTGTATCCGGAACGGAAATTGCGAGCTAAGACAATTAGCCTCAAAATACGGGGTAAGGGACATTGAAGGGGAGAAAGCAAATAACATCTTCCCACAGGATAAATCCACTCCTTCCCTGGTGAGGAACCCCAATAAGTGCATTAAGTGCGGACGTTGCGCGGAAGTATGTCATCATACACAAAATGTTGGAATCCTCTATAGTCATAACCGCGGTACGGAAGTCTGCATTGCGCCCGAATACGGCAAACAATTAGCGGAAGTAGCTTGTGTGTTGTGCGGACAGTGTGCCCTGGTATGTCCTGTTGGCGCAATTCATGAAAAAGACGATACCGATCTCGTTTGGGAAGCATTGGCCAATCCTCATAAGCACGTCGTTGTACAGACAGCCCCCGCTGTCCGGGTTTCCATTGCTGAAGAATTTGGCCTGCCACCCGGGGAAATTAGTACGGGTAAATTGGTAACCGCTTTACGGAAACTTGGTTTTGATCAGGTATTTGATACGGATTTCACGGCAGATCTAACCATTATGGAAGAAGGACATGAATTACTGCAGCGGATGCAAACCGGGAAAAACCTACCCTTGCTTACATCCTGCAGTCCGGGCTGGATTAACTATATTGAGCAGTACTATCCGGGACTGTTGCCCCTTGTTTCTACCTGCAAATCTCCCCAGCAAATGTTTGGCGCCCTGGCCAAAACCTACTATGCGCAATCTTCCGGTATCGAGCCAAAGAATATCTTTGTGGTTTCCGTTATGCCTTGTACCGCCAAAAAGTATGAGGCTGCCCGACCGGAGATGAATTCCAGCGGTTTTCGGGACGTCGATGCCGTTCTGACCAGCAGGGAACTGGGGAGGATGCTGAGACAGGAAGGAATGGATTTCCAAAAGCTTACGGAAAGCGAATTTGATGCCCCACTGGGAATATCAAGCGGAGCAGCGGCCATCTTCGGAGCTACAGGGGGGGTCATGGAAGCAGCCTTACGGACAGTATATGAGGTAGTTACCGGTGAATCATTATGTAAATTGGAATTCTCAGAGGTTCGCGGGATGGAAGGGATTAAAGAAGCTTCGGTTGAGCTTGACGGGAAGGAAATAAAGGTTGCCGTTGCCCATGGCCTGGATAAGGCCAAAAAGGTCATGGAACTGATTCAATCGGGAAAAGCGGATTATTCATTTGTAGAAATCATGTGTTGTCCCGGTGGATGCATCGGCGGCGGAGGCCAGCCTTATGGTACAACGAACGAAGTACGCGCCAAACGGATAGAAGCACTTTATCAGGTAGATGAAAACATGCCGGTTCGAAAGTCACATGAAAATCCGGCTGTTCAAGACCTTTACCGGGATTTTTTAAAAGAGCCGCTTGGGGAATTGTCCCATCAATTATTGCATACGGAATATCGCAACCGGGGTCTGAGTATTAATTGAATAATTTCTTCTTACTCCGCATCAAGGCGGAGTTTTTGTTTTATGTAAAAAGACAAAGATTATGTAGCCTATGCTAAAGAAATAAATTGACTAAGGTGCTAACATATACATTAAACAAAAAATCGAATATCAAAAATCAACGGATAGTACGAGGAGGTTGTACCATGCAAGCATTATTTGGGATGATTGCTCCAACCACGGCGATTATTGTTCTGGTTCTTGCCCTGATCATATTCGGACCTGGCAAACTGCCTGAACTGGGGAAAGCTATAGGCGGGGGCATTAAGGAATTCAGGTCTGCCAGTGATGGTGGGAAGGAAGAGAGCGGTAAAAAGAATGAAGCATCATGAAGAAAATAAGAATAATAACGGAATGAGCAGGAGGAAGTTTTTAGCTGGGGGTATAGCGGCGGGGGCATTGGCTATTGGCGGAGTGCTGGCCGGGAATAAGGAAATTGTTGCCCAATCGGTAGAGAAGTTAGGCGGTTCCCGCTGGGAGATTACAATTGGCGGCAAAATTTATAAGGAAGGATATATTCCGCTTAACGGCACGGAGGAGTTGCTGGTTCCTGTCCCAAACGGGACAGCCCGGATCGTGTTTGATCACGGTCGTATCTATATGCCTGAAGACAATAATATCTGTGAAAAGAAGATCTGCTCTCTGATGGGTTCGATTATGAAATCGGGTGAGAATATCACGTGTCTGCCCAATAAACTTGTCATACGTATTCTGTAAAAACCGTGAATAATTTCTCGAACAACCTTTATCCTGAATTTTTCATAAGGGGCTTACCATGAAAAAAAGCCTTTTTCCTAAGTTTATTTCTATCCTGCTTCTGATCTGTGCGAGCGGTTGGATAGGATATGCCTTTTATACCCGGAATGTGCACTATAGGGAAACCAGATTCCTGTTTGACACTGAAGTATACATTGAGGCGCACGGCTGGGAAGCTAAGCAGGCCGGCCTGCAAGTGCTTGACCGAATGGGAGATCTCGATGCCAAACTAAACAAGTTTAAAGCCGGCAGTGAACTGGACAAGATTAATCAAGCGGCAGGACAGCAGCCGGTTGAGGTCTCTGATCTCACTTTTGAAGTGATTGCGCAGTCTCTCCAGATTGCAGAGACAACGGGAGGGGCATTTGATCCAACGGTTGGTCCGCTCATGGCTTTATGGGGTTTCGGTTCGCAAGAAAAGCAGACAGTACCCTCAAATAAAGAGATCTCAGAATACTTGAAACTGGTTGGATACCAGAAGGTCATTCTGGATCAGGCTAACAAGACAGTCTACTTGACCAGGAAGGGCATGATGCTTGATCTGGGTGCTATTGCCAAAGGCTATGCGGTAGATCAGGCGGTTCAAATTTTAAAAGAGCATAATATTTCTTCGGCACTTGTCTCAGCTGGAGGAAACATTTACACGATTGGCCGGAGAACAAACGGTTCTCCCTGGCAAATCGGAATACGTGATCCGGCCTCAAAAGAAAAAATAGTTGGCTACATCCAACTGGAGAATCAGGCTATCGATACTTCCGGTGACTATGAACGTTTTTTTTGGGCCAACGGCAAAAAATACAGCCATATCATTGATCCCCGTACGGGATATCCGGCTCAGGGAGTAAGCGGGTGTACGGTAATCATGCCACAGGCTGCACAAGCAGATGCTTTTGCAACAGCTGCTTTTGTACTGGGAGTAGATAAAGGACTGGATTTAATAGAAGAAGACAATTCCCCCGGTGTAATGATAGATTCGCAAGGGCAGATGGTTTTGTCATCAAAGATGAAAGAACTTTTAATAAAATAATATGTCCACGATAACGACAACTTCATGCCCGGGGGGGATAGAAAATTATTAGCACTATTCAATCGGAATTGGATGAAATAAAAGAACAAGTCTGTAAACAGCTGCACATACACTCTGTTAATTACGCACAGTTTTTTAATCCACCCCCGAATACACTGGACTGGGAATTATGTCCGGCTATCGCCTTGGCTATTTGCAGTTCAGACAGTAAGATGAAAATAAAAGGGCAAGCTTTAGCTTTGTCAGTTCAACAGATTTTCCTGGCTGGTTATATTCACTGCCTTGTTCATGATGACAAGGCTGATTGTTGGCAGCATCATGTGCTGGTTGGGGATTATCTATTGGGATTAGGATTTCAAACATTGATTAATAATGATTTGTCTGCATATACAAAAGAATTTACAAATCTTGTTCAGACGATGTCTGAGGGTATTGTTTTAAGATGGAGCCTCAGGGATACTCATGTTTCCCTAGAAGAATGGAAGCAGATTCTCAGTAAAGAAAGAGCATCCATAACTGCACTTAGCGGCAGAATCGCGGCGGAAATCAGTGGTTTCACACGAAATCAGGTTATGATATCGGAGCAAATTGGCTACTTTATAGGTATGGCCTGGGCCTCGTGGGAGGAGTCATTAGGGTTAAACATAAGCCGGAGATATCTGAATAAAGCAAAACGTCTAATCGTCAAGCTTGATAACGAGAAGAGTATTAAGTTACTTCAGGAGTTAACAGAAAGGATGTCTAAAACCATTAATTTCCATGGGGGTATTAGGGAATCAGCTCATTTAGGCATAGTGAGAGAGAGTTTAATGGGTTTGTAAAAAAATCACTCTGCTAATACATTTATAGAACATCTCGACGGAGATGTTCTAATTAAATTTTAAACAGATCTGCTCTTCAGCAATGATTGCCATACAAACAATGAATATGACCGAGGTGTTATCAATGAAGCGGAGAACCAAGAAGAGTGCAGAAATGTCGATGTGGGACCACTTAAAAGAATTGCGCAAGGTTCTGCTCCTGTCTGCATATGCAGTTGCTTTTGGTACGGTAGGGGGCTGGGCCCTGAGTGACATGGTATATCGCCTTCTGGCATGGCCCATTGCCGGTTTGCAAGGCGTGAATTTTATTACTACCACCCCGATGGAGCCCATTTTTGTTAAGCTTAAAGTTTCCCTTGTTGTGGGGGTAGTCATTGGTCTTCCGATCGTTGTCTGGCAGTTATGGAGTTTTATACTGCCGGCATTAAAGAACAACGAAAAGAAAACGGTATATTTTATGGCTTTTTGGTCTTTATTTCTTTTTCTCTGTGGTACGGCGTTTTCTTTCCTTGTAGTCTTGCCGATGGGACTGAAATTTCTTCTTTTTGCCGGAGGGGGTTCAGTTGAATCCATCCCGTTTATAACCAAGTCTTCTTACCTGAACTTTATTCTTACCTTTCTCATAAGCTTTGGTTTGGTATTTCAACTGCCGATCGTTTTACTGCTTCTCATAAGACTTGGCCACTTAACACCAAAAACGCTTGCGAAGCATAGGAAATGGGCTTTCTTTATCATTGTGATTGTGGCGGTGATCATTTCTCCGACCCCGGATCTCATCACGCAATTATTAATGGCAGGACCCATGTATATGCTTTATGAGATGAGTATTTGGCTTGGCTATTTGGTTGTACGCAAGGCAAATAAAAGGGTTACTAGTGAAACAATGGTCAAGGAGGGATAGAACGATGAATTTGACCGACATCATCTTGATACTGATCGTTGCTCTTATATTATTCGGACCTGAGGATCTTCCGGTTGTGGCCAGAGCAATAGGCAAAATAGTTTATCGAGTCCGGAAAATGTCAAGTGAATTAGGACGGGAATTTCAAGAAGCCATTAATGCACCCGCCAATGTAATCAATGACTCCTTAAAGGATACTTTCTCAGAAAGCGATAAGAAAGAGATCAGTGCAACCGGCAAAGAGCTTAATCATGAACAGGAAACCAGCGAATTATTGACCTATGTGGATAGTAAATCAGTGTCAGAAGATCCTGATGATAAGAAGAATAACAATCCTTTAGCAGAACTTCCGACTGATATGATATCCCGGGAAGTGGAAATTAAATAACAGTAGGTTTAAGTAGTACATTCATAAGTTAGGCTATTCTGGTAATTTTTTTGAACCCCAAGGAGGGTTCTTATTTTTGTTCTAAAAATAATGTCAAAAAAATGTGAAATAAATTTGATTATGATATATTATTTAGTTAATGAGAAAAACGGTTTTACCAAAATGATTGGAGGGGAGGAGCGCTTTGGACTTTATCTGTCAAAGCAAATTGTTCAAACAGCTGGTAGGTAGTCATTGGCTTGCTGATCATCCTGGCAATTGGTCTCCCCAGTGCTTTTTCCCTTCTCTATATAACTCCCAAAATAGTTGAAGATAGATATTATCAGGTCATGACCAGCGATGCGGATTTTTTGGCTGCCCGGTTGGACTGGTTTTTTGCAAAAAGTATTGACGATGTGGGAGTTCTCTCAAAAAAAATTGCTCTGAATAATCCAACTGAAATAAAAGAAGCAGGAGAGGATTTGGATTTATTTGTGAAAAGCAGTGCAATGTTTACCGGTGGACTTGTTACAGATCAAAACGGTATTATGCTTCTTTTTAACAGCTCGCCCCAAAGGAATATAGAACTAAAACAAAAGAATAACATCATGTTTAGAGATTATATTCAGTATCCGCTTACCAAAGGTAATAGTTACCTTTCCGATGTCATATTTACTGAGTCCAGCCCTTTGCCTGTAATCTTTTTGAGCAGCCCGGTAGTAGAAAAGGGTAAAACCACAGGAGTTTTAGCGTTAAGTATCAACCTTTTTAATGAAAATAATGTCATACAATCTTTAGTTCAGTGGTTTCAAGAAAGAAAAAAAGGCAATATTTATGTGGTTGACCGAAAAGGAACGATCGTATTCCATATTGATAAAAGCATGGTGGGAAAAACAATAAGTCCTGAAATCTTGACTGCCATTGGTGATGACAATAAGGGTATGATTAATAATTTGGTGAGGAAAGATGGAAATTTAACATTAACCTATTCAAGGCTTCAGACAAATAATTGGGTAGTAATTTATGAAATGAGCCATAATCAAATTTATGCAATGACAGAATTAACCCGATATATGTCTTTGGGGACTATGATTGGTGTGCTTGTTCTGGGTTTGCTGGCGAGTATCCTCTTTGCCAGAATCATTTTAAGGCCGTTGGCACGGATCACGGATGCGACAGCCCAGGTTGCGGCCGGTGACCTTTCGCTTCAGTTAGATGTAAAAGGACATCATGATTTTAAGGAACTTATGAAGAACTTTAATATTATGACGGCGAATTTACGTTCACAGTACGAAGAATTGGAGAGAATTTCTTTACAAGATCATTTGACAGGGCTGGCAAACCGCAGGTATTTTGAACAACAGCTCAAACTGGAACTGGAACGGGCTTTCCGATTAGGACATTCTTCCACGATTTTAATTCTAGATATTGATAATTTTAAAGGCGTCAATGATCGATTTGGTCATCTGGAAGGAGACAAAGCACTAAAGGCTCTGGCTTCCGTTTTAAAAGAAACACTGCGCGAGGTGGACTTACCGGCCCGTTTTGGCGGGGAGGAGTTTATTATCCTGTTACCGGAAACGAGCCTTGAACAGGGACGGGTTGTTGCAGAAAAAATACTGGAAAGAGTGAGCCTCATTGATCTGGCTAGCAGAAAAGGACAAATCACATTTACGGTAAGCATCGGTATGGCTGGAACGGAACAAGACCCAGAACGATATAGTGCCGACGCTGGTAAAAGAATTATCAAACATGCAGATAAAGCACTGTACGATGCAAAAACCAACGGGAAAAACCGGGTTGAAATTTACAAAAAATAAGGATGGATGAAAGAAAAGCTCGCCAAAATTTGTTGACGAGCTTTTCGCATATAGATTAACTTTGTTCAGAAGATTACACCTAGTCTAGAAGAGTACAGCTAAAGCAATTAAGATTAAGACCGCAATAGCGATGATTCCGGCTCCAACTCCGGCTCCAACTCCGCCGTAAGCGCCGCAATATCCGTACATAATACAACCTCCCTTGTATGAAGCCTATTTAATAACAAATTAATTTCCTTAAAAAACAATTCCGAGAGCAATTAATAAGAGAATGATAACGACGACAATGGCAATGCCGCAGCCGCATCTTCCGAAACCCAAACCAACAGCACCTGTAGTAGTTCCTTCAAAAGCCATGAGAGAATCCCCCTTTTTCCATTTACTGGTATTTGATTTTCTGTATATACTATGTTGTAAAACAAAAAAGGTACATCTGGGGAAAGACTTTTTTAAGGGATAAAACCAAAAAGTATTGCAAAGTTTTGCAGCTGAAAAAATAATGATGGAATTGAAAAGAAATTATTTTCTCCGGAAATGGGATCAAAGTATGATAGAATAAAAGAGAAAATTCTGATAAAAAATCTCTTGGAGAGGAATCTATGAGAAAAATAATAAGAGTTTCAGTGTTGGTAATCTGTTTTCTATTATTCACCGGGTCGGTTTTTGCCGCGGTGAATGAAACAACCCGACTCTTTGGATCAGACCGGTTTAAAACGGCCAAGGTCATCGCCGAGCATTATAACAACGGGTTAGTCGATAACGTGGTTCTGGCTCCAGGAACAAACTTTGCGAATGCACTGGCGGCCAGTGTTTTGGCTTATAAAAAGGAGGCTCCCCTGCTTCTGCTTGGTTCTACAGCGGAGAATACAAAAGAAGCTTTCGATTACATCACAAACCACCTTACAAAAATAGGGACGATCTACCTGGTTGGGGATAGTGACCTGATCGGAAGTGACTTTGAAAGCAAACTTAATCAATTGGGATACAAAAATATTGTTCAGATTAAAGGAAAAGACAAATATGAGACGGATTATCTCATAGCGAAAGAATTAGAAATACTTCCAGGAACACCGGTTGTTATCAGCTCCGGCGAGAACTTTCCGGATGCTTTGGCGATTTCGTCTTTTGCCGCCGCTAACGGCTGGCCGATCCTTCTTGCCCAGCAGAGCTATGTAACTCCGGAATTAGCAGAGTTTATCAAGGAAAAGCAGCCCTCTCGAATTTACATAACCGGTGGGACAAATGTAATCGGAACTCAAGTGGAAGAGAAGGCAAAGAACCTGGCGCCTTTTGCCAATATCAAAAGATTTAGCGGATATGACAGATATAACACTGCTATTCAGATCGCCAATGAATTTGCTCCGGGTTCACTCGAGATATATATTTCTTCCGGTTTAAACTATCCTGATGCCTTAGCGGGGAGTGTTCTTGCAGCGAAAAGCAACAGTCCTATTATTCTGGTCAATCCCGCTTCTAAAACTCTGCCTCAGGAAACAGTGGATTATTTGAACAAGTTTAAAAGATTTAAATCCAATATCCGTATGATTTTTATAGGCGGAACAAGTGTAATTTCTACGGAATTAGAAGTTCTTGCAGCCAAGGAAGGCGGCTATGTTGCCGATAGCCTCAAAGTCCAGGAAGATGAAGTGATTTCACTTGTGAATCAGGAAAGAACGAGCAGGGGTCTTTGGGAACTTACCCAGAACGAAGTTCTATCCAGGTTAGCCAGGTTAAAATCGCAGGATATGGCTGACAAAGGTTATTTTGATCATCAATCCCCAACTTATGGATCTCCCTTTGATATGATGAAGTCCTTTGGCATTATTTACAGTTATGCCGGGGAAAACATTGCTTATGGACAACCAACCGCACAAATGGTGATGCAGGGTTGGATGAACTCTTCCGGTCACCAGGCCAATATTCTTAAACCGGAATTCACGGAAATCGGGGTAGGGATAGCCAAGGATAGTTCAGGCAGGCTTTATTGGACCCAAATGTTTATTAAACCGTGATGTTTTTATCAATAAACCTATTTTTCTAATTGTTTTCTAAGCTTTGTACATTACAATAACTCTATCCTCTAAACCCTTCCCTTTATGAAATATAAACTTTGACCTGGAAGCTTTTCCGGGTTTTTTTCTTTTTTCATTTGAAAATTTTATTCCAATTATCGTTTCATAAGAAATTGAATCAGTAAATCCTATTGTAAAAAGAATCCGGATTAAATATAATAAAATCAACTTCATAAGTTCTCCGAGTTTATGAACCTAAGGTCCACTATGGGTCATGAACCTGAGCTTGAGCTCACAGGGTATAACTGGAAACGGTTATGCCTCCCGATTGGAAAGGAGAAGGTCTGGAATTACGGACAGCTAGAGGTTAATTTTTAGTAAGTTTTTCCATATCCTTGTTCCCGTCGGGGACAAGGATTTTTGTTTTACCTCAATGAAAACTTGTATTATCCCAGAATATGAAGGAGGGTAACCATGAATAAGAATATCTCACTGGAAGAAGCTCAGTCTTTGCTATTTGAAAGATGCATGCCTGTAAGCCGGGAAACCATCAATTTGTCGGATGCATTAGGCAGGGTGTTAAGCGAAAATATCATTGCCAAGGAGAATATCCCTCCTTTTGCCCGTTCTCCGTTTGACGGGTATGCCTTCCGGGCAGAGGATACGTCCAAGGCTTCCAAAGGAAACCCGGTCATTCTGGAAGTCATTGAAGAGGTGCCTGCCGGCTCTTACCCAAGGGAATCCGTCGTAAGCGGAAAGGCGGTAAAAATTCTCACCGGCGCCCCGATTCCGGAAGGGGCTGATGCGGTCATAAAATATGAAGAAACGGAAGTAAACGGAAATCTGGTATCCATCTTTTCCAGCTTTAAGTCAGGAGAAAATGTTGTACCCGCCGGAGAAGATGTGGCCATGGATGAGATGATTGCACCAAAGGGTATGGTGGTGAGTCCGCCAATCATAGGCTTAATGGCTGCTCTTGGGATCAGTCAGGTACCGGTATATAAACGCCCTAAGATCGCTATCATCAGTACAGGGGATGAGTTATTGGATATTAGCGAACCGTTAAGACCGGGAATGATCAGAAACAGTAACAGTTATACTCTTGCAGCCTATTGCAGGGAAATTGGCGCAGATCCGGTTATTCTCGGAACCGTGGGAGACCGTGTTGAGGATGTCGGGGCGATGATCCAAAGGGGGCTGGATGAGGCTGATATGGTTATCTCCACAGGCGGTGTCTCGGTAGGAGACTATGATGTTGTAGGGGAAGCCGTCTCTTCTATCGGAGCAGAGACCTTATACTGGAAGATAGAAACAAAACCGGGCTCACCCAACCTTGCTGCAGTGAAGGATGATAAGGTAATTCTCAGCCTTTCGGGGAATCCGGCTGCGGCCTTGGTGATCTTTCATTTGTTGGGAGTGTCTTTCATCAAAAAACTAGCCGGTTATACCGATTATCTTCTTCCCCAAATTGAAGTAAAGCTAAAACATAATTTCCGGAAGGCAAGTCCCCGCAGGCGATTCCTCAGGGGAAAATTGGTTATCGAAAATGGCACGGCGTGGATGGAAATGACCGGCGGTCAGGGAAACGGCGTGCTTCGATCTCTGGTCGGCTGCAATCTTCTGGCCGAGATCCCGGCAGGAAGTGAACCGCAGCCCGCAGGAAGCAAACTAAAAGCATACCTTCTTCAATAAAAAACATCATTACAACGGCAAAGTAAGTGAGGGGATGCATATGGATAAAATTCGGGTGCAAGATGCAGTGGGGATGAAACTGTGCCATGATATCACGAAGGTCATTCCGGGGCAATTTAAGGGTATTGCCTTTAGAAGAGGTCATGTCATTCGGCAGGAAGATGTCGAGGAGCTTTTAAACATCGGCAAAGAACATATTTATATCTGGGAAGAGAACGCCGGGGAGATTCACGAAGACGAGGCGGCCATCCGAATTGCCAAAGCGGTTATGGGAAAAAATCTTTCCTATGAACAGCCGCGAGAAGGAAAAACCGTTTTGAAATCGACCGTGAAAGGATTGTTTAAGGTCAACCGCGATATGCTCCGGGCCATTAATTCTATTGACAAGGTTACCGTCAGTTCCAGACCGGATAATTATACGGTTGTACAAGAGGATAAACTGGTTGGAGCCAGGGTCATACCTCTGGTTATCGAAGAAGAAAAGATTAATCAAATAGAAAACATCTGCGCCGGAAGAGGACCTGTGTTTGAAGTTAAACCCTATAAAAAACTTAAGGCCGGGATTATGATTACCGGGAATGAAGTTTTTAAGGGAAGGATAGAAGATAAATTCGGGCCTGTAATCAGAAAAAAGCTGGAGTATTTCGATACTGAAATCCTTGACCAAATTTATTGTCCGGACGAACCAACACAACTGAATGAATCCATCGTTTCTTTCATAAAAAGGGATGCCGACCTGATTATCCTGACCGGAGGCATGTCGGTCGATCCGGATGATCTGACACCCGGGGCAATCAAAAATTCCGGAGCGAGGGTTGTAACGTATGGCGCACCTGTCCAGCCGGGAAATATGTTTATGATGGCTTATTTGAATCATACAGCCATCCTGGGGGTTCCCGGGGCGGCGATTTATCACAAGACTACAATTCTCGACGTGGTACTTCCCCGGATTTTTGCCGGAGAGGTACTGACCAAGGAAGATTTTGTGAGTATGGGTGAAGGCGGTTTATGTCTGGGCTGTGAAACGTGCAGGTATCCGGTTTGTCATTTCGGAAGGAGTTGAGGCAAAGTGATAGACAAGTGCGGAAGAAAAATTAATTACCTAAGAATCTCCGTTACCGATCTGTGTAATTTGCGATGTGCCTATTGTATGCCTGCAGACGGAGTCCGTAAAAGAGAACATCGAGATATCCTGCGTCTGGAAGAGATTGTGAACATTGTTAAAGTTGGGGTTCAGCTTGGAATCGACAAGGTCAGGATCACAGGGGGCGAACCGCTGGTTCGAAACGGTATTGTCCAGTTAGTGGAGAACTTAGCTCAGATCAAGGGTCTTAAAGATTTGAGCATGACTACAAATGGGATTTTACTCAACAAATATGCTTTGGAACTAAAAAAGGCAGGCTTGGACAGAGTCAATATCAGCCTGGACAGTCTGGACCGGGCCAAGTATAAGAAAATGACGCGCTGCGGGGAACTGGACGATGTCCTGGAAGGCATCCGGATTGCCGGAGAAGCAGGACTATCCCCGGTAAAGGTTAATGTCGTGCTGATTGGCGGGTATAATGATGACGAGATTGAAGACTTTGTCAACCTCACGCTGAAGAGTGATATTGAGGTGCGCTTCATTGAGCTGATGCCGTTGGGCGAGGCCAAAAGCTGGCCGATGGGTTCTTTTATTTCTAAAGAGACCGTCTTAAACAAGGTTCCTGGGCTTATTCCTTTACCTTTCAAGGGCCATGGGACAGTCGCCAGGATGTACAAATTGCCTAATGGCAAAGGGAAGGTTGGCCTTATCAGTCCGGTCAGCAGTCATTTTTGCAATTATTGCAACAGAATCAGGATAACACCGGACGGGAAACTAAAACCCTGCCTTCATTCAGATCAGGAAATCGATTTAAAAAATGCTCATCCGGATGAAATCAAGAGGTTATTATACGAGGGAATCAAGTCCAAACCGAATAAACATCAGTTGGATACCCAACATGTCAGCATAGTAAAACGTAATATGAATGAAATCGGAGGGTAAGGACCCTCAGGATAAAAAAACTTGCCGGAGTTTAAAAGGCAAGTTTTTTTATTAAAAATTTTTCACAGTTTTTTTTGGATTATTTATTTTCTGTTTAGAATTCGTACTAAAAATGAAGCAATTTAGATAAGAGCAGATATATTATCAGAGTATTTGGCGATAAGATTTTATGGAAATAAATGGAAATGCCTATATAATTTGCATTATAGGCATTTTTACTTTATAGAGATGCAGAATGATAGCCCCATTTTTTAACTGAATACTTTTGTGAATATTTATGAAGCAGCTGAATATATTTGGAAAAGCAGGTTGTGAATTTATTTCTAGTTATCAAATAAATGGAGGTACCTTTCAATGTATGTTACCAAGGCAGTAATTCCTGCGGCAGGATTAGGTACAAGATTTTTACCGGCGACCAAGGCATTACCAAAAGAAATGTTGCCGATCGTGGATAAACCCACCATTCAATACATTGTCGAGGAAGCGATTGAAGCAGGAATCAAGGATATTTTAATCATTACAGGCAGGGGAAAGTGGTCTATCGTTGATTACTATGATCGTTCACCGGAACTGGAAGCCCATTTGGAACGAAAAGGTGAATTTGAACAGTTAGAAAAGATCAAAAATCTTTCCAATATGGCTAATATTCATTACATAAGACAGAATGAGCCGTTGGGATTAGGGCATGCCGTTTATTGTGCCAGGTCTTTTGTGGGAAATGAGCCTTTCGCCGTACTTTTAGGCGACGACATTGTCAAATCCGAAAAACCCGCTATCAAGCAGTTGATCGATGTGGCCTGTATGACAAGGTCATCGGTGATCGGGATCAGAGAAGTCGCAGACAATGAGATCAGTAAGTACGGAATTATAGATCCGATGGAGAATAAAGGGAAAATTTACAGGGTAAAAGACATGATTGAAAAACCTTCACCGCAGGATGCTCCTTCAAGACTGGCAATCATGGGAAGATATGTCTTGAATCCTTCTATTTTTGCATTCCTGGAAACAACCGGTTCGGGAAAAGGCGGAGAAATTCAGCTGACAGATGCCTTAAAAGCCCAATGCAAAAATGAAAACGTTTATTCCTGTATTTTTGAAGGAAAACGCTATGATGCGGGTGATAAACTTGGCTATCTGGAAGCTACGGTAGAGTACGCCCTGGAATCTCCTCAGCTTGGACAAAAATTTGCCCAGTATTTAGAAGAATTATTCAGAAAGCGAAAACACATAAAAAGTACCTCTGAGGTGCTTGGGGATACAGAAAGCATAGAGAAAAAAAATATTTCTTGATCCGGCAAAAACACTATGGAGATACGGAAGCAATATGGTTAAAGACAACAAGGATATTGCCTGAGGAGGATGTTCTAATTGATTGACATTCATTGTCACATTTTGCCCGGACTGGACGACGGGGCAAAAACGATAAACGAGTCGTTGGAGATAGCCAGGGAACTGGTGGAAGCAGGTTATACCACCGTGATTGCTACTCCGCATGTTTTCGAAGCAAGAGTGATGATCCATCCGGACCAGATTAGACAGAATGTAAAAATGATGAACCAGGTGTTGGAGGAAGAGAGTATTCCTTTGAAAGTTCTTCCCGGCGCGGAAATCTTTATTTTCCCGGATATGGCGAAATGGTTTAAAGAAGGGAAACTTCTTTCCTTAGGTGATACCGGAAGATACATCCTTGTAGAACTCCCCATGTTAAATATTCCTTCTTACACAGAACAAGTATTCTTTGATCTCCAAATCTTAGGACTAACTCCCATCGTAGCTCACCCGGAACGAAATAGGGAGATTCTTGATTCTCCGGACGTCCTGGGGAAATGGGCTGAGAAGGGTATAAGGATTCAGGTGAATATCGGGAGTTTCATGGGTAAGTACGGGATGAAAACTAAAAAATTTGCGCAGGAGTTATATGTAACCGGAATGGTTGATTTTTTGGGAAGTGATTACCACCAAGCAGGCAGAGGTTTGGACCTTAGGGACATTCACTTTTATTTCAAGGAGTTTGGAACATCGCGGTTAACGGCAGCGATCGCAGAGAATCCGACTTCTATTTTGGAAGGACAGTCACTGATGCCAAAGCAAGTTTACAGCGGGTTCCATACGAAAAAAGAAAGAACGTTTAGAGAGAGCCTCAGAGAACGATTTATATAAGCAATTTCCATTCGGATGTATTTGAATGGAATATTTAGCCATAAACAGCAATAGAATAGTAGAGATTTTTCAGAAGCAAGTAAGAAAAAGAGAGGGTTAAAACGAGGGGGAGAACAATGAAATTATTGCTTTTATCAGGGGGATCAGGGAAAAGACTCTGGCCATTATCCAACGATTCACGTTCCAAGCAGTTTTTGAAAGTTTTAAAAAATAAGGAAAACGAATACGAGTCTATGGTTCAACGGGTCTGGGCTCAATTAAAATCCTTGCATCTTTCTGATGATACATACATAGCGACGGGCAAAACTCAGGTTGATATGATTCAAAACCAACTGGGGACAGAAGTGAAAATGATTGTTGAACCGGAAAGAAGAGATACTTTCCCCGCCATCGCCTTAGCGTGCGCATTTCTGAATTCGGTAGAAAAAGTAAATTCTGATGAGATTGTGGCTGTTGTTCCGGTAGATCCGAATATGCAGGAAGGTATTTTTTATTATGTGAAAAAGTTGGAAAGGATGCTGAAGGAGACGGGGGCAAATATTGCTCTGGTGGGAGTTGTTCCTGCTTACCCTTCAGAAAAGTCGGCGTATATTATTCCTGCTCCTTTTGATAAAAACAAGATCTGCGCGAGGGTTAGCCGTTTTACAAAGGAGCCTACCCAGGAAGAAGCCCAAATATTTATTAATCAGGGTGCTTTATGGAATTGCGGAGTTTTTGCTTTCAGAATGAGATACATTCTCTCTCTTTTAAAAAAGAAAGGGTTTTCCAATAAGTATGAGAATCTGTTGGAACAGTATTCCAATCTGCCAAAGAATAGTTTCGATTATGAGGTGGTCGAAAAGGAATCAAAAATTACTGTTCTTAAGTATAGCGGTGAGGGTAAAGACTTTGACGATGCGAGCGGCTGCAAACCTCTAGTCGCTAATAATTAAGAAAAAAGATATGAAATTAAAACTTGCTGAATAACGATGGAAAAGTTTTATAAGTAGAAAAAATTTTATCCAAGGATAAAGGCAAGAAATAATTCGGGGGAAAAGAAATGTCAAAAGTATTAGTAACTGGTGGAGCTGGTTTTATTGGCTCCCATATCGTGGATAAATTAATTGAAGAAAAACATCAGGTCGTGGTGGTGGATAATTTATCAACAGGTAAACTTAAAAACGTAAACAAAGCTGCAATTTTTTTTAAAGGCGATATAACTGAAACCGAAAAAATAATAAAAATTTTCCGAGCAGAGGAACCTGAGTATGTGATTCACCATGCCGCTCAGATTAGTGTTCAAAATTCGCTTCAAGATCCATATTTTGATGCAACTATTAATATTTTAGGTACGCTTAATATTTTGCAATGTTGTAAGGATTATGGTGTAAAAAAGATTATCTATGCGTCCTCCGCGGCAGTCTACGGAGATCCGAAATTTCTCCCAATTGACGAAATTCATCATATTAACCCTTTATCCCCTTATGGAATCAGCAAGCATACACCTGAGCATTTTATGAAGATGTACGCCAAGTTATTCGGGTTAAATTATACTGTTTTACGATATTCAAACGTCTATGGTCCAAGACAGGATCCCCAGGGAGAAGGCGGCGTGGTATCAATCTTTATGAATAATCTGCTGCAAGGAAAACCGCTCATTATATATGGGGACGGAAATCAAACCCGCGATTTCATTTACGTTGAAGATATTGCAAAAGCTAATATTATTGCTCTTAGCAAAGGGGACCGTGAGATTTTTAATATTTGCACCACATCACAGACTTCTGTAAATCAACTAGTACAGGTACTAAATCAAATAAACCAAAGTAATGTAAGGCCTGTTTATCATCCTCAACGCCAGGGAGATATTAAAGATAGTTACTTAAGCAATAAAAAAGCACTCAGTGAGTTATACTGGAAACCGGAATTTAGTCTCTACCGGGGCTTGGAGTTAACATATAAATATTATTCTTTAATATATGACTCTGAAGAGAGAGTAACGGCTTAAGTTAAGCTTCAGGGGGGAATTCAATTGTTTCAAGAAAACCTGTCTTTAGGTAAATTGGGATTAATTATATTTGATTTAGTTTGTATTAATATATCGTACATATTGGTTTTAGTACTTTGGATGGGTTATCTAAATCCTGAAACAATCATTTTAATCTATCTGCATGCAGCACCTTGGATATCTCTTGAAGCTTTTTTGATATTCCATATTTTTGATTTATATAGCGGCTGGATACACCGAGTTTTCCGACAAGTTGTATATTCGCTGATCTTAGCGGCTGTTATCATCAATCTTTTGGCATTGGGGATACTCTTTTTAAACCAGACTCTTGTAATAACTCGAGTTTTATCTATTTCTACTGTGGCAATTCAAATTTTTCTTTTCGCTTTATTTCGTCTACCCATATGGTACTATTTTCAGCGATCGAAATTGGAAAAAAGGGTATTGGTAGTTGGGAAAGATGTTCAGGAATCGAAATCCGTAGCTAAAAAATTTTCCTGTCACGCCAAAGGAAAATACGATATCCAAATATTGATTTACTCAGAAGATATTATGGAGATTGAAAGGAAAATTAAAAGTTCAGAGATCGATATCGTCGCCATAAGCTCAAATTTAGCAGGGAAAGGTAAGTTAATAGACCTTTGTATAAAAGAACACAAAGAAATATTTCTGGTTCCGGACATTATGGCAGTTTTGTTAAATAGCTCGGAAACCCGCTACGTCGATGACACCCTCATGCTGGCTTTAAAACCTCCTGGTATTAAGCGTGGTCAGCAACATATAAAAAGATGTTTTGACATAGTAAGTTCTTTGATCTTCCTGGGAGTACTAAGTCCCATAATGATACTTATCGTGATATCAATTCACCTGACATCTCCCGGTCCTGCATTGTTCCAACAAGAGAGATTGGGGGAGAATGGCAAACCGTTTAAAGTATTCAAGTTTAGGTCGATGATAAATAACGCAGAATGGCAAACAGGACCGGTCTTGGCAACAGATAAGGATCCCAGAATAACAAAATTTGGTTCATTTCTCCGAATTACGCGATTAGATGAAATACCCCAGTTTATCAATGTTCTTCGGGGGGAAATGAGCTTGGTTGGGCCACGCCCCGAAAGAGAGTTCTTTGTAAATCAATTTACGGAAACAATACCGTATTATAGATACCGGATGGAGGTTAAACCGGGGATTACAGGATTAGCACAAGTAATGGGTAAGTACACTACTTCTCCTGAAGACAAACTGAGGCTGGATTTAATGTATATACGGAATTATTCATTATTAATGGATATTAAGATTCTTTTGCTTACGGCCAGAGTGATATTCCAGAGAGAGAAGGCCATTGGGGCAGAAGTAAATTATAAGGATGCAATGGAAAAAATGGCTGGTTAAGTTAGATTTGAATACATTTTAAAAATATTCGTATGATTTTGGGGATGTTGTTGATGGATATCTTAGTAAGCGTAATCATGCCGGCCTATAATTCAGAAAAATATATAGAAAAAGCAATAAGTTCTGTATTATCTCAGTCTTATAGCAATTTTGAGTTGATTGTCGTTGACGACGGGTCCAGAGATGATACGGCCATAATAGTTTCAGAGATAGCAGGAAGGGATAAAAGAATACAATTCTTTCGCAACCAAAAAAATTCCGGTGTTTCAGAAACAAGAAATTTTGGCATATCACAAGCAAAGGGTGATTGGATCGCTTTTTTGGATAGTGATGACATGTGGGCACCGGGCAAACTTGAGAAGCAGATAAAGCTCATTAAAAACAAAGAGCATGCCAATCTTTTGTTTACAGGCTCTTCTTTCATAGATGAAAATGATAACCCCTACTCTTTTATGCTGAAAATACCTGAAGAAATAAAATATAAGGATTTACTCAAACAAAATATCATTTCTTGTTCTTCTGTACTCCTTAATAAGCAGTTGCTGGCCGAATACAAAATGGAAAGGAACGATTTGCACGAAGACTATGCACTCTGGCTAAAAATTCTTCGTAATGAAAACTACGCATATGGCATCAATGAGCCACTTTTAATATACCGGCTTTCTAAAAATTCGAAAACCGGGAACAAAATGAAATCAGCAAAAATGACCTTTATGGTTTATCGGCATGTAGGGTTAAATTTTTTTCAGTCTGTTTATTATATGTTGTTTTATACAATAAAAAGCTTTAAGAAATACTCAAAAATAAAATCAAGTGTGGCCTATCATATATAAATCAATTTTATTAAGGAATTAGTCTTGGAGGAGTAATGAAGGTATTTTTTGTTAATCCGCCCTTTAAAGCGCAGTACGGTAAGTTCTCGAGAGAATCGAGAAGTCCGGCAATCGGTCATAGCGGTGTTCTTTATTATCCATTATGGTTAATTTACTCTGCCGCTGTCGTAGAAAAAGAAGGCTTCGGGATTGAATTTCTTGATGCACCGGCAAAGCGGATGGACGAGGAAGCAAGCTTCAATTATATTGATCAACGTGCAGAGGGCACAAGATTATTCGTAATAGATACCAGTACTCCGTCAATTTATAGCGATGTAACATTCGCGGGTAAAATCAAAGACAGGTATCCCCAATCCTTTATTCTATTGGTTGGAACACATCCGTCATCGACTGCTGAAGAAACGATGGAATTAGACAGCCGGATTGATGGCATTGCCAGAAAAGAATATGACTACATTGTGAAAAACCTCGCACAGGCAATTGAAAAGAACAGTACGCTGGAAAATATTGAAGGGCTGACTTACCGGAGGAACAATGAAATCATTCAGAATCCGGATGCCGAGTATATTCACAATTTGGATGAGATCCCTTTTGCAGCTGAGTTTATTAAAAAACATCTTGACATCATGGATTATTTTTTTCCTGCCGCATCTTACCCGTCAATTCAGATATTTACGGGCAGAGGATGTCCCGCAAGGTGTACTTTCTGTGTTTATCCGCAAACCTTACATGGACATGAATACCGTCTTAGAAGCGCTGAAAACGTGATAAACGAAATGAAATATATAGCTGATAACTTTCCAACTGTAAAAGAAATTGTTATTGAGGATGATACTTTTACAGTAAATAAAAAACGTGTAATTGAGATGTGCAATCTGATAATCCAAAACGATTTGCATAAGCGGTTAAAATGGCTTTGTAACGCAAGAGTAAATCTGGATTATGAAACCATGAAATTGATGAAACAGGCAGGGTGTCACTTAATTATTCCAGGTATCGAAAGTGTAAATGAAACAATACTTAACAATATTAAAAAAGGAATAACGGTCAAGCATATCGAGGAATATATGGCCAATGCTAAAAAAGCCGGGTTAATGGTTCACGCCTGTTATATGGTGGGAAACAAGGGTGAGACAAGGGAAACGATGAACGAAACCCTCAAAGCTTCTTTAAGGTTCAAGACTGATACGGTACAATTCTTCCCGTTGGTTCCTTATCCCGGTACGGAGGCTTATCTTTGGGCGAAGACAAACGGTTATATAAATGGAAGGTATGATGAGTATTGTAAGGAAGACGGAACAATCAACTGTGTGATTAATCTTCCGGATGTATCCGCTGCAGAATTGGTAAGTTTTTGTGCCTATGCCAGAAAAAAATATTATTTGCGCTTGTGGTATATTTTTCATCGATTATGGAAGGGGCTTTTTGACTTTGAGGATTTTAAACGTTCCATCAAGGCGTTTAAAAAACTCAGTCAATCCATTTTCAAATAACTATGAAAATACATATTATCAGTACAATTAATGGTTTTGAAAATGAAGGCATGCGTAATATTGCCACTCACCTGGCAGAATGCTTTGAGCAGGAGAATACGGTATTCTATTCCTCTTTGCATGATATATGCAAAATCCTCAAGCACTCATTACAAGCTGATGTTACATTCATATTTGCAAGAGCTAATACCCAGGTTTATTACATCTGCCGTATCATCGAAAGGCTTTGCAGAAATATTTATATTGTTATTGTACAAAAACCGCAGCGGAATTTTATTTCTAAAAATAATAACCGTCCGCTTCAGTGCAGCTACTTCGCCATTGCGTCAGGAGATTTAAGTAATTTAAGAATTGCTGAAGGCTATCATGCCAGCAAAATGACAATTGGAATCAATGCAGAAAAATTTCGTCCCGTTTCTGAAGAAACGGCATTAAAGCTCAAAGAAAAGTATGGATTTGACACGACCAAACCACTCATCGTTCATGTAGGACATTGTTCGGAAGGACGTGGACTTGAGGATTTTTGTTTTCTTGATCCTAATACATTTGAACGTATGGTAATTGCCAGTGGAATGTTTGAAAGCCATGAAATCGTACAAGCATTACAAAAGGCAGGAGTAAAACTGCACGTCGGTTTTATGCCGGATATCAACGAAATATATCAAATGGCCGATGTTTACTTATTTCCAACACGTTCTGCCGAATTCGTAATCAGTATTCCATTGTCGGTAATGGAAGCGCTGTCTTGTGGAACACCTGTAGTAGCCTATAAGAGCTTTGAAAACATTGCGTTAATAGAAATAAATAATCCAAAAGCGATTAAAACAATCAGTAACTGCAACGAATTGTATACCGCCGTAGATGAAATAAAGAATCTGAAAAATGATACTTCATATTTATCGAATCCTCTTTCTTGGAGCAATGTTGCGGATATCATACTACAGGAAATACGGGAGAGGGCTATATGAAAAACCCGATAATCTGCTTCATGGGACTCGATGGGTCAGGAAAATCAACAAGTATCAACTACGCCTATGAGCAATTAAAGATCAGAGGTTTCAAAGTTGAAATTGTACGGGCAGCATATGTAGTTAAAGTCATGTCATTTTTCATTAAGCTTGGTAAAAAAATTCTTATGAAAAGGAACAGCAATCCATATAGCGGAGATTATAAGAATTATCTGGAGAGTTTACGTAAGCAGTCACAAAAAAAGGGAGTATATAAGATTTTTTCTTTCCTGACCACCTGCGAATTTAAAGTGCAGATTTTCTTCAATGTACGTCTGAAACATATGCTGGGAAGCGTATTGCTTATTGATCGTTATATATATGATAATGCGGTAACTTATGCAGCAAATCTCGGCTTAGACAAAGATTATATGGCCAAAACCATATCTGGCAAGTGGAAGCATGCTCCGAGGCCGGATTTGATTATATATATTAAAACACCTGTTGAAGTTTGTTGTTCGCGCAAGGATGACATTCCTGATCCGCTTTATCTCCAGATAAGGGAACCTCTTTATGATGCCATTTCCAAAATGTATCCCACAGTCATCATTTCAGGGAATCAGGATAAGCAAGTAATGCTTGATCAGGTTATGGGGGTTATTAATCCGCTGTTAGAAAAATAAAAGAAAGAGATATAAAAAATGATCAAAAAATTAATTGTCATCGGTATTGACGGAATGGATTTTGACATTGTAATGAAATATGAGAAAGATCTGCCCCATATCAGCGCTATGCTGAGCGATAATGGTTACCCGCACCTGCGCTCAGTATTCCCCGCAGATACGACGCCTGCCTGGGCTACTATTTTTACAGGGCTTGATCCGTCCGAACACGGTATTATCAATTTTGTTAATGTCTGTGACAAAGAGAACAAGTATAAACCGATATCCTTTGATGATTGTGCATTTCGCGGCAAAACATTTTGGGATGAACTCAACAGAAAAGGATATAGCTGTGCAGTGCTTCTTCCAATGAATATTAAGCACGGCTGGGAAATTAACGGACTGTTTATTTCCCGTCCGTATGAGGGAAACATGAGTGTGTTCCCGAAAACTAAGACAATGCTTTACACCCCTGATTCAAGGATTCTTGGAAATGAGGGGAAATTCATCTCTGAAAGGCAGCTTGACAGACTAAAAGAGGAATTCTTTGAAAAAGCAGCCGAAGAATTTAGGTTAACAAAACGTGCAATTCAAAATGAAGATTGTGATATGTTGTTTTCTTATTTTTCAACGGTTGACGGTGTTCAGCATGATTTTTGGAGGTACTGCGATGAAAAACATCCCGAATATCCGGGAGAGACGAAATATTGTGATGTAATTCGAGATACCTACAAGTTAATTGATAAATATATCGGTGAAATAATCAAGCTTTGCCCTGAGACGCCCATACTTGTGATAAGTGACCATGGTCACGGCGCGCGCCCGGTATATACGGCAAGAATAAACGAAATGCTCAGACGGGAAGGTTATCTTGCCCCGCGTACATCCGGATCGGATTCTCAAGCAAAGCTATTTCATATCAAAAAATGGGTAAAAAAAGGGTCACTTCATTTCGTTAAAAAGTTTGGTTTGCCAAAGTGGGCTGTAAAATTAGCAAAGATGATACCGGTATGGAAAAGTATATTTGTTTCAAGTACTGACTTTGACTGGGATAAGACAGTTGCGTACCTCAGCGATCTTTCGGCGTTAAAGAATTACAGCTACGGGGGTATCCGGATTGCCGACAAAGTTGAAGATAAAGAAAAACTATGCGATGAGATAGTTGAAAAACTAGAAGCTGTTCTCATTGAAGATGAGAAGACTCCCGCGTTTAAATGGATTCGTCGTATAGATACGCTTTATCGTGGTCAGTATCTGGATCGTTACCCTGAAATTATTTTTCAGCTTGATGAACACTACGGAGCAGACTGGAACTTAGGCGAGAAACTGTTTGAAAAGCAAGGGTTCATGCATAAGCTTTCACCGGGTTCTCATCGTTATGAAACAGCGGTCATTGCTTCCAAGGGGTTCAAACTTGAAAAAGAACAATACGAAATGACAGATATATATAAAATAATAACGAGGCAATTTGGAGTGTGGGACAAATATGAACAAAAGTCAGACCATAGTTTTCCAGAACAATTCCTTTGATTACTTACGGCATCTAGCAGCTTTTAGCGTTGTAGCATTGCATATTGTCACTCATTTGAGACTAACTGAAACGTTATTTATCAGTTATTTACTTAGCTATTATCAAGGTGTTGTTGTGTTGTTTGGAATTAGTGGTTTTTTAATCGCTGCATCTTTTGAAAAATGCAGTACAAAAAAGGAATTTTTCATTAAACGTATTAAACGTTTGTATCCTGGGCTTTGGGGTGCATTTGGCGTATCTTTTTTGTTGATTTTATTTTTGTATTCGCCCGCATTAGATTTAAAAAGAATATTAGTATGGTTTTCAACACAGTTAACTTTTTTGCAGTTTTATACGCCTGATTGGTTAAGAGAATATGGCAATGGAACTCCTAATGGGAGCCTTTGGACCATTGTAGTGGAACTACAGTTTTATGTATTAGTAGGTTTATTCTTTAATCGGTTAAAGAGTCTGACTGATAAACAATGGATTTTAGTTATAGGGGGGAGTATAGCTTGTAATATACTGACAAAAATTGCCGAGGCGTATTTACCGCATATTCTGTTCAAATTGCTATTTCAAACATTCATTCCCTATGTATATATTTTTTTAATTGGTGTATTTATTTATATCAACCGTGAGCGTATTCTGCCGGCTTTGTGTCATTACTGTTGGTGGATATTTATTTTGTACACGTTAATTTTTACAATATATTTTTTAAGGAGTCCAGTATCAATTGGACACTATACTTCTATAATCAGCGGAGTATTTATTCCGTTTATAACCATTGCAATGGCATATCGCTTTGGAAGACATCGGATTCCGTTTGATATTTCATATGGCATATATTTGTATCATATGATTTTCATTAACGTTATGCTAGAGACGAATATAGAACCAAAAGTTTTGGCGGCCATTTTGGTGTTGGTATTTACAATCGGCTTTGCTTTTGTATCCTACTATTTTATTGAAAAGCCATTTACCCACATAAAATTGTGGGGCCATCATTCTCTGGAGGACCAAAAAATATGAAAAAGATACTTGTTTGGGAAACGCTGTCGCTTGTAGCCGGAGGTCAAAAAATGACATTGACCGTGCTGGATATGTTAAAAGATAAATATGTTTTTCATTGTCTAATCCCTGAAAAAGGCGTTCTGTCCAACGAATTGGATAAAAGGGGTATCTCGTATACACTGATGGGAAATCAAACCATGCCGACAGGTATAAAAGGAAAAAGTATGATATTCAGATATGGCTGGCTTTCTTTAAAAGCAGTTGCGAGGGGAATTCGCGTCATCAATCGGGAAAATCCGGATATCATCTATGCCCCCGGGCCGGCTGCGCTTCCATGGAGCGCTTTCTGCGGTCTTTTACGTGGTAAATCCGTGATCTGGCATCTTCATCATCTATTTCTGGACGGCGCTACAATAAAGCTTATTAATTTTTGCAGCGGCTGGAAGTCAGTTAAAAAAATAATTTCCGTATCCAATATTGTAGGCGAACAGATTAATAATTCTAAGGGGAAAGTTAAAAAAATCACAATATATAATCCGGTTGATTCAGAAAAATATACAAACGGAGACGGAAATACAATTTTTTCCGAGCTTGGAATCGATAGAAACGGCAAGCTGATAATAGGGCAAATCGCGCTTTTGCAGCCGTCGAAACGTCAGGATGTGGTAATAAGAACAGTTGAAGAGCTTTGGTGCAGAGGAGTTAATGCTTATGCCTTCCTTGTGGGGCAGACCCGGGAAGAGGATAAGTCTTATCAAGACAGGCTGCTTCATATTGTTGAAGAAAAAGGTATAGAGGACAGAGTTTTTTTCTTGGGACAGAGAAATGATGTTCCCAATATTCTTAGCGCAATTGATGTTCTGATGATTCCATCCTCTTTCGAAGGATTTCCTCTTGCAGGTCTGGAAGCCTGTGCTGCAGGGGTACCAGTGCTTGGGGCTGATATCGGAGGTAGCCGCGAATTTATAGAAGTCAGCCAATCAGGCAGATGCTTTGAATATGACAATGCTGAAGAAGCTGCCACAGCGGTGGTCGATGTATTAACCTCAGAGATACGTAAAATTGTTATTGAAAACGGAGTGAAGTTTTCGAAACAGCACACTATGGATGCTTATAAAAGCGATATAGCGCGGGTTTTTTGCAATGTTGTTTAACAGTTTGCGAGTGTTGAAAACAAAGGGCAGAAAGGAGTATGACTTCATATGGAAAGAATTGTTGTCGTAACAAACCCTATGCCTAAAAACAACCGATCGTCGGAAGTTACAATAAACAAATTATTATCAATTATTCTGGAATCGGTCGAATCCACTATATTGCTTGGAGGCAATTTAGCGGGAATTATTGAGAGACAACATTTATATATCAGAAATGTCGCGTACAAAAATTCCGATAGTAAACTAATAAAAATCCTATATTATTTATTGTTTCAAATAAAAATGTTTTTCATTGCTATGAACCTGATACGTAAAGATGATGAGGTGTTTTTCTGGATAGCAGACAAGATGATTCTCCCCTTCTTTGCAGCGAAGTTGAAACAGGCTAAAGTTAACTATTTTCTGTATGGAAATGTTGGCATTGAAGGCTCGCGTTCGCGAATTACGGCATTGTCAGAAAAAGTAATTCTCTATATGGCTAATCATGCAGATCATATCTGTGTGGAAAGTCCGTCAGTCATCAAACAATGGAAAATAAAAAAAAATAAAGCGGATATCCGAATTATTCATCTTTATGTTGATAATTGTGTTGCACCAAGAACACAGGGAACCCCCAAAAATAATACCGTTGGTATGATTTGCAGATTAACTGAAGGAAAAAGAGTTTTAGAAAGCATTCATGGATTTAATGAATTTTATAAAAAGTTCCCGGAATGGAAGCTCCAGATAGTCGGAAACGGAAAATTATTTGACAAATGCGTAGAAAAAATAGACGGACTTCAAGCAAAAAATCATATTCAGATGCTTGGATGGATAGAGCATGAACATATAGCTGATATTACATCAACCTGGATATTACTGCTCCTTCCTACTGATACCGAGGGTTTGCCAAATGCTTTAATAGAATCAATGGTACAGTACACTCCGGCTCTAGCATCGCCTGTTGGGGGAATATGTGACATTATCATTGACGGCAAAAACGGGTGGTTACTCTCAGAAAGTACTGCTGAAGAAATAGCAAAAGGACTCGAGCGGGCACTATACAGTAATAATTATGAGATGGTTTCGCTGGCTGCTTATCATACCATTGAAAATCAATTTTCCTTTGTAAGTTCAGTCGAGAACTTTAAAGAACAGATATGCTTTGTTGATGGAAATGAGAAAACGAAAACTATTGATTATCGTGAACACCTGAGAGAAGGGAATATTTTATGATATGGATATGGATTTGTTCAGCTTTTTTGTTATCCGCCATACTTCTACAGGGAAAACAAGTTAAATTTCATCATTTTATACTTATGCTGCTGCCCATAGATTTTTATGGGATATCTATTGCTGGTGTCTCGGTAAGATTGTATATGTTCTTTGGACTTTTGCTTCTTATATTAAACGTAAGCAAATTAAAATTATTAATTAATCAAAAGCACCTTTCTTTAATGATTATAGCGATTCTACTCCTGTTTCTTGTGGATTTTGTTAATGGTCTGCAATTAGCATCGTTTTTACAGCATATGATGTTTGCAGTTGCTTTTGGTTGTGCCTTAATTTATCTTGCGTGTATTAAATCAATGGACGAAATCAATGAAATGATGGATGTTCTGGTTGCAACCGCTTTAGGATTTAGTGTGATATTTATGATCGCTGTGATATGTAAATTGAATGGATTTGAAATAGCCGGCGTAAGTACAGTTTCCCCCAGTCTGCCGTACACCGAAGGTATTATAAGAGAAATGAGCGGTTCGACATTCGGAAGACTGCGCGGATTCCAAATTGATCCTAATTTGCTTGGGGCCAGCCTTTTACCTGCGACTACGATTTCCTTATACAGGCTTCTCAATAAGACAAAAGAATGGAAAAGGCATCTTATTCAAGTAATACTTAGTTACTTTTGCGGATATTATACAAATTCGCGAATGGCACTCGCTCTATTTATTTTAGCGCCGGTAATCATCATTTTATGTTTCTTAAAAAAAGAAAGAATGCTGTTTAGGGTCAAAACAGTATTGGGTTCAATAGGAATTGTATTATTTATTTTTCTATTCTTCTTATTCTATTCCGAACCATTATTGAATGGATTTGAAAATTTCCTTTCTGATTACGAGACGCGTGCAAATTTTGCAGATGAAGCCGGCAGAGGAACGATTTGGCTGCTGAATCTCAAAGAGATGGTCAACACAAATCTTTTAGCTGGGGTGGGACAAGGACAAATTAGAAATTACACTTCAGTAGATTGTCATAATACCTGGGTGGAATTTATTGTTGGCGACGGCATTATAGTAGGGATTTTTTTAATTTATTTCTTCGGATCTGTCCTCTTTTCCTGTATCAGGTGTTCAAAAAAATTCCCTCGTGATCATAACTTAACAATTTTAGCAGTTGGCTATAGCTGTATTTTATTTTCATTAACTTCTATTGACAGTATCACAAATTCAAATTTGATTTTCCTGGCCTGCATTATATTATGGTATATCAGCCAAATAGAATATAATGCTGCCAAACAAATAAATGTTAATTCCACATAACAGATTTTTTAATGTAATGGAGTAAGTTTTAATATGGTTTCTTTTATAGAACGGTGATAAGAAAATATGCGTATTGTTTCAGGTATTATCAGTTTAAATTCATTGGCGAAATGGGATAAAAGATGAAAAAAGTATTTATTACGATGATAAAAGAATTAGGCGGCGGGGCAGCGACGTTGACTATGAGAATGGCAAAGTGGGCAATGTCAAAGGAATTTACGGTTAATGTCTTTACGGACCGCGTGGAAAACCAGCATTTAATGGATGAAATGGTTCAAGACGGAATGACCGTTTATGTCACCGATTATCTAATGTACGCACAAATATTTGATACTATACACGAAGATGATGCAACATACATCATCATAACCCACACATTGGTGGAATATGCCCAAGCAGAAAAAATCAAATCGAAACATAGTAATGTTGAAAAAACTATTTTATATGTAATTCATCCTTACACACTGTTTTATGGAATACCGGGAAAAAGATCAAAGCAGCTTATTTTAGCTTTATCGAAGTTTTTTCTAAGAGGTTATGTAAGAAGAATCTATGAAGAAGGTCATATTCTTTTTATGGATGAAGAATGCATACAAATGTCGCAAGAATTCCTTGGTCTGGAATTTAAAGATGCGCACAATGAGATTTGTCGTTTGCCAATGAATGTAAACGAATATACCGATATTGAAATCAAATCCAGAAAAAAGAACAAACCTTTTGTCATACTGACAATAACAAGATTTGAACTTGAAATGAAGGGTTATGTAATTGGTCTGATCAAAAGCTATAAAAACTTAATGCAAAAGTATAACGATATTCGGCTGATTATTATTGGAGACGGAAATGGAAGCGATGAAATAAAAGCATTAGTCAATTCATTGAATACGGAGTGTCAAGACAGCATTGAGTTAATTCCACTCCTGCCATATAAGGAACTTGACAGGTTTTTTCAAAAGGCAGATTTATATATTGGAATGGGGACTACGCTGCTCGATGCGGTTAACCACCTTATACCATCTATTACGATACATGCCTATACTTTTGATTTGATTGCAACCGGTTTTTTTCATGTTCATCCCAACATTCTCAGTACATCGGAGCATAAAATTGATGCATGCGATTTAATAGAGGATGTTATTACGATGAACGATCAAGAGTATATTGATCTGATTGCCATCCAATATCACGCCTATCAAGAATTGTACGACATTAACAATGTTATGCCTAAAATACTTGGACGCAAGATTAGCAGGGACAACAGGTACAAAGATTTAGGATACAAGTTCATGGCTGTGGTCTTTATCAAGGTTAGAGATAAGGTAAGCAGATTAAAATGGCGGATATTAAGTTTGATTTAACTTCATATTGATATTTTGGTAATAAGTTGAAAACACGCAGCATAGCTTTATAGAAGTGGTAGATAACACCTTTAAAAATAATGGTCAAAAACTTCTATATTTTTTCTATCCCCGATAAGGTAAAAAATGTAAAAAATGTAATAATGTTGAAAGGCGGGGCGATATGGATAAGCTGCTTATTTTAAATAAAATCAGTAGCAAAGGATTAGGTAACTTATCCTTCTTTGAATCCCATAACCAAATCCCTTTTGAGATAAAGCGAATTTACTATACTTATGATGTTCCGGTAGGGGTTAAACGGGGAATGCATGCCCATAAAAAACTTCAGCAAATCCTTTGGTGTCCTTACGGTACCATTGAGGTAATTTTGGATGACGGCTTAACGAAAACTAACTACCATTTAGACTCACCAAATAAAGCTTTAATCGTCTCTAAGGGATATTGGCATGAAATGTATTGGAGAAACGAAGAGTCCGTTCTGTGTGTCGCCGCATCAGATTATTATGATGAAAACGATTATATTCGTGACTATGGTGAGTTTATGCAATATGTGGAAAGGGATTATTGGAAATATGAAGATACACTTTAACCAACTAGACAGGGGTTATTACAAATACAAAAATGAATATGATCGTGCAGCTATTGCTGCACTTGAATCTGGTTGGTATACGTTAGGGAAAAAATGTGAGAAGTTTGAAGAAGAGTTTGCAAGCTACATAGGGTCCAGATATTGTGTAGGTTTAAATTCCGGCCTGGATGCTTTAATCCTTGCAATGCGTGCGCTTAACATTGGTGCCGGAGATGAGGTGATTGTACCGGCCAATACCTATATTGCTTCTGTTCTGGGTATAACTGAAAATGGAGCGACACCTGTTTTTGTTGAACCGGATAAATACTACAATCTGGATGCCGACAAGATCGAAGAAAAGATTACTCCAAGAACGAAAGCCATACTTGTAGTTCATCTATATGGACAAGCTGCCAATATACAAAAAATAAAGGACATAGCGGATCATCATAAACTTTACCTCGTAGAGGACTGCGCCCAGAGCCATGGAGCCCGCTTTAAAGGCATAATGACCGGTAAATGGGGAGATATAGGTTGTTTTAGTTATTATCCTACCAAAAATATTGGTGCTTTTGGTGATGGCGGTTCCATTGTCACGGATGACCAAGAACTTTTTGAAAAAATAAAGATGATGAGAAACTATGGAAGCAAGGTTAAATATCATAATGAAATGCTGGGCGTAAACTCAAGGCTGGATGAGATTCAAGCTTCTTTGCTCTCTGTCAGGTTGAAGCATTATAACGAGATGAGAGAACAAAGGGAGAAACTTGCAAGAAAATATCTTGAACATATTAAGAACAGCCAGGTCATATTACCTGCTATTAGAGCTGGAGCAGAGCATGTTTGGCATTTATTTGTTGTGAAAATCGAAAAGGGAAATAGAGGCGCTTTTCAGGAATATCTCAGTGAACATGGGATCAGTACCCAACTTCATTACCCAATTCCACCTCATTTATCAGAAGCATACCGCTATTTAGGGCATAAAAAAGGCGCTTTCCCCAAAACTGAACATTACGCAGAGACTTTGGTCAGCTTGCCCTTATACACAGGCATGACAGACCAGGAGATTGAGTATGTTATTGAAGTGATTAACCGATTTACGGGAAAAACAATTGAAGATTGAATTGCACAACTGAATATTTGCTCATTGGAGATAATTTATGAATTTTATTAAGACAAGTTTTTGGTCGGGGATCTCAACAACAGTTAGAATATTGGCTGGAATTATTACAACTAAAATTATGGCTATTTATATAGGACCTACCGGGGTTGCCCTTCTTGGAAATTTTACTAACATCACCACGATTCTATCCACATTTGCAAATGGGGCTATCGGTTCGGGCATTACGAAATACATTTCAGAATTTGACTCAGAGGAAGATAAGCAGAATGTTGTGTCTCATGCCTTCATGATAAGTATTACTTGCTCATTCCTGATTGGAATCGCTGTACTCATTTTTCATAATGCTTTAGCAAAGCTAGCCTTTGGAGATACAAAATACAGCACAGCCTTTATAATATTTGGATTTACAGTCATATTTTTCGGTTTAAATACAACCATTTCAGCAGTACTAAATGGCTATAGACAAATAAAATATCTGATTATGACCGGGATGACAGGAAGTATCTTGTCGGTTATTCTCGCTTTTATCATTACAATTAAATTTGGTGTATTTGGGGCACTCATTAATTCAGCGATTGCTCAGATCTGTATTTTTATGATAAATCTTCATTTTTCTAAACGTCTCAACGTAATTGAATTCAAGATGGGCAAAATGTCAATTGACACTACAATTTTATGTAAGTTATTTAAATATGCGGGCATGAGCATAGTCTCGGTGCTCCTGGTTCCAACAGGCACATTAATGATTAGAAAGTATGTATTTAATCACTTTACACCCAATGAAGCGGGATATATCCAAGGCGTTTGGAGTATTTCCAATGCATATTTGATGGTGGTGACAACAGCGTTATCTATCTACTATTTGCCTACTCTTTCGAGCATTAAGGATGATATGGGGCTGAAAAATGAAATATTCAAAGGGTATAAATTTTTACTCCCCATGGCAATTTTAGGAGGTACAGCTGTCTATATATGCAGGGATCTGATTATCCATGTGCTTTATACACCTGAATTTTTACCGATGAAGAAATATTTTTTGTTTCAGATAATTGGGGATACCTTAAAAATTTCTTCTTGGATATTAGGCTATTTGATGGTGGCAAAAGCCATGACGATATGGTTCATTGCCACTGAGGTGATCTTTACGGGTATATATATAAGTTTTGCATTTGTATTTATGAATTACTATGGAAGTATTGGTGTGACTTATGCCTATTCACTGAACTATTTTATCTTTCTGATTTATCTCATAGTAATATTTCGCAAATTGTTATTTAAGAATTCAACGATCTCTACATAAGTTTGTTTTTTATTGGCATAAGGTTCTTGATACTAAAAACGAAAAGGCGGGGGAGAATTGGAAAGCACAACCCGGAACCGGTTAAAAAAATATATCTTAAAACCGCATATTGTTATGTATATTGCTTTAAAGAAGCTTAGAAAGATCATTAGATATTATGAAGTGATTTGCACCGCCAAAGTAAATAAAGTTCAAGTCAATTTCGGTAACCGTATTGTGTTTAATCAAAGGACTGTTATTACAGGCAGGGGATCAATCAGCATTGGGGACCGAACGAGTTTCGGATATGTATTGGGGGGGTATTTCCATAAAGGTTTTTGTGAGCTGCAGCCGCGATATGAAAAGGCAAAGATCATAATCGGGAATGATGTTGCAACGAACAACAACTTACTAATATGCTGTGCTGATGAAGTAATCATAGAGGATAATACTCTGATTGGCGAAGGGGTTATGATGATTGACCACAATGCCCATGGAATCCATCCCGACGAGAGAAGGACAAATATTGGAACGGTTGCTCCTATTTATGTCGGCGAGAATGTTTGGATTGGAAGCAGAGTAATAATCCTGCCCGGCACCAAAATTGGCAATAATTCAATCGTTGGGGCAGGTTCGGTAATAAAAGGAGAGTTCCCGGCTAATGTGATGATTTCGGGTAATCCAGGCAAGGTTATAAGATCAATTTGATCAAATAGAGATCCGTATTGAATTCAAAAGTTAAAATATATACTACTAAATATTTAAAACCAAGGGGGGTAAGACTTGAAAGGTATCATCTTAGCAGGCGGTAACGGCTCTCGCCTATATCCAATTACAAAGGGAATAAGCAAACAGTTAATTCCAATTTATGATAAACCAATGATCTATTATCCTTTCTCTGTTTTGATGCTCTCAAACATTAAGGATGTACTGGTTATTTCAAACTCGGAGTACATAGAATTATACAGGAATTTATTGGGCGACGGTTCTAAATTTGGGATGAACATTGATTATAAAACGCAGGAAAAACCGAGAGGTTTAGCTGAAGCTTTTATTTTAGGTGAGGATTTCATCGGCGATGATAACGTTTGTCTGATACTTGGAGATAATGTTTTCTATGGATTAGGGTTTGGCGCTAAATTAAAAAATGCTTCTTCTATTCAAGACGGAGCAATCATTTTTGGTTATTACGTCCCTAATCCAAAAGAATTCGGTGTGGTTGAATTTGACGAAAATTTTAAAGTAATTTCACTGGAAGAAAAGCCCGAAAAACCAAAATCCAATTATGTAATTCCCGGTTTATACTATTATGACAATAGTGTTATCGAAAAGGCAAAGAGTATTAAACCGTCGGCCCGAGGTGAGCTTGAGATAACAGACTTGAATAAAGAATACTTTAACGAAGGCAAATTGACAGTTGAGTTGCTGGGCAGAGGCTTTGCTTGGCTGGATACAGGAACTTACGAAGGATTATCAGAAGCATCCGAATTTGTTAAAACCATCCAAAGAAGGACAGGTTTATACATTTCTTGTCCCGAAGAGATCGCGTATCGAAATGGTTGGATTACGAAAGGGGAATTAATTCAGCTGGGAAAGGAATATGAGAAAACCGAGTATGGACAATATATTTTAAGTATTGCTAATGATAGGGAAGCAATATAATACCTCTGATCCGGTTTGTAAAGGTTAAATTATTAACCGAGGAGGATTTTCATGAACATACTTATAACAGGGGGAGCCGGCTTTATTGGGTCTAACTTTATTAGGTATATGTTAACCAACTACAACCATAAAATTATCAATTTAGACTGCTTAAATTATGCCGGTAATTTGAAGAATCTGAGAGATATTGCCGGAGATAGTAATTATCATTTTATTAAAGGCGATATAGGAAACAGAAGCCTTTTGAATACCGTATTTCAGGAATTTGAGATTCGAGTTGTTGTTAATTTCGCAGCAGAATCCCATGTGGATCGCAGTATTGAAGATCCCGAGATATTTGGAAAGACCAATATTATGGGGACTTTGGCGCTTCTTGACACCGCCAGGCAGTTTTGGAAGATTCACCCCCAAAATAAATTTAGCAGAGAATTTAAGGAAAATGTCAAGTTTCTTCAAGTGTCTACTGATGAGGTATATGGAACACTTGGCACAGAAGGCTATTTCACCGAAAAGACTAATCTTGCACCCAATAGCCCCTATTCCGCATCGAAAGCATCAGCTGATTTATTAGTCCGGGCTTATTTTGAAACATTCGGACTACCGGTAAATATTACCCGTTGTTCTAATAATTATGGACCATATCAATTCCCGGAGAAGTTAATCCCTCTTATGATTAACAATGCAATGAAGAATAGGGCAATGCCCATATATGGAGATGGCAAGCAGGTAAGGGATTGGCTTCACGTAAAGGATCATTGTACAGCGATTGATGCAGTGATGCAAAAAGGAATTGGAGGGGAAGTCTACAATATCGGCGGCAATAATGAAAAACAGAATATAGAAATTGTGAAATTGATCTTGAAAGCCCTTAATAGGGGTGAGGATCAAATTACCTATGTAACTGATAGGCTGGGACATGACAAAAGGTATGCGATAGATAGCTCCAAAATCAAGAAAGAGTTAGGGTGGAGCCCCAGTTATACATTTGAACAGGGTATGAAAGAGACAATAGAATGGTATCTCAAAAATCAGGAATGGATGGAGGATGTTATCTCAGGGGAGTATATACGTTATTATGATCAGATGTACGGGGAGAGAGGAATATTTTTGCCAATGACACAAGGGGTTAATGGACTTGAAGCAGAGGTGTTTGATAAGTGAGGTTGAGAAAACTTGAACTAAAGGATAAGAACGGAATGCTGGAGTGGATAAAGTGCCCTGAAATTAATAGATACTTTCAATTTAACCCTGAAACAATTAACTTGGATTCTTTAACCGAATTTATCAAACAATCGCACCATGACCCAAATAATAAGCATTACGCTATTGTCAACAATGAGGATGAATATCTCGGGACAATAAGCCTAAAGAATATTGATTGCAAAAATGGCAATGCGGAATACGCTATAAGTTTAAGGAAAGAAGCTATCGGAAAAGGCATTTCGCAAACTGCGACAGATAGGATAATGCGTATTGCTTTCCTTGAACTATCACTCCATAAAATTTATTTAAATGTAATATCCGAAAATATACGCGCTATTCGATTTTATGAAAAGTACGGTTTTACATTCGAGGGCGAGTTCACCGAACAAATCAACTCGAAAGGTGAATATAAAAATTTGAGGTGGTATGCAATGTTTAAAAAACAATTTATGGAACGATTTCAAGATAAGGTAGATATTATTAACTAAAACAGCCCAAGCTTTTTTAAGAGATCTCCCAGACAAGAAATTTTTATTTTTTTGCTGTAGTGTTTACATAAATGATATGCTAAAAAAATTCCAATAAAGTCTTTCAAGAGGTCAAGCAAACTGGCTGTCCTATATGGAATAAAAGACTGATGTATCTCATCCATGATACTATAAAAAATTGATATGGTTATTGCTAAGCTTTGTGCTGGTAATCCCGGCTTGCCTGAAGCATGCAGAGCAATCAAAATAAGAAAATACAGAATCCCAAACTCAATCAAATGAAGGGCTTCTCTAATCAAATCATCGGATTGGGAGCCGAACCGCACAACTGCGTCACTAGGTTTACTGGATAAGATCCAGATGAATAGCATATATCCAAGCGGTAATGCAATTAAAAAAATACGGATGAATCTCTTCAATTGGACTATTTCTCCCTAAATTCTCTTATAGTTTGTATGATCAAACATATCAAGGGGACCTTACAACCATCACATGTAAATATATAACATTATTAACATATATTGGGAGGAATTTTTTTGTTACACATTGAGTAATCTTAGCGAGGAGGGGTTGGCAAATCAAATCACAATATAATCAATCCTTTTAAGTCAAAACCTAACATTCTTAAGTACGAGTAGAAAGATAAGGAGGTTTCAAAATGCGTTTTACAAGAAGTAAAGCGTTGTCTGTTTGTATGACTTTAATCTTTTCTCTGTGCACTGCTTTTTTTCCTGCAGCGGTAACGGCAGAAACTGCTACAGGAAGTAGCATCCTCACCAGGCTTGGCGGTAGTGACAGATATGAGACGGCAGTCCTTATTTCCCAAGCGGGGTGGACAAAAGCGGACAATGCTATTTTATCCTCGGGTAATAATGAGAATTTAGTCGATGCCCTTACGGCCGCCCCTTTTGCCGAATTGAAAAAAGCTCCTATTCTCTTGACACAGGGGACGATCCTTAATGCTTACACCGAAAAAGAACTAATCCGCCTCGGTGTCAAGAATATATATGTAACCAGTGGGAGCGCCGTAATTCAGCAGCCTGTAATAGATAAGCTAAAGGAGATGGGACTGGGCGTTAACCTGCTGGCTGGAGAGGACCGCTTCGAGACATCAGTCAATATTGCCAAACAATTTTCGTCCATAAATAAGGTTATCGTCGCGACGGCTTGGTCCAATGCAGATGCTTTATCGGTTTCTTCAATTGCTGCGGCAGAAGGAATTCCGGTACTCCTTTCCAATTCGGACAGATTGCCCTTCGGTGTTTCCCAGTACGTTGGCAACATGGTTGAAAAGATTACAAAATCCTATATTATCGGGGGGGAAGAGGTGCTCGGTGAGACGGTTAAGGCTTCACTTCCCAATGCGGTCAGATTAGGAGGAGCGGATCGTTACGCAACCAATCGGGAAATCTTGAAGTTCTTTAGTAAAGAAATTAAACCCGGAAAAATCTTTATTGCCAACGGACAAAACGAGCATTTAGTTGATTCTCTTGCAGGGGCTGCATTTGCTGCCCAAACAAAATCTCCCATCGTATTAACCGACAGCAGCTTACCCGAGGAAACTAAAGAATATGCAAAAAAATATCTGCTTTCCAATAAAGCGGTTGCATTAGGCGGGGAAACGGTTGTCAGTCCGGGAATTATGAATGAATTGACGGCTGCAACGGTATACAATCAGGATAATAGCACACAAGGTTCCAGCGATGCAAGCCTGCCTTTAGTTGTCAAGGAATGCATCAGGATTACGGGTAAAAACGTAACGGTAAAAAATCTTAATGCCGATTATAGTGTATATCTGAAAGGCGACAATATCACATTAGACAATGTTACGGTAAAAGGCAGTGTCTTTATTGACCCCGGAGTAAACGGGACGGCCAATCTTAATAAAGTTACAGCAGATAAAATTGTAGTACTGTCAGGGGGCAAAGACAGTATCCATATAACCTATTCATCTTCCGGGGAATTAATTGTCACCACCTCGGATGACGGGAATTCACAATCAACGGTAAGGGTCGAACTAACCGGTACTCAAACCGGAAGTGCAACCGCAAATACCTATGCCATCATTGATGCCAGAACGGGAACCCAGTTGGGAACCATCACGGTTACCGCAGGACAAAATGGACAAAACCCGGTAGTCGAGTTCAGGGGGACATTTACGGAGCCCGTTGTTGTCGATGAACAAGCGACTATTATTCTTGGCAGCAATACCACGATCAGCACCATGCAAACCAATGCGCAAGCCACAATTACAGTTCCTTCGACATCGAACATCGGAAGCCTTTCTACCGGAAATACGGGAACAACATATTCCGGCGGCGGCCAGGTTAACGGGCAAACTACATCTTCTTCCACCGGCGGTGGTGGCGGTGGCGGTGGAGGTGGAGGAGGGGGCGGTGATAGCTCTCTGACCCAATTAACGGTCAGTTCAGTTGCGGTAATAGATAAAGGTGGGGTGACCAGAGATTTTAGCTTGAAAGGTACCAATAGCTTCGAAATCAATCTGAATGGGGTTAATGACAGTGTTAAGTTAAGATGGCTCAAGCTGACAGGAAATGCCTCCGGTCCTACCTTAACAGCGAGCTCAATAACAGCCCGGGGTGTCAACTGGATAGACTCTTCCGTATCGGCAGTTATAAATACAACAGATAATACTATAAAAGTCGGTGATATCATAGGAGGGTTAGACTCGGGAGATGACGGAATAAGCCTTGGGAATCTCCGTCTGGTCTTCGGCACCGGTGATGTGGTGGTAAAAGCCAAAACCAGCAAAACAGGATATGCCGACAGTTCTGAATTAACCCTGACACTAACCCTGGGAGCGGCAACTTCAAGTCCTAATACAATAGCAAACAGTTGGGTTACAGCAACAAAGACATCTTCCAAGAATGTATCCGTAACAGTAAAAGCCGGGCAAGAAAATACTACCCTTGGAACGATGACCAATGAAAACTTTAATTTTGCGCAAGCCATAACAGGACTTGTCACCAGCGGTTTAAGTGAGGGTGGCGCTGCGGCAATTCAGCAGTTTAAGACTGCGGTTGAAGCAGCAGTACCCGGCGATACGGCCTACAATCAAATCAAACTTGGGGAACTAAAGGGAAAAACCATTAACTTCGGCAGCGGATACACGGTTGTTTTCATATAGAATATAGCTTATTCCGGAAAGCATTTAGACTCTCTGGAGGTTTCTCCGGAGAGTCTAATATATGACAAAAAAGATAATAATGACCGAAAAAAATCTACAGGAATAAAAATATTCAAAGCGAATAAGATATGGTAAATAATGGAACATATCTTTGTTATCAAAGTACTCTTACAGGAGGAGCAGGATGGAACAGGAATTAGACCTTTTGCAGTACTGGGAAGTTCTAAAGAAGCGCTGGATTCTCGTCGTTATGATTCCAATTATGGCAGGGCTCATTAGCGGAATTGTCAGTTTCTATGTCATAAAACCTGTTTATCAGGCTTCTACCACCCTTATTGTCGGGAAAAAAACAACAGATAACGGGACTCAGCAGCAATTGCTTGATTATAATGTTTTATTAGCCAATCAGCAGTTGGCCAAGACCTACGGCGCCATTGTTAAAAGCAGAACAGTGGAAGAGAATGTGATCAGAATATTAAATCTATCCATCAAACCGGAACAATTAGATGGAAAAATCACCGTAAACCCTGTTAAAAATACGGAGGTCCTGGAAATAGCGGTTCAAGATGAAAATCCTTATGTGGCGGCACAAATTGCTAACGCAATTACGAAAGAGTTTTCGGATAAAGTAATTGAAATCAAAAAAGTGGATAGTGTCAGTATTTTAGACAAGGCAGTGGTGCCGGAAGTACCTGTAAAACCAAATAAAAAACTGAATGTTATCATTGCTTTCCTCATAGGTTTTATGTGTTCCATAGGATCGGCTTTACTGCTTGAGTTTTTGGACAATACTTTAAAAACAGAGAAAGATGTGGAAAAGATTTTAGAATTGCCTGTTCTAGGAGTAATACCATTTTACAAAGCGAGTGAGCTATAGGAAAGAGGGGTCAATTTGCGGGATTACACCATTGTTACTGCGGCTAATCCAAAATCGCCGGTTTCTGAAGCTTTCCGTATTCTGCGTACCAATATTCAATTTGCCAATGTAGACCATGTCATGAAGAAAATTTTATTTACCAGTGCAGGGGTCAACGAAGGAAAATCATCAACAGTGGCTAATCTGGCAACGGCAATGGCGCAGGCCAATAAGAACATTCTTATCGTTGATGCCGATTTGCGCAAGCCGACCCAACATAAGATTTTCAATCTGAATAATTCCCAAGGTCTCTCTATCACCCTGGTAGAAGATGTTCCTTTTATGAAATATGTCTGCAAAACGGAGCAGGCCGGATTGGATGTGCTAACTTCCGGGCCCATACCGCCGAATCCGGCCGAATTACTCGGATCCAAACGCATGAAACAGGTTTTGATGCTTGCTTCGGAAATCTACGATATGGTTTTGGTGGACTCTCCGCCTACTGTTGCGGTAACAGATTCGTCGATCCTTGCTCAGGCAGTGGACGGAGTGGTTTTGGTGCTTGCGTCAGGAGAAGTGAATAAGGAGTTTGCTTTGCAGGCCAAGGAAAGATTGGAAAAGGTCGGTGCCAAAATCATCGGCACAGTCCTAAACAAAGTGGAGATAAAATCTAAAGGGTATAATTATTACTATCATTACTATGCGGAAAAAAATAGGGATACTCTTATGGTGAAATAATTGTTAAGAAAATGATAGAAAAATAAAACGATACCATTGAAGGAGTGGTCTCCTCTGAAAATAACCTCAAAAAAAATGCTGCCCCTTGTTTTGATAGCTCTTCTGCTTTCTGCCTCAGTTTTTACGTTTTTCTCCCTAATAAAAAAAGATGTCCCGGCATACGAAGATTTACCTGCCCTGAAAGCAATTGATAAGGTGAGAAAAGCTGAAAAGTTGGGTGGGACGGTTGAACTGAGTGAAACTGAGGTTAATTCCATCGTTAAATTCTACGCGGCAAAGGTTCTTGCCTCCCAGCAAAATATCAAAGAAGTAAATATTAAACTTCTGGACAAAGGCATTGCATTTTTTGCCCCGGCATCTTACCTCAGTTCGATTGAGGTCGTTCTTCACAGTAAAGGTAATCTTTCTTCCCGGGAGGGAAGTATCATCTATCAACCCCAGGGGTTTTGGGCGGGAAGTGTTCCGCTGCCCAAAAGCATGATTTCATATTTGCTCAGCAAAATAGCCGCTAAAGGAATCACGATAGAGGAGGGAAACCTGGTTCTGGACAAAGAATTTATCCCTTTTGCAATTGCAGCCTTAGACATCACCGAGGGGAAAATGACGATAGGGTTTAATAAGAGTACTCCTTCTTCGGCAATAGCCCAATCAAATACCGATAGTTCCAATGGGACCCCTTCAAATAATAATCTTTCGGCAAGCGCCATACAAAACAATGCTTCCAAGGACACAGGAAATAATAAACCTGCACAACCTGCAGACCCTCCAAAGGTTTCCGATGAAACCAAGAAGGAACTTTTGCAGCAGGTCAACGGCCAGCTATCAGTTGTGCTTGGCAAAGTAAAAACAGCCGGTGAGAAAGCGATCATCTCTACCATCCGCGGGGTAGTCAGCAAAATGACCGCCAATCCTTCTTACCCGTTTCAAGCTGAGGCTCAGTCCGTGAAAGCGATGTATTCCAAGCTTTCTCCGGAAGAAAAAACGGACCTCAAGCAGGTTATGCTTTCCAATATGAATGTCGATACCCTGGTTGAAGTAAAAAAAGTATTTGGTTTGTAAAAGGAAAAAAATGTCGGCATTTCAGGACCCGTTCCAAAGAACCCTCTTTGAAACGGGTCTTGTTTTGTATATTCGCACTTTATTGTTCTCTAAAGAAAAAAATAGAAAACCTTGAGAAAGATTCTTGTATTGTCACTAATAATTGAAGGCCACTAGGATTTTAAAAAGTCTTAGAGAATAATCATTTTAATTATTTATTTTACAGTTATTACCATTTACAAAAGATCGTTATCCAGTTACGCCACTTACATCAAGGCGTTGGTTTCAATTAGAGGACACCAGATTATTTTTTCGGCAAGAAGGATAGGTATATAGGTATGAATAAGGCAGAGGGTCTCATCATCATTCCGGCCTATAACGAGGAGAACAATATCTTTCAGGTTATCCAAGGTATTCGCGAGTACAGTCAAGGTCTGGATATCATTGTCATCAACGATGGTTCCGAGGATGGTACAGGCGGGATTGCCAGCGGGATGGGGGAACAGGTGATTAATCATTTTTTCAATATTGGGTACGGAGGAGCACTGCAAACAGGATATAAGTATGCGCTTGCCAGGGAGTACAAATATGTAATCCAGTTTGATGCTGACGGACAGCATGATCCACGGGTTATCTCCACAATACGGGAATGTTTAGAGTCCGGAAGTTGTGATATCGTGATCGGTTCCAGGTTTTTGGAGGACATAAGGGATGCCGGCTTGTTTAAAGGTGCCGCCATTCGTTTTTTCCGCCTGCTTATTAAATTTTTTACCGGAGAGCGTATTACCGATCCGACATCGGGATTGCAAGGCCTAAACCGAGAAGTCTTCGAGCATTTTTCAAAAATGGGGATGTTTCCTGAAGATTATCCCGATGCCGATACCCTGATTTACGCCATCAAAAAAGGGTATCGGGTTTTGGAAGTTCCGGCAAAGAACATAAAGAGACTGTCAGGCAAAAGTATGCATAAAGGAATCAAATGTGTTTATTATGTCCTCAAAATGATAGTAAGTATCCTGGTAGTAGTATTAAGGCTTAAATTTGAGAAGAAGGTGATGCGTTATGTCTGAAGTACTGAGGATTATTATTCTTGCCATGGGCGCCCTCTTTGTTCTCCTTGTTTTCTATCTTCTTGTCACCCGGAAAATAGACGAAAGAGCCTCTTTGCCCTGGATTGCGACGTCGATGGTAATGATACTTTTGGCACTCATTCCGTCCATTTTGCAAATCCTCGCCTCTTCTCTATTGATAGATTATCCGCCTGCACTGCTTTTCCTTATTTCTAACTTTGTAATTTTTCTGTTGCTTCTCTATCAATCCATCCAGATCTCCGCTCTTCAAAATAAATGTAAAGAGCTTGCTCAAAATCTTTCAATTATAAACAGTACCGGAATACATATTCCAAAAGGTCAAAACTTACCTAAACGAAAAGCTTTAGAACATTTTTATTTTAGAAATGAAAAAAACGTCTTTCTTTCTAACGAAAGTAAAATAAATATTCCTTTTTAAACAGGATAGGGGAAAACAAAAAATGTCAATGATTCGTTTTGGTCTGAATGGATTTAGTTCTGAACAGGCACTTTTTGTCATAATCATAGTATTAATCACAGTGATGCTTGTCCTGCTCATTTTTGTTTTTATCCTCAAAAGAAGCACCTGTTATTCGAAAAGAACAGCCGCTGTTACAGATATACTTTTTAAGGCTGCTAAGAATGAAGGAGAATTGGACGGACAGCTGAATGCTGTCCTTGAGGCTATTATCTCTGCAGTCCAGGCAGACGGGTATTATTTTTATATATTTGACTCTCAGTCGGATAATTATCGTTTAAGGGTTTCGCGGCATAAGCATTGCAGCTATCAGGTAACCGGTGCCGATTACAGCGGACTGGTTCCTTATGATTCCAGAAAGTACAGCCCTCCTTTGGGAATTGCAGGACCAAAAAAAAATGGATCGATACTGTTTACGAAAGATCAGAAAGAAACGCTTTTGGAATTGTGTTTGGAAGGCGGGGAAGGGCTTATCCGAATAGGCCCTGTTCGGTCCCTTTCGGTTTTGGGCCGAAAAATCCTTGAGGATGTTAGAATGAAGCTTGGCCCCTTATTACATTTGCTGCTGGAACTGGAATACGTAAAGAATCATGTTGAAACCATTAAAAATACCAATCGGGTCATCCATGAGTTAAACCAATCTGTATATTCAGTCGATCAGGTAACCCAAAATGTTCTGACAGTAATGTCAAGAACAATGGAAACCAGTGGGTGCTGCCTGGGCAGGAAAGCAGATGAAAAGTGGGACATTCCTGTTATGACAAGGCTAGCGGAAGAAGTAGAGTTTCAATTTCGTCACGATCAAGAAACCTTGGATATCCTGTATCAATTCCTGGAAAACAAGACGGTCTGTCAGATCAAACCGGATTCAAAAGAATTTTACGGAATTCCTTATTATTTTTTGGCTTTAGGGATTCAATCCTTGGTCATTGCGAAAACAAACAGCAAGTGTCAAAAGGGAATAATAATTTTTTGGTATAAGAGGTTACCCAATATTTCAAAAATGCAGGAAGCGTTTCTGGAAATGATGGCAAAGCGCTTAGGCGAGATATGGGATCAGCAAGAAGCCTATAAAGCTTTATCCTTTTCTTATATCAAGACATGGAAAACATTGATTGAGACCCTGGATAACCTCGAACCGCATACTGTCGGGCATTCCGAGCTGATTGTCCGGTATTCGGTTACCCTTGCCAGACAAATGAATTTATCCCCGGAGGAAATAGAAGATATTAAGTTAGCAGCTTATTTTCATGATATTGGTATGATCAGCCTCTCCGGAGAATTGGCGAATAAGCAAGGCAGGTTTAATCCGCTGGAATATGAGACCATAAAATTTCACCCGGAAGCGGGCGCAACCATGATCGAGTCCACCATCGTCAATCAAAAGGTTGCTTCCTATATAAGGCATCATCATGAAAGATGGGACGGGCTTGGTTATCCGGGAGGATTAGGGGGGAATCAGATTCCTTTAGGAGCCAGGGTCATTGCAGCGGCCGATTTCTTTACCGCAAAAATACAAGGGCGAAAATACCGGGAACCACTAACTTTTGAACAGGCCATTACGGATATGAGTGCTGCTTCCGGTACCCAGCTTGATCCGGAAGTTGTTGAGGTTTTTCTGCTATGGTTTAAAAAGAAGCAGTTGAGTTCCTCGCGTCTGGCATATTCTCTGGGGTGGTGCTGGGAAATGAGATGTTGTCCTTCTCATATTCGCGAAAATTGTCCCGCTTATCAAAAAAAGAACTTACATTGTTGGGACATCAAAGGGGTTTGTTGTGAGGCCCATGGCAATCATTGCGACACCTGTATTGTTTATACCGAATTCATATACCGAAAAACAAAAGTTACTACTCCACTAGAAAATAGTTCCGCCTAAAATGGAGGATGTTCAGAGAAAGAATGATGGATAGAATATTACAATTTTCAATGTGCAGAAACTATGTGCTGTATTATGGACACCGCCAAGAGGAAATGCTGTCTCTTTTTGATATGGCTGTTGTGGATCCTGCCGGACAAACAGATGGGAGTATACAGCATATCAAAAAGGCAGGAACGCTGGTTATTGGTTATCTCAGTGTGCTGGAGATTTGTCCTTGGAGCAGAGAATTCAGCTTCCTAAAAAAGGATGATTACCTCCAATCGGAAGGACAGCCGCTTATCAACCCAAAGTTTAATAACTACTGGGTTGATCTGAGGTCCGAAAGCTGGACAAACCTGTTACTGCATAAAGTCAGCTATTTCTTGAACTATTTGAAATATGACGGAGTCTTTTTCGATACATTGGGTTATATAGAAGAAAATGGTTATCCGTTATCCCGAAAACAAGAAAGTATCTTTCTATTGACCCAAATAGTCCGAAGGATACGGGAGACCTTTCCCCGGCATATTTTGATCCAAAATGGGGGACTTGCTGAGATTATTCAATATACCTCGCCCTTTCTAAACGCCGTATGCTGGGAAAATCCCCCTGACAGGGAGAGGGTGAAGGTACCTTGGTTGCCTGTGCTTGTCGACAATCTAAATAAGATCAAAAGCGAATATAATATACAGATTCTTTTACTTACCGAAGGTCAATCCAGGGATATCCCGGCTGTTCGCAAAATGGCCAAAGAACAAAGCTTTCTCGCATATCATGCGAAAGACGGGTATACGGGAAAAATCAATATAGACTCAGTGGCGTATTCCTTAAAGAAAGAGGGTTTGGGCTTGTGTTAAAGATGAAGGTACTGGTTACAGGCGGGGCGGGATTTATTGGCTCAGAATTAGTGAGACAGCTTTATAACCTTAAATATAAGGTTTCTGTACTGGATAGTCTTGTAACAGGAAAAAAAGAAAATATTCCGCCTGGGGTTACCTTTTATCATGGAGATATCTGTAATAAAGAATTTGTGTTTAATTGCTTTTCCCAGGAACGGCCGGATATTATCTTTCATCTGGCTGCTCAGGTCAGTGTTCCTTACTCGGTCCGGAATACCGTAACGGATTCGGAAGTAAACATTGTAGGAACTTTGAACATATTGGATGCGGCTGTAAAATTCAGACCGAAGAAAATTATATTTGCTTCATCTGCCGCGGTGTATGGAACCCCCGAATATCTTCCCGTTGACGAGAACCATCCTGTCGAACCATTAGCCGGGTACGGGGTATCCAAATATGGGGCTGAACTGTATATCCGACTCTACAGCAAACTTTACGGGTTAGACTACACCATCCTGCGCTATGCCAATGTCTACGGGCCAGGGCAGTTACCCGATTCTGAGGCCGGGGTGGTAGCTATTTTTATCAATAGTCTTCTCACCGGGATTACACCCACCATCTTTGGAGATGGAGAACAAACCCGTGATTTTGTTTTTGTTAAAGATGTTGCGGTAGGCAATATATTGGCGATGGAAAAAGGAAAAAATCTCACATTGAACATTGGAACCGGCCAGTCTACAAGTATCAGAGAATTATATTTCTTTATTGCCCGGGAGCTGGGAGTAGAAATAGAGCCCAAATATGAGGTAAGAAGGAAGCAAGACATTCTCCATAGCTATTTAGACATCAGCGAAGCACAGAAATACCTCAAATGGATGCCGATTTATAATTTGCAGGTGGGGTTGAAGGAAACAATCTATTTTTTTAGGCCCGCAGCCATTTATCGGAGAGAGAAAGTTCGGATCATATAGGTGATTGGGAATGAGTACTGTTTCTAAGATTAAAGTGATGCTTGCAACGGAAGGAACTTATCCGTTTAGCCATGGAGGAGTAAGTACATGGTGTGATGTGCTGCTAAGGAACCTTGAGCGGGTTGATTTTGTTATTTATAGCATTATTATGAATCCCTATGTTACCCAGAAGTTTACCCTGCCGGAAAACTCTTCTCTGATCAGAGTACCCCTCTGGGGAACCGAAGATGCCAGCGAGCATTTATTACGGTCTTTCTCAGAGATCTACCTGGCCAAAAAACGGACTGATATTCAAATTGTGGAGAAGCAATTTCTTCCCCAATTTATCTCCTTAATCGAACAAATCATATCTCCGGAAAAAGATCCGGTTCTTTTTGCCCAAACCGTTCACGCGTTATACCGGTATTTCCAACAGTATGACTATAGGGAGAGTTTTAAAGCCCAGATTACCTGGGAGGTATTTAAAAATATCATAACGGCAAGTTCTTCCGATTCGGGGAAAAAACTTCCCTGGCCCAGTGCTTTTGACCTCATTCAAAGCTTAGGCTGGATCTATAGATTTTTTACAATCCTAAATACTCCGGTCCCCAAGGTGGATGTTGCACATTCCGCGGCGGCTGCCTTTTGCGGTATTCCCTGTGTCATAGCCAAGTTGGAGCACAAGACCCCGTTCTTATTAACTGAGCATGGTGTTTATCTGAGAGAACAATACCTGGCGGCCAATAGGGCTAGCTACTCTTCTTATCTGAAAACGTTTCTGATTCGTCTGGTTCAATCCATTTCCACCATGAATTATCACATGGCAGATCAAGTTTCGCCGGTCTGTAAATACAATACCCGCTGGGAGGAACAGTTTGATGTAAAGCCATCCAAAATTGAAGTCATCTATAACGGAGTGAACCAGGAACAATTTGCTCCCGGGGATGCCCCGGCGGTGAATGTGAATCCCACAGTTGTAACTGTGGCAAGGATAGATCCGGTAAAAGATATTATTTCCTTGATAAAAGCTGCGGAGCTGGTTAGTCATAAGATACCTGAAGTGAAATTCATGGTATATGGAACTGTATCCGTACAGAAATATTATGAAGAATGTATGGATTTGGTAAAAAAATTGAACTTGCAGGATCATTTTGTAATAGCGGGACATACGGAGGATGTGCCGTCTGTTCTCCGGCAAGCGGATGTGATTGCTCTCTCGAGTATAACCGAGGCGTTTCCGTATTCCGTGGTTGAAGCCATGATGGCAGGTAAAGCGATTGTTTCTACGGATGTTGGCGGTGTCAGTGAAGCTCTGGGAGAAGCGGGATTGATTGTTCAGCCCGGACAATATGAAGATCTGGCCAAGGCAATTATCAGGCTCCTGAAAGATACGGAACTCAGAGAACATTTTGGTCAGGAGGCATCGAAACGAGCGCTTAATTTTTTTACGCTGGAAAGAGCCACTCAATTATATTACAAGGCATATAAGAAGCTGTTCTTTAATAGAATTAATAGATTTGAAACGAAACTCTTGAAACAAAAACTCTATGCAGATAAAGGCTATGCTCTGGCCGAATTGGGACTATATGAGGAAGCGATAGAACAATTCAATCAGGCCATCAAAGAGTCTCCGGATTCATCGGCAGTTCCTGTTCTCCTTACGGAGATCGCGATTGCTTACACGGAGTTAGGACAATTGGAAAATGCGAAGATCTATCTGTATAAGGCCGGACTAGTTGCCCAGTTCTTAGACGAAAGTATTGCCTAAAGACTGATATATTTCGCAAAAAGGCGGGGAGAAAAATGATTCCCAAACTCGGGCGCTCATTGGCTAATAACGAAATAGAAGAAATCACGAAAATGATTCAAGCAGAAAACCAGTATTTTGAAGAGCAGCGTCTGAATCTTATTCAGGAATTATCTTGCCTGATCCATGAAAAAGAATTGCTGAAGGAGAGAGTAAAGAAAGCCGAGGAACAATTACAAAACGGTCTTGATTTAAAGAACAAAATTTCCACCCAGTTGTATGAAAGTTATATATCCTCCGTAGAAAAATCTGCGTTCACCATAAAAAATGTTGAAGAATCCATCAATGATTTGAAGATGCTGATTGAAAGCAAGAGTTTGGAACTGTCTAGGTTAAAAGATTCGATTCGCAAGATGAAAGAGGAGTTTCTCGGCATAGCAGGCCGGTACGAAAATATCCTGGAAAGGGAAGAAGCAGATTAATATGTACATAGGGGGCAACAAGAGTAATTTGGAAAAGCAGCTGGAAGAAATTCGTTCCTTTAACAGACAGAGACTTCTCATTCTGGAAGAGGAACGAAATAAAATGCAGGAAGAAAAAAATGAATTGGAGAGATATCTGAACAAGCTTATGGATGACCTTGCGGCTCTGCATAGTACGGCAGTTCTGGAATTGGGAGTCCAAAGACTGGAGAATATTTGTATTACCCTTTTAAAAGCTGCAGATGAGAACTCCAGACAGATCATGGAAAACGCCGGAACCAAGATAAGTCATCTTCAAAACCAGGTTAAAACCATTGACAGTCAAATTGAAGACGCCAAAATCGATATCCAAAGGGAACTGAATATCGTTATTAAAATGTTGGGGGGAAGTGCGAATCCCAAGGTCGATTCCATTATGAAAGCATTAGAGAAGAAAGTTCTAAATGATTTTCCCCAGAATAAAAACAGGCGTTCTGATTCAGTCCCAAAAACCTTTGTCCCAAAACATTCAGAACTTGATTTTTCACTTCAATACCCCGAGAGATCAGGATTTTATGAGAAAGAAACGGCAGCCGGTTCTTTGTTCAACTCCGTCAGTATGCAGAAAAGTCAAGATATGAAGGAAAAAGGGCTTTCACAAGAAGGTTTAAAAACGAAGATTGATAATGCCCGCTATAAATACATGATTGATAAATTGGCAGGTGAACAGCTTCTGGATAATTCCGGTGAAATCATTCTTGAAAAGAATGAAAGAATTACGCTGGAACACATTGAAAAGGCCCAACGTGAAGGCAAGCTCTCCGAACTCATTATCAATATGATCATACCCGGGATGGATCAAATGAAATGACTGGTCAAAATACTGCGGTGCTTTCCGATTCCAAACAAAACTCCTTTCAGGAGCTGACAAGACAGGTTTTGGAAAAAGTACGAAATCCTGTGGACAGGTATGAAATCGCTGCAACGCTGGAATCCATGGGATGGAATGATAAAAGAGCCAGGAGTCTTTTCGGACTGGATGATGTTTTTGTCCTCGCCGAAAAGATCTGGGACACCATCCGCAAAGATCATCTCGAGGCTCCGGTAGAACATGCCCGGGAGTCGGACTTTGGGAGATATATTGCAAAAATTATCAGAAGCTTTTTAAGGGGCAGCATTTTTGCCTTGCCCATGGCGGTATCCGTTACTGCCATGCTGACCCTGCGGTTTTCATTGTGGTCCTACGAATATCTGTCTGTTTCGGCGGCAACCAGTATCGCCATTGGAACCATTCTCAGCTTTGTTATCGTAGGCGGTTTTATCCAGGCTTTAGCCAGGTTCGGTTTTATGTATCTGAATCAGGGTTATGTCAATATGGCCAGAAAAAGTGTCTATTATTTTGTTCGAATTGGTTTTGTCACGTCACTTGTGACTGCATTGTTGTTTTTTATTTTTAATTGGTTGTTTTCAATCTACCCCTGGCAAATGTCCCTGTTAATTATCCTTTTTTTGATTTTCTTATCAGGTATCTGGCTTTCAGTAACCGTGATGTATATCCTGCAGAAGGAGCTTGTTTTCACTGGACTGATTACACTCGGGATCGGAATTGTATTTATTCTGTTTCTGATTCTCAAAATGAACATTATTGTTTCCCAACTGATTTCTCTGGGAATTATCGCCGTACTGGGGGTATTGACCTCCCATCTGCTTTTTTTACGAAGCGAACGCCAGAAGGACATGGGAATTTCCCCCGATCTCCCGAGAAAATCTGTCATGTATTTTATTTGTTTACCTTATTTCAAGTATGGCTTTTTATACTTCCTTTTTCTGAATCTGGACAGGATTGTCGCATGGTCAGCCAATACCGCTTTTATGCCCTATTTTATTTGGTTCCGAGGAGAATACGAGCTGGGTTTGGATTTTGCCTTATTGGTTTTGATTTTACCCATGGGGTTGGTTGAAGTGGTTGTGAATGAAATCATGTTCAAGCTGGTTGCTGACCAAAAGACATACAGTATCAGTCAATTATCTGCATTGTCTTCCCAATACCTTAGATTTTATCTGAAGAGGTTAATTTTTATCGGTTTATTCTGCATTGTAAACAGTATTGCTCTTTTTTTCTTAATTCGTTTTTTAGAGTACAACGGATTTATCCATCTCCGGGTCTTTCGAAACCATATTACCCTCTTTGTTTTCATCTGGGCGCTTGGCTCTTATTCCTTGCTGTCATTGGGACTGATGAATACCCTTATCCTCTTCTGCTTGTCTTATCCATCCACTGTGGCTAAATCTATTTTTATTGCTGTCATCGTTAATGCTGTGATCGGTTTTATTCTCAGCCGCTGGATTGCGTATTACTGGGCAGTTATCGGATTGGCCGTGGGAACGGTTGTTTTCCTTGTCCTTTCCTTACGCTCCGTTATAAAAGTCTTATCTAATCTGGACTATTATTTATACTCGGCCCAGTAGCCCTCAAATATCGAAAAAAGGAGAAGGTGCAAGCGTGAACATACCTGTTCAGGATCAGATGGTGAATATCATCCGTTTTGCTTTATCGTTTTTAATTGTATTTACGATATGGCCTTCTTTCCTGTTCAAAAGCAGCGAAGAGACCCCAGGAGAAAGATTTTTCGACAAATATGCCAAAATGGTGGCGTTAATCATTATCCTGTGTTACCTCCTGATCAGCATTAAGCTCTACGAACTGCTGACCCTGGGCCTTATTTTGCTATTGTTCCCCCTGCTTTCCAGATTACCGTACCGGGATAAGCGAAAACGATTTGAAGATAAGATCACCAAGCTCAACGTTTTCATCTACCGTTTTTTGGACGGGGAAGTAAAGGCATTTCAGGGTCTGAAAGGGAAGATGTCTTTCAAATTCTCACTGAAGGGATTTTGGAAGGAGCTTATTCCGAATTCCGTCTTACTTCTTGTTCTGGTTGTGTCAGCATATCTCAGATTCAATGACAGTCTTCACCATGCGGCTCCCTCCATGTCCGATTCCTATGTCACCCTGGCCTGGATGAAATATCTGGAACAGAATATACTCTTTCACGATGGGATCTATCCCCAGGGGTTTCATTTTTATCTTTCAGTTTTACGCAAATTTGCCGGTCAGGACCCCATTTATGTTCTGAAGTATACCGGACCTTTTAACGGATTGCTGATTACTTTCGGCATTTACCTGTTTGTCCGGAGATTAACGGCCAATCCCTATGCGGGAATTTTTTCAGCCTTTATTTTTGGGGTCTTGGGTCAGTACCTTCCGATTGGTCTGGAAAGACAGGCTGCAACCAACGCTCAGGAATTTGGGCTTGTCTTTCTTGTGCCTGCCTGGCATTTTACGGTGTCCTATTTGGAATCCAGGGATAAGAACGCCTTTTTGACCGCATTATCCTGTTACGCGGTAACCGGCCTTGTTCATACTCTGATTTGGGTTTTTATGGCGATCGGGGTCTTTTGCTTTTTGTTGGCTTATATGCTGGTCTCCCCCAGGGCAAATTTTAAAGCGGCCCGGCATCTTACGGGAGCAGGAATGATTAGCGGGATCGTGTCCGGGATACCATTACTTGCCGGTTTACTCATGGGCAAAAAGATGCATGGCTCATCTGTCGATTTCCTGTTAAGCAGCCTGCAGATAGATCCTCCTGTTTTGACTGTCTTTGATAAGGTTCTGGGAGCGGGAATCGGGCTCTTTTTTCTGGTAATGCTTATCTTTCCGAGTCTCAGGAGTAAAATGGGCAGGGCACTTTCTGTCCTGATGCTTGGCGGTATATCCCTGCTTCTTTACCTCTATATTGCCCCCTACACGGGGAATGCCGTCCTGACCAGCCGGGCCGGTGTATTGTGGTCCGTTGTAGTCAGTATCGGTCTGGGTTTAGGGTGGGGTGCAGTAACCTACGGATTTCCCCGTATTATGAAAGGTAAGATCGAACCGCTTCTTTGTTTCGGGGCAATTGTAGTGGGCATGGTGTTCTTTCCTCCGGAAGCGCCGGCTCCATATAAAATGCAGTATGATTGTATGGTTAACCAATACCTGCGTTTAAGTAAAGAGTATACGCCAACGACCTGGATGATGGTTTCGAGTGAGGAAGGCTATGACCTGGCTTTAGGGAAGAGCTGGCATATGCATCTGAAAGAATTCGCAGAAAATTATAGCCCTTGGACCGAAAAAATTTACCGGAAAGATAATCAGGCGGTTTTAGAAATTCAGAATATCTTTATCTTTATCGAGAAAAAAATGCTCCGGCCTCCCTTTAAGGAAATGGAGACAATTCTTTCCCAGCGGGATTACTATTACAAGGCGCTTGGAAACTGGGTAAAGGAATACGGAAAGTGTCACAATAATATTCAGCTTTACTACGAAGATGACTTGATCCAGGTTTACCATATTCGCCAAGTTGATGAAAAACAGGAATCCCTGGCCGAAATTTGGGGAGTATCCAAATAAGGAGAAGAGAGATGACAACAGTTCTGCTTACAGACGGACAACAGAGAAAAACCCTGGCAGCCGCCAGGTCGTTAGGAAGACAAGGGCTGACGGTTATTGTGGGGGAAGATACGCGCTGGGCAACTGCCGCTTTTTCCAAGTATTGCAGGAAAAGAATCGTTTATCCTCATCCCAGAACCAATCCTCGGAGTTTTTGGGAAAAGTTAATGGAAGTCATTGAGGAATACCACGTGGAAACTCTTTTTCCAATGGATGATGAGATATCCGAACTGGTGATAAAACAGCAGGACCAGTTGAAATCTTCCTGCCACTTGCTTTTGCCCAGGGAAGAGGATTATCGGATTGCGGCTGATAAAGGGCTGGCAACAGGGCTGGTCCGGAAAATAGGAGTGGATTGTCCGTTGGGTATCGAACCGGAAACGGAGAAGGATCTGGAAAATGTGAGCGCTGTGGACAAGCAGTGGAAATTCCCTCTGGTTATTAAGCCCCGGAAGAGCTCAGGATCAAGAGGAATCGTGTATATGACGGCGGAAAGAGAACCGGGGGAACTGGAGAATGTTTACCAGGAAATTATCCGGCATTCTCCTTTTGCCCTTGTCCAGGAGTGTATCCCGACTGGAACCAAATATGATGTCTGTCTTCTTTATGATCAATCATCCAATCTGAAGGCTTCCTTTGTGCAAAAGGAAATCCGGCATTTTCCCCTGGACAAAGGGCCAAGTACAGTACAGGAAAGTGTATGGCGACCTGACCTTGTAGAAAAAGCCGATGCCATTATGAAGAGCCTCCATTGGAAAGGGATTGCCGAAGTAGAGTTCATCCATGATCCGCGAGACGGCAAAGACAAATTCATGGAAATCAATCCCCGTTTTTGGGGGTCGCTGCAGCTGGCCATTCTGTCCGGGGTAGATTTTCCCTGGCTTTATTACCGTCTCATTATGGGGAAATCCGTCAAGACGGTATCCCTTTACCAACTGGGTATAAAATGCCGCTGGCTTTTTCCGGGGGATATCCTGCATTTTTTAAGCAACAAAAACAGATGGAAGATGGACCCTCCGTTCTTCGCAGGGGCGAAAAAAGGGATCAATGACGACATCCTTTCCAGGAATGACATCATGCCCCTGGCGGGTTTTATTTTGGCTGCATTGCATTATCTTCCTGACCGCAATATGTGGCGGCAGATATTTGACAGGTAATGAGAGGCCGAATATCTATGCAATGGGTTAGAAAAGCAAGGCTGGAATTTGACAAGTATATAAACCATGATTGGTTAAGAAATATCACCGCCATCATTGGAATTAATCTTCTTCTGGCCTTTACATCCCTGTTAAAAGATATTTTTTTTGCTTCTTATCTGGGCACATCGTCGGAAGCTGACGCATTTTTGCTCAGCTATTTTATTATTGACACCGTAGGCAACAATTTATGGGCTGCAGCATTAGGGGTGGCTTTTCTTCCTGCTTTCTCGGAGATGAGCCTGAAGATGGGCAGGATGAAAGCCGATCAAATGTTTGGCCAGATCTCACTGCTGTCTGTCCTTACTGGAGTTATTTTCATCGTTCTATTTTACCTTTTTCGTTTTTGGGTGGTTGATTTCATCGGTCAGGGGTTGGAACAGCAGGTGCGTGTTCTGGCAGGAAAACTTTTGGTTATTCTTTTACCTGCGCTGATTCTTTTTCCCCTGATCAATGTGGGGATCTCCGTACTGCAGGTAGATCGTCGTTTTAAGTTATCCGCTTTCAGTCCTGTCATATTCAATTCGGTCCTGCTTGGAGGAACAATCATCGTTTGGTTTGCTTCCGATGTAACAGAGTACGGTGTTATGCTCCTTTCCGGATTTATATTAATCAGTGTTTTCATCCAATTCTTTTACACCTGGTCCCTCTTGGGAGCAGCTCGTTTTCCTAAAATAAGCTCAATATTTGACATCCACGGCGTAAAAACGAATATGAAAAAAGTAAGTGAAAATTTTACACCATATTTTCTTGTCCTCTTGACCAGTCAGGTAACCTATGCTGTAGAACGTTACCTCGCTTCCGGGCTAGGGGAAGGGACGCTGGCTGCGCTCAATTATGCATTTCGCATTGTTCAATTTCCGGTTTGGGTATTTATTGCAGCAATCAGCGCCGTAGCATTTCCTACACTTTCCCGGAAACTCTTGCTGGAGGGGCAGGAAATGTTTCGCATGAGTGTCAAGCAGTTTCTTACCGTCGGCCTTTTATTGACGATCCCCATGTCCATCATCCTTTTCATGCTGAATACTCCCATTGTTAGTATTCTATTTGAGCGGGGTTCGTTTCGTCATGAGTCCACGGTTATGACTTCCGGTATCATGTCGGGTTATACGTTGTCCATTGCCTGGCAGGGGCTTTCCGCCCTGCTCATTCGGGTTTGTTTACTGAAAGACAACAAAAATCTTCCGTTGTTGGCGGCTGTTATCTCTATGCTGGTAAACATTCTTTTAGATTTGCTGTTGGTTAAGGATTTTGGAGCTGCAGGATTAGGTTACGGAGCAGCTATCGGAACCTTTGTCAATTTTAGTATTCTTTTTCTTTTTCTGCGGAAGGAACTCGGTTTTTTCTTTACACCACGCAGACAGTTCATTTTGCCTTTCACCATTTCAAATAGTATGATTTTTCTTGCTTCAATATCCTACGGTCAATGGTGGAATACAATTGAAAACTGTACTCTCCCTATGAAATGGGGATCTTTATCCCTGTTTGGGTTTGCAAGTTTGTCGATTTATATGGCTTCTTACATCTGGACAAAACATACCATAGAGCCAAATCAAACGGGAAATAAAAAAGAAATAAAATCTTGATGAAATATAGGGGATTAATCATATAAAAAAAGATTTTCCTTTTGCCCTGTTTATATTAAAATAAATTAGCAAATAATGATGAAAAATTTACCACAATAACCAACTTGGTAAGAATTTTAATCAATTGGGGGGATAATATGGCTTATCTGCATCAGTTCTTACAGGTTTTAAAAGAATACAACGGGGCCATCGGGATGGCGGCAATTTTACTTTTTTCCATTATACTGACTTCCAGGGTGGGATCCATAAAAAAAAGTCTCAAACAAATGGTCCAGCCTTACGTTGTTTTGTATTTGACAAAGCTGCAGGAAGATGAATCGGTTAATTATTTTGTTCTTGAAAACTTCGGAAAAAAGGCAGCATTAAATATTTCCGTACGGACTAATCCGGAGTTAAAGATAGAATTTCCAAAAGATCACCCGTTTCCATTATTTTTTGATAACCGCATTTCCGTACTTGCCCCGTCCCAGCGAATTGTAAGCGCTCTTCCCCCCGGCGAATATGTAAATATGCGGTATGATTGCACCATTACTTATCAGAATGACGAAAATGAGGTTTTTACAAAAAAACAAATCCTAGATTTTTCATTTACAAAAAATCTGCTTTTCTCTCCCAGTCCTGAAAACAGAACGGCTAAAAGTCTGGAAAAAATATCGCAGCTTCTTGAGAAGAAATTCTGAGTTTTCTTTACTAATCTTTTCAAGCGAACAACGAAGACCCCGGAGGATTTAAACTCCGGGGTTTTTAAATGATAAGAACTTTGTGTTATCTATTGCGCTTTGAGAGGATTGGTTATATTGAATTGGTCTGGCCCGTCCACCTGCAGCATTAGATTAGGCATGTATAAGTCTAAAGCCGCATCCGCTTGCGGATCGACAGTCAGTGTTTCCGTATAAATAGCGCCATTTGTGCTCCGTATGAAATAGATCGTATAAGGACTATTTGCAGAGGTGAGGTTATTCAAATATTCTGCGGTTAAAGTAATGGTATTTGCAGTCTCATCCACAATACCGTCCAAAGGGTTCCTCCCTGATTGGAGGGGACATTGAAGGTTTTATATAAGGCATTATTGACGTAAACGCGTACCTGGGCATTGGAATTGGATAAAGTCAAATCGTTTGCTGACGTGCGGTGGGAATAATTATGAACGGAATAGCGGTAAGTACCGGTCAGCAACTGGGAGATGGTGATGGTTTCCGGTCCAAAGCCCGTGACTTTATCCTGATCAAGTGCCGCATATGTGATACCCGAATAAGTATAGGAACGGTTACCGTAATAGACGTAGAATCTTTTATTTGCTGCTGCCGCAGGACCTTCCAGGTGAGAATCCAAATCAGAAGGGCTGCTTCCCCAAGTCAGGACAATTCTGATTTCATTTTGGGATAAGTTGGGTGTAACGGTTCCGTTTTGCCCTTGTTGAGTTGTTCCCCCCACGCATACAACGGTAAAGTAGTTGGTTATATAGCCAGTACCGTATACTTTTACGGTATAATTTCCTGTTGTCAGGTTCTCTATCCGGTAATGGCCTTGGGAATCCGTAGACGCTGTGGGTACTGCGCCGGCGGTATCTGCAGTGGCATTAATGCCTTTTCTGAATCCAGCGTTACGTTTGCCGCTCCCTGTGAAGAGTTTGCCAGGGTGATATTTCCCTCCACCGTTCCCGAACCGGTATAAGTTTGCGGAATAAGCGGGATGAGTTCCAAATTGTAAAGAGAGCCTTCCACAACATTCAAATTGTAATAGGTTTCTTCGTAATACCCGGTCTTGGATACGATAAGACGATAGTCTTCCCCGGGCGGAACTAGTCGTTTTGCAACAGCCCCAATATAATAATGTATTCCGTGATAGTATTCATCTTAACAAAATATTTCTCCTATTTTTAAAAACTCCGGTGTTCTGCAAGGTCAATTCCGCCTAAAACAATATGAGCCAAACCAAAACCAATTACGCCTGCCCCGATCATGGGCATGATATCCCGTTTACTCATACCGTTATTTTTCATATCCCATATGCGCATAGCTACTCCTGCTGCCGTTACCGCACTGCCAAGAGCGGTTGGGATTATTCCTTCCCGAGCCATACAAATCCCTCCTCAATAAAAAATGAATTCTACGATTAGACTTTGCAAATAACAATCAATTTATTATTTAATATTGTTGGAAATTAAATCTTTTCTGAATAAACAGGTTCCCATTATTCAATGAATAGCTTATTTCCGTCCTGAAACGCACAAAAACAACGGTGAATTGCTGGAGTCACAAAAAATCGGCTGATTTAGCCGATTTTTTCCCTTTTACCCGGAGATATCTACGGCCTGTCACAGAATTCCCGCCACTGGGAGCATAATCGTTGTTCTTCAGCGAAAATGAGAATATGATATAGAAAAAAATTCCACATAGTGAAACGCTGTTTCTTATAGTGGAACAAGGGGGTTAGATTTATGGCTTTGTGGGGAGATGAAAAAGAGAATTCCGCACAACAACGGACAGGTTGCAAAAAAATAACGGGGGCTCAGCTCTTGGTGAGATTTTTGGAAAGCAAAGGAGTCAGTCAACTGTACGGTATACCCGGGGCGGCCGTCTTACCGGTTTATGATGCGGTCCTCGAAGGCGGGAAGATCAAATCGTATAATGTCAGACATGAGCAAACAGCAGTCTTTATGGCTGACGGGTATTACAGAGCAACCGGTAAAATTGGTGTTTGTGCTTGTACTTCAGGTCCGGGAGCTACCAATTTCCTGACCGGACTTTACTGTGCATACGCTGACTCTATCCCTTTAATTGCAATTACCGGACAGGTACCCTGCAGTCTCATAGGGCGGGATGCATTTCAGGAGGCGCCCATTGTGGAAATGGCCGGACCGGTTACCAAAGGCGCCTATTTAATCAGGGATGTACGTGATATACCGGGAATCTTGCATGAGGCCTGGGAAAAAGCGACTACGGGACGGAGAGGACCTATCCTTCTTGACTTCCCGCTCGACGTCCAGAAAAGTGAAATAGAAATTGATCTGGAAACATGGCTCCAAGCGGAAGTCCCGTCACCAAAGAATCCCGAAGCGAGTGACGAAGAGATCGAAAATGTAATTACGCTTCTCAAATATGCCCGGCTGCCTATCTTGTTGGCGGGGGGCGGAGTAAAGCTTGCCCGGGCTTCGAAAGAACTTTTCCATCTGGCTGAGTTGTTGGGTATTCCTGTTGTATCCACCCTGATGGGGAAAGATGCTTTTCCCAATGATCATCCTCTTTATGCCGGAATGATCGGAACGATCTGTCATACCCCTCTGGGTAATAAGACTTTGCTGGATTCCGACCTGGTTATTAATGTGGGAGGGCGTTTTTCCGACCGGACTACAGGCGACCTGGCCTCTTTTACCGGCTCAAGGAAGTTTATACACGTTAACATTGATCCAAGGGAACTAAACCGTCAAGTGAAATCAGAATTGGCGATTCATTCCGATCTGAAGGTTTTCCTGCAGAAGTTAATTGCCAGGGTAAAACAAACTGCTACGTTGACGGGGGGCTATCCCTGGGATATTGATAAACTCAGTTATGAGAAAAAGAAATATTCGCGGCAAACCGATTTTGATACGTTTCCCATGAAACCCCAAAGGGCCATAGCAGAGCTGAGAAGCCACCTGGAAAGAGATGCGATTGTGACCCATGACTGCGGGATCAGCCAAATCCTATCTTCACAGCTTTTTGAAGCCTATAATCCGGGAACCTATCTGATTACCGGCAGGGCAGGAAACATGGGGTGGGGGTTAGGTGCAGCAATGGCAGCAAAACTGGCCTATCCTGACAGGCAATGCGTCAATCTCGTTGGGGACGGGAGTCTGGGAATGTCTCTGGCCGACTTGTCTACAGCCGCCAAACATAATATTGCGGTCGTGATTTATCTGCTGAACAATTCACTATTGGGACTTATCCGCCAGCAGCAAAATATGTTCTACAACAAGCGTTGGATCTCCACAGATTTGCATTATAATAACTATGAAGCCAAACATTATCGTGGGGTCGATTTTGTTGCAACAGCAAAAGGGATGGGGCTGGGGGCTGAACTGATTCAGGATCCGAAGGAAATAGGAAACGCCCTGGATAGAGCTTTTTCTTCACAAAGACCGTATCTTATTGAACTAACCGTTGATCCGACAGCAATGTGTTCTGTGTCAGGAGACGGAACATTGGACGGGATTATTGAAAATATTTAGGTAACCAGGCTAAAAAAAACCCCCTGCGTCCAGGGAGAAAATAAAAAATTGCGCTTCGTCTAAAATTTTATGTATACTCAGAATACTTTAGCATGCGAAATATCCCAGGTCAATAGGACTCCTTTTCGTAGGACCGCAGTATGAAACTGCGGCCTTACTTTTGGCCTAATCTTAAGGGGACAAACAGATTATTTATGATAGGAGATTCGAGCGATTTTACTATTTTTTTAAAAAGATATACAATAGGAATGGTATACTTAATTATTTTATATATTCTATTGCTGTTCACATACTTTCCGAAGTCTATTCCGGCATTTTTCGAGTCCAACGGTTGCTGTCACGCCGGCGGTATTTTTCCATCATTCCCTGGAAAGCCTCATCCAAGTCTATGTGAAGGGAGTTGGCCATGCATACAATGATGAAAAGGATATCAGCCATCTCCAAAGCAAGATTTCCTTCCGGTTCGGTAGGCTTTTTTGGTTTTTGCCCGTATTGGTGATTGACTTCCCTGGCAAGTTCCCCTACTTCTTCAATCAGCCTCAGCATCATGGAAGAGGGGTGCCAGTAACCTTCTTCAAATTGGGAAATCCACCCGTCTACCTCATTTTGCCAATCTTTGATATCCATAAATTGATGACTCCTTGCATATGCTTGATAGGGATAATTTTAAGGGATTTTTTTTTTGAGGGCAAGGGATTTGAAATTATCCGTAGAATCATATCCTATTGATTTGTTTTTTTGTTGGGGGTGAGACCGTGGCAAGTTTTTTATCACAAATTAAGCCATTTCATTGGCAGTCTATTTTAGACATCGCTATTGTCGCGGTCATTATTTATCAAATCCTCATGTTGATTAAAGGGACGAGGGCAGTCCAACTTCTGAAGGGATTGTTCATCCTCCTGATCGCATCTGTCCTATCCCGGCAGCTGAATTTAACCACCCTGGCCTGGATACTGGATAAAGTGTGGCAAATGTTGCTTGTAGCTTTGCCTGTTGTATTTCAGCCGGAACTGCGGAGGGCTTTGGAGCAGCTTGGAAGAGGAAAATTTATTATCATGCATCCCGGAACCACAGGTACGGAAGAAATCAAGAAGCTGATCGAAGAGCTGGTTAAATGCAGTCAGGTGTTGGCGCAAAGCCGTATAGGGGCCCTGATTGTCATCGAAAAAAACACAGGTATTCAAGAGTTTGTGGACACAGGGGTTAAAATTGACGGAGTCGTTTCTTCCGAATTTTTGATCAATCTTTTTATTCCCAAGTCCCCCTTGCATGACGGCGCAGTCATTATCCGGGGTGATCGTGTAGCGGCTGCGGGCTGCTTCCTGCCGCTGACTCAGGATAACAGGCTGCAAAAGGATTTGGGGACCAGGCATAGAGCCGCTCTGGGTTTGTCCGAAGTATCGGATGCCCTGATTTTGATAATCTCCGAGGAGACCGGCGTTATTTCTGCGGCTCAAAACGGTAATTTGATCCGCTTCCTTGATGAAAAAAGCTTGCGTGACCTCTTGAAAAACGAAATTCTTGTCGAGAAAGCTTCGGGGTATAACCCGTTTAGGAGGGGATAGCCGATGCGTGATATGATCAGACGAAATATGGGATATAAGGTTGTTTCTCTTATATTGGCCATTATTTTATGGATATGGATCGTAAGCCAAAACGAAAACATTGGACTTTTTGGAAAACAAACCCTGAATGTGCCTTTGGTGACGTACAATCAGCCTTCCAACTTGGTGATTATCTCCAATATCCCGCCGATTTCCGTACGCCTGGATAACAATAACCAAGGGGTTAGCGTGAAGGATCTGTTCGCTTATGTTGATCTGAAAGATGCACTGGCCGGTGAACATTCCTATCAGGTTCATATGGATGCGCCCGAGGGAGTTAAAATTGAGGATATCAGTCCCAGCAATGTTGTTATCCGGCTGGATACGGTCAAGGATAGGATTGTACCGGTTATCATCCAGCTCGAGGGTACTCCGGCCGAAGGATTTGTGGCAAAACAGCCTTTGGTTACACCTCCCGTTGTCAATGTGAGAGGACCGACATCAATACTCGAAAAATTAGAAAATGTATCGGTTGAGGTAAGTGTCACCGGGATGAAGGAAAGCATGAGAGTTGCCAGACCTGTGACATTTAAAGATATCGCAGGGAAGGGAATCTTTGCGCCTGATCCGAATTTGGAATCAATCCATGCTTTCCCTGATACGGTTGAAGTGGTAGTTCCGATTTATTCAAAAGGTACAGCCAGTAAAACTGTTCCTGTCAGGGTTGCCACGCGCGGTGCCCCGGCGGAGGGCAGCAGTGTCCGGATAATTTCCCCTCTTCCAGCCCAGGTAGAGCTTTTGGGTGATGAAGAGGCCTTAAAGGGGATTCAGGCGGTTAACCTGGGAACGGTTGATATCAGCGGGCTTAGCTCCAACAAGGTTTTTGATATTCCCTTGAATTCCGTGACGCTGCCTGCCGGGGTATCCTTTATCGAAGGAACAAAGTTTAATGTAATGGTCTATATTGGTCCGAATTCTGTAAACCGTACCATGAAGGCCATACCCGTAGAGGTTAAGAATATACCCCAGGGTCTTGCTGCCGAGACAATTCCTCCGATTGAAATTACCGTTAGCGGATATCCCGATATTTTGGATGCCATAAAACAAGGGGACGTTTCCACCTGGGTGGATGCATCCAACCTGCAGGCGGGTATCTATAAGGACCTTACCGTTTTATGGAAAGTTCCTTCCGGAGTAGCCATGGTTAACGTTCCAAAAGTCAATCTGACATTAAAACCCGCTGGCACGTCGGGGGACGCTTCCATTCCTCAATAAGATTTGAGCATCGTGATAGGGGAGAATACGGGTGAATCTTATTTGGCCGGATATTAAAATGCCTGTTGGCTTGGATGAGGCTCAACTGCCTCATCTTTTAGCCTCAAGGATGAAAGTTCCTGCGGAAAGCTTAAAAAGTTGGCGGATTGTAAGGCGTTCAGTGGATGCCCGTAAAAAACCGGATATTTTTTTTGTATATACGGTGGAATTTTCTCTGGATATCCCTCCTAAACAAATAAGGAGGGTTATGTCTCGTTATCCCCAAATAAAAGAAAAACCTCCCGTAAAAGAATATGTGATTGCAAATAAACCGGATAAGAGGCTGGTTACCAGACCTGTGGTCATTGGTTCCGGCCCGGCCGGTTATTTTGCCGCTTTAGCCCTTGCTGAGAAGGGGTACCGGCCTCTTGTCCTGGAGAGAGGGGACAAGGTAGAAGAACGGACCAGAAAAGTGAACCGTTTCTGGGAAACCGGAGAGCTTGATGAAGAATCCAATGTACAGTACGGGGAAGGCGGAGCAGGTACTTTTTCTGACGGAAAACTTACTACCCGCATCGATGATATCAGGGTAAGAGAAGTACTTGAAAAGTTCGTAGAATTCGGAGCAAATCCGGAGATCCGATATGCGGCCAAACCGCATATCGGTACCGACGTTCTTAAAATGATTGTTGGGAATATGAGAAAGAGAATTGAGTCTCTGGGAGGAGAGGTTCTTTTCAGAACAAAGGTGACCGGTTTACAAACTCGCCATGGAAAACTCGAAGGACTGGAAATCAACTTTCAGGAGATTCTCCCCGTAGAAACGGTCATCCTCGCAGTAGGACACAGTGCCCGAGATGTATACGAATTTCTAAAAAAACTGGGAGTCCTCCTCGAGCCAAAACCTTTCGCTATGGGACTGCGGGTGGAACATTCCCAGGAGTTCATCAATAAAGTACAGTATGGAACCCCTGTTCATCCTTCCCTGGGGGCGGCAGATTATCAATTGACCTATAAAGATGAAGCCACCGGGCGAGGCGCATACTCTTTTTGTATGTGTCCCGGGGGGCAGGTTGTTGCTTCTTCTTCCGAGGCGGGAGGGGTAGTGACCAACGGGATGAGTCTTTTTGCCCGGAACAGCGGGCTTGCCAACAGCGCGGTTGTGGTTGCAGTCAAAACCGCTGACTTTCCTTCCGATGACCCTCTGGCAGGGGTAGATTTCCAGCGCTATTGGGAAAAGAAAGCCTTTCTGGCCGGAGGGCGGAACTATCATGTTCCGGCTCAAACTGTCCAGGATTTCCTTATTAGAAAAATGTCAGGGGATTTCCGGCTGGTTCCTTCCTATAAGCCGGGATTTACTCCGGTTGAATTACATCGTATACTTCCTCCTGTGGTAGGCGAAGTGCTGGAAAGGGCTTTAAAGGCTTTCGATGAAAAGATTGCCGGGTTTGCTGGAAGAGAAGCTACCCTCAGCGGGATTGAATCCAGAACAAGCGCACCGGTTCGGATTCTTCGAGATGAAACGGGACAGTCACTTAATTTAAGAGGGCTTTTCCCCGCGGGTGAAGGCGCCGGTTATGCGGGCGGGATAACCAGCTCGGCTGTTGACGGGTTAAGAGCAGCTGATAAACTTATGATGCAATATGCACCTGTTGAATAAGAATAAAAAGAGCGAGGAGAGAGGATTACGTGGCCAGACTATTTGGAACCGACGGAGTAAGAGGAGAAGCGAATAAGGAGCTTACCCCGGAATTGGCCTTTCGATTGGGTAAAGCGGGAGCTTATATCTTGGGACAAGGTAAGGAAAAAGCGAAAATTGTTATCGGAAAGGATACCCGGATTTCAGGAGATATGCTGGAAGCCGCCTTAATAGCGGGGATTTGTTCCATGGGCGCGGACGTGTTAAAAGTCGGGGTTTTACCTACTCCCGGAATCGCCTATTTGACCAGAAAGATGGGCGCCACTGCGGGGATCGTGATTTCTGCTTCCCATAATCCATACCAGGATAACGGAATCAAATTTTTTGCCGGCAGCGGTTTTAAACTTCCCGATGAACTGGAAGATCAAATTGAAGATACTTTGGCGATTTTGGATAACCTGGACTTACCTGCGGGAAGTGAAATTGGCAGAATTATTGAAGTGGAAAATGCGGTGGAACATTACTCGGAATTTTTGAAAAGCACGGCTGTTCCTTTGAACGGAATAAAAATTGTATTAGACTGTGCCAACGGGGCAGCTTCAGTGGTAGGTCCCAAAGTACTGTCCGAACTCGGGGCGGAGGTTATACCCATATTCAATCAGCCTGACGGAATCAACATCAATGTTTGCTGCGGCTCTACCCACCCTGATGCACTCGCGGCTGCAGTGCTGGAATACGGAGCCGATATTGGTTTGGCTTGTGACGGAGATGCAGACAGGATCGTGGCAGTCGATGAAAATGGGAATATCATTGACGGGGATTTCATTATGGTAATTTGTGCCCTGGCTCTTAAAGAAAAAGGCAAACTCATCCGGGATGCCATAACCGTTACGGTGATGAGCAATATGGGCCTGCATAAAGCGCTGAGGAATGCCGGAATTAAAATATTTGAAACCAAAGTCGGGGATCGTTATGTGATGGAAAACCTGCTGGAAACAGGTACTGTCCTGGGAGGAGAACAGTCCGGCCACATCATTTTCCTGGAACACAATACTACCGGAGATGGACTTCTATCCGGAATTCAACTGCTTGCCGTCATGAAAGAGAAAAAAGATAAATTGTCCGGACTGGCAGCACAGATGTTCCGCTTCCCGCAAGTGTTGATGAATACCCGGGTCACAGATAAAGATAAAGTGATGAGTGATCATCATGTACAATCCAAGATTAAAGATGTACAGAATTTTTTGGGTCAGGATGGCAGAATTTTAGTCCGGCCTTCAGGGACAGAACCGCTTGTCCGGGTCATGCTGGAAGGTCCTGATCAAAAAGAACTCACGAGATTAGCCGAAGAAGTTGTCGATGTGATTAATGCAGTAAAATAGGTACCCTTCTCATCGATGAACCATATATTATTATAGTTTTGGAAACTCTCCGTTATATGAAAGCATTTACATAATTGGAACATTTTATATTTAAAAAAAGACTATACCAATTATATGAACTGGATTATAATGGAGAGGGTCTATAAATCATCTCCCAATAATATAATTGGGAGGATGGCAAAAATGAGGCTTTCTTCCGGGGGTGATGCCAGGGCAGGTTTCATTGACAGGCTGCTTTGCAGTCAGTACTTACAATTCGAAAAATTGAATAAGGCATGAAGAAAAAGACGGTAAGAATTAATCCAGCGCCAGAACCTATTTGTAGGTTGACGAGGTAGAGGTTTATCGAAAGATTCGGCGGGTGCCTCTCGGTGACTTGTCATCGTAAAATCTGCGGCAAAACTGGAAAGCAATTTCCAGGACAAAGAGCAGGTTGCACAAGAAAGGGGTTTTTTTGTTTTGTCCAAAACCCCTTGGTTTAGGTTGTCCATACCCATAGCCGTCTATAGACGGCTATTTTTTGATGTCCATGGAGGGACGAATGCCGCGGTGCCATGGATGGCAAGGAGCGGCGATGTCCCTATTTCTTAGTTTTACAAGGTTGAGAGGAGAAAAGAAAAAATGTGCGGTATTGTTGGATATATCGGAAAAAGGCCTGCGGTTCCGGTACTGGTGGAAGGACTAAAAAAGTTGGAATACAGGGGATATGATTCCTCCGGTATTGCTGTTCTCGAAGAAGGCGGGATACGAATTGCCAAGAGTGTAGGAAAACTGGCTGTTCTGGAAGAAAAGCTGGCTTCCCGTACTTTTAAATCCACCGTCGGGATTGGGCATACCCGCTGGGCTACTCATGGCAGACCTTCCGATATCAACGCTCATCCACATATGGATTGTCACGGGGATTTTGCAGTAGTCCATAATGGGATTATCGAAAATTACTTAGAATTAAAACAATGGCTGATCGGGGAAGGACATCTGTTCCGTTCCGAAACGGATACGGAAGTTTTGGCTCATCTGGTTGAGCATTTTTATGAGGGCGACCTCGAAGAGGCCGTGCGCAAAACCCTGTCCCGGGTGTCCGGTTCCTATGCCACTGTGGTCTTAAGTTATAAGCATCCGGATATGCTGGTTGCGGCCCGTAAAGACAGCCCTATGATTGTAGGAATTGGAGAGGGTGAATATTTTATCGCCAGTGATATACCGGCTGTTCTCAAATATACCCGGAATACGTTTATCATGGAAGACGGAGAAATGGTCACTGTTTCGGAAGATGGTGTCAAATTCTGCGATTTCAGCGGAAAATGCAGGGAAAAAATCATCTTCGAAGTAACCTGGGACTCCGTAGCAGCTGAAAAAGGCGGTTATGAACATTTTATGCTCAAGGAAATCTTTGAGCAGCCTAAGGCCCTGAGGGATACACTTGCCGGCAGACTGGGCAATGATAATGTTGTTCTCCAGGAAGTCGATCTTTCCCCCAGTGAAGTGGCTTCTTTCCAAAAAGTCGCTATTGTGGCTTGCGGGACAGCGTATCATGCAGGACTGATCGGCCGCAGCCTTATCGAGCGCTGGGCCAAGATTCCCGTGGAAGTGGATATTGCTTCCGAGTTCCGGTATAGGTCCCCGCTCATTGATGATAAAACTTTAGTAGTTGTCATCAGCCAGTCCGGCGAAACGGCTGATACCCTTGCGGCATTAAGGGAATCCAAAAAGAATGGCGCCAGGGTTATCGCTATTACCAATGTGGTGGGGAGTTCCGTTGCCCGGGAAGCCCATGATGTCATTCATACCTGGGCAGGACCTGAAATTGCAGTGGCCTCGACCAAAGCGTATACAACCCAGATTGAAGGAATGATCCTTCTGGCTTTATATCTTACTCAAGCCAAAGGGACTATGCCTCAGGAGTGGATTACGGAAATTATTTCCGAACTCAAAAAGCTGCCGGAAAAAGCCGAAGAAATTTTGAAACAGGCTTACCGGATTGAAGAAATATCCAAACTGTTTACGGAAGTGTACAGCACATTTTTCATCGGCCGCGGACTGGACTGGGGAGTGGCACAGGAAGGTTCTCTGAAGCTGAAAGAGATTTCGTATATTCATGCGGAAGCTTATGCTGCTGGTGAACTTAAACACGGGACACTGGCCCTGATTACGGAAGAGACCCCTGTGATCGCACTGGCTACCCAGCGCGACCTCTATGAAAAAACCCTCTCCAATGTCATTGAAGTCAAAGCCAGAGATGCCAAGGTTATCGGGTTTACCTTTGAAGGCAACAGCGATTTTGACAGATCTGTTGATGAAGTGTTCTATCTGCCTGAAACCGTGAATGAGCTGGCCCCGATCCTGACGGTCATTCCTCTGCAGCTTCTTTCCTACTATGTCTCCGTGGCCAGAGGGAATGACGTGGATAAACCGAGGAACTTGGCCAAGAGTGTGACGGTGGAGTAAGAATATTTGCATTTGATATTACAATTGTGGCGGCGATATCATAAAATGTCCCACGTTATATTGTATCTTGTCCTAAGTTATATCATAAAATTGTCCCTGGTTATATCATGAAAATGTCCCAAATCTATTCACAAAAATTCTCGGGTAAAAGCAGCAGAATGCTTGAATTTAGCCGATTCATAAATCTCGAAGATGCATATATCTCGCAAACTTTGCGAATGAAAAAATCTAGAAGTCCTAAAATAATCCAAGAAAATTCTAAAAATCATTCAGATTTATGACCTAAAAAACACCTCAAAAAGGTGTTTTTTTTGTAAGAATTAATTGGAACCCTACATTTTACTCGCGTTCGACAGTTAATAGGCATGTTTTGTCCTTTAGAAAACCGTAACCCCTGATGTAGTGCGGGTTTAGCCAGCCCAAGGGTTGAAAAAATTCCAAAATTTCTAGGCACACGGTTATCTGGCCCCACCCTTGCATTGCCAATAGGCTACATGGTATCATATAGACATGTACATTCGAACAATATCTCGTAAGAATAAAGATGGATCCGCAGTTCGCTACGTTCAGTTAGCGCATAATGTTTGGGATCCGAAAGCTCGTTCTGCCAAAGCTCAAGTGCTCTTCAATTTTGGCCGTGCTGAAGACGTTGACAGGGAGGGATTAAAGAGACTTGTAAATAGTATCGGTAGGTTTCTCGGCCCAGAGGAAGCCTTGAAAGCGCAGGTGCAGCTTGGTGAATCTAAAACTCTCCGTTTTAAGGCCAGCCGGCCTCTCGGCGGAGCGTGGGTACTTAATCATCTTTGGCATAAGCTGAAGATTGATGACACGCTTAAGAAGCTATTGAAGTCTCGCAACTTTCAAATGCCTGTGGAACGGGCCATTTTTGCTATGGTGGCCAACCGGGCACTTAATCCCTCCAGTAAGCTTGCTATCGAGGATTGGGTGCGGGAAGATGTGTATATTCCCGATCTGTCCGAAATTCCCGTGCAAAATCTTTATCGTTCCATGGATTTTTTGCTGGAGGCGTCACTAAAAGTTCAAGAGGAAGTTTTCTTTGCTACCGCCAACTTACTTAACCTGAAAGTTGATCTCATCTATTTCGATACAACATCCACCTACTTTGAGGTGGAGCAAGATGACGACCCGGACGATGCTAAACAAAATATTCGCCGAAAAGGTAATTCCAAAGACCACCGTCCGGATTTACCTCAAACTGTTATCGGCCTGGCTGTAACCAGGGAGGGAATCCCGGTTCGCTGCTGGTCCTGGCCGGGCAATACCGCTGATATGTCGGTAGTGGAAGAAGTAAAGAAAGACCTAATGGGCTGGCGATTAGGAAGAGTTATTACCGTAATGGATCGCGGCTTTTCATTGGAGGATAACCTAAAGTTCCTGCAACGGGGCGGCGGGCACTACATCGTCGGAGAAAAAATAAGGAATGGCAAGGAGTCCGTGGAAGAAGCCCTAAGCCGCACCGGCAGATTCAAGACAGTCAAGGATAACTTGGAAGTTAAAGAGATCATCGTCGGCGACGGAGAAAAGCGAATTCGATACATACTGGTTCGCAACCCTGCCGAAGCTGAACGGGACAAAGCCCAGCGGGAAGAGATTTTGGCTAAGATTAACGAAGAACTCAAAGCCATCGGCGATTTAAAAGGTGAACCACACACTAAAGCCGTCTGTAGCCTCATTGCTCATAAAACTTACGGCAGGTTCCTGAAAACAGATAAGAAAGGTCAACCTTATATCGCCAAGGCTAAGGTCAAGGCTGAGGAAAGACTTGACGGCAAGTATCTGATACGGACCTCAGACGATACCCTCTCACCGGAGGATGTAGCACTAGGATACAAACAGTTAATAGAGGTTGAGGACGCCTTTCGGACCATGAAACAGGTATTGGAGATTCGACCGGCTTATCACAGGCTTACTGACCGTATTAAAGCTCATGTCCTACTGTGCTGGCTGGCTCTACTACTGATAAGAGTGGTAGAGAATCAGACTGGCCAGACATGGAAGAAACTGCGTCGGGTTCTCGACCAAATGTACATCGGCGAGTTCGAAGGACCTGATGGGCGGGTATTTCAGCGAACCGAGACAACGGTAGTGCAAAAACAACTCTTCGAATCTTTAAATATTCCCGAACCACCTGTATTTTTTGGCATCGAAACTGCAAAGAAAAACGGGGCCTAGTAACACGCCTAAATTTAGACGATCCCGAAAACGCCTGTCTCTCAAGGCTTTGCGGCTAGTGTTTGTCTAGGGACTGTCGAAGCCGAGTAAATAATTGATTTAAATTGAAAACATAGTTTTTGGGAAGGAAATATTGGGAAAAAATATAGAATAATTCATAGTATAAAGTTAAACAAATATCCGGTAAATAATATGCCGATACCGACGATACCAATAAATATCCCTAGTAAACGAGGCTTCAATACTTGTTTGAGAAGGATCATTTCCGGAAGGCTTAAAGCGGTTACGGACATCATAAAAGCCAGAGCGGTACCCATTGTTACGCCGGTTCTGGTCAACTCACTTACTAATGGTATAATTCCTGCCGCATTGGAGTAGAGTGGGATACCAATAATCACGGCAACCAATACAGCAAACGGATTGTTTTTGCCCGCATACTGAGCCAGAGCGTCGGCGGGTATCCATCCATGCATAAAACCGCCGATTGCAATTCCGATGACAACATATATCCAGATTTTTTTAATTAAACTTCCGGTGAAATAAAAAGACTCTTCCAGCCGCGCTTTAAGTGTTGGTTCGGTTAATTCAAGATTGCCGGCGGCTTTTATTTGGTAAACATAGTCTGCTACATACTTTTCCAAGCCCATTTTGCCCAGAATAAATCCGGCAACGATAGCAATTATCTCGCCTGAAATAATATAGATTAAGGCTACTTTCAGACCGAAAAGTCCATAAAGCATCACCAAGGCTATCTCGTTCACCATGGGAGCTGCGATCAAATAAGAAAAGGTAACTCCTAAGGGAACTCCGGCTTCAACAAAACCAATGAATAACGGGACTGCCGAGCAGGAGCAAAAAGGTGTCACAATTCCTAACAAAGCTGCCAGGACATGGGCAAAAAAGGTGCTGCCTTTGTTGGCGGCAAGAATCTTTCTGGTCTTTTCCGGTGGGAAAAAACTGCGAATAAAGGTTATCACAAAAATAATAACCGCCAAGAGTATAAAAATTTTTATTATATCATAAATAAAGAAATTTAGGGCGCTACCCAGTTTTGAACTCTGTGACATGTTCATAGCTTTATAAACAAGCCAATCAGCAAGCGTTTGTATCCATATAAACATTTTTGACCCTCCTAATGAAACTTATATGCATAAAACAAAGCTATAGATGAAGGATCGGTTGTATGGTCAACCGATCCTTTCCATTAATCTAATTCTTATTAAGAGGACCATCTTAGGATTAATTTTAGTCGAACCTACATTTTTAATAACGTCCAAACGCAAGTGGACTTATTAAATACGAGCTGAAAATCTAAGCTTCATAATAAGCAGATTCCTAAATCAAATATTATTCTCTTTAATGGGGTTCCTATAGAGGAAATTCTCAATATTGAGGTCGCGGAGAACTACTGAAGAAATAAGGTTGCCGGATTTATGTTATTTAAATTCCGGCAACCTTATTATTAGATTTTTACCTGTTTGCCCCTCTTCCGGCTCCCATTCCTTGACCAAAGCCATTCCCGTTACGCATACCCGAAGCCTGACCTAAACCAGCGCCATTGCCCTGTCCAAAGGCTGCACCGCTTCTTTGTCCAATCCTTGCTGTGCCAGAGCCATCACAATTAGCTAGTTTCTCCTGAAAAAGTCAGGGAATTTTACCAAAATAAAAAGGAATTCGAGGCCTCAAAATGGAAATAGTTAGCGCTAAAAACCCTTCCAAGAGGCGAATTCCTTTTAAATAAAGGTTCAACATCGCCTCAGAA
>JAAYUV010000026.1 GCA_012517475.1 Peptococcaceae bacterium | reverse complement strand
TGTAAACTATTAACACTAAGAATACCCAATAGATAGGAAGACAGGCTTATCTTCCCTCTTGGCTTTCTGAAAAGCTTCCTCACCCCAAGGAAACCAGTCTACCGGGTTATAAGCATGCTGGAGGAGATACGGAGACTTTTCTTGAGCCAGTCTATTGGGTATTTTTGTCGTCATCATGGCAATCACCTCCCTAGTAATCCATTTTTGTTTTAGTATCACCATTTATGAAATAAATAAGCACTGCGTTTGGCAGTACTTCATAAAATTTCTATTTTTCTTAATCAATTAGGTCTTCCCCAATGGCTTTTAATACTACAATTATGTCTTCAAAATTGATCTCATTGGCATAGTAATATTCTTTTTTGTATTTTTCCCACATTTTCTGCAATTCTATATTGTTTTCAATAGTATTGATAATTTCATTTTTCTTCGAGATAACAGCAAGTGAATTCCTGTGAATTGCCGTTGCCTTTAATGCCATTATTAAATGCTCTTTATTAAATGGTTGTGTTTTGAATAGAATAAAAATATCGTAATAATCTCTTGGCCGAGTGTTGAAAACCCCGCGCTTTAATATCGTTTCATATTTCTCTGCTAAAACGGTTTCAATATTATATGCCCATATTTCGATCCTTCTATCTTCGAACATCATTTTGAAGCTATATAAGATTTCTTTTGGCGTAATAGCATCTCCGGTCGTTATGTCTATTTGCATAGGAGTAATGATTGTTTCCAAAACACCTTCAATGCTCACCCTATATCCACCGTATTCATCATCGTCTCGAATTGGAGCAATACCTTTAAAAGAGAAATGAATGTCATCGTCAATATTTACTGAACAAATCTCCAAAATTGCACTTACAAGCTTTTCTTGGTCAAGCGGATACCCCCTTAAGGTTGCGTCCATATCCATCGTGGAACGGCTATCTATACCAACGATTGCTGCAATTAACATCCCCCCTTTTAATATAAATTTATCTTTATAATTCGATTTAGAAATACGATCTAGGAAACGCTCAAACATATAGTTCTGTAAAATTACTTGGGCAGAAACATTATTCTTTTTTGCTAGGTTTCTAATCTTGACCTTAATACTCATGGCTTTACTGTTGTTCATAACAGCACCTCCAGATATTTACGCAGGATTTTATCGACTTTGAGTTCTTTCGCATATTCGTTTAGCGTTAAGTAATCTAAAGTTTTCGACTTTGTGTACCTTTTTAAGGCATCATAAAAAATCTGGAGATCCATTTTACTCCGACTTCGTATGATATCACAAATAGTCCTTTCGACATTATATATCTTTACGTCATGACCAAAGGAGTTCTTGGCGAGCATTATACCAACATTATGGAGTTCAGGCCTAATATAAAATACTTTGTATTTTTCTTTAATATTTTTGGGAACTTTGTAAGTGCTGGGAACAGTAATAGAATACTTAATAGGTGTACGATCAGACAAACCATGCATAAATAAAGCGGTTTCATGAGAATAAATGATATTCGGAAATTTTAATTGCACATAGTATATTTCATCATCAATCATGTTTTTGGAAATATAAACACCCCGGGAAACCCTTTCGATTTCTCCTTGCTTTTCAAGTTTTGAGAGGTATGTTCTTGGGATGTTTAATCTTTTTAAATCAGAGGTAAAAAGAATTCCATTGTCTTCTAATATTTTTAGGATCTTATCCATATTATTCATAGCGATCACTACCCTTTACAAATATACCAATATTATAACCAATATTAGTATATTTGTAAAAAAGGTGGTCTAGTACCTTTTCAATAAATATTCTTGCAATTTCAGGTTCAAATTGCCTACCAGCGTTTTTCCGAATTTCCTCAAGAGCTTCTTCTTCGCTCATTGCCTTTCGGTATGTCCGTTCACTGATCATTGCATCGTAACTGTCTGCTAGAGCAATGATTCTTGCTACCCTTGGAATAGAAACGCTAACTTGTAAATTTTCAACTTGTTCTTTAGATAACTTGGCTTTTATTCTTTTTACAATTCCTTCTACTTCTTCGTTTTTTGTTTTTGGCAGAAGTATATTATCAATAGAATGTGCATTCATGAACTTACTTTGTTTCTTCCTGTTTCTTTCGACAAATATAAAGCTGAATCAGCTTGTTGGATAAGCATTTCAGGAGAAATATCTTTTCCTGGTTCCATGCTGGCAACACCTAAACTAACAGTGACGATATCGCAGCATTTTGAGGCCAAATGCGGAATTCTCAGGGTTTCAACTGCTAATCTGATTTCCTCCGCCTTCAGAATTCCTCCCTCCTTGTTAGTGTCCGGAAGAATTACAATGAATTCTTCACCCCCATAGCGGGCAACAAAATCGCTTGATCTCTTAAGCGTATTTTTAATGGTAATTGCGATTAATTTAAGACAGTCGTCTCCCTGCAAATGACCATAAGAGTCGTTGTACAATTTAAAATAATCAATATCCAGCATTATTAACAACAGGCTGGTTTTATTACGCTTTGCTCTTTGAAACTCCTTTTGATAGATTTCGTCAAAGTAACGACGATTTGCAATACCGGTCAATCCATCTCTAAATGAAATTTTTCTTAAAGTCTCATTTAGCTCCTTAAGTTGAAGTGTAACCTCTTCCAGCTGAGACTCTCGTGCCTTACGCCAATCTATTTCATGTTTTAATCGTAAGGCCGACCTAACCCGTGCAATTAATTCAATTCGATCAAACGGCTTCGTGATATAATCCATAGCACCGGCAGAAAAAGCCAATTCAACCTCTTTTTTTTCCGTTGTCGCCGTAATCATAATGATCGATATGTCCGCAATAAGTTCATTACTTTTTATCGTACGGCAAGCTTCAATCCCATTGATATCCGGCATAATAATATCCATCAAAATCAAATCAATATCCTGAGCACCACTGCTGCTATTCTGTTCCAAAATTTTATATGCTTCAACAGCAGATTGAGCAGTCAAAATGTCTTGATAACCCTCATAATTGAGTAGTGCTTCAAGGTGTTTCAAGTTAAATAATAAATCATCAACGATAAGAATAGACATTATTACCTCCCTAAAAAATAGGGCTTTGAGCCTTTGACTATGACATCACATTAATTCGACATGATATTTTTTTTCCCTTTTCTTAATAAAGCCTCAACTAAGAATACCCAATAGATAGGAAGACAGGCTTATCTTCCCTCTTAGCTTTCTGAAAGGCTTCCTTACCCCAAGGAAACCAGTCTACGGGGTTGTAAGCATGCTGAAGGAGATACGGAGACTTTTCTTGAGCCAATTTATTAGATACTCTTGTTTTTAGCAGTAGGCATTTTAGCTTATCGTATATTTCTCCCGTTTTCTGATAGTATGCTTTTTCGGTGTACTGATCCTTGATAGCCATATTGTACGGAAGTACAATTTTGCCATAAACTATGTTTTTTGCCGCTTTTCGGTAATCATTTTTGATATGGGAAAAACTCTAATCCTTAATATGGGCCCATGATAACACAGCTTCCAAGCGGGTGTTAACCCCAAACTTAAGAAGTATAATATTAACCTTTTCATTCACGGTGCGGACTGATAACCCTAATGCTGAGGCAATTTCTTTATTCTGCAGACCTTTGATTAATAACCCCATAATCTCTTTCTCTTCGGGGTTTAATATTTTTTTAAGAATTTCAACCGGTTTTGCCGGGATATGCAAATCATCAAAATCTATCTTCATGTTGGGAAAGATCGATGAGCTTGGAGAATAATAATTGCTTCCTTCCGCAACCTTCAAAATTGCCTGGATCATTTCACGTATGGAACAGTCTTTGTACAATAGCCCTTCAGCTGCTTTTTTAACGGATGCCGCCACATAACCATCCTGGTCCAATTCCGCCATCATTATTATTTTGATTTCAGGCCGGGCGATTTTTATTTGATCAATTAACTTAATCCCATTAATATCGGGAAAACGGATATCCAAAAGAATTACATCCGGCCTGGATTGATGAATCATGTCCAGACATTCTCTCCCGTTCTTCGCTATCCCTACCGAAACGATCCGCGGATCGGAAGATAACAAAGTTACCGTATTCTTTGCGAAAAGCCAATGACCGTCTGCGACTAATACTTTAACTTGTCCCTGTTTATTTATTGATTCTTCCGGAGAAAGGGTCATTTTTCCTCTCCTTAAATATTTTCTTTGGGCAATCATTACAAGTATCCATTAGTTAACCGGTAACGTAGCTTTTAAGGTTGTCCCTTGCTGGATCCCCGAGCTGATTAAAAGTTCGCCACCTAAACGCTCAATGTGTTCTTTCAATATGCCCAAGCCAAAGTGGACACCCGTTATCAGCCAGTTCTCCAGCTGTTCGGCATCAAATCCCCCTCCTGAATCACTGACCGTTAATTCAAGTCTAACCCCGCTTAATTCGATTTGTATTCTTTGTTTTTTTGAACTTGAATACTTTATCGAATTCATAATTCCTTTTTGTAAAAAACGATAGGCAGTTAATTCGACTTCCTCTTTAAAGCGTTGATCCCGACTAATACCTTTTTTCTCCAATGAAATGAAGGTAAGTTCCTTGAACATTATTTCTTTACACAGTAATTCTACTGCCGGAATTAATCCTAAATCATCCAAAATGGGGGGTCTCAATTCATTGAGGATCATACTCAGTTCATATTTTAAATCCTCAGTTAGTTCCCTCATTTGAGATACCACTTGGAGTGTATTGCTGCCGGATAGTCCTTCCTTTTCCAGGTATTTTAGCCACCGGTTCAAATCGAGACTAACCTGCAAAGGGCCATCGGATATCTCTCCGGCTAGTTGTTTTCTCTCTTGCTCCAGCTTTCTGAACATCGCGTAGGTAATTTCTTGCAGTCCAAGGTTCCTGCTTTGCCAGTTCCAGGAATTCCTGTTCAAAAAATCAATTTCTTTGGTAAGCTCTTCCATGATTTGCATGGTTAATAATTGATACGCTAATTGACCGGCTAACAAGGTAACAAAATACAATTCCCCTTGCTCAAATTTGACGCGGGAATAACGGTGGCCAAAAAATATGCCACAGCTAGAATTATGGGAAGTGAATGGAACATAAATTTCAGCAGGAAAATGATCCGGGAGTATTTTGGCTTCAAGTGCGATACTTTGATTTTTATGAAAATACTCCTCCAGTTGACCCTGTTCTTTGCAGTTTTTCTCGAATCTACCGACAGCTTTTTTTAGGCAACCGGTTTGCGCATTTTCAACAATGATAAAAGCACCATCAATTCCAAGCTTCTGGACAGTTTCCTCAAGTATACGGTCTTCCGCAAACAGAAAGGTTAAATTATCATTTAGCTCTACAATCCTGTGCTTAAAATGTTGCTTTTGAAGAAGACCGTATTTCCTCCATATTTTGCTTATTGCAATCCGTATTAAATGAAAACAGACAATAAACAGCATGGTAAAGAAAAAAGAAGTAAAATAGATCTCAGTGGTAATTGTGTTTACAATCTTTGTTAAATACAGAACGTATAAAAGAACAAAACTAAAAATGATTCCCGCAAAAAAATAGGTAATAATTGTTTCGCATAACCTGCGGCTGTCATGTAAATATTTGTTGACTATTATGTAATATAAAGATAACGGAACAGTAGCGACAAACATGAAAATAATTTGAGTATAGAAATACTGTAACTGAAAATTAAATATTGTTGGAATGGCAACAAACAAAACGCTTGGCAAAAAACCAATTACCATTCCTAACAAGATAATACCCGCTTCATTTTTTTCCGGTCGGTCTTTAGGCAACCTAATGGCCAAACTGAGATTCCATACAGAAATAAGGATGCCTATAAGCATATTGCACAATGCTAGTTTTTTTATAGTAATTGCAAGTTGAACAAAACCTAAAGAGTTCAGTGCCGTTAATATGAGAATAACAATAAACAGAACAATTGTAATTTTACGACCGAATCCGTTAATTCTATTTTGATTTTTGACTGGGAAAATAGAAAAAAATACTATTAAGAAGACAGGTGCTAATGAGAAGAACGTTAGCTCTAATTCTTTGGCCAAGGGCAACCAACGAGCTGAAGAACGTGAAAAAATAGTCGCCAAACCAAAAAGCCAATTCATCCAGAACAAGGTGCGAGTCTGTTCTAGAAAAGGACGCTTAAACCAGGTTATATAACCGAAGTACCAGAAAAAGAAACCCAGAATAACCAATGGAGTTTCACTTAATAGTGTAAGAAAATTGAGATGGTTCTGTATGGTAGCCTTCTGTCCAATCGATTCCCCCGGCCTGCAAAACTCGATAGTGGAAGCCCCTTCTAGCTGGCCCCATTTTCTAACTACGTTGTAATTACCCGGATCTTCCCCGTTGATTTTCAGGATCTGGTCCCCAACCTCAATTCCGGATCGATATCCCTCACCATGAGGATCACTGACCATTACAAACCATTGGTCATCATTTTTTTCAAGATCAAGACCGATATAGGGGTGCTGCAGGCAAGCCGCAAAATATATCAGTCCCAACACGATAAAGATAATGCTGGCAAGATAATAAGTATTTCGGTTATTAAACAATTTCTTCCACAAGTTCTTTCATCTTCTCTTTCTGTTTTTCCGGAACAGAAATCCCCTCAAGAATTTCCTGAGCCTTCTGACGGTAGATTTCATACATGACTGTACAGAACGGCGTAACCCCTTCCTCAGTTGCAATTAGTTTTAATTTTTCTTTTTCTTCATTTCCGAATTTATGAATTCCTTGTCCCTTCCACTGCGTTAATTCTTTAAACTGCTCAGCTTTTTCATCTTTTAAGGTATTCAGCAAATAAACATAGGGAAGGGTTTTTTTGTTGCAGATAAAATCTTTTTTCTTGGAAAAATCCAGAAAGTCATTTAAATCATTCCAGATTTGACTCTTAATTCCGAAATATATGCCAAGCTCTGCCAATAACTCAACCAGCTCTTTTGGCGCCCCACCCAAGATTGCGCCTATTTTACATGCACAGGACGTTAAACTGCCCGCCTTTTGCCTGACCATCTCGAAATATTGCTCCAGAGTCACCTGCTGTTGGCCTTCATAGAGAAACTCCCGGAACTGCCCGTTACTGGCAATGATTCCCGTACGGTACAAAGTCGTGCTGATTTCCCTGAAAACCCTATCATCCTTTATGGAAGATATTGCCTCAGAGCTTAACATCAGTAAGCAGGTTGCCAGGTTGATCGCATTGGCCTCGGGAATTTTCCTCCAGGGGAGATCTTCATGGTCCTTATCCTGAATATCATCAAAAATATCCGCTGCCAGGGCAAAAAACTCCATAGCCATTGCTCCCGGCAGCGCAGCTTCCTCATTCCCGCCGACACACTTACAACTCATACAGGTTAAGTGGGCCCACTTAAATAACTCACCTGTTTTACTTTCGGCATTAAGCGATACCCGGATCATCCGATCCATTTCGGTTCCCAGCCGTGTTTTCTTTAGAATTTTGTCAATTTCTCTGAAAATAACCTGATCAAGCCGAGGATTCATATATTTTTAAACCCAATCGCCAAGAGGTTCTACTATAAAGGCAACAGTGCCCCCAGACACTTCATACCTGGAAAACACATTTTGGATAACAGAGAATTCACCGGGCATCACCTTTTTTTCCTCTGCCCCGTTTTGTTGAATCAATATCTTGGGATTTTTAACACATTCGTGAACCAAATTCGCAATGCTATCAAAGTTCATCGTGAAACCCCCTTTTCAAATTAACACATTTTTGCTTTTTGACATTTTTTTAATTCTTTAAGTTTCAGGTTAATTCTCATTATTTTGTTAGAAATCACCTCAGCCTGATCATTTATATGTAAATTTCTTCAAATTTTGTATATTTCCTTTGGCTAAATACAACTAATTTTGTCGAATAACATAACATCTTCCATGGAACGTCTTAAATTTTTTTCCATCTTTTTAAGCATTCTTTCAGGGAACTTTAAGGCTGCCTTAAGACTTAATTCAGAAAAAAGTATTAAAGTAATTTTAATTCAAGTTTTTACCAAAAACCAATTAAGTGAATGGTTTTTGGCAGGGAATCAAACAAAATATGAAAGGGGAAACATCATGAACCAAAAAGGTATTGCCCATTTTTCACCCGCAAAAAGAATTATTGCTGGAATCACTCTGACTTTCATGATAGCTTTAGGACTTACAGGTTGTGGTTCTCAACAGGCGGCTTCCACTCAACAAACACAAAACCAATCTACGCAAAGTCAATCTTCCCAGGATCAAACTTCCCAAAATCAAACCGGTTCCCAGCAAGCCACTGCAGGCAAAAGGCAAATGAACCCTGCAGCTAAAGCAGCTATGGACATCATACTCCTTCAAAATAACCAGCAGTATAAATTAAGCAGTGATCAAATTAATACAATTAAACCTATCCTTCAGGAATTGATCAATACTTCAAGTCCTACGGAAGATGTGCTGCAAAAGAAAGCTGATGCAATTACCGCAGCGTTAACGGAGCAACAAAAGAGTTTCCTGGCCCAAAAACCCGGGGACAAGAATTCTAACAATGCCAACTCCACAGCGACCCCGCCTAGTGGAAGTAACCCTCCAACCGGAAATACTCCTCCTAATGGAACAAACGGAAGTACTCCTCCTAGCGGAAGTACCCCGCCTAGTGACGGTCAAGCTGGAGGGAAGGCACCTGATGCCAAAGATATTTATCAGAAAGCTTTAGACGCTCTCAAATAAGCGTAATGGACTTACAAGACACCCCCTGCTATAATGAAGAAAATTTGTCCAGAAATGGGGTTGTTTTGTGAGTTTCAAGCTTCCTCTTTATAGAGAACCCGATTTTGGGGCAGAACCTTTTATCTCAGCCCCGGACGCTAAAACCGTCTCTGTTACCGTCCCTGGAGTGGCTCCTGAAAACTTCCATGCTACGACTATCTTTCCGGAATACATAAAAATAGCCGGCAGATGGATCTTAGCCAGGGAAAGCCGTATGGACTGCGTTCTGGTACTTACCGATAATCTTCATTTGGAAGTGAAAGAGTTTAGGAGACTACAGCCGGGGGACTCAGTTATTGTAGGCAGAACAGAGGACGCAAGCGAAGGTATCTATGTTTATCCTTATGGCTTCACCCGAACAGAAGAGACTGCGGAAACCTTTGCTTTCAGGACCGGAAGGACCAGGGAAACTTCCTATTCGCGCGATTATGATAAGCTCTATGAATTGCTCCAATATGAGAAAGAAAATGGTTATATTGTTTGGGTACTGGGCCCTGCCGTTACTTTTGATCACGATTCAAGAAGTGCCATGGTCAGCCTGATAGAGAAAGGGTATGTCTACGCTGTTTTGGCGGGAAACGCGCTTGCTACACATGATATGGAAGGCGCAATCCTGCGGACAGCACTTGGTCAGGATATTTATACCCAGGAATCTCTGCCCAACGGGCATTATCATCACCTGGACGTGATCAATCAGGCCAGGGGAATAGGCTCTCTGAATCAATTTGCCCAAGACGGGTACATTCAGGATGGCATCGTCTATACCTGTATGAAAAAGGGAATCCCCCTTATTTTGACGGGTTCTATCCGGGATGACGGACCCCTGCCCGGTGTAATCTCCGATGTGTATGAAGCACAAAACGCCATGCGCGAGCACTTGCGGAAAGCGACAACGGTAATCGGTCTTGCAACTCAGCTTCATACCATTGCCGCTGGGAATATGACTCCAGCCTACCAGGTAATTCACAAGACGGTCAGACCGGTGTTCCTTTATTGTGTGGATATATCAGAATTTGCAGTAAATAAATTACGTGACCGGGGAAGTTTATCGGTTACCTCTATTGTCACAAATATTCAGGATTTCTTAGTCAATCTGATGAGAAATCTGATTAGTTAGATCATCATACCAAAATAAAACGGCAACTAACTGCCGTTTTATTTATCTCTTCTTCATTTTTTATCCTAATATTTTTAATGTTTTTGAGACCGTTTTAGTGAACCTTATACATTCCTTTACTTTGCATATAATTAAAAATTTCTTCTCCGTGCTGCTGTTCTTCCTTCTGAATATGATTCAAAACTTTTCGTATATTGGCATCTCTGAATTCAAAAATCGCAGTATCATATGCATGTGAAATGTATTTTTCCGTTGAAAGCATATCCTGGCACAGATCTGCATCTTTCTGATTAACCATTCCGGTCTGTCCCATATTTTGACCCTGGCTTTGTTGAGTTTGCTGCTGGCCTTGTTGATTCTGCTGTTGAATGTTTGGGACTTGACCGCTTAATATTTGGTTTATACTGTTTAGGTGTTCTTGCTCCTTCTGGGCTAGGCTTTGAAAGAGCTGCTTTAATTGTGGATCATCAGCTTGGCTCGCGTAACTATTATACTTTTTGATACACAATTCTTCATGGCTTTTTTGTTCTTCCAGGTAATTTCTTTCCTTTTGACTCAGATGCATTCTGATACCCCCATTTGATTCTTTGTCAAGTCACTCAGGTTAATGCACTTGATACATTCCCTTGCTCTGCATATAGTTAAACAGCTCTTCCCCGTGTTTTTGCTTATCGCTCTGAATGCTGTTAAGATCCTGCCGGATGCTCGCGTCCTTCATTTCAAAAATAGCAGTATTGTAAGCACCTGACAGGTATTTTTCGGAAGAAAGCATATCGTGGCAAAGAATAGCATCTTTTTGATTAGCCATGGATTGTCCCGTTTGCTGCCCGGCACCGGTCTGAGTGAGTCTTTGACTGATCTTTTGCACATGCTGCTTTTGGTGTTGAGCCATATTCTGAAAAATTTGCTTCAGCTGAGGATCCTGTGCTTGATTAGCGTATTCATTGCATTTTTGTATAAACATTTCTTCGTGCCCTCTTAGATCTTCCAAAAGCATTTGTTCTTTTTGACTTAATTGCATTTTTTTACCTCCTGTTTTTTATTGATAAATGATTTTGATTAAGCCTATAATTTTTATTCAATCCCAACTTATTTTGCTAAAATTATTGAATAATTATTCGCCCCCTATAAACATTAATTACTTGGTATATTCCTTTATCATTTGAAAAAACTATGATTGGAAAATGCTTTTTACTGATAAAGGAGGGATATAATTGTTTAAACATGATAAACAACTATTGAAGGATGTTAAAGTTGATGCCCCTAACCCGAATTACGCAACCATGATGCTGGACCAATTAGGCGGACCCCATGGGGAATTAAAAGCAGCCTTACAATATCTTTCCCAAAGTTTCCGCCTTAAAGATCCAAAGATCAAGGATCTTTTTTTGGATATTGCCGCAGAAGAATTAAGTCATATGGAGATGGTTGCCACAACAGTCAATCTTCTCTACGGTCATAATCTTGATGCGATGAACAATACCGTAGGAAGTGTAGAGGCTCATATTATCGGCGGATTGTCCCCCCAGTTGACAAATGCTTCCGGTTACCCGTGGACCGGTGCGTATATTGAATGCACAGGAGATCTGGCTGCCGATATTCTTTCTGACATCTCTGCGGAAGAACGGGCGAAGGTTGTCTACGAATATCTCTATAGACAGATTAATGATAAGGGCGTCCGTGAAACAATCGATTTTCTCCTAAATAGGGAAGAAGCCCATAATACCCTCTTTAGGGAAGCTTTCAATATGCTCCAGGATACCGGTTCACTTCAAGACTGGGGCGTTACGCAGGATTCCAAGGTGTATTTTGACCTTTCAACACCCGGAAAATATTTTAATGAACTTAAGAATCCCCAGGCCCCGGGGTTTACTGCCCCTGACCAGCACTAAGCATGTTTCAATAAAGAATCCCGGAATAATATTACTCCGGGATTCTTTGCGTTATCTTACATCTTATAAAATGTCTTATCTCTATTATTTTTGCTTATCTTTATCGATCCGAACGTCTACACCGAATACTCCGGTGATTTTACTATCTTCCATAAAAGGTACGGCAATTGTACGGCAAGGCCGCCTTGTAATAGCAGATACATAAACCGGAGATAAATATTCCCTTCCTTTTGCTGCTTCCTGCCACCATTCCCGGCCGCAGGCATTTACGATTCCCGCCGGCGGCAGTGAAATGACAAATGTTCCGTCCATTCTGTTCAACCAGATCGCCTCGATCCATGGATAACTCGCCAATATCTCCTCATAGAATCTTTTTAGTTCGTCACTTGTTTTGTCCATAGACTTTTCAGCTATATCTTTTATGTCCTTGACAATTTCCCCTGAAGCTTCCTTCACATGATCCGCTTCTTCCAGAATATAACCGGAGCCTATCGCAGTCAGATCAGAAGAAGATTTCATCAATACACTCCCCAAAGCAGCAATTTCCTGAATACTGCAGCGTTCTTCTCCTACCAGATTTGAAACCTGAAATACAATTTCTTGCGTTTGCCCCCTTAAAGTAGTCATTTCACCGATATTTTTCATTACTTTAGACGAAATAATATCTTGTTGCCCGACCAGGCTATTAATTCCTTTCGTTTTCTCAAGTACTTTTTCTAGAAACCCTGCTATTTCTTTCATTGAAATCTTTGCTTTGTTTGTGGACTGTGCACCCAGGGAAACTTGTCCAATCTCTTTTATGGCTACATCATGAACTTCTTTAGCCTGGTTTTGGATAGCCGACAGAAGATAGCCAATATCTTTTACATTGAGAGATACCTGATCAGCCAAATTTTGTACTTCACCGGCAACTACCCCGAAACCTTTTCCAAGTTCCCCGGCACGAGCGGCTTCGATGGTTGCATTTAACGCCAGCATTTTGGTTAAACCCGCAATTTTCCCAACATTGTCAACAATCCTGTCGGCACTTAAGGCCATATTCATTAAATCATCAATGACAGATTTTAATTCTTCGGAACTCGCCCGGACATGCTCCAACCTATCTGCGGCATTGCTGATTTCAGCAAACACTTCATTGGCATGATTCACCGCGTATACTCCCATATCCATGACTTTCTTTCCTGAATCTCCAATCTCATGGGCCAAGACCAACGATTCATTGATTTCCTGAACTGTTTTCTTCATCTGTTCAAACATCTCGGTACTGATTGAAGTCATCAGCTGTGTATTCTCATAGGTATTATCCGCGCCTTTTTCTAACTTTTCCAGACAGAACTTCATGTGTTCAGCTACGGCAGCTATCTGCCCTGATCCGACTTGACTTTCCAGAATAAAATCCCGCAAGCCGGACCTTATCTTGGAAATCTGCGTATCTAATTCCTTTGCCCATTTTGGAATTGATACAGAGGATTTTTCCGACAGATTTCCTTCAGTGATTAGCCTGCACTTTTTAACCATCAATTTACTGATATTGATATAATAATTTTTTATGTAGAAAGATAGCATAATCCATATAATACTCCCGATGGTAACCCCCAGGAAGAATGAAAAAAGATCAAACAATATAAATCTCCCCTTAAGTAAAAATAAAAAGCCACCCCTCCTTTTAAGGAGGAATGCGGCTTCATTGCCATTTCTCGCAAATTAAGATACACATAATTGTATACGGATAATTACCCGCAGTCAATAAATAATACTTTATTCAAGCTGTTATCTCAGCAATTTCCGGGCAAAAAAGATAATCTGTTTATCAACATGATTATCAATCATTTCATGTCCGTAATCAGGATAAGGGATAATCTCTTTTTCCCCGCTTAAATGATTATACAGCGCAAAAATTGTCGGGGGGGGACATGCCGTGTCTTTAAGTCCGGCAGAAACTAAAACCGGACACTTTACCCACGGTGCAAAATTCATAATGTCAAAATAACTTAATGTTTCGAAGATAGCATCTTCTCTTTCATGGAAGGGGTCATGCATCCGGAAGTACCAGTCAAATTCAGCCCAAGGTCCATCACCGTGCTCCTTGTAAGCCCTCTTCATATCGGAAAGAAAAGGAATCCCTGCGTTTACAGCAGCAACATTAGCCGTAATTCCCGGAATAGAAGAGGCAAAACGGGCCAGAAGCGCTGCAGAAGCGATAGCTAACGCTCCCCCCTGGCTGTTGCCGAAGAGCCCTATTCTTAACGGATCTACCTCTGGTCTTCGGGCCAAAGACTCTATCATTTGGACACTATCCAGGTAGACCTGACGATAGTAATACTCCATTGGGGAATCGAGCCCAAGCGTCATCCAACCGGAAAATGCCCCTGAAGAATATACCCTTGCATCAGGCGTATCTCCACATTGCCCCCGGACATCCATAGCTAATATGGCATATCCCTGTAATGCCCAAAGCAGAAGTTCAGAAATCTTCCCTTTATTGGACGAGTAGCCATGAAAACGAACTAATCCAGGAACTTTATTTCCTTCCCCTGCTTCTGCCGGACAAAGATACCAACCACGAAGCAGCGTGCCGTCTGAAGCTTCCAGAGAAGCCTTGTAGACCTTAACCTTTTCCAGAGGATACAAACAATCCTCCAGGTTAAAAGCATATGATACTTCATACTCTTCTGAGATCTCCCTGGCTTCTGTATCAATCCTCCAACTGGGGATACCTGATGCGCTTGGGTAGATTTCCTCCATGGCCATTTCCCAGAACCTTTCAAAATCGGGTTGCCTGGTAAGTTCTGGTTTGTATTTCCCTAGTTCTATCAGTTTTTCCTCGAGGATTGTCATCTTTCTGCCCCTTTCGGCCTCATTATTGATATGGTGGCTCTCATATATTCTTTCTTATGTATGTTATACCTTAACTTAACCTTCCGGTTCAAGACAAATTAACGATTCTCCAATAAAATTTCATCGGAAGGGGTTACGTTTCCGTATAATAATGGGCTTTCAGGAAAATGTTTGGACAAATTCCTCTGGGCACCGGTCTGAGAAAAAGCAGCATAGCAATAAATACACCCATGCAAACAAGAGTTATAGGCCCCAATATCTATCGCCATTGCACATCCGCATTCTTTTCGCTGATTTCTATCTTTTTGAAAGGTTACCGGTTTACCGCTGATCCGTGAGATTAGATCAGCATCGATACAACTCGACGGTTCTATTCCGATTTCCTTAAAACGCTGGGCGCAGCTTACGAACTCTATCCCATTTTTTTGGGCTTCCCGGGCCATAAGGGCTATAATTTGGTTCTTCCGCTCTTGAGGCCAATCGATTAAAGACTTCCCTATTCGCTTTATTACTTTAGGATAAGGCTGGACGAAGCTGAAAATACATTTTTCGGTATACCCAGATAATTGACGGGCAATTTCAGAAAAATGATTAAGATGAAAATTAAAGTCATATTCCTCTGTGATCAGGATAGGATCATATCTCCAAATTACCCTATGCCTTCCGATCAATTCCGACAAGCGGATAAATGTCCTGATCCGCACCTCTTGGCCGGGCAGATTTCGCTCTACGTTTATGCCATATGCATTTAAAGTAAACAAAAAATAAAAGGGGAAAGCCCTAATTTCCTCGATCCGTTCCATCATCGGCAAAGGGTTTTTGGTCCAAAAAACGATCCCGTCAATTTTGTCAAAAGCTAATTCAATCTTTCGCACCTTATAATAATTGAAAGGGTTGCGAACGAAAACATATTTTTCTTGAACTCTCTTATAAAACCAATCACTGTAAAACGCCGGAATATCAGTTCTCCTGCTTGCACTGATAATCATTTATTTTAATTTCCATTGTTTATAGCGCGTAAGCTCTTTATCAAGCTGATTAATGATTAAACCTAAAACAGCAGCATCATCAACAAGTCCCAAACCAACAATGAAATCCGGAATAACATCAACCGGCGAAACGAAGTAAATCAGTCCTCCAATAATTGCCAAAAGCGCTGTTTTGGATATCGAACGGTATGTACCGTTTGACCAATCTCTTACCAAGGAAAAGAGCAGCTGAACTTTGTCCCAGATATTGCCGAATACCTCATTATTTTTGCTCTTTTCAGCTTTTCGAAGGGCTTTGCTTAATAATGTCTCGGTTTTTACCGGATCATCCACATATTCTTTGGCCCTATCCTTCCAGCGTTCTATTTCTTGATCCCCGATTAACTCCCCCACATCACTAAATTCCTGTTCATTTTTATTTGAAATACGCATACTGACTATCCTCCTGAAGATAATTTGTTTGTTAGACTGGTTTGCAAGCTTTCATTATCATTCTTATTTCCATCATTTATTATTCTATTCTTTTTAACGGTATCCTTTTAAACATATTTATACATAAAAAAACAGCCTCCTGATTTTCAAGAGGCCGCCGGTGCATTACGGGTTGCCATGTTATCTTAATGTAGCGCTGCGGAACAAGATATTTCTAAAGAACGATTATCTCTAAGCTGATCAATTTTAACTACTTCCAATAGAACCCCTTCCCGGTTCAGATGGTTTCTCGCAAAGACTTCTTCAAGCCATGGAAGGTTATCCATGTTTTTCAGATAGGCAATAAAAGAATAGACCTTCTCCAGAGATGTGCCTGCCTGATCAAGAGTCTTTTTCAGGCTTGTAAGACAGTCCTCGACGGCGTCTTCAAAATCTTTTGCATTTTGGTCAGAAATAAGAGATACTTTACTGCTAATGCCGGAACTGTGCACATAGTTATCAATGACTATTCCCGGCGAAAAAGGTTGAGACATGCTTTCCGTATCTTGAACCTTTATAAAATGTTTATCCCCTTTAAAAGCTGAAAATTCAATTTCAATATCGGCTGAACCCTCAAGTTCTGATGTTTGAAAGACAATGCCAACCGGGAAACTATTGTCCCGAAAATAGAGTTTGAGAACCTCGTGAATCATGTTATAACTTTGGATATCCCTGACCATGACTACAATGGAGTAAATATCTTCAAAGCTGAATTCTTTCATAGACAGGAATACCCTGGCCATTTCAAATATTCTTTTACTCTGTGTTTTTATATCTTTTTCTGCCAGATTATTATGGAAGTATTCTATGAGATTTTCACTGGAAAAGAAAAGATATTTTTCTGGCTGGTTATTTTCTGTCATAATTCACTTCCGTTCTGCCTAATGCTAGAATCAGGCCTTTTTCAATACAAGATTGATGGCCTTTCGATAGAAGGGTCTGATCAGGGGGCTTGTAATCATTAAGATAGAAAGAATTAAGAATATAACGCTTACCGGACTGTTAAAGAATATATCCAATTGTCCGCCCGATAATACCATTGCCTTCCTGAAATTATCCTCAATAGAGCCTCCGAGCACCAAGCCCAGAATAAGCGGAATAATTGAAAAACCATTTCTTTTCATAAACCAGGCGAGTACGCCCATTACGAACATGATAAGAATATCGGCATAATTCACATTGGCCGCGAAGGAACCAATGATGGTTACGGAAAGGATAAATGCCATAAGGTTGATTTTGGGAACATCCAACACCTTAATGAACAGTTTCATTCCAAAAAATTGAATAACAAGAACCATGAAGTTAATAATGAGCATACTGATGAATATTGCATAAGCCATCCCGCCGTTTTCCTTAAAGAGAAGCGGACCAGGCACAATACCGTGTATGAGGAAAGCGCCAAGGATAATGGCGGCAGCACTGTCTGCAGGGATTCCCAAGGTTAAAAGGGTAATCATAGCGCCGCCTGTAACGCCGTTGTTCGCAGCTTCAGGTCCCACAACACCGTCTATTTCACCGGTACCACACTTAGGATTTCTACTTTTCGCTAAATTATACCCAAGAAACGCAGAGATAGGTCCGCCTGCCCCGGGAACTGCGCCAACGAGGGTTCCAAGGATAGATGCTTCCATATTCAGTCTGAAGGTTTGTTTCTGTTCCTTCCAGGTTGGGAATGAAGCTTTGATGCCTTCGACTTTTCTCTTCGCAATAACCCCTTTGGTCTTCTTTGATGTGAGAAATGTATTAATAATTTCCGGAATAGCAAAAGCCCCAATCATAATAGGCATGATTCCGATACCGGTCATTAAAGGTGCAAATCCAAATGTAAAACGTTGAAGACCCATCACCGGATCAAGTCCTACCGTACACATCAACAAACCAAGGAGACAGGCAATGATTGATTTAATAACACTTCCCTCTGTGAGCCCTACAATGGTTGAAAGGCCAAAGATAACCAGCATAAATAATTCTCCGGGACCAAATGTAAGTGCAATCTTGGCAATAAGCGGTGCAACGGCGATCAAGATAATCAAACTGACGACTCCGCCAAATACGGAGGAATAAATAGACATGCCAAGAGCTTTACCGCCAAGTCCTTTTTTCGTCAGCATATAACCGTCAATTACCGTTGCGGCAGCCGAAGGATTACCTGGGATCCCAAGCAGAGTGGCAGGAATAGACCCTCCAGTCATGCCGCCGGCAAAAACTCCTAATAATACAGATATCGCTGCCACAGGGGAAAGTCCGAAAGTCATCGGCAAAAGTAGAATGAGTGCTGTACTGAATGTAAGGCCGGGAATTGAAGAAAAGATTATTCCAAGAATGGTTCCAATGGCCATTAATAAAAAGTTTTCAGGTGTTATAGCAATGTGTAATCCCTGTACAAATAAATCAAACATAATATTCCTATCCCCTCCTTACAGCAATTTTCCCGCTGGCAACGGTACATGAAGTAATATATCAAATAGTCCAAAAACAAAGCAAGTAATTATTAATGAAATGAGTACTGCTTTCGGGACTTTCCAGCCAACATAACATAACATAAGGGTTAACCCTACTGTCATTCCAATGATATACCCAAGGAAATACATCAGGATAATTCCCAGGAGAAAGCATCCAAATAAGATCATGGCCTTACCTATTTCGAATTCTTCATCATCTTCCTTTTCGATTTCCATACCAAGATCTTCATATTTCTTTATCTCTTCCTCGCTTATTTCCGGTTGTTTTTCTTTAGGCTTTAAAAAGAACAAAATCAACGCGCACAATGCCATTAAGGCTAAAAGAATAGCCGGGAAAAACTTCGGTCCGGGTTCTCCTTCCATTGTAGAGGCAGGAAGCTGCATGGTTATATAGCCGAAAAATGCCGTAAATCCTAAAATAAGCACTGCAATTATTTTGTCTTTTTTCATTCAAATCCCTCCTTGGCAGCGAATTTGGTCAGCTAATCGTATATAAATAGAAGTATTCTTTCTCCATGATCAAAACAATGTCTGGGATTAATATGAAGTACAAGGAATATTTCTAATTTACAAGCAGCAATTACGAAAAGGAAAAATGATTACTTCTAAAATAGACAGGTTCATTTTCCATGAATATAATACGGGTCAGTCCTAACCTGAAATGATTGAAGATGTATTAAGCAATATTCCTATACTCCTTGGAATTTTTGATTCTTTTATATTTTGGATGTATGAACGGAAGACAGAAGTCTCCCGCTCATACGCCTGCCTGTTTATTGTTTTTTGAGACCGATCTTTTCCATGATAGAAGCTACTTGTGTATCATTGGCACCTATTTCTTTATCGAAATCAGCTCCGTTTTTCACATCTACCTGCACACCATATTTAGCTGCAAAGGTTTTAAATTCTTCGCTGTTTCCTGCTTTCATAAAAGCACTTTCCAATGTTTTTACTACATCATCGGGAGTGCCTTTGGGTACTGCTATTCCTCTATACATGGTAAGAGTCAGATCATAACCTTTTTCTTTCATAGTAGGAACATCTTTCAGCATATCCAGTCTCTTATCGGCTACCACTACCAAAGTTTTGGTCTGGCCGGCCTGCTCTTGCTGAATCATATCAAATGCCATATTGACTACCGCATCAACCTTGCCACCCAGAAGCGCAATTGTGCTTTGTTTTGCATCCATTGGCACATGTTTAAACTGAACCCCGGCTGCTGACTCGATAGCACCGGCAATAAGCTGATTGAAGGAACCTACTCCACTATTGGCAACCGTTACTTTTCCAGGATTTGCTTTGGCGTAAGCAATGAATTCTTCAAATGTTTTCCACTTGGAATCGGCTTTTACCGCCAACACGCTGGCTTCCTGGGTTATTTTAGCCACACCTCTGAAGGAATCCCAAGCCTTATCTTTCGGCATGTTTCCCTGATGATAAGCTACATTAATAGATGTCGAGTTCCAAACGATGTTATACCCGTCAGCGGGAGTTCCTAAAACATACTGGTAACCTACCGCACCGCCACCGCCGACACGGTTGTTGGCAACGATTGTTTGTCCCAGATCTTTGGCGGCAATCTCAGCCAGTTTACGCCCTACGATATCTGCCGCAGCACCCGCCCCAAAGAGAATGGTCATATCAATGGTTTTCTCAGGATACTTGGCTTTTGCCGGAGCAGACGATTGGCTGCAACCAACTGCCATCGTCATTACCAACAATACGGTCAGAATAATAGCAAGCACTTTTTTTGTTTTCATACATTTCCCCTCCTAATTTAATACCCTGTAAGAAAATGAAACAGGATCGTTGTAATACTGTACTAAATCCCCCCTTTTATTTTGACTTTTTATACCAAGACTGTATCCAGTATAAAAATCCGGTTATTATTTAAATATTGTGACAAATCAAGATACAAAGGTCCTAACAATGGAAAGCTAACTCCTCCGGGAATATTTGAGGAGGAAGGAAATATCCCGGAGGAAAGTTATAAATTAAGGAATCACAACGACCTTCATTGCCCCGTCTTTACGATTAACAAAATAATCATATGCTGTAGCAAATTCATCCAGACGGAAGGTATGCGTCAGGATCTTCTTGGTATCGATCTTACCTTGAGCCATTAGAGATAACGCTCTTTTGCAGTTGTTGCGTCCTTCACCACGTACCGTCATCATGTTAATTCCGTTTAGTACCGCGTAGTCCAGACTTGCTGTAACCGGCTGCTTATAGAAGGATACCAGAGTCATAACATGACCGCGCATGGTAGATTTCATGCACAATTCAAATGAGGAATCATTACCGGCGCATTCGTAGGTTCTTTCACAACCGCGTCCGCCCGTAATTTCCATGACCATAGCAAGGGGATCTTTCACTTCATTGACATTAATCGTATGGGTAGCCCCTACGCTCTTGCCGATCTCCAATCTGTCATTCTTGGTTCCCACCAGAATGATCTTTTCGGCTCCTACCGCCTTACAAGCCTGAACCATGGATAATCCAATCGGGCCCGGTCCTGTAATAAGAACCGTGTCTCCCGCAATATAACCGCCGCTCATATCCAAAGCCCACATTGCGCAGCCGAGAGTGGTAACATAGGTTGCTTCAACGAAAGAAACATTATCAGGAATTTTATAGATGGAATTGATATGGTGTACAGCGTATTCAGCGAACCCACCGTCACGGGTCATCCCGGAAGCCATTTGACCCTTTTGGGCATAGTTCAGACAGCTTGTATACAAACCTTCAATACAGTTTTGACAGCGTCCGCAGCCCTTATGGGCTTCGATAGCCACCCTGTCGCCGATTTTAAATTCATCAACAGTTTCCCCAAGAGCCACTACCGTGCCGGCCCATTCATGACCCTGGGTAAATTCTCCGTACGGGGGCATCTTTGGCATCCCTCTGGTAATAATCTTTACATCCGTACCGCAGATCCCGCAGGCTTCAACTTTGACCAGTACTTCTCCGTGACCGGGTTTCGGTACCGGTTTATCATTCACAACGCGAAAATCATTCGGTCCATAGAGAATCAGCGCTTTCATCTTCTCCGGAATTTGGTAATTCACAATAATACCTCCTTACTTCTACGTATTTGTGAGTATGGAAACTGGATTTACTTATTACGGGAATCTTTATCTATCAGTTCATGCATAATTTCAGCGGTTTTAGACGAAAATTCCCTATCATTAATGTTGGCATCAATTTCTATTACCTGTATTTTACGTTCAAGGTTTTTCTTTAAAGAACAAATAAAAACTTCATCGGTATCGGGTTCATATAATACATTACCTTGTCTGCCATTCTCAGAAAAACCCCGGAGAGGAATCATGACCACTACAGGGCCATTAGACTTGTTCAGTTTCTGTGCCATAACCTCAGCGGTTCTCTTAGCTTCCTCTTTTGTTGCTCTGATATTGGTATTATAGGGATTATGATAGTGTGTCTTCCTGTTTCGGTATTTCTCAGGGACGGTATCAGGCCCCCCAAAACAGAAATATTCTATTGCGCCCGGAACAACCACCTGCGGTATTCCTTTTTTCCCTGCTTCTTCAAGCCTGGGCCTTAGCGGAGTATAGATATCATCTCCAAAAACTTCACCAATTAATTCGTGGGTAGTCATATCCAATACTCCCTGAATATAGCCTTCTTCAATCAGGTATTCCATGGCTGAACCACTTGCCCCGGATGCATGAAAGGCGATAACCTCATACCCCTTTTCTTCAAGAATCATTCTGGCCTGATTCACCGCGGCATCCGTATTTCCAAATGCAGTAGTAGCGATAACGGGTTTACTCCCTTTCGTAAGGGGGATTCCATATTGACACATACCCATTACTGCACCGGCCGCATTGGTTAAGATGGTCCGGCTTACTGTATTTGCACCGCCTAAGATATCTGCAACGGAAAACATCATAATAATATCTTTATATTGAACGTATGGTCTTACATAGCCTGATGCCACAGTCGATACGATAAGCTTTGGTATCCCTATGGGTAAATGCTGCATGGCGATTGATGCGATTGCCGTTCCCTGGTTTCCGCCAACCGCTAAAACTCCTGCCAATTCTCCCTTTGAATACAGGTCAAGTAAGATGCGGGCTGCGCCTTCCCCCATTGTTTTCATCATCATGTCACGCCGCAAAGAAGATAATTCCTTAAATTCTACTTGTGCTAAAGAACAAACATATTCCCTGCTATAAGCGGCTTTTAGACTATGGATTTTTTTTGTACTGACATCAATGACTGGTGCGTTAAACCCCTGAGCTTCAATGTATTCGTTCAAAAATCTTGCTTCAGCTTCTTTGGTATCGGCCGTAACAATCAGTGCGATTGATTTACTCGTCACAAGTTCAACTCCTGTCTGTACCGGTTAAAGCGCATGATATCATTAAGCTTGTCTTACTTTTTCAATTGTTCTATCAGACAGGCAACCTTGGCATTGTCTTCAAGCACGTCAGCCAGATAGTAGGCTTTAAAAATATCCTGACCCAAGGTTACAAATCCGTGTTTCTTTAATACTGCTGCTTTGAGTGTCATATCTCTGAAGACATCAATAACCATCTG
>JAAYUV010000114.1 GCA_012517475.1 Peptococcaceae bacterium | reverse complement strand
TAGTCACTTTTAACCATTTGACAAGAGGAGCTAAGTGTCCTGTTTTTTTGCCAAAAAATTTACCTTTTTTGCAGAGAAAAAATGCTTGATACTACTACCTTAAAATCCGATTTTTAAAAATTACTTACCGAATCCATGTTGAAAATACATCGCCTGGATACTGATAAAACCGATAAGACCTACGATCCCGATTAACAAATAGCCGTAAGAAGTCGGAACCCTCTTCAGCATATGACACAGGGGGTATACCAAAGAAACCATAGCCCATATAAAAAAGGTATAACCCAACGACATTCTGATCGAGGTTTTCGGACTTGAAGCATGAAGACAAGTGAAACCGGATTTGACCAATAAGGCAGCCGTGTAGCCGACAGACGCCAGTAAAATAATATCTACCCGTAATTCGAGGACGGTTAAAATGGAGTAAACCAATGCCAGAAGGCCTGCGCCAATGTTCCAAAACAAGCGGTAGTTTTTCCCGAAAAACAAATTGATCCCTTTAAAAATCAGCCAGTAACCGGCAATGGTAGAAGTATAATTGACAATCAGAAGAATGGGATATTCCCGGCCGGTCTCTATGATTACAATTCTGGAAAGGTAAGCTATCAGCAACAGGGATAATGAAAGTATCCACGTTAAGATATAGGGCTTTTTTTCAGAAAAGTACAGATAACCGTAGGATATCAGGACTGCGATTGTTACTGAACAACTGGCAACGATCATGGGATTTGATGTCACATTTAACCCTCTCCATAAACAAAAATCGCGACTGAAGCAGCCGCGATATACTATCGATTTCTCTACCGGCAACCCGACTATCAATATGCAAAAGCACTTAGACTCGTAGCTTTGCGTCCCTGCTTTTCAACAGGTTTGCTATGATCAGTATAAATTTGGATTATTAAGTTATTGTCAAATTCGTATTTGATTATATAAAAATAAGAAAAATTTGTCAATTAATGTTTATTGCTTATTGAGAAATACCGAATTTAATTCAACGACCAAATCCGGAAAAGCATGGACGCGGATATTTCCGTCTTCCGGGTAAACCTCGGGCCTTCCATACCGCCCATTCTCCAGCAGGGTATAAACACTGACAATTTTTTCTTCCGGTTCGACGATCCAGTACTCAGGCACTCCCATTTTTTCGAAGCGGTTAAATTTAATGATTTTATCGATTTTAGCTGTCGCAGGGGAAGTAATTTCTATAATAAGCGTGGGTACTCCGCAGTATCCTGTCCTATTGAGTTTTGTTACATCGCAGACGACCGTAATATCCGGCTGTACGACAAAGGTAGTTTCTTCATCGGTTTGTCCGGGTTCCGGCAGGCGTAAATCAAAGGGGGCGCAGAATACCCGGCAGGGTTTCCCCTCCAGATAATTATATAGCTGGTTAAATAGAGAACCTAGTATTTCCTGGTGCTGCCATGAAGGTGCAGTAAGCATGCACGGTACTCCTTCGTGAATTTCCCAGCGTTCATTTTCCGGCCAGGTTAAACAATCGGCATAAGTATACCTTTTATCCGGATCGCGGCTTGGCATGGGAGATCCTCTCCTTTTATCCATTCACTTTTATAAACCCACTTTGGCATAAGGGGCATTAATTTTTCTTTAGCAAGCCCTACTCGAATCCAGGTCTGTGAAATACCCTTTCCAGATCCAAATCCAACCCTGGAAAATCAGGGTGAATAAATTTGTCTCCCGGACCGCCTGCGACGATCAGGGCATAGTTTTCACCTTTAAGCATAAAAGCTTCCAAGGTACTCTCCTCAGGATCTGCGAGCCAGTAGTGAGGGATTCCCGCCTTACGGTAAATCTCCATCTTCTGCAAGCGGTCCTTGCGGCGGTTTGTCGGGGACATGATCTCAATGACCAAATCACAAGGTCCGTCTATCCGTTCCTCGTACAGGTTTCCCCTGCGGCTGCCTGAAATAAATAAGATATCCGGCTGCACTACATTACGATTGGTCAAAGTGACATCTAAAGGGGCAAAAAAGAGTTCGCCCTTCGGATCAAAACTATCAAAGAAATCAGCTAACTGGCGAAATAGGGTTGCGCATAATCGCTGGTGATGCATCGTTGGTGAAGGTTCTTTAATTAGAATTCCTTCCAAAATCTCATACCGGTAGCCAGGTTCTTCCGGAAGCTTCAAATAGTCCTCGTAGGTATATCCGTCCGGTTTGGCATAGGCAGGACGTTCTTCTTTCACAAACATCTCACTCTTTGCCAGCGCGGCCAGCACCGCTTCTTTTTCATACCGGTATTGTTTTTCCCCCAGTTCTACTGTAGGGATTTTCTTTTGTCGCGTATAGCGCCAGACCGTCTCCACAGACAAATGAAGAATCTCCGCCAATTCCTGAGCAGTAAGCAGTTTCTCCATAAGATCACCCCCCTACCACCAATATACAACCAAACGCAAGCAGAGTCAACTAAACACAACTAATCAATGGTTTATGCTTACAAGACTATAAAAATATAACCAAAGTGAAAGGCTTACTAATAAATCCCCAGACTAGTCTCCGAAATATATAGACAGCGTAAAGCGAAGCAGGAGGCGGAGCGCGGTAATTTGCGCCATGGAGGGCGCAATTTACCGAAAGCGGCTATATATTTCGGAGACTTACCCGGATAAACGAGATCTTGGATAAACAAGCCCCCGGATAAAAGAGACCGACCCGATATATAAGACCTATTATGTGAATATATGAATATATATAGATGAACTAAAAAGGCGCCGCTATCGCAGCACCCTCATTTCTGGTACCCCTTTACCTTGTTCTCGGTAAAGATCTTCTTTAACAAAATATCCAGGTCATTTCTTACCGGTTCATCCACTTTGATAGAAAAACGCCGGAAAACTTTTTGCTGGTGGGACCTCTTTAAGAATATCACCAGGTATTCTTTTGTCTCATTCCAGTAAATCGAATCGATACCTTCCCACCTGACATTGTCACATTCCCGGCCGGAAATTCCTTTTTCACAGATGACCCGCTGGTGGAAGATGCGGTAAGATTCAAGGATAAAGACCAGGGCGATGATGCCAAGTATCAGCGACAGCACAATGTAAGGAACCGCCCAATAGATCACCATAAAAACCAAAAAGAACATATTGAAGACATAGATCGAAATCCCAAGAATGAACAGTTTCCGAAAGGTTTTCGATTCATCGGAGGTAAGGGTGAACAGCACTCTGCCCAGTCTTTTCCGCTCAATAAATGAAGCTGCCGAACTCAAGATATAATAGAGCAATAAATACGGAATCAGGTAGTGTTTATTAAAGAAAAGGAAATAAAATGACCCAATAATCAGCAGGATCTTGGTGATTGGGGCCAGTGGAAGTCCCCGGAAACCAGCACGACAGCAACGGAGGACACTGCTTCCGCCAAAGGGATCAAGTCTAAAAGCGGCATCCTGATCAGCGGGGGTACGTTTACAATAGATTCTTCCGATGATTCGATCCATTCTAACGGGGAGATCCTGATTCAAGCCGGGGAATTTTCCATCTCTTCCGGGGACGACGGGATCCATGCCGATAAGGCCCTCACGATAAAAGATGGGACCATTAACATCGCCAAAAGTTATGAGGGTTTGGAAAGCGCAAGTATCACCATGAATGGCGGAACAGTTCATTTGACTTCACGGGATGACGGTTTAAACGCTGCCGGCGGAAACGACGGTTCTTCCCAAGGCGGCAGGCCCGGCCAAAACAGCTTCAGTACCGGCGGAAATTATTTTATCCGTATTACGGGCGGTTACGTTTCCATTGACGCCGGCGGGGACGGTATAGATGCCAATGGAGCAATTTACTTCAACGGAGGAACGGTGCTTGTCAACGGGCCTACCGACAATGGAAACGGTCCTATGGATTACGACAGTACTTGCGAGCTAACAGGCGGCGTACTGGCCATAGCCGGAAGCTCCGGTATGGCCCAGGCTCCGGGAACTGCTTCAACCCAGAATTCCGTGCTCGTCTATTATTCCTCTCCGCAAAAAGCGGGAATCCAATTCTTGCCTTTGCCCCCTCCAAAGAGTATCAGTCCATCCTTTTAAGCAGTCCGAAATTGGAGCAGGGAAAAACCTATACCCTTCTCTCCGGGGGATCTGCCGGCAGCAAGCTTACCGATGGAATGTTTACCGGAGGCACTATAAGATTACTTTCAATCTGATTATGGCTGTCGTATTTGCACTATTATTCAACAAGATGGCCTTCGGAGGCCAGTCCTTCCATGAAATTGCAGGTTTATCGCTGGGAATGGCCTTCATCATCCACCTGGCCATCAATTGGAGATGGGTTAAAACAGGTCACTGTCAACATGTTTAAGAAAATCTCCATAAAAACAAGAATTGGATATATCGTGGACCTGCTTCTTTTGATCACGATGGGGTATATCATTGTCAGCGGAATTATGATATCCAAGGTTGTTTTTCCGAATGTAAGTGTTCAATAGATGTTAATCAAACAATGTCCCCTGCCCATTTACTGCTTGGATACACTCCGCTGAATCGGTCTTGGCCGAATTGACACAAGCGGATACCTGATAAGCATACTCTTACTTCCCTGCCAGTCCATAGTACTCAATAATTCCATGGAAGACAGCCGTTGCTGCATTTTTCTGGAATACCGGATTTTGCAGGCGGGCTTCCTCATAGGGATTGGAGATATAGCCTACTTCCACTAATACCGAGGGCATTTTGGTAGCAGCCAGCACATAAAAATCTGCCTCTTTGACGCCTTCCCTATCCGTGTTTAATGTTGTGACAACCGTATTTTCCATGATTTCCGCCAGCTTGGCACAGTTGCTTACCTGCGGGTTTTCATCGGAATAATACGTTGCTGTACCCCGGACTTCCGAATTGGACAGCGCATTATTATGGATGGAGATAAACAAGTCCGGATTTGTGTTATTGGCCAGGGTTACCCGGGCTTCCAAATCTGCAGCTTCCGAATAAGCAGGGGCCGGTGAAATATCCGTATTTCTGGTCATGCTGACCGCTGCCCCGGCTTCTGTGAGGATATCGTTCAAATACAAGGCGATTGCCAGGTTATTGTTTTTCTCATAGGTATCGGACGGACCAACGGCTCCGCTATCCGGACCGCCATGTCCCGGATCGATGAGGATCTTCTTCCCTTTCAGAATATTGGCCGTAATTCCCTGGAAGGGGTCAAGCAGTACTTCCTTAGCAGGGTCATAGGTTGATGCCGGTCCGTCAAGAGAAGAGGGTAAAGAAGGAAAATCCCTCAGATTATCCTGGTATTTGGAAACAGCTTTCCCCTCGATGATGCGCTGCGTATTCTCACTGATCACGCCCGATCCGCCTAAGACATAGACTTTTCCGTTCGGAGTCAAATCGATGGTTTCCGTACCGGTACTGTCTGTGGATAAAATACTGACAAACTCTTTGGAGACCCATCCGGACGTTCCCTGGTAAATCGTCTTGTACCATTCATTTTGTTCCCCGGTAATGGGGATGACTGCTCCCTGTGGGATAGTGGTCAGAATCTCTGCTGTCAGCGAAGGATTTCCCCTTAGATTTAATGCGCCGAAAGCGGTGACTTTCCCTTGTTTATATGTCTGCGTGATATTTACGTAATTAACCGATATCCAACCGGTTTTTTGCTGATACGTTGTTTGATACCATTGACCCTGCTGGGAGGTGATTTCCACCGTTGTTCCCTGCGGGATGACGAGCAGCGCTTTTCCCGATGCGGAGGGGGTATCCCGGAGGTTCAGTCCGCCGGAAGCGGTTATTTTCCCCTGCCCGCTTTTGGCAATAGCGGCAGACGGTTCAACCTGCATGTGTTCACGCATCTTCGTGTAGACAGCAGGCGGAATATCTTCTTTTTCCGTCAGCAACAAAGGGGCTTTGAGCTTGGCAGCAAGCACCGTTCCCGCTATGGCATCCGGAAAATTCAACCCGGATGCCAAAAATAAATCATTGGCTTCAATGGAACTTGCCATATACGAAACCACTTTGGCATTGGTTTCATACCTGTCCTGGCCGCCCAGACGGGTTTCTATGGTCAGATTAAGCTGGCTTAAAGATGAGGTGGGGACAGCTTGCTCGCCGCCTATCACGATGATGTGTTTGGGCAGCGTTTTTTTACAATATTCTGCAACGGAAGACGGCAGGGTTTTAGAGGTCAGCACCATGGGAATCTTTTGAATCCCGGCATAGCTTGCCGCGGATAAAGCATCGGGAAAATTATCTCCGTTGGCAATAATCAGGGAATCACTGGTGAGTTTGGAAGCCAGCTGGACAGAAGTTTCATAACGATTTGAGCCGCCGATTCGTTCCCAACTTAACGTATATCTTTCTGCTTCTTTTTCAATAGATGGGGTCAGACAACCTGTTCCGCCCAAAAGAATTATTTTTTGCGGTTTCAAACGCTGCAATTCACTGATTACTCGCGGATCAAGCGTTTTGCCTCCGGTTAGCAGGATGGGTGCATCCAGGCTGGAGACAAAAGGAGCTGCGGCAATGGAATCGGGATAGTCGGCGTATTCGCACAGGATAACCGTTTGGGCCGAGGTCCATCCTTTTTGTGAAATACTGATAGAAGTTTCTATCCGGTCCTGGCCGGATATGCGTTCCGTTAAATAAACCAACGGGCTGGCTGAGGTGCTCGCCGGGGCATTCCATAGAAAAGCGAAACAAACCATTACTGCAATCACAATTTTTTTCAAAAAAGCCACGACCTTTACTTTATTGTCATTTGAAATTAATCAACAATGAATTTTCTGACGTCCCTCAGCAAATCATCTGCCAGCTGGTTCATTTGCTGGGAACTGGCGGCGATTTCTTCCATGGAAGCGGTCTGTTCCTGGGTTGCGGCGGAAGCTTCCTGGGTTATGGCTACACTTTGCTCAGAAACCACTGCAATTTGATTAATGTTTTCGACGATGTTTTGCACATTGGTCTCCAGCTTTTTCGCCGCGTTGGAAATGATATCCGTTTCTTCGATTACATGTTGGAATGAAGTCTGGATCATATCAAAATGCTGTTTGCTTTCGTTGACTGCCGCCTCTTGAGTAAGAACAGCTTTGCTGGAGCGTTCCACATCTGCCTTGGTTTTCGCCACCATATCCTGAATTTGATTGATAATGACGGCGATTTCTTTGGTAGAATCCGCCGACTGTTCAGCCAGTTTTCGAACCTCATCGGCCACCACCGCGAACCCTCTCCCCTGCTCGCCTGCCCTGGCGGCTTCAATGGCTGCATTGAGGGAAAGCAAATTGGTTTGATTGGCAATCGAGTTAATGACTTCAATGATCTGCCCGATCTCCTGAGATTTACCGGCCAATAAATTAACCTGTTCGACCACGGCCGCAGAAGTTTTCTTGTTTTCTTCCATGGCGCTGAACTGACTGACAATGGACTGAAGCCCTTTGTCCACGGCCTCTTGCGATTTCCCGGTGATACGTAAATAGTTTTCAATACTTTTATTGATATAAACAATTTCCCTGCTCATGGATTCAATCATCTCTCTGCCGTTTTGAATCGAAGATGATTGGGTTTCGGCGCCTACTGCCATATTGGAAATGGTCATGGCCACTTCTTCTACAGCTTTGCTGGTTTCCTCCGTCGTGACTGCCACTTGTCTGGATGAACTGCTTACAAGGTCTGCCGAATGGGTTACCTTACGGATTAAGTCCCGTATTTCTTCCAGGAAGATATTAAAATACCTTCCCAGTTCACCTAATTCATCTTTGGATTGTTCCTGAACTTTAAGGGTCAGATTTCCTTTCCCTTCGGCAGCTCCCTTCAGAATGGCTAGCAGCTGGCTTAACGGTTTGGTAATGACTCTTCGAACGATGCCAATAATTAGGAAAATCATGACAATGGCAATTCCTATGGTAACGAGTCCCAAACGCTGACTCGTGGTCTTAACCAGGCTGCTGATGATATCGCTGTTATCTCCTACGAAAAACATCCCGACAATTTTCTGGTTGACATCAACAATGGGAAGATAAGCCGCTAAATATAAATGGTCTTGAATGGTTGTTTCCCCGTAATAGATTTCCCCTTTTTGCAGGACGGTTTCCAGGATTTGTTTGCTTTCCAGTTTTGTTCCGATAATGCGTTTTCCCTGGCTGTCCAATACGGTTGTCATGGCTCTTTCATTACCGGTAAAAACAGTGACCTCAGAGTCAAGAAGGGCTTTTAACCTGTCCACAAAGGCCTCATTGCTGATAATATTGCCCATGGAGATTACTCCAATGGTTTGGCCATTCGCATCTTTTAAAGGACAGCCGGCGATAATGATAAACCGGTCTGTTTTTCCTTCCTCAATGCCTACACTCTTTTCCCCTTTCAGTGCCTTTTGAATAATGACCTGATTGGCAATACTGTCTCCGAAAGCTTCAGGCTGGTGGGCCCGGACAAAAACATTTCCCTGCAGGTCGGTGATAACAAAGATATCCATCCCAAAGGATTTCATTGCCAGCTTGCCCAGTTCTATTGCCGCGTTGCGGTCATTGGACTGATAAGCCTGGATAAGCCGGGCAGAACCCTCTAACCAGCTTAAAGAGTTCAGCGCATTATTTTCCATCTTATTTATTTCGTTCGTAACAATCGTGCTTTTATGATCCACACTGTCCTGAAAAAATTCGTCGAGGGATTTATTGATGGTGTTGTAGGTGCTTAAGCCTATGATCAGAACGCCTAGAAACATGATGACAATAACCGGAATAATTATTTTTTTGCTTAAACTCATATTCTTACCCCTCTTTTATGTAAAAATTTATCTTTTCTTTGAATGGAAGATCATTTATGCCAAATTATTATTCCATCCTTATTCAACATTAATAGTATAATTCCTTCCAATATTTCACTTGGCCTTAGAGAAATTTTACTAAAATTCTTCATTTTTCCCCAAATTTCCCTAAATAATAAGATTATCAAGATATTCAATTTTAGCCATGGTCGCTTCGGCTACCCGGAATGGACGCCGGATTATCGCGGTCGTTTTAAAAGCGTCATCTCACGCTTCATTATATAAGGAAGCGGAAGAATTGCTGGACTACGGCTTCACCCGGTTCAGCGATAAGCTGTTGGCCCCAAAAGGTCAGATCCTGGAATCAGTCACGCTCCAAAACGGGCAAACTTTGAAGCTCTCGCCATTACAGGATGTCTACGAAACAATTCCCAATGGCGAGGGTGAGGAATTCCGGCTGAAAGTCGAAGGTGTGAATCAGGAACAACTACAAAATAACGGAGAATTACAAGGAACGCTCAATATTTATTACAAGGACAAGCTCGTCCAATCTCGACTTCTGTCGGCTGAGCTCGGTGTAGCCAATGCTATCCCCTTTTTATGGCCGCCGTTAAAATACTATTCCCTCTTGCCTTTGCTTGTTCTGCTCTTCCTTGTTCTGAGCTTTTTAATCGGAAAGCGCGGAATGAATAACCGGGGCAAATAAAAAAGCCGCCTAAAACGATGCGTTTTAAGCGGCTTGTTTTGAATAACTACTGTTCGTCCCCTCTGGCAATTTTAGCAATTTCCAGGGCGTCTTCCTGATGGATTTTAGAGAGAAGCCAATTTTCATTCTCCCATTTGAATTCCCAGAATTCGGTGAAATAGAGGCGGTTGGTGTCATCACCCGAAACAACGCGGCCTTGGGAGTCAATCGTATAATCAATGAGATTGGCCCAGATCATTACCACGAAATGTTCATTATCTTCACTCAGGTGACTGTGAATGAATGTAATGTCATCCGCATGCAGAACCGGATCTTTGATCATATTCCGTTCACCGCGGCTTTTCATACCCGCGAGATCTGATTGGTAATGTTTAAGCAAATCGGGGGTTATATATTCGCCGGCTTCAGACAAGTCCATTCGGGTCCAGGCATCCTGGAACCAGAAAAACACTTGACGTACCCTGCCTATCAGGTAGTCCCTATCCCAGCGCGGAAAGGTCTCGGCAAAATAGCGCATGTTCTCCCGCGTATAGGAAATGGCTTTGGTAAAACGCTGGTCATTGGAATCATTGCTGATGATTTCCCCGTTCAAATCAACCGGGGTATCCGGCGGCAGGTCTTCCATCCGGGGTTTATTATCTTTGCTGCGGTACCCTTTGATCATATTTTTTGACTTTAAGGCTTTATACACGATGTAGATGATCACGATGATGAAGATAAGCGTGATAATCCCGCCAAAGGAACTGCCATAACCCCATCCGCCGCCTCCCCAAAAGAAGAAGGGAAATCCGCCAAAAAATGTTCCTCCGCTTGAACCTCCGCTAAAGGATCCTCCCCCGCTGAAAGACCTTCCGGCGCTTCCTGAGCTTCCGCCTATGCTTCCACCCCTGCCCCCGCCGGCCCGGGCCAAAGCGATAGAGGTCTGAGCGATCCATAATGTCAGCGTCGTGAGAAGAATCCCTAATGTTTTTGTCCACGTTTTCATAATTTGTCACCCTTACTTTTTTTCACTTTGGCCCCAGGAAGGCCGGGGCTTTACCTATTTGTCCTGGTTCAGTTCCGCTTTCAGTTTAGCCAGTTCGTCTTCAATCTCTTGCGATGCTTTACCTTTTTCCAATTCGGCAAATTGATCTTCAAGGGTATTGGCGCTGGTCATCATCACCTTGGAAGCTTTGGCTTCTGCTTCCATGTTCTCGACCCGGTCTCTCATGCGGTCAATATCTGCCATCGGATCATGAGAAGATAAGCCGGAAACGGCTTCGTTAGCCTTTTTCATGGTCTCGGCACGGCGCTGGCGCATGACCAGATTGTTACGCTCCAATTTCGCTTTTTCCAATTTTTCTGTGAGAATTTTCAAATTCTCCTGCAAATCTTGAACCGCCTGGCTTTGCTCGGCGAGCTGTCCCTGATAATCCATGATTGCGGATTCGGCATCTTTTTTCAGGGAGAGTGCCGTCCGCGCCAGGTCGTCTTTTCCCTGTTTCACGGCTAAGGCTGCTTGTTCGGAACGCTGGGCGACCTGCTTGGTCAATTCTTCAATCTTTTCTTCCAAAAGAATCTTATCGGCAACAGCGCGGTTCACCTGGATTTGAAAATTGCGGACTTCTTCCGTAGCGCGGTCAACATATAGATTAAGCATTTTTTCCGGATCTTCCGCTTTTTTCACGATATCCATAATATTTGCTTCTAATAAATCTTTTACTCGGCTAAATAATCCCATCATCAAAATCCCCTTTCAATTCTTACTTAATTATAGGCGCAAATTTTGAGCATATTCCATGTGAAATTTTTTATTTGCTTGTACCAATGATGCAAATGGGTACTTTCCTTTACATGTTCTTCCTCCTTTATTAGAATTTCTACCAGGAACGTTCACAGGTAAAATCTCTGACTCCGGATTCCCAAATCAGGTAAAGTTCTATAAATAAAGACCTTACCATTTTTGGGTAAGGTCTTGCAACCAGTTTGCGTGGTGATAGGGCCGGGCTCTTTTCAGAACCGTCTTAGTCGACTCTATCTGCGGTTTGTTAAACCGTTGCTACTCCCCTTAACTCGAAGTCAAGGTAATATGTGATTACAAGAAGTGATTATATACCTAATTTTGAAATTGTCAATAGGCTTTTGTCAATATTTTTGACTTTATTTGATCCTTTTTTGATACTGTATTTTATACTTTATTTGATGATTATTTGATGATATGAAGATGTTTTTATAGCGATAATTTCCGGTACACCGTACCCTGGTTATTGGCCGATACCTCATAGACCGCCTCAACCAAGATGTTGTTTTTCTTTAAAAGCTCATGGGAAGAATAATAGTCTTCTACCCGAAGCGCAATACCGCATCCGGATTGGATAGTGGTGGGCATAGGCATTACCCCGACAGGATATCCCGACTGCAGCAGCTTTTTTTCAGCGATGATCGCCGCATGGGTGTTGGGGAAAGTAAGAATATATGACACAGGATCCTCCTAGATATTGATAAGTTTTTTGGCACCGGCCATCGCAGTGACGATGCCGTACATATTGGTAATTTCCCCGACTGCGAGTTTTTCTGTAATCCCGTAATAATTGGTACAGGTACCGCAGGTTAGGATAGCTGTTCCGGCTGCTTCCAAAGAACGAAGGTCTTCCAGGCTGTTGGAATCACTGCTGGTAAGGGTTGCGCCCGAATTGAAAAACAATATGGCTTTGGGCGCCGGCGCCAGTTCTTTAAGGGCAAAAATAAAACCTTTCAGCAAAATCCGGCCCAGCTCCTGACTGCCTTCCCCCATGGTATCCCGGCCAATTGCGACAACCAAACCGGAATCATCGTCCGGGGATTCCTTATCCGCAGCATCGCCGCCGGTTACGGCACAGCCTTCGCCGGCAACAATCGTGACTTCGATCGTTCCGTTTTCTTTTGAGAGATATTCGCTTTGGTAACCCAAACTTTGAGCCAGCTTCTCAAGATTTTGCCTGGAGATATCACTGTCCACTAAAACAGTGACTACACCGCCTGCTTCCCCTAAAGCCTCCAGTGCTTTTTTCGCCCGGATAACCGGAATTGGACAGGCCTGACCGACGGCATCAATATATGTCATCTTTTCTTCCCCCTTATGTTCATGTAGTCCGGTAATTTTAAAGCGCAGTTATTTCACCTATTATTGTATAATTCCCATATCGGAATAATTGTACTATACTGATAATCATAACATAATCATGTGGTGAGAAAAACTATGATTTATTTGGACAACGCTGCAACGACCTTAAAAAAACCTGACAGCGTGAAAGAAGCTGTGATACGGGCGATGGATACATTCGGCAACGCTTCGCGGGGCGCGCACGCACCGGCACTCAATGCCCTTCGTGTATTGATGGAAGCGCGAATAGCCCTGGCCTCTCTCTTCGGGGTCAATGACCCGATGCGCATTGTATTTACGCCGAATGCCACGGTTGCCTTGAATATGGCGATTTCCGGTGTCCGCGGACATATTGTGATGACCTCCGCCGAGCATAATTCGGTACTGCGCCCGGTTTACCGGCGCGGAAATTATACCGTTGTTCCCTGTGATGCGCTGGGGCGTGTTCAGGTGGAGGAAATTTCTTCCGCGATCCGGGAGGACACCGGGGCCGTCGTCCTCTCCCATGCTTCCAATGTGACAGGAAACGTGTTCGACATAGAATCTGCCGGTGAATTATGCGCAGGGCGCGGGGTGCATTTGATTGTGGATGCCTCACAAAGCGCCGGGCTTTTGCCGGTCAAAATGAAAAATATTTCGGCGCTTTGTTTTACCGGACATAAATCGCTTTATGGACCCCAGGGCACCGGCGGGCTTTGTCTGGGGGAAGGATTCATGCCTGAACCGCTCGTTGTAGGAGGAAGCGGCCACCATTCGTTTGACTCTGATCATCCCAGGGAATTGCCCGATGCGCTCGAAGCCGGTACGCAAAACGCCCATGGAATTGCCGGACTTCTGGCCGGCGTACAATATATCCAATCCACCGGGATAGAAGAGATTCACAAAAAAGCGGACGGGTTAGCCAGGTTTTTTGTTGAATCTCTGGCGGATATTCCCGGCATTACACTTTACGGTGATGTCCATGCACCTCTCCGGGTTCCTGTGGTTTCTCTCAACCTTGAAGGATATGATCCGGCCCAGGCGGCCGGCCTGCTTTTTGAGAAGTATGGCATTGCTGTACGGGCAGGAGCACATTGCGCGCCATTAATGCATGATACGTTAAATATTTGCGGTTCCGTCCGGTTTTCTTTCTCCCATTTTAACACGCAGGAAGAAACGGAACTGGCTGTAGAGGCTGTGCGGGCATTAATGTATAAATAATTGTTTTTAAGATTGATTTCATAATATGATAAAAAATATCCATCTTGAGTTCGATGGATATTTTTTTTCTTCTTTATTAATATAAAGAAAAATTCTTAATTATTATAAAGGACAACTCTTAACAACCGGCAACAACGGTTATATCAAATCCGGCGCGGCTTTCAGGGTTTGAATGGCTTCAATTATCACTTCCTGTATAAGCTGCAGCCATACCACGGCCGTCAACAATACCGCCTGCCGCAATGACCGGTAGTTTCACTTCGGGAATAACATTGGTAAGCAAAGCCATGGTAGTCAAAGTTCCAATATGACCACCGGACTCCATCCCTTCAATGACGATCGCGTCCGCGCCCGCGTTTTCCACCCGTTTAGCCAGTCTTACGTTAGGAATAACAGGAATTACTTTGACTCCCGCCCCATGAATCATATCAATATAAGGGTTTCCTGCACCCATGGTAACAAAGGAAACTTTTTCCCTGCAGACGATTTCTACAATATCATCTTTATTGGAATCATCGAGAACGATATTGACTCCAAAAGGTTTTTTTGTCAGCCTTTATTAATGCTCGGCTGCCAGATTTTCTGCTTGCCCCGCTTTCCTGATGATCGGTTTTACCTGGCATATGGTCATCAAGATGATCGCACCCGCCATGGCCACACCGGCGCCGGTAAATAAAGCATTTTCATATTTCCCGGTATAGTCCACAATAAAGCCTGTGATCATGGGGGCGAGTATTCCGGCGGATGTGCCTAAAGTTGTAAAAATACCGGTAATCAGGCCGACATTTTTATCTGAGAAAACCACCGGCATAGAAAAAAATCCACCCATTGTCAAAGTTAGAAAACCATTGGAAGCGGATATCAAGGCTGCCGCGTAACCCGCGCTGGTAGCATGGGCCCCAAGGATTAAGAAAACTCCGGCTGAGATCAGACCAACCATCGGGAACAGTTTGCGGCCGATATTTTGTCCGAATCTTTTGGAGGCTGCATCCGCAAAGAAACCGCCTAACGGATACGTGAATATCGCGACCAGGTAAGGAAGCATGGAATAAATGGCGCTCTGATTCAGGTTTATACCGCGCCCCAGAACAAAATAGGTTGGCAGCCAGGTCATAAATAAGAAAAACAGGTAGTTTGCGCAGAAATAGGATAAAGCACAGCACCAAACCGAAGGGGTTAAAAAGATATCCTTTTTGGTCAATGCTTGTTCACCGGAATGAACGGCGAGGTCTAAGGTCTTATCCTGCAATATATACTCCAATTCGGCCTTTTTGATTCTCGAGTCTTTATCCGGCCTGTCCTTTCCGTATTTCCACCAAACCAAACACCAGAGGGGAGCAAGAAAAGCAAAGGAATGAAATACACTTTGCCAATTCCAGGTCTGCAGAACCCAGGTTGCCAGGATCATGGTCAAGGCGATTCCCGCCGGACAGCCGATCTGCACGATTCCAATCGCTTTTCCCGCTTCTTTCTTCGGGTACCACCTGGCCGCGGTGGAATGAATGGCAGGCATGGTCACCCCTTCACCGAGTCCCATTAACATGCGTATGATCATGACCGCAAAAAGAGTAGGTCCATAAGGTGTCAGGTATACAAATAAACCCCACCAAAGAGCTCCGGCCACCATGACTTTGCCGCCGCCGAACCGGTCGGCCAGCCGTCCTCCCGGCATTTGCATAATGGCATAGCCAATGAAAAATGCTGTGGAAGCCAGGCCAAACTGAGAAGGGGTCCAGTTATAGTATTTCATCATGGCAGGACCGGCCATGGACATACAGGATCTATCCATAAACAAAACTAAATAACATAATGCCAGCAAGAAGACAATTCCCCATCGTCTGTTTCCTACGTATGAGTTCATATTACCCTCCTTGTGTTCCATCCATAATCTATTTTCTATTTATTTAATTGTTTATTTTTTAGGGTATTTATTTCAATGCTTTCCGGAAAGAAAATCTGTTTATACCGCATGGCACTGATTTTTTAAATCTCTTTCCAGTTTGCTTCTTATGTCTTGACGCAATACATATTTGCAGATCTTCCCGGATGCCGTTCGAGGGAGTTTATCTACGATTTCCATGCGCTCCGGAGTTTTGCATTTGGCAACATTCTTGGAGGCAAAAAAGGTTTTCACTTCTTCCAGGGTAATTTCTCTTTCATGATTTTGAAGCACGACGTAGGCACAGATCCTTTCTCCCAATCTGGGATCGGGCATGGCCACAACGCCTGCTTCCCGGATATTCGGATGCTGCAGCAGAATATTTTCGATCTCAATGCTGCTGATATTTTCTCCGCCCCGGATAATGACGTCTTTTTTTCTGCCTGTAATCCGAATATATCCTTCATTGTCCATTGTACATAAATCCCCGCTATAGTACCATCCCTCATCATCCAGCACCCAGTTAGTCAATTCCGGTTCCTTCAGATAGCCGACAAATACATTCGGACCGCGGGATGCTTCTTCGCCCTGGACCCCCGGAGCAACCAATTGGCGAAGTTCATCCACCACTTTTATTTCAACTCCGGGCACAGGCTTGCCGTCCGTACAAACGATTTTCTCCAAAGAATCATCCATACAGGGCATGGTATGAGGTACGCTCTCGGTAGAGCCATACACACCCATCACTTTTATGCCGACTTCCAATGCCTCTTTCACCATATGTCTGGGAACAGGCGCCCCGCCGCATAAAAAGAAACGGAGAGAAGAAATGTCCCGTTTCTTTTTTTGTAAAGAACGCAATATATCATAAACAAAGGGGGTAGCTCCCATACTCCAGGTACATTTTTCCCGCTCAATTAATTCGAGACTGAAATCCGGCTTGAAAATATCCTGGAGAACACATTTGGCTCCCACCAAAAAAGCCGCAGTTACACCATGGTGAAAACCGGTTGCGTGGGTTACAGGGGCAGGCATTAACATGACGTCGTTTTGCGTGAGGTGCAGGCATGAAGTAAAGGCTTTTTCACTGGCGATGATGTTGTTATGGGTCAGCATAACCCCTTTGGCTGAACCTTCGGTCCCGGAGGTAAACAACACTGCCGCGAGGTCATCGGCACTGCGTGTACAGTTTACAGCCAACGGAGAACAATTTTTAATCACGGCATCAAAAGTATTAATCCCTTCGGCAGCTTTTACTCCTTTTTCTACGACTACAACTTCTTTGAGGCTGGGAATTTGGGAAGAAAGGGATTTCACCATTGGCACGTATTCAAAACCTCTGAATTCCGCCGGGATAAATAATACCTTTGACTCGCATTTATTTAGGATATAGGATACTTCATCGGCGCGATACCCGGGCAGAATAGGATTTACAACAGCCCCAGCTTTAAGGCCTGCGATATATATGACGAAAAATTCGGCCCAGTTGGGCAATTGAAACGATATGAAATCTCCAGGAATGACGCCTTTTTCTTTCAGAAAGGATGCAATCCGGGAAGCCGCTTGATCCAGTTCGCTGTACGTATAAGACGTTCCCTGCTGATCGACAACGGCTACCTTGTCCGGAACGCATAAAACTGCTTTCTGCCAATAATCGGCCAGCGTTGCCTCCCCCCAATATCCTTTCCTGTAATATTCCTGTTTATTTCTTTCGTTCAATTTGATTCCCAAAGACATTGGTCTGCCTCCTTAAACGTGAGCTTTTTTGTTGCTTTAACCTTCTCTGAAAATAACACCCATACCCTGTATAGGATAATTCCAGGAATAGCCGGGAACACCCTGATTCAGCCGCTCACAAATAAGGCGACAATTACCGCATTCGAGACATCCGACGTGGTCAAAACTTAATTTATCGTTGGCAGTATCCCACTTATATCTTTCAGCCGGGCAGCAATAGGTACAAGCCCGGTGCGAACAGGTTTTACAAGCATCTTTATCAATGACAATATGCGGATTATGGTCATCCGTTTCAAAGCGGTTTTTGGACAACCGTTCGTCGATCGTTAATTTTTTCATAGGGATTTACCCCCTTTCAGAATATCTTTTAATACGCTGAAATACGGGAGTTTACCAACGATCGTCTCTTTCACAATGCCCGGAATCTTCTTGGCAGGGTTTCCGTCCACCTTATATAAATGATTCATCATATCGACAGCGAGGTTGGGATAAGTGGTAAATAAGTGCTGGGTATGAGCGATATAATCATGAGAATCTTTAAAGCTTTCCAAATCTTTCAGCACCATTTTTTTCAGTTTGGTCTCATAATTCTGCAGAAAACTCTTGGTAAAGGTTCCGGCTTCGATGGCCTGGTCCGCGGTCTCCGCAGCGGCAATCCCGGAGAGAATGGCATAATCCATTCCGCGTACGGTAAATCCACGATTGACAACCATCCCCGCGGCATCCCCTGCTATCAGGAAACCGTCCGAATAAAGCTGGGGTAGAGACTTATATCCGCCTTCGGGAATGAGGTGTGCGGAATATTCAACAAGTTCGCCGCCTTCGATATACCTGCCTAATGCAGGGTGCTGTCTGAGTTCTTCGGCAACGTCCACCAGGGGAAGTTTTGATTCCTTCCAGCTATGGGTGTCAACGACCAGGCCCAAAGAAATGCTCTCCTTGTTGGTGTAAAGGAAGGCGCCTCCGCTGATGCCTTTGTTGCATTCCCCTACGCACAGCATGGCGGTACCTTTGCCGCTGACCGTGTTAAATCGTTCATTAATGGTTTGTTCCGGGAGCTTGTAGACGTATTTAACTCCCACTGCAACATCTTTTACATTTACCGGTTTAATTAATCCTGCCCGCTCGGCGACAATCGGATTGACCCCTTCCGCACTAATCACCAGGTCCGCTTCCAGTTCTTCATCTCCGGTCTTAATTCCGGCAACTTTTCCATCCCTGATAATAAGTCCGTCCACCGTACTTCCGGGAATCAACATGGCTCCTGCTTCTTCTGCCTTTGAGGCTAACCAGGCATCAAATCGTGCACGCAACACGGTATAGGATTGCTGTTTCTGTGAACTAAGGGTGGTATCGATAGAAACACTGTCTTCCCGGGTCATAAACATCATGATTTCCCGTGTTACTTCCCTTTCCAGCGGAGCATCGGACCACTCACCAGGCATGAGTTCTTCGAGTGCATAGGTATAGAGGCGTCCGCCGGTCATATTTTTTCTGCCCGGCGTATCTCCTCTGTCAATGAGTACTACCTCCCGCCCGGCTTTTGCCAAACGATAAGCCGCTGCGGATCCGGCAACGCCGGCACCGATAATGATGACTTGAAATTTTTCTTCAGCCACAGCATTTCTCCCCTTCTATTTGACAACGCCGTCTTCTTTCATGAGTTTGATTTCGTCCTTGCCATATCCGTACTGGGTTAAGATTTCTTCCGTATGGAAACCCAATGGCTTGGAAAGCTTAATTTCCGGACGTTCGCCCAGACTTTTGATTCTGACGGGATTGGTTGTCAGAGTCCATTCATTGCCTGTCGGATATTGAATTTTTCTAAGGCAGTCGTTGGCCCAGGCTTGTTCATCCAGAAGAATCTCATCAGGGGTATATCCCTTCTCACAAGCAATATCATTTTCTTTGAAGAGCTTAAGCAGTTCGTCCAAGTTTTTTTGTTCCATTTGCTTGCTGATAATCTCGATAATTTCCCTGTTTTTGCCCCGTCTGTTTAATTCATCGCAGTTCTTATAATCCTCATGATCCACCAGGTCTTCCCTGCCGAGCATTTTCATGATTTTGGGATAATCCCTGTCATATTCCGGGGCGCAGAAAACCATCCACCTGCCGTCTTTTGACTTGTACGTATTATTAAAGGGATTGACGACTTCTTTTCTGGATTTCGGATACTGGTTGCCAAACTGGGAAGAAACAACCGCGATGCTCATCATGAAAAGCGCAGTATGATGCAGGCTGACCGTCACTTTATCGCCTTTACCCGTTTTGGACTTAGCAACAAGCGCAGCACAGATTCCTGCCGCCAGGCACATGGAAGCCTGAAAATCACCGAAGCCGTTTACCGAGTTAATCGGAGACTCGCCTCTTTCATTGGTTGACCCCAGGATGCCTCCCCTGCAGACATAGGCTGTGGCATCAAAACCCGCCGTATCTTTTTCCGGCCCATTTTCACCGTAACCCAGAATTTGGGCAAAAATCAGTCCGGGATACCGTTTGCTCAGTTCTTCATAAGAAAATCCAAGTTTCTCCAAGGCTTTTGTTCTATAATTTGTGACGATGACATCTGCCGTTTCCAAAAGCTTATAAAGAACTTCTTTTCCCTTTTCTTTTTTCAGGTTTAAGCATAAGAATCTTTTGTTGGCATTCGGGATATCAAAGGCTGGATTTTCTTCATCACTATACGGCATCTTGAATACCGATCCCTGTGTCCTGGCGGGATCCCCGATAGGAGGTTCAACTTTAATGACATCCGCGCCCCAGTCGCCCAGTACTCTTTGAACCGTAGGAGCTGCCAGGAATGAGGTAAGATCTACAACTTTTATCCCTTCTAGTGGTTTCATTCAGATATTTCTTCCTTTCGTTTCGCATTGAATAATTTTGAACAGCTAAGGGAGTGTCGCAACACTACTTAAGAGAGTCGTTGTGCAACAGCCCCTTAGCCGTCTGGTAACAATCCCTCTCCTGCGTCATATTGAAATTGACTCATACTGCGGATTGCTTACATATCATCCTGTTTACCTGCAAATCTAGTCTTTTAAGGAGAATATTTTTTTGCCGAATACTTTGGTATATCTTACCGCTACGATTGACATGAGAAGAATCCCAGCAAGGGCAACGAAAGCATCAAAGTATAGCACGTATTTAAAATCGATCTTCATAAGGTAGGAGGCTACTACCGGAGCAACGTAAGATCCAAGGCCCATGAAAGTATAATAAATTCCAAGATTTCTGCCTTTTTTACCGGGGAAGAATTCGGTCATAATGGCAATTCCGGCCTGAAGAGCGCCGCCGGCTGCAAAGAAACCAATGGTAAAGGAGGTGATATTGGCAACAAAGGGGGTTGGAATTGCAGCCAGGGCAAATAGTGAGATCGTTGAGCCGCAAGTGTAGATGAGTAATACGGCGATGGTCTTTAACCCTTTAGCCATGACAACGGAGGCTAAAAATACTGCTGCGAGTGAACCGAATGTATAGTAAGTCATGAGAGCTCTGGAGGACATCTCGGCCATACCGATATAATCTTTGCCGTACATGGTTAGGACCTGGCTGATCAGATAGAACGTAGTGAGTGAGACAAAACCGTAGATCAGGCAGCAGATTCCTTCCACTGCGAACTTAGGTCTGGTAACAAATCTTTTCTCAGCTAAAGCGGCGGCTTCAGCTTCAGCTTTAGCCTTTGCGGCTTTTCTTTCTTCGTATGCGGAACCGGAACCGGATTTGTTTTCCTTCAGTTCCGAATCATAGGAGAATGGCGCTCTCAGCATGAAGAGAGTATTAATGACGACGATAACCAGAGGAACGATGAGTGACCAGCCAAACCAGGCTTTATTTACAACCAGCATCCCAATGAACAATGGGAAAAGCATTTGGGAAACAGAGATAAATCCTTTTACGGCAACAACCGCGGATCCCGGAGAGTTCGGATAACTTTCCTGTAAAGCAGGATAAGAAGCGCCGTCTAAGAATGATGTGGCAGCTCCGCCCAGGAAAGCGAGGATTGAAGCCAGTACAAGATTGTGGCAGGTGACCAGACCAGCAAAGAAAAGAATATAGCTGAGCATACCCAACAGGATCAGTGGCTTTCTGCCAAACCTGTCGGATAATTCACCCGAGATCCAGACGGTCAAGAATTTACCCAGACCTGTCCAGGCTATGACTGACATAATACCGGCTGCGTCTGTTCCCCACTGCGCTGCAAACGCATTTTTGTTCTGAGCAATAACGATCGCCTGCATCCCATGAACGAAGTAATTCATGTATACTCCGATGGAGGTGGCGAAATATTTATTTAACCCTGAAAGTCTTTCCGCCCTATCAATGCTCATAAATGTACCGCCCTTTCGATAATTCCCTTAATATTCAAAAAACTTTCCTTATGGAGGTAGGCTTTGTACCATAAGTAACATGCATACTCATGATTGATGGCCTTCCGGCAGGAGCTAACCCCCTACCGGAAGACGATAAGATCTTATTATTCAATTACTCCGCCGTTATTGATAAGGACTCTTGCTGCAGTAAGACGTTGAACAGTACGCGGACCTTCTTCAAACCATAGTGCTCTGGCGTCACGGTACATTCTTTCAACCGGGCCCAGCGGGAATTCTTCAAAGTAGCCGATACCGCCGCAAATTTCCAGGCAGGAATCGGATACTGTGCGTACGGTGTCAATTCCGTGAAGTTTGCAAATCGAAGATACCAGTTCAATATCTTCGCCACGGTCGAATTTTCTGGCACAATCCCAAAGCATCATACGGAGAGCATGAACTTGAGTTGCCATGTCTGCAATGGTTTGTTGAATTGCCTGGCGGGAAGCCAACGGTTTTCCGAAAGTGACTCTTTCTTTAGCCCTGGCAATGGCGATTTCAAGGAATCGTTGGGACATACCCAAACAGGTTACGGCGATCATAGCGCGGGAATGAGCAAGCGCGTTCATAAAGATGTCCAGACCGTCGCCTTCTTTACCCATGATATTATGGGCGGGAACTTCGCAGTTTTCCAGTCTGACCATCGCATGACCGGCTCCGCGGCAACCCATCATATGGGGCATTGGATCAAGGTAATATCCGGGAGTATTCGTTTCTACAAAGAATGCAGTAAGACCGCCCTTTTTGCGTTTGCTTTCATCTGTAACGGCAATGATGTAGGAGGCATTGGCAATATCGGTGTGGGAAATCAGCGTTTTCGTTCCGTTTAAGATATACTTGTCGCCTTTCTTTTCTGCGGTCATGCGGATATCCGCACCGGAACCGCAGCCAGGCTCGGTCAGGGCAAAGTTGATGTAATAATCTGCATTGGCAAGTTTCGGTAAAAATTTAGCTTTTAAATCTTCTGCCCCATGGTCATAGAGAATACGCCAGTTCAAACCGTTGGCATGATGGAGGTTCATTCTCATTCCTCCCGGTCCGCGGCAGAACTCTTCCATTACCATGAAGAACTGTTCGCAATTTAATCCCAAACCGCCGTATTCTTCAGGAATGGCAAATCTGAAAAGATCATATTTACGACAAATATCAAAATATTCGTCCGGGAAAACGTGGGTGTTTTCGATTTCTGGCTGTAATGCTTCAAGTTCTGTTTCAACGGCTTTTCTTGTTCTTAAACATAAGTCTTTTAATTCTTTTTCACTTAGTAACATGAAAGATCGTCCCTTCCTAGATTTGTGTTTTTTTGAACAATGTGTAGCAATGAAGTGTTTTGGAATGTTAAGTTGTTTGATAATCCCTTACCCCTTGCTTAAGCACCCCCTTCTGCTTGGCGTTATGACCAATTTCTCCAGACATGTAAAAGTTTTTAAATTACAGTTAATTGGTCTAGGATATTCCGGAAGTTTATTGTAGGTATAACCGGTGAAATGATACCCAGATTCTTTCGCCAAGGCTTTGTCTGTAATTTGACTTCAGCATACACCAGTTAATAATTCGCAACAATTTAACAATATTAACAATTTAAATATTATGAATATAAAATAAATTGGTTTTATTTTTAAGCTGTACTAATAAGTAAAACTTAATAATCTGCTATTTTAGAGGTTTTGCAGGTGTTTTAGCGTTTCTCAATCTAAATATTAACAATTAGATAGTATTATTAATCATTGACCTCATTGCGCCTCAATATATTGTGCGTTAGAATGAAATCGCAATTATTAAACAAATCGAAATGATATACATAGTAATCCGCTTTGGGGAAAGGGATGGCGGCTTGAGTATTCAGCCTAAAACGAAAACCCGTTCTAAAAACAGTATCAGGCCCAGGTTTTTAAGTGCCGAACCGGTTTTTTACCGCTGCCGGCAATGCGGCAACCTGATCATATATTCAAAAAAACAGGTTACGAGCCCTCAACTTGTCTGCTGTGATCAGCCAATGGAAGAGCTGATTCCAGACATGCCCGGCTTCCCTGTTCAGGAACATCTTCCCGTCATCACGATTTCCGGGGGATTCGAATCGAATATCATTACGGTTAACGTCGGCGAGATTCCCCATCCAATGGAGGAAAACCATCATGTTGAATGGATCTACCTCCGTACCTTTCAAGGCGGACAATTAAAATACTTGGAACCGGGACAAAAACCTGAAACGATTTTTGGTTTAACGGAAGCGGATGCCTATGTATATTGTGACCGGCCGGTCTGCAAAATGGGAAAGGCGCATTGCATGTTTAACTGTAAACGGGGTTTTACCGCCTATGCGTTTTGTAATCTTCACGGGTTCTCAAGGTTCCAGATGTAATCTCTGATGTAAAATGGACAAACAAAGGGTTTTGCTAAGATGAATCTGTATGATGTATCCGGTGGAAAAGGCGGCACGGCCTTTTTAATAGCAGGGGCAAAAAAGACGGCCTTATTGGATTGCGGGATGGCCTATTGCCAAGCCGGTCTGATTAAAAATATCCGGCAAGTTTTAGGCAAAAAAAATCTGGATTTTGTTTTGATCAGCCATTCCCACTACGATCATATCGGGGCAATACCCTATGCCAATCCGGCATCCTCTACTCCTCTTTTCTCACGAGTTATCATCAGGCTGTAGAATCCATCCTGAAATGTCAGGCAATTAATCCGCAAACAATTGTATCCCCTCACTTTGGCCTGATCAGCAGATGTCAAGTCAGCGACTACTGGGCCAATTGTATGGAGGCGGCAAATAAAAGCAGAAACTTTGTTCTACATCTGGTTGAACAGGGATATCAAGAAGACCAAATCCTTATGGAATATGAAAAAGAATTCCAGGATGAATACAGTAAAAAAGAGCAGCCAATCTTTGCTTTTCGATTGAATGCTCTCCATATGATTAGAAACTTAATATGATTAAATTAGTATTTTTAATATATTTCACAATAGAAATGGATTCTATTTTCTGATAAACTAATTGTGTGAATTATTTTTTTAAAAATTTAAAAAATTTTTTAACATTTATGCAATCTTTTTCACAAATTTATAGGGCATTTTATTTGTTTGCTGAATCGTAAGAGTTTTGAAGGGAGGGCCACATATGGAGATTTATCAACTGAAGTATGTACTGGCAGTAGCGAAGCATCAAAATTTTACTCTGGCAGCAAATGAAGTTTGTGTTACCCCTTCTTCCCTGTCCCAACAAATTAAAAAACTGGAGGATGAATTAGGGGTTATTCTTTTTGGCCGAACAACACGTTCAGTCCATTTGACCCCCGCGGGCATTGAATTTGTTGAAAATGCAAAAGCAGCGGTGTCGAGTATTGAAAAGATTCATACCTCCATGCAAAAATACATTGCCGGAGAAAACGGTCATTTAACAATTGGAGGGATTCCGGCTCTAAAAGCTTTTGGAATAATCCCCGTATTGGCTTCATTTCAAAAGACCTATCCCAAAATATCTCTGACACTTCATGAAGCGGAGTGTTTTGATTTATACCCGTTAATCTGTTCCGGAAAAATTGATGTAGCTCTTCTTACGGCATTTAATAAATTTCCGCCGCCAAAAATCCCCCTCGCGTCGTATCCGATATTAGACGACGAATTGGTCATGGTCACGAGTCTTAACCATCCCTTTGCCTTAAAAGGAGAAGTTGACCTATCCGAAGCGGCCCAGGAGAATTTTATCTGTTTGTGCAAAACGGCAGGACTTTTTGTTGATACAATGGACGCCTGTAAAGAGGCCGGATTCGAACCTAATTTTGTTTATGAAACCTCGTACGTGGACACCTGTCTGGGACTCGTAGCGGAAGGAGTTGGGGTCGCCCTGCTCACTTCCCGGTCCGTAACCAACACTTTATGGAAAAATATCGCTATTATTAAGTTAAAGAAATGTGTTCCCAGAACCCTTTATATTGTATATCCAAAGAAACAGCAAATTTCCCCTGTCCTATTGAATTTTAAAAATTACTTTGTTCACTGGACCCAAGAGTGTAAGCAAAACAGCGAAAAAGAAAGAACGTAAATAAAACATATAAAGCATATAAAGAAAGAATATGGTTAGGTTATTTATAAATCAGCACTTCCCGGATCCGGGTGAGTGCTTTTTTATTTATGATAAGCTCAAGAACAATTATATTTAGCCTGTATCTTTGGGAATAAACCCTCCTGTATTGGAACATACACTAACGCAGGAGGGTTTATTTTATTAACCCGCTATAGGCATTTGGTTTTCATTCAGCTTTTCAAGGCCTCTATCAGCAGAGGCACTACCTCATAAAGGTCGCCGACAATACCATAGTCCGCAGCTTCAAATATGGGAGCGTTTTCATTCATGTCTATGGCAACAATCACTTTCGATTCGCGCATCCCGGCTAAATGCTGAACCTGACCGGATACCCCGACACCAAAATACATATCGGGCTTAACTTTTTGTCCGGATATTCCAATATAACGTTCGACCGGCAGCCAGTGATAATCTTCGGCAATTCCCCTGGTACAGCCGATTTCCGCATCAAAGGCCTGGGCAAGTTCCCCGATCATACTCAAATCTTCCTTCTTGCCTACTCCGCGCCCGACACTGACAATACGGTTTGCAGCAGATAGCTCTACTCCTTCCCGGACGACAGGACAGGTTTCTCCAATGGTTATTTGATTCAGTTCGTTCGCTGCTTCGATTGTAATCACTTCTGTCTGTTTATCCGAAGAACCGGCTTCTTCAAAAGTTTTAGGGGCGATTGTCGCCAAAGCCGGCAGTTTAACCTCTTCCGTGGCAACAGCTAAACCCCCGTACAATAACCTGGTGGTCAAAAGGCAGCCATCATCAAACTCAACGCTTTGAGCCTCGGTAACCAGTCCGGCCCCTAACTTCGCAGCAACTTTGGCAGCAATGTCTTTCCCGCGTGGAGTCCCGCCGAACAGTCCGGCGCTGATTTGTTCGGTTGAAGCAAAATTGGCTATGGCATCCGCATAACTCTCCGGCCAAGGGTTTGATCCCTTTAAAACAAATACTTCATCTGCTGCAGTATTGGCAATGCCGGTTAAATCTTGTTCTCCGGTGAGTATCACATAGACAGGCTGATTCATTTTTTCTTTTAATAGGAGTCCGGCAGTAATTAACTGTTTGGTAAGCGTGATGTTATCAGAATAAATTAGTATTCCCGGCATTTTCTTAACCCCTTTCCTTTAACAAGCCTTCCTTAGCAAGGCTTGCCACAAGCTTGGAGACATTATCCTTTTGATTTGCATCTTTGAAGACAATATTTTTCCTGTTCATGACAAACCCTTTTACCGATACCTTGGTAACTTTGGGTAATAGTTCTGCGTCTGAGAGACCCAGAGCGTCTATTTTGATTTCTTCGCTCGGTTTTTTTGCTGCCGCCAATACTTGCTTCATGGTAGGAATTCGCACGGAGTTAATTTCAGGGAGCACACTGATAACAGCCTGACCTTTGATGTGTACCACTTCTGTGCAATCTCCCAATTTTCTCGTGGCTGAAATCCGGTCCCCTTCGCAGTTGATTTGGCTTACTGAGGTAATCCCCGGCAATCCTAACAGAGCGGACAACCTGGATCCGATTTGTTGATTATACACGTCGGAACTTCCGTCGGCACACAGGATCAGATCATAAGGTCCGATTTTACGGATAGCTGCCGCGAGAACATTTGCCGTTACATACGCATCCGCATTTTCCGCGATGGAGGAATCAATGGCGTATACCTTGTCAACTCCTCTGGAAAGGACGTCTTTAAAGGATTGTTTTAATGAAGTGCCGAAGGATATGGCTTCTACACTGCCACCGTTTTTTTCTACAATTCGGACTGCTTCTTCAATGGCATTTTTGTCATAATCACTGATTTTGTACTTGGCTCTGCTTACGTCAAGGGAAAGACCCAAAGAAACAATTTTAATATCCTGCTCATCTAAAACCCACTTGTAACAAACGAGTATTCTGGGCATAATTTACCTCCTTTATGATTGTCATTAGTCAAGCAAATCTGCTGCGATGAAACTTTCCGGCAGATCCGCGGAACCGTCAATAAGCAATGATCCTTTTACATCACGGTAATAACGCGATACGACCATATCTTCACTAAAACCATAACCACCGTGAACCTGTACCGCATCAATCAAGGAATTTTGCCCTATGCGTGAAACAAACAATTTAATCATGGCGGCTTCCGTGAAGATGTTTTTGCCTTGTTCGATCATATTGGCTGCATCGTATACGGCCAGCCTGGCTAAATGAATATTGGTGGACATCTCCGCCAGCATATTCCGGATAGCGGGGAAATTGGCAATAGGCTGGCCGAATTGAATTCTTTGCTTGGCGTAGTTTGCCGCTTCTTCCATACCGGCCTGAGCAACTCCGATTACCAAAGCCCCTTCCGCCACGTTGGCAACCGCTTTTGCTTCTTGCGCAATGATGCTGCCTTCTCCTTCGTTCCCCAGGAGCTGGCCGGCGGTTACTCTGACATTTTCAAAACTTAGTTCTGCCCATGGGCAAGCTCTTTGGCCCATCTTGCCGATCGTGCGGGTAACGGAAAATCCGGGTGTTTGGGTTTCGATAATAAATGAGCTCATCCTGCGTGAAGGGTCTTCCTCATCTGTCACGCCGAATACCAGGTAGAAATCGGCTTGTCCGCCGTTGGCAACGTATGATTTCCGTCCGTTTAAGATGTAATCGCCGCCGTCTTTTACTGCGGTCAATTTATTGGGCCCGGCTCCCGGTGCGGCACCGGGTTCTGCAAGCGCAAATGCTCCAAGCTTTTCTCCGGTTATTAAAGATGATAAATAGCTTTTTTTCTGATCGGGTGTCCCCCATTTATTTAGCGCATACCCTGCTAGAGCAGACTGGTTGATTAGAATCGCCGCAACTCCGGCGCTTACCTTTGCCATTTCTTCCACGGCAAGAACAAAACTTAAATAACCGGCTTCAGATCCGCCAAATTCTTCAGGTAAAAAAAGTCCGAAATAATCATTTCCTGCTAATTGCTCTACAACTTTTTGGGGAAAAGAGTTCTCTTTATCTGTTTGTCCGGCTATAGGTTCAATGTATTCCTTGGCAAAATCACGGGTATTTTGCTGAATCAATTCCTGGATCTCATTTAATTGGAAACTCATTTTTTCTCCTCTCCTTCCTGATTGTTTTATCTTGCCAGCAGATTTCTGGAAATAACCAACCGCTGAATCTGATTGCTTCCCTCGAAGATTTGGAAAATCTTAATATCTCTCATCAGTTTTTCTACGACCCCGTCTTGTGAATAGCCGTAGGGTCCCAGCAAGGTCACAGATTCGGCGCAAACACGCATCGCCGTATCGGTGGCAAAAGTTTTTGCCATACAGGATTCCGTGGTATAGGGGGCGCCCGACTCCTGAAGACGGACAACCCTGCGCGCCAACTGACGGGCTGCTTCAACCTGAATCGCCATATCCGCCAGCCTGAAGGCAATCGATTGATGTGCGGAAAGCGGCTGACCGTTTACATCGATATATTCCTTGCAGTATTTTACGGCTTCGTCCAATGCTCTTTGAGCAACCCCGACTGCGACATAACCCACTGCGGCACGACCGGTGTCCAGTGCTTTCATTGCGTATTTAAAGCCTTCGCCTTCTGAGCCGATTAAATGATCTTTGGGAACTCTTACATTTTTTAATACCAGTTCAACAGAGTTGGAACTGCGAATACCTAATTTATGCTCGACAGAAGCAACGGTCATGCCCTCCCGTTCCATTTCCACGATAAAAGCACTGAGTCCTTTTACCCCTTTACCGGGTGAGGTTGAAGCGAATACAACGATGTTTGTGGCATAACCGCAAAAAGAAGCAAAACATTTGCTGCCGTTTAAAACATACTCATCACCGTCTGGTCTGGCTTGTGTTGAAATGGAACCGGCGTCGGACCCGGAGCCTGGTTCAGTTAAGGCAAACCCGGCATACCCGCCTTCAACCAAAGGTTTGGTGTATAATTTCTTTTGCTCTTCCGTTCCGGCTAACAGAACTAATTTTGCGCTCATCATATTACCGCAAAGAATATTGGCAAATGATCCGCAGCCATAACCGATTTCTTCCGCGATAATGGCCTGGGACAATAAATCCAGACCCGGTCCGCCATATTCTTTGGGAACAGCCGGCGGATAGATTCCGGCTTTTACGGCTTCCGGTCCGAGAAATTCGGGGAATTCACCTGCCCGGTCATACTTTCCGGCATTGGGAATAACATACTTGGCTGTAAATTCCCGAGCCGCTTGCTGGATTTTTTGCTGTTCAGGAGTTAGGGATATGTCAATGCCCATGTTTTCAACAACCTTTCATCATATTTTTTTCCGCATTCTTTGCCTTTAATTTCGACTCAACTATACTACAGTTTAAAATTCTCAACAATTTAACAATTTTAACAATTCAAATATTATGAATTAATAATGAATTACAATGAATTATGATGATTCTTAAGGAAGACTAACAAGTTCAGATAAATTTGGATTTTTGACAGAAGATAAAAAATTTTAGAGCATTCAATGTTTGAAAAAATAAATTACCCGCTAACAGATGCAGCTGAAGGGAAAAATCTCATCAGGAAATTCTCTTGCCAAATAAAAAAAGACCTCTGCCTAAACGTAAACAGAGATTCATGTAAAAAGTTCTATGTGATTTTTAGAATCAGGACAGCGTGTTTTTTAATACCCCGATTTTTTCGATCTCTATTTCCACCTCGTCCCCTTCGTTTAAAAACTTAGGCGGATCAAAACCAAGCCCTACCCCTTTGGGGGTTCCTGTTGCAATGATATCTCCCGGTTTGAGTGTTACACCGCCGGAAATGGTTTGTATAATTGTAGGGATATCAAAAATGAGAAGCTCCGTATTGGAATTCTGCCTTAACTCGCCATTTACCCGGCATTGAACATTCAGCTTAACCGGGCGTCCGATCTCGTCTTCCGTTACCAGGAACGGTCCCATGGGTGCAAAGGTATCAAGACTTTTTCCCATAAACCATTGGCCGTGCTGCTTCTGAAGATCGCGCGCGGACACGTCATTGATAATGGTATAACCAAAAATATAATCATAGGCCTCTTCCTTGGAGATGTTTGTTCCTTCTTTCCCAATGACAATGGCTAATTCGGCCTCATAATCGATTTTATTTGTCACATGACGGTGGCTTTTTATTTTCTGATTGGGTCCAATGACTGTTGTCGTTGCTTTGGTAAAGACAATCGGATGCTTGGGCAGGTTTTGTTCTTCCTGCATGGCCGAAGTATACTCCGTCGCATGTTCCCGGTAATTTAAACCTAAACATATGATGTCCCGTTTGGGTTGTGGAATTGGCGCTTGAATAACGATGCCGGAAATAGCGAGAATGGAATTACTGCCAACTTCGGACTCCCTGCCGCTTATTTCTTTTAAGCGCGCCAGCGCCTGAGGATTTTCGATAATTCCCTGTAAGTTGTCCGGCAGGATGCTTTGGGAGAATAATTTTTTTTCTGCTTGGACGGCATCCACGACGGAAGCTCCGTCTTTTGTTCTAAAGCCGAATTTTAATTTTCCGTTATGTTGAAAAGTTACCAGGTATATTTCAATCACTCCTGTTCATCAACAATTTTATTTTCTAATATTTTCGGGAGTTTTATATAAGGCTTCTTAATCTCAGGGTTGTGGGGGTTATACCACTCTACCACTAAATTATCACAATTACAAGAAGTTTTAAAAAATTAATATAAATGATTTATTATTTGAATTTCTTTGAGTTTTAAGGTCCAATAAAAAATCAAACCCCGAAACAATTTATTCGTGTGTCGGGGCTTTAAACTATCCGGTTTTTATTAATGCATCAGGTTCATTTCTCCGTAAGATAAGGCTGGAGGACAGTACTTAATACAATATATCCGTCAGAATTTAAATGGAGACCGTCTTTTGTTAATTCGGGTTTAAGCTCCCCGGCTTCAATAACGTGGGTATAATAGTCAATGTATATAACCCGGTTTTTTTCACAAAGAGTTTGAAGCCGGGTATTTAGTGCTTGGATGTTTTGATTGGTAATTGGAATGGTCGTATTGGTTTCTCTTTCAAGAATATCCTTCAATTTATAAGAGTTGACCGGAAGTATGCTTCCCGCATAAATTTTTGTTTTCGGCGTTTTTTCTTGAATAGTCAGAATGATTTTTTCATAGTTAGCCAGTATTTTTTCATTATCGAACTGAGCAGCCAAATCGTTAATACCTATTAAAAGAAAAATTTTACTGGGACAGCCATTTACAACAGGGTCCAGGCGATGAAGTATATTTTCCGTTCCGTCTCCGTCTATTCCCCGGTTTCGCACGAATAAGCCCGGAAAATATTCACTCCATGATCCCCGTTGGGTAATACTGTCTCCCAGAAAAATAATATCATTTTCCGTACTTTTATACTTTTTGTATTCATCAAGCTTGCTTTCATTGAATCCAAGCTCCGTACTTCCGGCTTGAATACCTTTGTCTTCTATGAAAGACTTATTGATCAAACTTTCTTTATGGAGTACGGATTGAAAATAGTTTTGGAACATCAGGATATTTAAACCGAGTGACAGAGCAAGTAAGACCTTATATCCTTTATTCATGGAAGTTTATTCTTTTCCCTTTCATATCTTTGATTCTTAATTTGCCTGTTAAAGCGGCAATTATTCGTGATGAAGGGGAAAGGATAAATTTGATCATCTTACATTTTCCGGTTTAGCGGCAGTATGATCGGAAATTTCTCCGGGTGTGCTAAAGCATATGGAAGTGATGCGACTCCTAATTCTTCCCGATTCAAAATATCGAGTAATTCCTCCAATTGAGCCGCCAGGTCCGGTACCCAGTGCAAAAGAATAATACTTCCGGGTTCGAGGGATTTTCCATTATAGGTTTGTAATCCATCGTCACTCATTGTGGCATTCCATAATATCACATGTTTTATTCCGGCCCGGTAGGCTTCCCGGCAGACGCTCTGATTATAGTTCCCGTATGGGGGGCGGAAGAGTGTTGGTGGTATGGCGGTCAATGAAGTTAAATATTCCTGGGCTGTTTCAATTTCGCTTTCTATACCGGTAAGGGATTGCTTCTTCAAATTGGGATGGGATACTGTGTGATTCTGAATATCTCCTCCGGCTGCCAGAAAAGCCTGCCAAAAACCGGGATGCTGTTCGGCAGCTTCCACGGTAATAAAAGCCGATATCGGAATATGCTTTTCGCGCATGATCTCCAGAATCGATTCACTTGGATACCACCCGTCATCTATGGTCAGAAAAACAACCCTATCAGCTGTGGGAACAGACCACAACAGGTTAGAAACCGGTTTTGTTATCTGACCGTATTGCAGGCCATCCATTTGCGGGTTATTGACAGGTTGTCCGGAGTTGGATTCATTTTCTTGCAGCTGGGCTATTACTTTATGTACTGTTTGGGAGTTTTCCTGCGGGGGCAGGCTAAAGGCTTTGGCGGGATCGCTCTTAAGCCCGGATTGAAAAAGGATACCCCAGTTGGCAAAGGCCATGATAAAGCCGCTTAACAGAGCCACAGAAATTTTTTTATCCATGAGTTACACATCCTTACATCCTTTCGGAGCAAATTTATGCTTCATGATATGTGCTTATATCTGCTTCAGTGCAGAAAGATGTAAAGAAAATGCGACACAAAAGAAAACAGCCGGAAATATTTTCACCGGCTGCCTTCTTTTAAGATAAATTGATTTGACTTCATCAGTTGTTAATGAATTTTTGCTCCAAAAGGGATCAAGGCCAGCTGCGCAAATTTAAAATGCTGCATCCCAAACGGTATGCCAATAATGGTAATACAGAAAATAAGGCCGATAATCAGATGGTGGACAGCCAGCTCCCAGCCCAGAAAAATAATCCAAAGAATATTTAAAAGTAACCCGCCCACACCAAAACCGCCAAGCTCGATTTCCTGACCGAAAGGCCACAAAACAAGCTGGGAAATCTTAAAACATTGTAATCCGAAAGGTATGCCGATAATCGTCACGCATAGGATCAGACCGGCGATAAACCAAAATACCGCTCCGATAATTCCGCCCAATAACAACCAAATGATGTTGCCGATAAAGTTCATTTCTTACCTCCGATGACGCGGTTTTTATCCTTAGTATAGCACATAAACAAGCGGATGAGTTCCATCCGTTTGCTTAATCAGTATAACGCTCGTACGGTTTCCGGTATAAATCCTTTTTTTGAAGGCCATTTTTTTTAGCCATGGAAAACCATCCCCTGTTACCCATGAAATGATATAATCTCCGGGGAAAATTCATGGTGATGGAGATATTTTCAACCCGGTCGTCGGGGCAGTTCTTGATATCATAAACTATTTGTTTCAAAGAATTGCCCAGCTCCGTCATGGTCTTTTTCATAAATGGCGCTTCCTGGGCTCCGAGGAGCAGTCCCCCTCCCCCGATCATAATGCCGAAACGGAAATCATAATTCGTTTTTTGGCTAAAGCTCTTTATAACCCGGACTGCTTCCTGATTAATACCTGCTTCGGTAAATCCGCAGTTCACAACGGCGTAAACCCTTGTTTTTTTCCGATCCGGACGGTTGAGCCCGAACGCATAATAGTCCTGAAGAAAGCGCATCAGCATTCCGGGGAGGCAAAAAACATAAAGCGGAAATACAAACACCAGAGCGTCCGCTTTCAGCATGGCTTCAAAATCGGCTTCGGTTTTCCCCTGGATCAGGCTTTTGCGTACATTAATCCGATAAATCTCCAGTCTTTCGGTTTTCATCAGATTCTCCAGTTTATCTGTCAATAGTCCTGAGGTGCTTTCCTCCGTCATCTTGGGGCTGGATTTGATAAGGACAACCTGTTTGGCATCCTGATTCACAGCTCGTCACCTGCTTTCTTAAGTTCCATTTGGGACAAAGCCTGAGATATTTCAGCGTCATTGCCCTGGTAGATCAGAACCTCCACATTTCGGCGGTGTTTTTTTGTAATATCAATAAATAAGTTCCTGTCCTCTTCTGAAAGATCGTCGCCATACCCAATGATAATCTGCTTTGGATAAGAGCGATATCTTGCCGGATGCATGGTAGAGCCGTCAGGTCTTGTCTCAAAGAAAGGAAGAATGTTCGGAATACAGCGATCCAGAGCATTTTTTATATTCGAACTGAATTGTCCGAAGATCACAGGACAGAGATATATTGCCAGCTGGCTGTTGATAAAACCATGGTTAATTTGAGCCATTGCATCACTAATGACGCATTCTCCCGGTTTTTTTATCCAACAACCAAAACAGCCCTTACAAAAAGCGAGATCATTTCTGTCGAGTTGGGTTTCAGTTAGTTTCATGCCTTTTTCCGTAAGAAAAATGGTTACCAATTGATTCAGGCGTTTATAGGCTTCTGTTTGATACTCTTTATCTGAGATAAGGATTGCCTGCATTTGAATCACTCCTTATGTTTATAAGTTAATCAGCGTCTTTTCTTAACGCCGGTGACAAGCTCAACCCGAAAGCCTTTTTTGCTCTGCCGAACCGTGGCAGCCATAAAACCGAAGAAAATCAGCGACCATCCCCCGCCGGCCATCATGATTCCAACCAGGGTACGCCAGGGTGCCGGCCACAAGAGCGGCCGGCTTAAATAATACAGACCATAAACAATGCCTGAACGAAATCCACCTTTGAAAGCTGCGGGCGGGAGGTTTTTTACGATGGAAACCAGTTCTGCCGGTGGAAAAAGATAGCATAGACCGAAGGCTAAGAAGAGCAGAAAAAGAAGGTTCACCACATACATTACCAGGGAGGCCCCGGGAGAAATTCGAACCTGAGGTCTGTCCGGATTATAACGGCAGTTATTAATGGAATAGTAGAGTCCGATTGCGCTGGAGCCCATACTGAGGAGTACTACCGAAGGGACAAGGATGATGATTACGTTTAGAGAAATACCTAAGGCAAAAGCGGTGCCAACCAGCAATGCTTCCATCAGGATCAAAGTAGGCAGAACCGCAGAAAGCAATTTTCCCCATACTACGGGCCATCCTGCCAGGGGAACACTGTTTAAAAGCCAGTCGGATTCTCCTTCCCGGCCAAAAGCCCCCAGAGCCATATTGCCGCTGAACATGACGGTATACATGATTAATACGGTGATCAGGGAAGAACGGCTGGAAACGGAGGGAGATAATAAATATTGACCCGCAAAAAAGGCCATGAGAATCAGAGGGATTAAAAAACTGAACCATTCCCGGGCATCACGCTTAAAGGAGAGCAAATCTTTCCTGGCCACTGCCCATGCTCCTGACCAAAGCGAAGCGGGATAGGCTGTTTGATCAGAAAATATATCAGAAAATATATAAGACAGATTTTTTGGAGGATGTTTCTTGTCTGAATTTACTGTCTGAGACCGGGGCTTACGACGTCTGCCCCCTTCCCCTTCCTTCAGAGTAATGAACCGAAATCCCCGTTCAAGCAGAACGAAGGCACCCATAAAAAGGAACACACCTACCACAAGCAGGAGAAGACTCCACCCCAGACCGGTAAGAAAATTCCCGGAAATACCTTTCATTAAAGCCAGTGAACCCCATCCCCACGGAAAAATGTCCATAATACGAAGGGACTGCTCCTGACCAGAAAGCCAATCGGCCAGATTCAGTTTTCCCCGGCTTCCTGCAAGCAAACCGGGAAGCTGAAATAAAAGGGCAATGAGAATTCCCGTCAATGCCCCGATAAAGCCTATTGCTTCCTTACTGCGGTGAGGCGGTACTACACGCATTACCAGAAGATTAATCAACTCTGCAATGGCTGTTCCGGTTATCCACAACCCGCACCCTACCAAAACGGAAAGGATGTAAAAGGTCGCCCCGGCATGAAAGAGAATCCCGAAAAATATTCCCGGCAAGAAAACAAACAAAAGAGCAATCAGAAAGTTGCTGACGAGAACGGAAAGGGACTTGACAGCAAAAACAACTTTAAGAGGAACGGGCGCCATGAAAAGAAGCTCTAAATCATCAGACATATAAAGGGCAGCAAAGGCTGCTGTAACGCCGAAAAATATCTGGCCGGTCAGTCCTCCCAAAAAAAGCAGGGAAAGAAACATCTGAACAATTTGCAGCGGCATGGTTTTTAAAGCGCCGTAAGCAAAATAACCCAGGGAACCAATAAGGGAAATCGCCAGAAGCAAGAGTATAACCACTCCGATAAAAGTCTTTACCGGACGCTGACGTATGGTGTTCCAGGCAACACGCACTTCGTTTTTCAACAATAATATAAAATCCGAAGTGAATGATTGCCTTTGTGGCGGGTTAGCCAGAGGCGGAGGCAATACAATCTTCACCTGTTTTATTCCTCCTCAAGACTCTTGATCAGTTCCGCATTTTCCTGACCGCCGGTAAGCTCCAGGAAGATATCTTCCAGGCTTTCTCCCCCATGCCCTGTCTTGCGGCGCAATTCCTCGGGGCTGCCTTGGGCAATCAGCTGTCCGTCCTTGAGAATAGCGACACGGTCGCACATTCTTTCGGCAATCTCCAAAATATGGGTAGAAATAAAAACAGCCGCTCCCTGCCTGGCCATTTCCTGCAGAATGTCTTTCAATAGGCGGGCACTGGCAGGATCAAGACCAACGGTAGGTTCATCCAGTAAGATGACTTGAGGCTGGTGAATAAGGGCTGACGCCAATACGACCTTTTGCCGCATGCCATGCGAATACCCCTCCAACAACTCGTCAGCCCGATCCTGAAGTCCAAATAAAGAAAGAAGCTGTTCCGATCTTTCCCGGGCAATATCTTTAGGCACCCGGTACAGGGCGCAAATAAGATGCAGGAATTCTCTGGCCGAAAGCTTATTGTATAATTTCGGCTGGTCAGGAACATAAGCCATTAAAGCCTTCGCTTCAGCCGGTTGTTTTCTGATATCATAACCGCAGATAAAAGCTTCTCCTTCGCTGGGCTCCAGCAATCCGGTCAACATTTTGATTGTGGTGGTTTTACCGGCGCCGTTAGGTCCAAGGAAACCGAATATTTCCCCGCTTTTCACCTCTAAATTCAGACCTTTGACCACCTGGACAGACCCGTATCTCTTTTGCAGCTGATTTGTTTTTATAAGGACCTTCTCCATATTATATGCACCCTTTCAGAACCCAATTTTTCCAAAAAAGTTTTTTTCGATTCTGAAGTTCAAATTATAACTCTTCTTTTGATATTTCTTGAGGCAGTACCCAGGAAGCTCCCGGTTCCAAAATAATAACCCTTTCCATTTTTTCTGAACAAGCCTGCCGGAAACGGACAATGGGTTCATCCATCGGTTCATGGGATAGTTTGAAAGTTCCCCAGTGCATGGGAATAACCCATTTGGAGGATATTTCCTCCGCCATTTTCCACGCTTGTTCCGGGGTAGCATGGCTTGCCTCGAAGGACTTGGGAGAATAGGCGGCAATTCCCATAACCGCCAAGTCTATGGGTATTCCTTGAAGCTGTTGTTGAATTAACCCGGTGTACCCTGTATCCCCTCCGTAAAAAATGTTGACCCCGTTTTTTGACAGGAGAAAGCTGTTGGCTTCCATTCCGCGGTTCCAAGGCAGACGGGCTCCCCAGTGTTTCCCTTCAATGGCTCTCACGGTGACCCCGGAGAGTAACTTGCTGTCATTCCAATGCATTTCCTCTATGGAACGGAATTTCAAACCCTGCCATAGGCGGACTGTATTCCTGGCAGTTACGGCAATGGTGTTTGTCGATTGGAGCCGGCGCAAAGTGGGATAGTCGAAATGATCGGTATGGGCATGGGAAACAAGGAGTAAATCGACAGGTCCAACCTCTCTGCTCTGCAAAGCGGCAGAAACATAACGTCTTGGCCCGATAGTATAGTTGCCTAACGGGGTGAGTCCAATTCGTGTTTCCAGGGCCGGATCAATCAAAATTCTTGTTCCGAAAAAATTAATGAGAAAGCTGGCATGGCCAAGCCAAGCGACAGTGACTTCAAGATCGGACCACTTTTCGTGATCGGGGCGGAGTTTTGTTTTTAACAGAAAAATTCACCCTTAATACCTTAGAAAGATAAGTTGATTTTCATGGCATATTCAAAGGAAAAAATATTTGTATCATTTATGTCCATGGTATATCTCATCATTCCTAAAAGCAATTGTTTTTTGCCTGATTTTCCAATTTTTACATGAGACTGTTTTACTAGTATCGGAATTTTTTGAAAGGCCGCCACAGAAGATACAGCAAGGGCATCGGGAAAATTTCCTCCGTAAGCAATAATAGCTTGTCCTTTTGTATTAAGCTTATTCCAATCAAGGTATTTGGCAATATTAGCTGATGTTTCATAGCGGTCATTGCCGCCCAGGCGGATCACCTTGTAATTTACGGTAAGCTCTTTTTCTATCTGATCCGAAACTGCCCCTGTTGATCCAAGAATATATATTACGACCGGATTTAATCGTTCTATTTCCGACTTGGTTTCCGGCGTGAGCTTTTCTTTGTTAGTAAGCAGAATTGGAGCATCAACTGCTTTAGCCAATGGGGCTCCGGTTAAAGCATCCGGGAAATCATCATCACGCGCTAATACCACAGCATTCGCGCCATAATTCCATCTTTCAAGTGATACCATATTCGCTGTTTCAATTCGGTTGCTGCCGCCTAACCGGTAATAAATGGATCCGTCTTCAAGTACAGCAGTTTGAGGCTGACTGCAATGATACGTGCTGCCATCTCCGATCTGGCCGTCATTATTAAGTCCCCAGCCGCTTATTTTATTATCCGGATCAAAAAGATTGTGTCCGCCTCCTGCCGAAAAATCGCTGGAATTTCCCATATAGAAACTTCCGCTTAATGTTACAAAATCAGATTCTTTTTCACTGAGTTCTCCCAGTTGACCAAGGGCATTGCTTCCCCAAGCACTTGCCCCGTTGATACCGACTGCGAGGTTATGATAGTATCCTGCTTCAGATTTTGAATACCTTCTCCAACCTTAAGCGGAATGTTGCTGGATATTTTTGACCGGTTGCCTAATTGTCCTACCCAATTGTCTCCCCATGTCCATAGGGTGTTATCGGTTTTGACAGCAAGACTGTGGGCCCATCCCGCAGATACTTTCTTTACATCGGCAAGCCCCTGAACCTGGACCGGAATCGATGAGCCATCGTTACTGTTATTTCCTAATTGGCAAGTCTGATAATGTTTTGACTGTAATCTCCTTATAGAGGTGTTTTACTCCGAGTCTTTTCATTTCATCCAGAGTGGCTGTGTTTAATTCATTGGGCTCTGTCATCAGAATAGGAGCATTGTATTTTGCCGCCAACGGTCCGGCACAAAGCGCATCGGCAAAATCATCTCCCCGGGCCAGGACGGCGTAATCTGAGATATCCCAGCCTTTTCGGGATATAGCAGCGGCCGTTTTATACCTGTCTGTCCCTTCTAACCTGTCGATATTGCCATTATCGGCATAAAAAGGGGTTGGGAATTTTATCAGAAAAAAGAAGCTAACGATAACCAAGCGCGCTATCCATGACTTGAGCTGCAATAATTTCATTTGAACAATCTCTTTTCTGCATTTTGTTTTTCTATTTCTATAATTAAAAATTTCGGTATTTACAATTTTATTATATTGGGGGAAAAGAAAGGAATACAAATCCAATTATTTACAAATAAATTAGAACAAAAAATATCCCCTCTGCCTAAAGGGCAGAAGGGATAAAGAATTTATCTCATAAATTCATACCTTTATAACAGCCAACCATAATCTTGTCTGCAATCGAGAACAAAATCCACGTACACGATATATTTTTTATCTGCGTTTTCCATTGATGACCTCGTTAACCGCTTTTTGCATCATAGATGCTACGTCATCAGCGGAATAACCTTGATTGCCGCTTAGTCTTTCTTCTTCCACAGCTACCAGGTTTTCTCTTAAACGCAGCATGCTTTCGCGTCTGGCAAATGCTTCAATATCCATCACCACCAAGTCACCCTCACCGTTTTTGGTAAGATAGATAGGTTCACCCGTTTCTTTGACAATTCTGAGATTTTAGTATAGTTTTTTCGAATAGCAGCAGAAGGCTTGATATTCACGATAATCACTCCGTGGTAGTATAATTTTATACTTATTATATAATTATTATACTACTTAATATCCTCCATTGTCATCTATGCTGAAAGATACTATTTCCTATACTGAACCCACTTTCCGTAGTCGTTCCCATCAAAAGGCCTAGAGAAATAGCACTTATGCTAAAAAACCCCCGTTTTGACAAGGATGGACGAATGCTTTTTCCACAATTTACAGCTATATCTATGCTCCCTGCCCCGGATATAATGAAGGCAGAACATATGTTCTTGTGTTGAAACATATGTCCTTATTTTGAAACATGTATCCTTACCGGGAAAGGGAGCATTTTTATGACTTTTGTACACCTGCATGTCCATTCTGAATATAGTTTCCTGGACGGAGCCTGCAGGCTGAAAAACCTTGTCAGCCGTGCCAGGGAATTAAGAATGCCTGCGCTAGCGCTTACCGATCACGGGGGATTGCACGGAGCTGTGGAATTCTATCAATTAGCTCGTGAAAACGGGATAAAGCCGATCATCGGTTGTGAAGTTTACCTGACTCCCGGCAGCAGGCTGGAAAAAGCTAAGGAGCAGAGAAAAAATTATCATTTAATCCTCCTGGCAAAAAACCGTAAAGGTTATGAGAACCTTGTCCAGTTGGTCAGCAGGTCTCATTTAGAAGGGTTTTACTATAAACCCAGAATCGACTGGGAGCTTCTTTCCGCCTATGCGGAAGGACTCGTGGCCTTAAGCGGCTGTTTATCAGGAGAAATCCCCCAGTTGCTCCTGCAGGACAATTACTGCCAGGCAGAGCTTAAAGCCCTTGAATACCGGGAACTCTTTGGTCCTGATTTTTATATAGAATTGCAAAATCATGGGTTAAAGGAAGAAAACAGGTCCAACCTCTTACTCCGGAAACTGGCTCAAAAAACCGGGATTCCCCTGGTTGCAACGAATGACGTCCACTACACCGACTCCCGGGAAAGTACCGTGCAGGAACTGATGGCGGCTATCCGGAGGCTGCAAAAGAACAATGATCCCATCCCATTTCCGCAGAAAGAACTCTACCTGAAATCTTCTTCAGAAATGAAAGACCTTTTCGGAGAAATTCCCGAAGCTATGGAAAATACTTTGAAAATCAGCGAAAAATGCAACCTGGAGCTGGGTCTCGGTTCTGTCCGTTTGCCGGACTTTCCCTTGGATCAGGGGATCAGCCATGATGATTTCCTCTTCCATCTTTGCCGGGAAGGTTTAGCAACTCTTTACCATCCGTTAACAGTTCAAATTGAAGAACGCCTGGAGAAAGAATTAGAAACCATCAGAAAAATGAGACTTGCCCCCTATTTTTTGGTTGTAGCCGATTTAATGGCCTTTGCCCGGCGGAAAGGGATTCCTGCCGGTCCGGGCAGGGGTTCGGCCGCGGGAAGTTTGGTCACCTATTCCCTGGGCATTACCCATGTAGATCCGATCAAACATAACCTCTTTTTTGAGCGTTTTCTAAATCCCCAAAGACCTGATCTTCCGGATATCGACCTGGATTTTTGTCAGCAGCGCAGGAACGAGGTGCTTTCTTACCTGACGGAAAAATACGGAGCAGGCAATGTGGCCCAGATTGGAATTTTCAGCACGCTAGGGGCCAGAGGGGCTATCCGGGATGCAGGAAAAGCCCTAGGCATCCCGGAACAGGCAATTGATTTGGTGGCCAAAAACCTGCCCCGTTTTTCGGGACTGGGAGGGATCGAGCACGCTCTGTCCACCCTGCCGGAATTTAAGGAACTCCCCTTGCAAGAAGAACCTTTCCGGACATTGATCGAAAAAGCCAAAAGTATCGAAGGAAGAATCAGGCATACCTCCGTCCATGCCGCAGGCGTGGTGATCGGTCAGGGAAATTTAAGCAAAATAGTCCCTCTTCAATTCGCTTCAGGGGGAGAAACGGTAACCCAGTATGGTCCGGAAAGCCTGGAAGCCCTTGGTTTAATAAAGATTGACTTGCTTGGGCTCAGGAACCTAACCATTATCGATAGCACCCTGAAATTTTTAATCAATACCAGAGTGATAAAACTAACTCCGGAATCGATACCCCTTGATGATCCGGCCACAACCCTTTTGCTGCAGAAAGGTGAGACCCTGGGTTGTTTCCAGTTGGAAAGCAGCGGGATACGAAGCCTACTAAAAAAATTAAAACCAAACAGTTTGGAGGACCTCATTGCCGTTCTTGCCTTATACCGTCCCGGACCCTGGGACAGCGGCATGGTGGAAAGGATCGGAGAAGGTGACATCACGTGATTCTTGTCGGAACCGCCGGTTATCATTACGAAGATTGGATTGGTCCTTATTATCCTGAGGGGATCGACAAAAAGGAGATGCTTTCGTTTTACGCCAAGGAATTTTCCTTTACCGAGATCAATTCAAGCTACTACCGGATGCCGAACCGGTTTATGTTCTACAACATGCAGGCCAAAACCCCTGAAACCTTTCAATTTGTGATTAAAGCCCATAAGAGCCTGACGCATGAGCGGGAAAATAATGAAAAGCAGTTTGAGGAATTTAAAGCCGCTCTCAAGCCTTTATGCGAGGTTAATAAGTTTGATGGATCAACGAAAACATCTTCGAACTTCTGGAAGATGAAGGGTTTGGTTATGTATGTGTGGATGAGCCGCAATTTAAAACCCTGGTACCCCCGGAAGTCAGAGCAACAGGCCGGGTCGGGTACGTTCGTTTTCACGGGCGAAACTACCAAAAATGGTGGCAGCACAAAGAGACCCATGAGCGTTATGACTATCTTTATTCAAAAAATGAATTGGAAGAATGGGTCCCCCATATCAGCAAACTTGGCGACAGGACTGAAAAAACCTTTATCAGTATGAATAATCATTACCGGGGACAGGCCGTTATTAATGGGAGAATGCTGCGCGAGTTTTTGCTGGAAGAAGGGATGGATGTTCATTGAATACGGAAGCCGCGACCTGCCGGCGCTGTGAATTGGGTGAAACCAGGCGTTCGGTAGTCTTTGGAGAAGGCCCTCCTCAGGCCAAATTGATGTTGGTCGGAGAGGCACCCGGGGAGAAAGAAGATGAGAGTGGGAAGCCTTTTGCCGGCCAGGCCGGCCGTATCCTGGATAAAATCCTGGAGGAAAACGGTATCAGCCGGGAGGACATTTACATCACAAGTGTGATCAAGTGCAGGCCTCCCAAAAACAGGATGCCGAAGAAAGCCGAAGTAACCGCCTGCCTTCCTTTCCTGGAAAAGCAAATCGAGTCGATCAAGCCTAAGATTATCGTGTGTCTGGGATCCCTTGCAGCCAAGACCATTATCGATCCGAAACTCAAGATTACCGAAATGCGGGGTAAATGGGTGGAGAAAAACGGCATGAAAATGATGCCGACCTATCATCCTGCTTCCGTTTTTCATGATCAGGAAAAGATGGAAGCAATCCGGGAAGATTTCCGGAAGGTTAAAGAGGTTATGGAACTCCCCTAATTTCTAAACAAAAAATTGCCCAAGGTCTAAGAAATAAGCCCGGGGATTTCTCTCCGGGCTTAGCGTGAAACTTTTCAGTTTAATTAACTTAAATGATTCTTTGGATTAAAAAATTACGCCAAGTGCTATAAGAATCAAGATGGCAATAGCAATAATTGCAGCTCCATCACGACGCTGATACATCACGGGGTATACCGCTGGTCTACAGCAACAACCACCTCTGGTAAGCATAAATAATTCCCTCCCTTCCAATTGATTATTGAAGAATTAGAAAACGATGCCTAAAGCAATCAAGAGAAGAATAATCACTACAACAATTGCAATACCTTCAACCTTTTCATGTTTTTCTGGTTCAAAACCACCAACAACCGCCATTACATGTCAACTCCTTTCTTCTAGAAATTATTTCCAATTTATTTTATGCTTTGTCCATACATATTGCTAACATTTTGTCCAAAAAAAAGCTAACTCCTCGGTCAATGCCTAAAGTTAGCTTTCCTTATGCTTACTTCTCGATGGTTCTTCCCTGGTAATCAGAATCTTCGCTGAAAAAATCAACCTCCAAGATAAGCTTCCTTCACTCTCATATCTTTACTAAGTTCCTGCCCGGAACCCTCCATGACCACGGTACCCGTTTCCAGAACATAGGCCCGGGTGGCTATTTTTAAGGCCATATGCGCATTTTGTTCGACCAGGAGAATGGTTGTCCCTTCCTTATTGATTTCTTCCAGGATCCTGAATATTTCTTTGACCAGAATCGGAGCCAGACCCATGGAAGGTTCGTCCAAAAGGATTAATTCCCCTTGCGACATCAGGGCCCGTGCTACCGCCAGCATCTGCTGTTCACCGCCGGACAGTGTCATCGCTTTCTGGTTGATGCGCTCCGAGAGTCTTGGAAATAACGAAAAGACTCTCTCAAAATTCTTTTTGACCTCCGCTTTGCTTTTGCGGGTCCAGGTGGCCAGTTCCAGGTTTTCTTTTACGGTCAGGTTCCCGAACATCCCCCTTCCTTCGGGTACATGGGTTATCCCATAGCGCACGATATGGTGGGCCTTCGTTTTTAAGAGGTCTTTTCCGTTAAAGGTCACTTTTCCTTTGGCTGCGGAAGTCATACCGGAAATAGTCCGTAATGTGGTTGTTTTTCCGGCTCCGTTGGCCCCCACCAGGGTGACGATTTCCCCTTTTTCCACCTTAAAAGAAATTCCTCTTAAAGCCCTGATGTTGCCATAGGTTACTTCCAAGCCTTCTACTTCCAACATGGCCATTAATGATCAACCTCCTCACCCAGGTACGCCTCAATCACTTTTGGGTTATTTTTGATCTCATCAGGCGTTCCTTCAGCGATGGTCTGTCCAAAGTCAAGGACTTTGATTCTTTGGCAAATTCCCATAACAACCGGCATATGGTGCTCAATAAGGAGAATGGTCAAATTGAACTTTTTATGAATCCAGCTGATCAGGTGCATCAGTTCTTCGCTTTCCTTGGCATTCATCCCCGCAGCCGGCTCATCCAGGAGTAATAACCTGGGTTTAGTGGTTAAAGCCCTGGCAATCTCCAAACGGCGCTGTTCACCATAAGAAAGGTTTTTCGCCAGGAAATTATATTTCTCCACCAGATTAAAGAGCTGGAGCATTTCCAGGCTTTCTTTCAAAACCATGGACTCTTCCTGACGATACTTGGGGGTACGCAGGACAGCTGAAAACATTTTATATTTCATTTGGTAGTTCATCGCCACTTTGATATTATCCAGTACCGTCATGTTATCAAAGAGACGGATGTTCTGGAATGTACGGGCAATACCGGAACGGTTGATCTGCCAGGGAGCGTGCTTGGTAATATTCTCTCCTGCAAACGTAACCGTTCCCTGGGAAGGAATGTAAACCCCGGTCAGGATATTGAATACGGTAGTCTTCCCTGCCCCGTTGGGACCGATTAAGCCGATCAGTTCCCCTTCCTGAAGGTCTAAATTAAAATTCTGAACGGCCCTGAGTCCATCAAAGTTCATTGTTATGTTTTCTACCTGCATGAGAGACATATTTCTGCACCTCCTCCCGGTCTGATTTTGGTTGGACAATCTTTAACTCGCGGCTGCCGAAGAGTCCCAAAGGTTTGGTCAGCATAATGAGTACCAGAATCACAGGACCGATAACCATACGCCATACACCCAGATCACGCAGGATTTCCAACAGTCCGGTCATAAGGACTGCGCCTAAAACCGAACCGGTAAGACTTCCTACCCCGCCCAGATAAAGCATAGTCAGCATATCCGTTGATTTTAAGTACGTAAAACTGGAAGGATTAATATACTGAAGCATATGTCCCCACAGTGCTCCGGCCAGACCTGCAAAACAACCGGCAATCGCAAAAGCAACCATTTTAGAACGAACCACGTTAATTCCCATCATCTCGGCAGCGAGCGTATTTTCCCGAATCGCGGTCCAAATTCTGCCGTAATTAGAAAAGATGATGTTTCTGAATATAATTAAGGTGAGTATGGTAGCACAGAATACCCAGATAAAGTTCGTACTTTTGGGCAAGCCAACCATACCTCGGGCAGCACCTACATATTCCAGATTATTTAAAAGGTTCACGATAATCATGTTAAAACCAAGGGTGATAACCGCAAGATAATCACCAAATGTTTTAAAAGCCGGTACTCCTATGAGATAAGCAATAAGTCCGGATAATAAACCGGCTGCTAAAAATCCCAATGCAAAAGGCATATGAAACTTAACGGTGCAAATTGCAGACAAGTAAGCTCCTGTTGCCATAAAACCTGCATGTCCGATAGCAAACTCGCCTAAAAAACCGTTAATAATATTCAAGCTGCTTACCAGGATAATGTTAATCCCAATTAACTCTAAAACTTGGATGACATACGGATTGATATATTCAAACCGGCCCAGCATCTCAACAAGTATACCCAGAGCCAGAATCACGGTCCAGAAGGCGATACTTTTTATTATTTTCATGATCCTGCTCACCTACACTTTCTTGATAACCGGGCGACCCAGAAGGCCTGTTGGTTTAAGCAGTAATACGATAATCAGAATGGTAAAGGCAATTCCATCCCGGTAGGTTGAGGGTAATAGTGCTGCTGCAAAAATCTCAATGAACCCGAGGATAAATCCGCCCACCAAAGCACCATTGATTAATCCGATACCGCCGAGTACTGCAGCAATAAAGGCTTTCCAGCCCACCGTTATACCCATGTACGGGTCTATAACCGGATAAGCCAGACCGACCAGAATTCCGGCGGTGGCGGCCAGGGCCGAACCCAAACCAAATGTAACCATAATCACCGTATCAAGGCTTATTCCCATAAGGGCCAAAACTTCTTTATTGTCCGATACAGCCCGCATGGCTTTGCCGATCATAGTATTTTGTACGATATAACGCAAAACGAGCATGAGGAAAATGGATACCAGAATAATAACGACCTGAAGATTGGTCACCGAAGCTCCCAAAAAGGTAAAGTCCTGAATTTCCAATAATTTGGGGAAGCTGCGGGGTTGACCTCCAAGAGTGGCTCGCGTAAAGTTTTCCAAAAAAAGACTGATGCCGAGCGCGGTAATAATCAGGGACATACGAGGGGCCTTGCGTAAAGGCCTGTATGCGATTCTCTCTATCATGATACCCAAGGCACTGGCGAGCAGCATGGAAAGAATCAGTGTTGGGATTAAAGGCAGTTTTAATAAGTATGCCGTAAAAAATCCAAAAAACGCTCCGGCCATAAAGATATCGCCGTGCGCAAAATTGATTAAACCCAGAACACCGTAAACCATGGTATAGCCTAGAGCAATTAATGCATAGATGCTGCCCAACTGAAGTGCATTTAGTAATTGCTGAATAAAATAACTCAATTGGTTCTACCTCCTAGGGGAACAGGGGAATCAAACAGTATGATTCCCCTGGACTTACTTTGTTATTAAGAAACCTTTACGGATTTACAGTAGCAGCATATTTATATTTTCCTTCGGTTATCTGGATCATAACCGCACTCTTGACTGGATCTCCGCTTCCTTTATAGGAGATAGTACCGGTAATTCCTTTGAAATCAGTGGTGGCGGCTACAGCATCACGGATAGCTTTCTTGTCCGTGCTTCCGGCTTTTTCGATACCCTGGAACAGAATTCTGATGGCGTCATAGGTTAAAGCGCCTGTAGCGTCCGGAACTAATTTATATTTTTCTTTATATTTGGTGATGAATTTCTGCAAATCGGCATTGTCGGCATCCGCAGCATAGTGATTGCTGAAGTAGGTTCCTTCCAGCAGGTCTTTGCCGGCAAGGTCAAAAATCTTCGGTGAATCCCAAGCATCTCCGCCTAACACTTTGGCGGTGATTCCAAGTCTTTTCGCTTGCTGCAGCTGAAGGGCGACTTCGTTGTAGTAGTTGGGGAGGAACAGTACTTCCGGATTAGCTGCTTTGATTTTGGTCAACTGGGAAGCAAAATCTTTGTCTCCGGTTGAATAGCTTTCAAAAGCGACAATCTCTCCGCCTTTTTTCTTAAACTCATCGCGGAAAACTTCTGCTAACCCTTTATTGTAATCACTGGCAACATCGTAAAGAACAGCTGCTTTCTTAGCTTTTAAAGTATCCGCGGCAAAATTGGCGTTTACCAATCCTTGGAACGGATCAATGAAGCAGGCGCGGAAGACAAACTTCTTGTCTTTGGTTACGTTCACATTGGTGGCCCAAGAACTAACCATAACGGTTCCGGCACTTTCAGCAATCGGTGCGCCGGCATTAGCACATTTAGAGGTCGGAGGTCCAATGATTCCGAGAACTTTATCCTGATTAATCAGTTTTTGGAATACATTCGCAGCAGATTCAGGTTTGTTTTCATCATCGCCGACAACGAGTTTTACCGGAATCTTTTTATCTCCGATTTTTAAACCGCCGGCAGCGTTGACTTCTTCAACGGCCATCTCTGCAGCGTTCTTTGAAGATTGGCCAATATCCGAGATATCGCCTGTCATTGGGCCGGATAAGCCAATTTTAATTTCGGCCGGTGCAGCACTGCTGCCGCCTGCTGAAGAGCCGCTGGCACATCCTGTTGCCACAAGAGCCGTAATTAGTAAAATACCGAGTAGTTTTTTCAAAATTTTACCCCCCTATTGAATTAGTCAAAAAAATTTTTAGTTACAGTAAAAGTGAAAATGGATGTTCAATTTCCACCTCCCGTATTTTTTGTTATATTCCACTTCTTCTCTTGGAAAAGATGTGACCTATGTGAAGAATCATTATGAAAAAATAAAATTATTTACTAATAATATGAATTTTTATAATCTTGCAAAAATGGAGTTTGCAAAAAAAAGGAGCTTCCGAGATAAATCTATCTTCGAGAACTCCTTTGTTCTTTAGGTGTATTATACAACAGAAAGCGCCCGAACGTCCACAGTTTTTTTAAAGAATATTGTATTATTCATCTTTCCGTATAACTATTCATGATAACTATTCTTTAGCTGCGGGCGATCGTTCCATCCCATGTACTGATCTTGGTAATTCCCATATCTTCGTCGCTAAACCACCTGGAAGTTACGCATTTGGCTTCGGTATAGAAGGCCACTCCGTCTTTACCCATCACATGAAGGTCTCCAAAGAAGGAGTCCTTATGGCCGGAAAACGGGAATACGGAAATTGGAACCGGAATTCCGACATTGACTCCAACCATACCGCCGTGGGTTCTTTTGGTAAATTCTCTGGCATAATAACCGTTTTGGGTAAAGATACAAGATCCGTTGGCAAAAGCACTGGCATTCATGATAGCCAAGCCCTCTTCAAAATTCTTGACCCGTTTGATACAGGCTACCGGTCCGAAAATTTCGTTCTCTCCTATCGACATTCCCGGTTTGACATGGTCAAAAATGGTAGCTCCAATGAAGAATCCGTCTTCATATCCTTCTATAACGACATTCCGGCCGTCCAGAATGAGCTCTGCACCTTCCTGAATTCCTTTTTCAATCCAGTTCAATACCCGTTTCTTATGCTCCAAAGAACCAACAGGACCTAAATCCGTGGTTGGGTCATATCCCGGTCCGACTTTCAGTTCCTGGGCAAATTTTTTGAGGTGAGCGACAAATTCATCAGCCACTTCTTCTTCCACACAGATCACCGGTAAAGCCATACAACGCTGACCGGCGCAGCCAAAACTGGAGTTAATGATTCTGCGGGCGGAGACTTCCAAAGGAGCATCTTTGAGAACCAGCGCATGATTTTTGGCTTCACAGAGAGCCTGAATCCGTTTTCCGTTGGCTGCGGCAGTTGCGTAAACATGCCTGCCTACCCTGGTAGAACCAACGTAGGAAACCCCTTTGATATCGGGATGTTTCAAGAGGATTTCAGCATCTTCATTGCTGCAGGTAATCAGGTTCACGACTCCTTTGGGGAGACCGGCTTCCATTAATAGTTCCAGCATCCTCATTCCGGTTAAAGGTACCTGGCTGTTTGCTTTCAGCATAAAAGTGTTTCCTGTGGTGATGCACAAAGGAAGCATCCAGCCAAAAGGAATCATGGCAGGGAAATTATACGGAACGATTCCGGCAAAGACACCTAAAGGTTCACGGTACATCACGGTATCATGGCCACCGGCTACGTTCATTAAAGAATCGCCTTGCATGAGAGTCGGAGTACCGCAAGCCAATTCCACTACTTCAATCACTTTTAGGACGTCTCCCCTGGCTTCACCGACATTTTTACCCAGTTCAGTGCAAACCAATCTGGTCAGTTCGTCTAAATGCTCATCCAGCTTCGCTTTAAACTTAAACATCTGTTCTGCCCTTTGGGTTACAGGCGTATCGGACCAAGCCGGGAAAGCAGCCTTACAGGCTGCAATGGCTTCGTGGATTTCGTCAATGGTACAATTCGGGGCTTCGGCAATAACCTTGCCGGTATTGGAATCCGTTACCGGAGTATAAACGGAGGTTTTGGAATCTTTCCATTCCCCGTTTACACAATATTGCAATCTTTTTACTGTCATTCTTACCTACCCTTTCAATATGTTTTTGAGCATACTTTTCAAAGGCGCTTATAGCGCAGCAAAGGTTTCTTTGATCACGCCGACCATGAAGTCAATGTCTTCGCTTGTTGTGGAAAACGGCGGAGAAATGGTGATGATATTGTTGAAATTGGGGATGGTATCCCCGTTTTTGCCGATAATTAAACCGCGTTTTTTACATTCGGAGACAACTTTCAGAACTTTGTCCGGGGAAGCGGTTTCCTTGGTTTCCCTGTCTTCCACCATTTCAATTCCTACAATACAGCCGATACCCCGGATATCACCGACAAGCGGGTGGTCTTCCAAAAAGGCCAGCTTTGCCCGAAGTTCGTTGCCGATTTCAGCAGCCCGTTCTACCAGTCCTTCCTTTTCAAACAGCTCAAGGTTGCGGAGAGCCAGAGCACAAGCAGCAGTGCTTCCGCCAAACGTGTTAATATGACGGAAATGTTTATTGACACCGGGTTCATTGAACAGATCTGCGATTTCAGCTTTAACCGCAGTGGCAGATAAAGGTAGATAGGCACTGGTGATCCCTTTGGCCATGGATACAATATCCGGTTTGATTCCAAAATTCTGATACCCGAATTTTTTGCCTAACCGTCCAAAACCGCAGATGACTTCATCGATATGCAAAAGGACTCCGTGTTTATGGCAGATTTCCTGAACCCTGGGCAAATACTCGGGCGGCGGGACAATCACTCCCCCTCCGGTAATGACAGGCTCCATAATTACTTCAGCAACGGTTTCCGCACCTTCCCAGTTGATTACTTCGTCAAAGACTTCGGCGCATTCCAAATTACAGGATCCATAGGTCTTACCGAATGGACAGCGGTAGCAATACGGAGGTGAAACATGTAAAAAGCCGGGAGCAAGAGGTTCGTAAGTCACTTTTCTGATGGATTGGCCGGTTGCAGCCAAAGAACCCATGGTATTTCCATGATAAGCCCGGTAACGGGATATTACTTTGTAACGGTTGGCCTGTCCTTTCAGATAATGATATTGACGCGCAATTTTAAAGGCTACTTCATTCGCTTCCGAACCGCTGTTGGAAAAGAAAACACGGTATTCGCCGCCCAGCCATTCACTGACTTTTTTCGAAAGTTCAATGGCGGGAACGTGGCTCTGGGTTAACGGGTAATAGGGTAAAACCTTTAACTGTTCGTAAGCCGCATCCGCCAATTCCTGTCGCCCGTAGCCAATATTGACGCACCAGACCCCTGACATTCCGTCCAGGTATTTATTCCCGTCAATGTCAGTGATCCAGGAACCTTTTCCTTCCGTTATAATTAACGGATCAGGATTGTACTGGGATATATGATGCCACATATATTTCCGGTCTTTTTCCAGCAGGTTTTCTTTATTTCCTGTTCCTGTATTTACCTTGTCCATTCTCATTCATCCTTTCCTTATCACTATGGCAATAACAAAAAATTCTAATTGCATGATATCAAACCAGGTTCTCTATTGCATTAGACAAAATGTAACGTTTTATCTTATAATTGTTTTACAAAATGGTGAAAAGGAGAAAAGGATTGTGACGAGTGAATGGAGTTTTACCGTTGGTCAAGTCCTGAAACGTCCGTTATTTCAAAATGCAGAAATCGTTGCCGGCAAACGGGGCTTGGTACGTACGTTTCGTTGGGTGCACGTTTTGGAGAGCGCAGAAAATGCCTCTTTTTTGAATGGAGAGGAATTGATCTTATCCACCGGAATTGGGTTTGGCGAAAATGACGAAAAAAGACTTACTTATTTGAAAGAACTTGTCCGGCGGAATGCATCCGGCCTCTGCATTGAACTGGGCGCCCATATCCCTGAAATCCCTGCCAATATGATTGAACTGGCCGATCATTATGAATTCCCGTTGATTATTTTTACCCGTCCCGTACGTTTTGTCGATATCACACAGGACCTCCATCAACATATCGTTAACCGGCAGTCGGAAGCTTTACGCAGATTAGAAGCCTACTCCCGCGAATTACAGCAGCTTACTTTACAGACTTCGAGCTTATCAAGGGTCTTGACTCACTTTCAAAGCATGACCAACACCCAAACCTTGTTTATTTCCCTGGATGGGCCTACGCTTTTCTATCCGGGGATGCCGCATTCGGTACAACGGGAATTAACCAGCTTGCTTGAAGCCAAATTGATTTCAGCAGACAACCTGCCGGTGACTAACGGACTTCTTCCCCTGTCTGATAAAAAGCAAATCTTATATCAGCCGATCATGGCGATGGGAAATGTCCTGGCTTACCTGGGGGCTGTTCTTTATGACCGTGTTCCGGATGAGTTTTTGTATTTAACTTTTGATTATACAGCGACGGCTCTGGCCCAAATGCTATTGCGCAGGATGTTTGCCCAGGAACGCTCTCTGGATAACGAGAACCGTCTCCTGGAAGATATTTTGCAGGATCGGATCCACAGCGAAGAGCATTTCCGCACCGCGCTGGGCATCCCGCCTCATTCCTCCCCTATTCCGGCATATAGGGCGGCTATACTGCAAATAGACATTGACGGGCAAAAACCTTTAAATGAGAGTTCCTTTTCTTTTCATGATTTGCTGGGAGTTTTCCGGTTCATTTTTACCCGTCACGGATTTCGTCCCCTTTTATTGAGTAAAGGCCCAAGACTTTATGTGCTTTTAATTGAAAACCATTTGGGAAACAGAAGAGAGCTTTTGGAACAGGCCTTAAAAGAAATTCAACGGACCTGTGACCAGACCTTTGGCCCGGAAACAAATATTCAGCTGGGAGTAAGTACGGTTTTTGATCATTATGCCCAAGCCGGATACGCTTTTCAGGAAGCCGAACAAGCTCTGGAGTTTTCCAAGGAATCCGCAATTTGTTTTTTCAATGATCTTGGGGTAAGCAGGCTTCTTCTTCAAGTCAGAAACCAAAATGTACTTTCCGCCTTTATTGAGGACTATCTCGGTCCGCTGCTGCAGTATGAGAAAAATCAAGGCGGCGAACTCTTGCAAACCTTAAGGGTTTTTCTGGAACAATCCCTGTCCAAACAGGCTGCGGCACAGGTCTTGTATATTCACCGCCAGACCCTGTATCACCGTTTGAAAAAAATTGAAGAACTGCTGGGGGAAAACTGCTTTTTGCCTGAAAACAGGTTCTGTTTGGAACTGGCGATTCGGGCGTACGATTGGCTGCATTCTCAGTAAAAGGAGCTATTGTTTTGCCAAAACCTGTTCCAGAAATATTTTTGTGATATAAGGATCAAACTGGGTACCGGCGTTGGCTTGCAGTTCGCGGCAAGCTTCTTCTTCTGTAAAAGGTTCACGGTAAGGCCGTTTGCTGGTCATGGCGTCAAAACTGTCAGCCAGTGCAATGATACGGGAGACTTTTGGAATCTCTTCTCCCTTTAAATTATTGGGATAACCATGTCCATCCCAGCGCTCGTGATGGGACAGGATATAATCCGCCAATTCCAGCATATCAGCTTTTTGGGTTGACATTCTGGGGAGTAAGATTACAAATTCATCCCCGCCCCAGCGGACAACGATATCCTCTGTCCGGCAAGATTTGAGGATGGCGGCAGCAGCTTTGATTAATAGCTCATCCCCTTTGCTATGGCCAAAGGCATCGTTAACCAGCTTTAATTCATTGACATCCCCCATGATAATGGAAACAGGAAGATGAAGACCATCGTCTATTCTGTCCATCGCCTCTTCAAAAAACCTTCTGTTGTACAGGCCTTTTAATTTATCGCGATAACTTAAATAGATAATCTCCTCTTTCCTTCTCATCAGGTCTATGGCATTTCTCACCTTTAGAGGAAGGGATATTTTCATGGCTTCTTCAGCCGCAGCCGCACATTTGGCTATTTCGTTGACCCTCAGATTGCCGGCAGATCCTTTAAGCTGGTGCAAGAGATTCAGGACCTGCGGAGTGTTGTTTACAACCCGATTTTTCCTGATTTCCTGAATGAGCCGCTCCGACTGAATAATAAATTCATTGAGCAATTCTTTACAGGATTCTTCGTCTAATCCGGATGCTTCCGTCAGTGCGCTTGCGGTTTTGCAATAGAGACTTTGTTCTGAGTGGGATGGAGTTGATTCTTTTCTTCTATAGCTGTTAAGGAGTTTCTTTAATTCATCCGAATTTACCGGCTTGGTAAGATAGGCATCCATTCCGGCATCCAAACATTTTGTTTCATCGCCATACATGGCATAAGCAGTTAACGCGATGATGGCGGTGTGTTTTCCATCTTTCTCCCCTTCACGGATTTTTTTCGTTGCTTCAAAACCATCCATGACAGGCATTTGACAGTCCATAAAAATTACATCATAGGATCTGTCTTGGCAGGCGTTAACTGCTTCTTCCCCGTTATTGGCCAGATCGCATTGAAATCCCAGGGTATAAAGCAATTTGCAAAAGAATAACCTGTTGATTTCATTGTCTTCCGCAAGCAGTATTTTCAGGTCGTTGTTTTGGTCATTGGGCTGGTTGATTTCATCTGGACGAATTGTCTTCAGGTCCTGGGCATCTGGAGCATTTTCCACAAGCAGAGTAACGCAAAAATAAACAGAAGTGCCTTTTCCGGCTTCACTGGACAGGAGAATTTCTCCTTCCATCATTTCAATGATTTTTTTGCTGATCGTTAATCCAAGTCCTGTTCCGCCATATTTTCTGGTTGATGATGAATCTGCTTGGGTAAAAGGTTCAAACAGTTTACCCGTATCTTTTTCTGCTATACCGATACCCGTATCTTTTACCTCAAACAAAAATTCGATTTGTTTTGTTAAAATCCTTTAATGCAAATGGCAAAAAAGGGAAAAAATACTCCTTTTAAAATCAAGTAAATCCTTAAACATTAAAGGATCTCTTGATAAAGAGATCGTTCATAAAGAGTACATTTCTTTACGCAGTGCTTGCATATCTTCACTTTCCAAATATTCGTCATAGGTCATCTGCCTGTCAATCAGACCCTTTGGCGTGATTTCTATAATCCGGTTGGCCACGGTTTGGACAAACTGGTGGTCATGCGATACAAATAAAATCGTTCCTTTGTAATTGATCAGTCCGTTATTTAAGGCTGTAATCGATTCCAGGTCAAGATGGTTGGTCGGTTCGTCAAAAAGCAGTACATTGGCTCCTGAAAGCATCATTTTAGCCAGCATGCAGCGGACTTTTTCCCCGCCCGAAAGCACATTGGCTTCTTTGAGTGCTTCTTCACCAGAGAAAAGCATTCTTCCCAGCCAGCCCCTCAGGAAAGTCTCGGTTTGATCAATAGAATACTGCCTGAGCCATTCCACCAGATTCAATTCTATTCCCTCAAAGAACTCCGCATTGTCTTTAGGGAAATAAGCCTGGGATGTAGTTACACCCCATTTGAAGTCTCCGGAGTCGGCAGCCGATTCCCCAACAAGGATTTTGAACAAAGTGGTTTTGGCTAGTCCATTCGGTCCGACAAAGGCGATCTTATCCCCCTTATTTACAATAAAGCTGATGTCCTCGAGGACCTTTTCCCCATCTGCTTCTTTACTCAGGCTGTTAATCATAAGAAGATCGTTGCCCGCTTCCCGGTCCGGCTTAAAATCAACGAAGGGATATTTGCGGGAGGACGGTCTGATATCCTCCAGCGTCAGTTTTTCCAACAGTTTTTTACGAGAGGTTGCTTGCTTGGATTTTGAGGCGTTGGCGCTAAAACGCTGAATAAACTCCTGAAGCTCCTTCTTTTTGGCTTCAATCTTTTCATTCGCGTCCCTCATTTGTTTTAAGGCCAGCTGGCTGGATTCATACCAAAAATCGTAGTTGCCAACGTAAAGCTGAATTTTGCCAAAATCGATATCGGCGATATGGGTGCAGACTTTATTTAAAAAATGCCTGTCGTGGGAGACTACAATGACGGTGTTCTCAAAGTTATACAGGAAATTCTCCAGCCAGGTGATGGAAGCAATATCCAAATGGTTCGTCGGTTCATCCAGCAGCAGGATATGGGGATTCCCGAAAAGGGCCTGTGCCAGCAAGACTCTGACTTTCTGATTGCCGTCTAAATCTTTCATTTTCTTATCATGAAACTCTTCGCTGATTCCCAGGCCATTGAGAAGGGTTGCTGCTTCTGATTCGGCTTCCCACCCGTTCATTTCCGCGAATTCGGCTTCCAGTTCAGCAATTTTCAAACCGTCCTCCTCCGTGAAATCTGCTTTGGCATAGAGGATTTCTTTCTCATCCATTATTTCGCAGAGCCTTTTATGGCCCATAATCACGGTTTTGAGAACTTCATATTCATCAAATTCAAAGTGATTTTGTTTTAATACCGCTATTCTTTCTCCGGGATCGATCGAAACTTCTCCCTTATTGGGTTCGATTTCACCGGAAAGGATTTTCAAAAAAGTCGATTTGCCTGAACCGTTCGCTCCGATAAGACCGTAACAATTCCCCGGGGTAAACTTAATGTTGACATTTTCAAATAAAACACGCCCGCCGAATCTGAGGGATACTCCTGATGTACTGATCATTGTTTAACCATCCTTCTTTTTTGCAGTCAAACTAGAGTATATCACAATCATCAAAGATTTGTCGTCTGATTCTTCACAAAGCGGTTAATTAAATTTTCAGTCTCACGGCTCGGCATGATGCAGATCAGGCAGATAGTTACCGTTGCTTTTTTAGATAATCATTGATCTGTTTGGAATAAAAAAGCAATACGGCCGGGACCAGTAAAAAAAGAATTCTCCCCACAATAGTATTGGCAAAGAAAATCAAGGCGCCAAGCCAGCGGTTTCTGCCGATATAAACCCCATGTACGGCTTCCCTGGGGACGGTTTTGAGCATTGCCCCGGGCTGGGACAGGGGCGGATAGTTGTCAATATCAGCTTTTAATTCCTCTCCCGCTTTTACCAGTACTCTTTCCACATAAATAAGATGATTTTCTTCAAATAAAATAATCTGGCCTGCTTCTACCGGGAACCAGGGATCGATTTTCCGAAAGAAAGTCAGGTCATTCATTTGAATGGCAGGTTCCATCGTCCTGGACTGAAAAACAAAAGGGATCACCCCCCGGATAGATACTTCCTGGCCGGGGGTAGACGTATTGATCAAGATAATAAAAATATTAAAAGCCAGCGCCGTACAGATAAAAATAATCAGGAAGGCTGTCGATACCGTATCGAAGACCCTGCCGCGCCATCCTTTTTTGTCCTTGTTCCAAAGGATTTTTTGTTTACCCGTGGAGGAATCGATACGAACGACTTGAACCCCTTCGGGAATGAAGGGGGTGTCAGACGGTGGATTATAATTATAATATTTGGCCAGGTTATCCGATTTGATCAGGCAGATGAAGCAGAATAGAATCATCAGCACAAGAGCGGCTGGGATATAAGCAGTATAATTTAAAGCAAACAAGTTATTGATGTTCTGCATGGAAACCCGGTTGGATAAAATCGTGTATTCACCAAGCATTATTTTCAACACGACAATGATCACGGCGGAAAAGAAAATCCAGTACCTGGCGTTGACTATGGTTTTAGTAAAAAGTGAAAATATCATGGACAGGATGCTGATCAGAAAGATGTCGGTTAACCCTGCCAGGTAAAGGGACGGCAAATAGGAAAGGATAAAGGTATATTTCAGAAAAAGGGTTAGAAAAACCGTAACAAGAAAGCCGACCGTATAAATCATAAAAGCGGTGTACAAAAGGGCCAGTAATTTGGAAAAGAACATCATGACAGGATGGTAGCCCATTTGGATCAGCAGATACCAGGAGTTATTCCTGATTTCACTGAAGAACAAGGTTTCATAATTGACGATGAAATACAGGGTATAGAATACAAAGGCTGCATGAATATAAATGGTTACGGTAGAAAAGAAACTGGGCTGCATAATTTGGGGCACGCTCTCGGAAAGTACACTTTCCTGAAGTGTCTGGAATACGAAAAAAAGAGCAAAGGAAATCAGCCCCAGGAAAAGTGCGGAAGCAAGTTTTCGGCCTGAACTTGTCCGGTTCTCCGAATAAGCCTGGCGAAGTTCTTTTTTAAAATAACTATTGCGGTAAATCATGCTCAAGGATAAGCTCCTCATAGGCATTTTGCACGGTTTTGGGGTTCATTTCCATCAGTTCCGGGATAAAACCCGATTCCAGCACTTTTTTGTAAATCAATTCGGGGTCATTTCTCTCCGGGCTGCCGCTGATCATCAGGGTGTCATTCTTTATTGATAATTGATAACCGGGGAGCAAAGGGGTAAGACTTTCTTTGATTTTAAGGGCTTGTTTATCCCTGATCTTGACGATGACATGATCGTACTGATAACGGAAGTTTTCGACTGTACCGCTGTATATGACTTTTCCTCCCGCAACCACTGCGGAATGGGTAGAGGCTTTCTCTATTAATAGACAGCTTTTAGTTCCGAGAATTAAAGTTTTCCCCATTTTTCTGATCAAATTTGATAGCTTGGCAATAGCGTCGGAAAGAATCGGATCGAATTCGTATTCCGGAAGATTAAAAACGATGATTATGCTGCCTGAGTATACGGCTGCAAGCAACGCGACCACAGCCTTTTCTTCCTTTGTCAGAAGGTTATTGGGACTTAAAGAAATTGGACCAAGCCCAATTCCAATCAGCAATTCAAATATTTCTTCCTGAAGTTCAACTTGATTCCTTTGTAACTTTCCTGTTACAAACATGAGATATTCAAGAACGTTCATGTTATTGTAGATCATTTGAGAATTTCCGATATAAAAGACGTGTCTTAGAATCACCCTTTTACGCCTGGGCATTCCCTGCTCAATTAGCACACACCGTCCGCTGTCATAGGGCCTGATATTCGCCATGATTTCCAGAAGAAGTTTTATCTCATAAAGGGAAGTTCCCGTGATCCCCCACGCTTCTGATCTTTTCATGAGCAGACTGATATTTGAAAGCACCCGCCGGGGGCTTCCACCGCTTGTTAAAAAGTGTTCACCGGATGAGACATTTTCCATAAATACGACGTGTTCGGCAATATGAGGCATAGGGGTTCTCCTTGAGAACGGATAAATTTGATTCCGCTATTATTCTCCATTAGATATTTGACATCAGATATTTGACATCAATTCGTTTTATCCGGGCAGGTCTCTGTAATGGATAGACGCTTTCGGCAGCGTAAAGGCCAGCTAGGCCTTTACGGCCATCCGTGGCGAGCCGCTCACTGCCATCCATGGCATCGCGGCACTAGGCCATCCTTGGCCTTCGAAACAGCCGCGCTCCGCATCCCGTTACGAATGCGTAACGCACTTGACGCTATCCATCCATTGCAGAGACTAATCTGGGGTTAGTGAAAGCTTTTTTGTTATCACACTACTTTGGAATTGATCTGCTAGTATCGCGTGCCGGGATGCCATAGATGGTAAAGAGCAGTCATTGGCGCGTGGTGACAGGTAATTGCTCAAATATCTAAGTTTGATGTGAGGTAAACGGTATTTTTGCGATAAAAACACCGATAATCCGATCCGGAGAGAGCAATTCCTGGTCTGGTGAATTGATCGGATTATCCCCTTTTGTTCGGTAAGCGATTCCCCCGTCTGAAGTGGTGACGACTTCAATAATCCGATGGGTAACAATTAACCCGGATAATGTCCTGAAAGTTACGATCTGATTTACTTTAAGGCGTTGAGGGTCTTTTGGCATCCGGCTTATAATCATAGATCCTGTATTTAAGGTAGGTTCCATACTGCCCGATTCAACGGAAAAAACCTGTAAACCCAAAAAATTGGGGACTTCTCCCCTGCTCTTCGCGATATTAATGGAGACAATGGCCGATGCCAGCAGTCCAACAATGGCAATAAAGATCATCCATCCGGTTATCTTTATTGCCACTTTTCCAATTTGCTTTGGCTTTGCTTTGGGCCTTGTCCAGTTTCTGCTGCCGGGATTTTTGGAATGCTTCAAAAACTTTTCTTTCTCCCGCTGTATTTCCCGGCGCATTTCATCAATTTGTTCCTGAGTAGTATACTTGGCTAACGGCATTCACTCTGACCCCTATGTATGGATTCTGTTCATATTATGTCCTTAGTTAAGATAAAAAATCAGATAACGAAAAGTAAGATTTGGCTAAGTTTTTTATTGACCTTATAAGGGCCTCATTTTTCTTTTTGGCTACTGTCCCCTTCCCAAAAATATTTTGGAGCCTACAGGACAAATATGAGGGCGGTTTTTTGGCTTATTTAAGCCACTTTTCCAAAAACCACCCTCTAACCGGTCCAATGAATTTTCTGAATTTGGAACCTTTTTGCAAAGCCTTGATAATAGCGGATTTCAAGATAGGCTAGGAAACCTTTCATAAAGAAAAGGCCCCTTGTTGAGGCCTTAGATGAAATAAAAATATACAAGCGAGCTTTATTTCCGGACTTTTGTGGGATTGTCTTAACCGCATAAATTCTGGTTATACAGTTCATTACTTGGTACATTATTACCCCACCAATAAGGATTAGATTTTATAATTGCTCCTACATTCCTTCTTATTAAGTGAAAAACATCAAAGATTTTATGGCCAGAATCAGATTCCTCAAAGTGCAAATGAAACCCTTTTCAACATTGGCTATATTCATTAATTTATCTTCCTCTCTTGATATTATTCTAAAATTCTATACCGTATACATAACATTAATTTCAACAATAATCCCTAACGGCCAAAAATCATACGCAATAACGTTTCCCACAATATACATGACTCCTTTAGAAAAAAAGATGGAAGAATGGTAGCGAAATATTTACTCAAAACAAATTAATAGCAAGAGATGGTAATCAAATTCGTTTTTTGATTTCTTCTATAATTTTTAATGCCTCATCTTCTCTAATGTCATATGCAAATCTTATTGTCTTTCTTCCATAATCAAATTTTATTAAGCCTTCCGGTGCAGTTAATATTGCGGTAACAAATGTAACAAATTCTCCAGTTGTATACCATCGAAGAACAGAATCACTTTCCGGCTCGATTCTTATATTCTTTATTTGCTCTAATAAATACTCCTTATTATTGCGTATTAGTGACCTTTTCTCGATTTTCAATTTTTCAGAAGAAAGTGTTATTACTTCCTTCCCATTAATGTTCCATTTTATCATATCTAATATTTTTAGCCCGCAAAGAGCAAGTATAATGAGTAAAAAAATTAATAAGACTTGAGGCAAAGAATATATCTGAAAGGCATTAAAAGAAAAAATTATAAAAAAAATACAAAGTCCTAAAGAAAAATAAAGAAATACTGATCGCAATAAACTCTTTCTGGAGAATATCTTAATTGAAAGTAAATCCTCCCCTGATTCCATTTGGACTCTTTCTTTTTGCATATCAATACCTCTCATAACATCTTCTCTTATAGTAATTATATACCATATTTTGAATAAAATATGGTGGCTAAATACTAAGAAACACGTAAACACGGTTTATTGAAGACTGACCGTATTGACGTGTTTTTAATGGCTAATAAGACGAGCCTTATTATAAGCGTGTCCTAATTAACCAGGAAGAACTGGATATTAAAAGGCCTATTGATGAAATTTACTCCAGACATCCTGAGTACGGTTACTGGAAAATGATCAAGGTATTCGTGATAAAAAATAAATATCAACTGTAAAAGAACACGCAGGTAATGCAGGAAATGAAAATCCAATGTATTTTTGCTAATAGACAATAAATTACTTAGAAATAAGAAAAATATATAAACCAAAAAAGGGCTTGATCGCTGCAGATCAAACCCCTTCTGGTTGAGCAATGGTATTTATGATTTATTTCTGCGTACCGGTTACCGATACCTTGACATCGGTCCCGTAATTGGCGCCTGCATAACTGGCGTCGTTGGTGCCGTTGCCCGGCCAGTTGACAGATACGGTATATGTTTTCTCCTGACCGCTGGCATTCAGCGCAAATTCGTCGGCAAATTGAATTTGGCCGCTCGTTGTAACAGTTCCTACCGTTGTACCGGCAGAATTCTTAACGGTGACCACAAGCGGGGCAATCGCGCTTTTACCGTCTGTCGCTGTTACATTGATACTGCAATTCAGGTCCATGGCAGTTTCGCTTACAACTGTGCCGTTATAGTTTTTTACACTAAACTGCCAGTTTACCGTTTCGCCCGGGGCAATTTTAACATTCTTGGTAAATGTATCGGTGCCGCCCTTTAAGAGGATGAATTCTTTTGCAATCGCACTGCCCTCAGCGAGGTTATCAATCTTGGTCGTATACATAGCCAGGGTTCCGGCAATAACGGATGTAGATAAAATCAGAACCAGAGCAATAAGAACTAATATTTTTTTCATTCAATTTTACCCCCACGTTAGTTAATGATTTTCTTAGATTTGCTTATCTCAAGTACGAATCCTCAAATCGTTTCTGTAATGGATCAAATTAATATCTACTTTTTGGTATCCGGGGTAATGCTTACGCTGAAACCGGAAACGGTTGTATAGCTGGAAAGGCTTCCAACAGCTAAGGATACAAAAACAGCAGTGCATAAAAAGAATATGAGTAATATTTTAGCTTTCATCTTGCCCCCCTCCAGCCTGAAACTATTCTTATACCGATGAACCTGATAATCATGACAGTCAGTTCAGTGATGCCTTGCCAAATTCACAGGTTAAATCCACATTGGTAATAGAATTTGTGTTGCTTCCTCCTACACTGACATTTTGTATAGCTTCGGTTCCCCTTCCCTTAGCAGGCCCCCCGAATGATACGCTCTCCCCAGGCAGAATATTGTCAGTGGACTGATTGTTATAACCGGGATTAATAAATAAATAATTTCCCGGCGGAGTATAAGAAACGAGTTTGGCGTTGCTCCAAACGTCCGTCAGCTTATCATTTTGCAGTGAAAGAGCAATGTTCCAATTATTGATCGGTTCGCTGGAATTGTTGGTAATCGTGATTTTATACGCATACTGGTAATTGTTGCCTTGCCCGTTTTGCCACGGAGCTGTTGTTTCATACTTTACGCTGACGGGCTTTTGCTGTGGAGGATTGCCCGAGCCGGAACCGCTAAGAGGGACTTGTGAGGCGATAGCAGCGACGTTGATCGTGGTTCCGAAACGATTGCCGGCGTAGTTGATATCGGAGTTTCCGCTGTCCGGCCATTGTATTTCAACCATAAAGTCTTTTTCCTGTCCGACGGACGAAAGCGGAAAAGTTCCAAGGATGTCAAACGTACCCGTTCCTGTGACTCTGTTGAGGACATTCCCGTTGAGATCCTTAACGCTGACAGTTAATGGCGAGATTGCCTGCTTGCCTGCAGAAGCAGACACCTGAAACGTAAGCTTATAGTATAAATCGGTTTCGGTTATAACCTGGTTTTTGTAATTTTTTATTTTGAATTGCCAGTCTACGGTTTCGGATGGCGCGATTTTTATTCCCTGCTGAAAAGAATCGGTTCCCTCACCGGTAAATATAAATTCTTTTGCAACGGTACTGCCTTCAGCCAGGGTGTCTATGGAAACAGTGTACATGGCAAGCGTACCCGCGGTAATAGAACTCACTATGATTAATAATAGAAATAACAAAAAAACTATTCTCTTCATAAATCACCTCTGTCTTAGAAAATACCAAAAAAATGTGAATTTATTACCGAATTATTTAAAGAAAAAAGCAATAATGAATTCGCTGTCATGATAGCATGAGCATAATTGGAGCGTCAATCTGAACATAAAGCCACATTTGGCAAATAGTGTTATAGTTTAGAAGTCAAAATATTATATTTCATAACAATGTTATAACAAAAGAAGAAAAAAATTTCATAATACAATACTTGAATCATTAAATAAAAAAACTGCCCTGAAAAATTCAAAAATTTTCGGAACAGTTTCATCATGGTTAATATGATAACTTAAAAATTTTAGATAAATTCGCGCAATACTTCTGCCAGAGAGTGAAGTCCGATTACAATTCTGTCCTCGGGCATATTGGAAAAGTTAATTCTCAGCGTGTTTTCGTTGCTGCCGTTTGGGAAAAAGGGACCGCCCGGAACAAAGGCAACATTTCTTTCCAGACTTCTTTCCAGTACATCTCTGGCATTGACTTGAGCGGGCAGCTCAACCCAGGAAAACAGTCCTCCCTGAGGCCTGGTAAAAGTAACCCCTGCCGGAAATTCGGATTCCATGGTGTGAACGGTCAGATCCCGGCGTTTCCTGTATACTTCTCGTATTTTATCAATATGGTCTTCAATATTATACATTTCGAGAAATTTGGCTATTTCTCTTTGGGCCAGGGTATTACACTGCAAATCGGTTGCTTGTTTCACAATGGCATATTTCTCAATCACTCTCGGATCGCCGGCAACCCAACCGATCCGGTATCCCGGACAAAATATTTTAGAGAATGTCCCCAGGAAAACTACGCACCCGGTTTGATCAAACGATTGGAATGAAGGCAGAGTTTCTCCCTCAAACCGGAGTTCTCCATAAGGATTATCTTCTATAACCATTACTTTGTGTTTCATAGCAAGATCAACGAGCTTTTTCCTTCTATCCAGGCTCCAGGTCCGGCCGGTCGGGTTTTGAAAATCCGGAATAACATAAATCATTTTCACGCGGGGGGTATTTTCAAGGATATATTCCAATTCATCAGGAAGCATGCCGTCATCATCAGTCGGTACTTCCAGGAACCTGCAGCCATAAGCCTTAAAAGCACTAATCGCAGCAAGATACGTAGGACTTTCACATAAGACAATATCCCCTTCGTCCAGGAACACCTTTCCTGAAAGATCGAGTCCCTGTTGAGAGCCGTGGGTTAAAATGATGTGGTCGGGCAGCAGTTTTGTCCCCAGTCTGGAGTTCATCCTGTCTGCAATCCACTCCCTTAAAGGCAGGTAGCCTTCAGTAGTTGAATATTGCAAAACCTTTGTACCTTCCTCTTCCAAAACAATCTGACTTACTTTTTTTATTTCCTCAACCGGGAAAAGCTCAGGTGCGGGTAAACCGCCTGCAAAAGATATAATTTCCCGTTGTTCGGTAATCTTTAAGATTTCTCTGATTTCTGAAGCCGTTAAATAAGAAATCCTGTTGGCAAAATTAAATTCCATACAATCACCTTCAATTTGTTTTTAAACGATAGGAATGATTTCCAATTCCTTATCCCTTTCCTCCCTGCCGGAACCTTTCACCAAATCGTTAACCGCCTGGCACAGCCGTTTGACACCTTCCCGGATATCTTGGAGGGGTGCATAGGTGAAATTTAAGCGAATATAATTTTCTCCCTGGTCTGAAGTGAAAAAGGGCATTCCCGGTACAAAAACAATCTTATATTCCGCAGCTTTGACCATGAGCCTGGAAGCGTGCACATGCTCAGGAAGTTTGCACCAGATATAATATCCGCCTCTGGGTGAGTTCCAGCTCATACCGGCAGGAGCAAATTGCATGAGCGCATCGTACATAGCATTTCTTCTCAACCGGTATTCGTCTATCACTTTAGAAATATGCGCCTCATATTCTCCGCTTACAATGAACCTTTCGATAATCCACTGGGAAAGACTATTGGAATGCAAATCATTAATTTGTTTAACAGCCGAACACCTTTTGACCACTTTTTTATGGGCAGTCATCCAGCCTAACCGCAAGCCCGGATAAACACTCTTGGAAAAAGTACTCAGGTAGATGACATAACCTTCATTATCCATGGATTTCAGCAGCGGGAGCGGATAACCATCATAGCAAAGATCGCCGTATGCATCATCCTCCAGGATGAGGACTTTGTAACGGTAAGCAAGTTCGATGAGCTTTTTTCTTCTTTCCAAGGCCATTTCGGTTCCGGTAGGATTCTGATAGGTTGGGACAGTATAGATCAGCTTGGGTCTATATCTTTGAAGGAGCTGTTCAAGGAGATCTATCCTCATCCCTTGATCATCAACCGGAACGCCCATGACCCTTGCCCCGATCGTTTTAAAAGCTTGGATGGCCGGGAAAAAAGAAGGATCTTCTACGACAACAATATCTCCGGGATCAAGAATAACCCGTGCAGCCAAATCAATTCCCTGTTGAGAGCCTGACAGGAGCATGACTTCCTCAAAATCGCAATATACGCCTCTTTTATGCATTACGTTGCATATGGCTTCCCGCAAAGAGGTAAAGCCTTCCGTCGGGGTATGAAGCAAAGCCCTGTAGTTCTTCTTTTCAACCAATTCCTGCTCAATTCCACGGAGCACTTGAATCGGACCGGTTTCAGGGGAAGCAATTCCGGTGGCAAAAGAAATAACATCTTTTCTGTTTGCCAAAGTAAGCAAGTCCTTTACAAGATAAGAATCAAATTTATTGGAGTATTGGCTGAATAGCTGATTCCACGTAGGTTCCTGCATAAGAATGTAATCCGGCTTGATTTCCTGATCGGGATAAGAAAGAACAATTGTCCCCTTGCCTACCTGGGATCCTACCAAACCTTCAGCTTTTAATTCCCGGTAAGCGTTTAATACGGTTGTTCTATTCACGTCCAGACTTTCAGCCAGTTTCCTTTCCGGCGGCAGGAGATATCCGGGTAAAAGCTCGCCGGATAGGATTTGCCGGCGTATTTGTTCAAAGATTTGAAAATATAAAGGTTTATTAGTCTCCCTATCCAGTATTATTTTCACGCCAATTTCTCCTTTTGGATCAATCCAATATTATTGTATTCAAAATTATATCATTAATAAACAACCAATTATAATGAATTTTACCATCCAATTCTTCAGATGTATTTAAACAAAAAAATAAAGACGCTACTATCTGCTTACGGGAGTTTAGTAACGCCTTCTATGTTGAAACTAGCTTAATACTGAACTTCTCTTAAAAAAATTTAATTTTCTTTATGTTTGAGTGATTACAAAGTCTTAAAAAGATAATAACCTTATTGTGTACCATTTTCCACTATTTATCTATTCTTTTAAGGAAAATCAGCACCACCCGCTTAGCGGGTGGTTTGCTCTAGCCCTATAAGGGCATTTTACTTGGCAGAGCCTCAAGGCTCGCTGAAAGGTCTTCCAGCCGCACATTTTTTCAAGCCACCCCTAAAGGGGTATTATTATCATT
>JAAYUV010000091.1 GCA_012517475.1 Peptococcaceae bacterium | reverse complement strand
CTATGTAAAATGGGGGTGGCCCATTTATATTCTACCAAAAAGAAAAGACGTGAAAGCATCCTCTCACGACAAAACGTTTTTAATCTCCAATCCTGCAAAGCCCTAAAATTTCAGCGTTTTAGGTTCTGCAACAGGACTATGGTCTCCACATGCCTTGAGGATACAAAAAAGATGCCGCTTAAACCTAGCTGGGCCTTGGCGGGAGGATATACTTCTGACAAAAATTGTTGTTACTGAGGCATTTTTAATAAAAACTTTAATCAATGTATTCTTTCAATGCTCCTCGAAAGGCTGAGTGCCGTGGATATCTTTCTAAATACCTGTTTATAACAATTCTTTTTGCCATTTTCACATCTAATGACTCTTTTACTTCTCCCAATGCAGCTGCCAATAAAGCAACATCATTATATTTATCTCTGTATTTTCCACCCACAATTCCATCTATTCTTTTATCAATTACGGATTCCAGCCACTTCACATATGAATTCATATCATCCACAGTTATTGCATAATTTACTTTCCATAAACAAAAGATACTCCAAAATATTTCTTCGCCTTTTTGCGTACTCACTTCAGTTTCAAATACAGAATTTTCTTTCATTAATACAAGGTTATTGCTCTCATTAAACCCCATCCTGTTTGAAACCTGGACTGCTATCTTTTTACCGGCTTTTCTCAGATTATTATCCGCATATAAATACAACAGTAATAAATCTACACCATAACCGATAAAATTACCGCTCCAGCCCAATGGACTTCTCTGTTCCATACACCAGCTTTTAATCATTTCAAAATGTCCCGAGAAAAAGTATAGATATTTATATTCTAGATCGGTAATATTATTTTCTGCTATTTCAGATATGTGCTGATTATAATGATTATCAGATACAGGCAATTTTTCTATTCTTTTTTCCGCAAGATCTTTATAGTCCCTTATCGCTTCTCCATCTGTAAAAAGTCTTAAATAATTAGGTATGGTTGAATTGGAGTAAAAGGCTTGATACCAACATTCCTTCATAAATTCCCTGTCATTTAAACAACCGGACGCCTGAGCTGTTTTCAAAGCAATTTCACCGCGTATTTTTAAATCACTTTTTATTCTAGCAAGTGCCTCTTTGCCAATCTCTTTCATTTTCTCATAATCATGAGTCTTTTCGTATTCCAACAACACAGCCAAGTAAACGGATGGATGCTCTTTATAACCTTTTCTCGCTATTTCCAGCAAACCCTCCGTTCCTTTATAATATAATGAACCTTCTTTTAATAAACGTGCCGAAACTTTACCGCTCTGCTGCCTAAGAAAATCAATCCACAATTGCCAAAATATATCCGTATCCCTTAACTCTTCTCTACCTATCGAGAAAATGTCTTCAATATGAATCTCCTTAAAATAAGGGTAAGTAAAATATGAATACAAAACGCTTGCCCGTTGAGCGGCCGGTTGCAATTGATAATTTGAATACAGTACGTCTAGTGCAAGTACCTTCAAGTTTACTCCAACCAGTTTCTCATCGACCATTTCTTCAAGGCTTAATTCAAAAGAATCTCCGCCATCTTCATCCTCAACGAATATTTTGGTATCCATAACCAATTTAAAAATTGTTACTGCTTCTTCATATCTGCAATCATTCATACAGTCATGCGCAAACAAAACCGCATCCTCGATTATCCTGCCAATACCTTCATTGTCCTCATATTCCCATATCCAGTCACTTGCCCAATATCCATTGGAATAATCTTCATATCCTTGGGCCGACAAACGCAATTCGCCATTTTCTATTTTAGAAAAAGCTCTCTTTATATCACTTAGCTTTTCTTTTACTTTCTCATCAGGTATCAATCTTTTATACTGAAATGTCCCCTCATACTTACTATCTTCTCGGTCATCTTGATCATGACAATCTTCAAGCAGCTGGAGAAATGATGCTCTCTTGTTTTCAGGCGTTTTTCTTGCAATATTATGCAGGCATCTTCTTAATTTCTCCATGCTCATACTGTTCAGTATTTCATCTGATTTCCGGACAAATTCTTTCTGATCCATCTTTCCCCCTGTATTTCAATCACACTACAATATCCTTTTATTCGCAATCTTTTTCTCGCTCCATCCAAGACTCTTCGCCCATGCCCGAAGCTCATCCCTTTCTTTTTTGTCTTCACTTTCATAAACAGTCCCTAAAAAATCAGCAAAGCCACTTAATCCGCCCGCATCATCAAGCAAAAATACTCCGTCTTTATGGATGCAAACTGGCCTGTGCTCATTCACCACAATTTCATTGGCATAGGCAAATCAATATCGCCGTCTGCTTTTAAATCTATAGATTTCCTTTAATCTTTCAAATATCTCAAAAGCTACTGGGCATACTTCAACCACATTTAACATACTGTAAAGACTCCCTAACCTTTCCGGCTGATTTGTATGTGGATAAGTTTTACAGCTTTCAGGTTTCATGCTACCCAGTTTAAATTCTCCATCTTCATCCAAAAAATCACATGGCCGGTGCCTGGTTTCATAGTTGTATCCTATTTCGTCGAATTCCAGAAAGAAATCTTTAAACTGGTCAGTTGTTATATTCATGTATCCCGCCGCTTTTTCCAGTTCATCTTCCTGAAATGTTCCTTTATACATTTTGCAGCAGTTCCTGCATTTTCTGCAGTCATAATCAGCAAACAGCTCATTATGTAATGCCAGAAATTGCTTATCCAGTTCTTCTTCATCAGCATGATTCTTCAAAAAAGAACGGAATCTGATATTGTCAGCCTCTATAGCCTTTGCTGCTTTTTTTACTTCACTCGGCTTCAGCATGTCTTCTCTTTCACCTCACATTATTCATTATTAGCATTGACAACATAATGTGTAGCATAGGCTTCTTCTATAACGGCATCCCCAGATTTGCTAAAGCACAAGGGAATTTTCTTGCCTTTTACACCCCACTGGTTATATGCCGTCCATGAGGACTTTAAATGATTCTCCAGCGCATATGCTCTAAGTTCTTTCATTATAAATGACAATTTGCTCAAGTTGATCTTACATACTTTTTCAAGGTATGGTACACGGCCGAACCGCCAATCTTCATAATCTATAGCAGATAATACTCCAATTTTCATCAGTAACTCTACAGGGGATATATAAATTTTCTCCTTTAGTGTACTGCTTACAATAGAGTGTACTTTATGTTTTAGTTCCTCTTTATTCACTAATATTTCACCTTGTTCCTCTTCCAAACATTCTTGTTCAGAAATTAATCCTCATCTCCATCATGCTGATTTTTATCCGCCAAACTTTTAAAGCTTTTGGCATTCAGAGGTGTTACTGCCTTTTTCCCTGTTTGTTTTTCATACTGCACACGCGCTGACTTTGCAACTGAACCACCGCGCTGTGCGACTTTTTTATGCTGTTCCATTGTTTCCGGTTCATCCTGACGGGAAATATCGGTAGTTGAAACCTCCGCCAACATATTCAGTACCAACTCAACATTAGTCATGTTGTCTCGCAGATTCTCTTTTTTAAGTCCCTTAAATTCTTTGTATTGCCTTGTTGTCTTACCCGACCATGCCCTTGTTAGCTCATCGGTTAAAATCGCAAAATCACGCTTATCGTTGACGCCGCGTTTTTCCCATTCATCGGTCAATTCTTTGCGGACTTCAATTGTTTTCAAACGCTGGTTGATCCAATCGCGCGAATATCCTTTTTTTAGATAGGTTTCCAAAGCACGATCAATAGCGATCTCCGGATCAGCGGTTTCATCAATCCGCTCGCTACCTACTCGAGCCAACCATAGTTTAAACGGTTCAGCTTTTTTACTTGGGATTGACTGAATAAGCCGCAAAAGTTGTTCTGTGTCGGCCACATCTGTCATGCGCATTTTGCCGTCTGGAGCAACCATTTTCAAACGCTCACAATTTGTGACCGTTTCATTTCCTTCATTTTTCAATCGACCTTTTAACACAGTCCAGTAGTGACGTGGATTTTCGCTTTCAGTCAAGATAGCTATCACATCTATAATTGAAAAATACCATTTTCCCTGTTCTTCATCCCATAAAACACGAACTCTTTTATCTTCGAATAACTTGATTGAATTTTCTTTATCCACCCCAAACCTCCATTACCCCAGTATTTAACCCTATCGAATTCGATAGGGTTGAGAGTAATCTTATTACATATTATACCAAACACATGTTCTTACTTCAATATAATCTCGTAAGTAATATCCTTGCCATCTGTTTTATCTCTTCAAGAGTCACATAATGAGCGATTGAGGAAAACAGCTTAAGCCTTTATTTATCAAGTTTTTTAGCATAAAACAGGTCTCCCAGCTTGTTTCTTCTGCCTTGGGAATTACCCCGATCAATCTGTGCCGGAGGCTTTACCTCCATTTTTATTGACAATTATTAGTATGTCACAGGTTCAGTCATTCTGGAATAACCTTTTCTCCTGAGACCCATCTGTGCGAAAAATCAGGATAAAAGTATCAAAAATCCGGACTTTATCAACTTCCTTCCTTATTATGTCTTCATCATAAATTCCATTCCGGTAAACCACTTCGCCCATAACATCGTGTATCCATCCTTCATCAAGAGTAGGGGAGTCAGGGCATTCCGCTTTCCCTTTCTCAATCCGTGTCGCGCAACGCCAAACTACTTTACCTCTTTCAGTCCTTCTCCGATACGAAACGCCGCAATCCCCACATTCGAGCAAATTCCCCAGAAGATATTTACCGTTATATTTGCTTGTACTGCTTACTACCGTACCATCCTCTTTACTGACAAACCTTGAGCGCTTGGCCATTTCTTCCTGAACCGTGTCGAACACTTCTGCGGAGATAATTGCCGGGTGGCTGTCTTTCACATAATACTTGTTTCGCTGCCCAATATTCTTGCTTTTCTTACCGGACATAAAATCCTCGGTAAAGGTCTTTTGCAGCATTGTATCGCCTTTGTATTTCTCGTTGGCCAACATCCTCTGAATCGTTTTTGCATCCCAAGTCTCCTTGCCAGTTGCAGTCTTTATCCCCTGAGATTCCAAGAAAGACTTTATTTGTCCGAATGACAGGCCCTGCAAATACAAATCAAATATCTTAATCACAATCTCAGCCTGCTCCGGAACAATAACTATTTTGCCGTCTATGCAGTCATATCCCATAAAATTCTTATACTTTGTGAATATATCACCCTTTTCAAACTTACGCTGAAATCCCCACTGGATATT
>JAAYUV010000090.1 GCA_012517475.1 Peptococcaceae bacterium | reverse complement strand
TACTTCTAAACAAGATCTTGGCTTAACATTCTGCTATGCACAATCTGAGGCAGCTCACTTCGCTCATGTAGAGCTCTTGTTTACAGCCAAAACTCTTCTTTGTTACGCATCCTGGGAGTTTAATAAAGAAGGCGTCGAACAAGCCCTCTCCCTTTGCGAAGTGATAAGATGCTTTTTCAACGCCGGTTGTCGGATTAGCTGTTCTGAGCAACTGATCCAAGTCTATTTTGACACGGCAACCGAACGTTTTTCAAGACTTCTCGATAAATTTTGGCCACATTTTTTGGATATTAGGTTATGGAGTTGGAAATATTATCCTGAAACTGCATAACTCCTGTAATTAATAGAATATATTATATTTTTTTTAAAATTCTGTCAGCTAAATGACAGTTTCTAAAAAAGGATTACGCTAAAATTAATACATTGCTAACAATTAAGTCCTAAAAAGCGAGGGGGGCAAGTTGTTTTGAATGTATTAATTTTATTAGGAGCGTCAATCCTTTTATTTTTTCAATTACTGGCACTTAAACAATCAAAAGATCTCATGAGACTTTTGGTTTTTTCTGCTGTTGCAGAAATCGGATACGTTTTAATGGGATTGGGGACAGGCGTTTATTCCGGCGGAACCGGCGCCGTGCTGCATCTGGAATATCAGCTTTTAATGCGGGGGCTTGTATTTCTGGCAGCAGCAGCGCTAGTTTTAGAAGCAGGTTCTAAAAATATCCTTGAAGGAAAAAAGACACATGATTTTTCACCATTTCTTTCTACCGTCTTTGCCTTTGGTGTTTTTTCGGTAATGGGTTTATCGCCATTCAAGGGTTCCATCAGCAAGTTTCTGATTATTTATGCCAACATTGAAACAGGTGGTTACATATATGCGGCTGTATGCATAGTTGGAAGCGTCATTGAAGCCTGGTATTTCATTCGCTTGATTCAAAAAATCTGTTTTGAGAAGCCGGATCAATTTGAGAGTTCGGACCGGTTTGAGAGTCCGGATCAAGCTGAAATAAGCAGCGCGACAGACCATCAAAGCCTTTCCAAAGTACCTCTGGTTATGAAGCTTGGCTTGGTCTTACTTACTGTTTTAACCGCTCTTTCAACATTGTTCCCGGAGATACCGATACACTGGTCTGAAATTATTGTTAAAACGCTGCCGTTAAAGTTAGGGGCGGGTGAGGTTCCCGTTTTTGACTCGCCATGGTCCATCTTTGTTTTGGCGCCATATATCGGGGCGTTTGTCGCATTTATTTCGGGAAGGATTTCTCAGACATTAAGGAATGTATTCGTAGCGGCCATCACTGCGGCTTTGGTTTATTTGGTATGGGCCGACAAGGGGATGGATAGCCTTGCGCGGTTGTTTACAATCGTCGTGGTTTCTGTCACATTCTTAGCTGCCATTTATTCCATGGCTTATTTTAAAGGGAAGGAAAACAGCAACCGTTATTTTTTCTTTCTGATGTTAATGCTCGGAAGCATGGTCGGGGTTACAACAAGCAAGCAGCTCGGTGATTTTTATGTTTTCTGGGAACTGATGACCTGGTCATCCTATTTGCTGGTCGTGCACAATCAAACAGAGAAGGCCTTAAAAGCCGGTTTCAAATATTTTATGATGTGCGCTTCAGGGGCATTTGTGATGCTGTTTGGCATACTCATGATTTACCAAATAACAGGCACATTTGACATGGCGGTGATATCATCAGCGGTCGCTGATATCAGCCCTATTGTTGCAGTTGTTATTCTGATGATGTTTTTGATTGGCGCCGGGGTTAAGATCGGTCTTGTTCCGATGCACAGCTGGCTGCCTGAAGCTCATCCGGAGGCCCCTTCTCCGATTTCAGCGCTGCTGTCGGGTATCTTAACCAAAATCGGAATTTACGGACTTATCAAAATTGTTTTTGTGTTATTCGGGATAGCCCTTATATCCCAAATTTCTTCAGTAGGCAAGTTTTCCGGAATCGGCTTTGTTATTTCCGTGTTAGGAGTATTAACGCTGTTATACGGAGAGGTAATGGCACTTATACAAAAGGATGTAAAAAAGCTTCTGGCCTATTCAACCCTGGCCCAGTTGGGAGAAATCATCATTACTTTGGGAGTGGGGACCTATTTAAGCCTGGCAGCTGGATTGTATCATATTGTCAACCATGCGGTCATGAAGGGGCTTCTTTTTCTTGCGGCAGGCGTATTGATCTACCGGGTAAAAAGCCAGGATGTATCAAGCCTTAGAGGTATAGGGAGAAAAATGCCGTTTACCTCAGCATGTTTTTCAATTGGTATTCTGTCCATCATGGGTTTGCCGCCTTTTAACGGATTCATGAGTAAATTTTTAATGCTGTACGCTAACGTCGAAGCGGGACACTGGTATTTGGTAGCAATAATTCTTGCCGGCAGTATTATAGGAGCAATCTATTATATCAGACTGATAAGAACCGTGTTTTTTGAAAAATATGACGGACCTGACGTAAAAGAAGGGCCGGTTGGAATGCTGGTTCCGGTAGGGCTATTAACAGCATTTAACATTTTAAGCGGCTTGTTCCCCGGTATGGTATTGGATGTTGTAAAATCTGCCGCCGGTTATGTTGCAAATGTAAGTATGTTACCCATAACAGCTATCCCCGATTTAAGCATTACGTGGCCTATAGCGGTTATTATCGCTATGGGAGGCGGTTTGCTGGCCTACTTCCTGGGAAAGTATTCGAAAAAAGCAGCGGGCTGGACAGCGTTTTTGACGATGGTTTTAACAATTGCATCCATTTTTCTTTACATGAAAGAAATTGATATATTAACGTTTAGTTTTGCGGTATTGATAGCATTTGTAGGCTCCTTAAATTTACTGCATTCAATTGGTTATATGGATCATAGCCATGCACAGAACAGATACTTCATGTTTTTCGTGATAATGATCGGAGGGCTGCTTGGGGCGGCTGTCAGCAGGGATTTTTTCAATTTCTTTGTATTCTGGGAGATCATGAGCAGTTGGACTTTATACTTTGTGATCATACACGAGGAAACAAAAGAATCGCTGAGAGAAGGATTCAAGTATTTCATATTTAATTATGCCGGAGCAAGCCTGATGCTTATCGGAATACTCCTTTTAACCGCATCTGCCGGAACCTTTGATATGCTCAGCCTGGGGTCTGTTCTGAAAAACTTACCCATTAGTGTTATGGGCTGGGGAACGGTCTTGATCATAGCGGGAATTTTGATGAAGGCCGCGGTGCTTCCCTTCCGCATTGATTATCAGATGCACCCCGCAACTGCGCCCACGCCTGTCAGCGGATATATTTCCTCGGTACTGCTGAAAAGCGCTCCGTTCATGTTAATGAAGATCTTTTTTGTAATTGGCGGCGTGGCAGTGCTTGGGAAGCTTGGAACAGTAGGGACAACACCTGTGATCATGTATGCCGTTTCATGGATTGCCGGACTTACGATTATTGGCGCTGCAGTTATGGCCCTAATCCAGAATAATATTAAATTGATGCTGATATACAGTACCGTCAGCCAGATAGCCTATATTATCCTTGGACTGAGTCTGGGAACAGCGTTGGGTACCGGCGGCGGAATGCTTCATTTTGTTAACCACATGTTCTTTAAAAACCTTCTTTTCCTTTCAGCCGGCGCGATTATGGTTCAGGCCAATGTTAAAAATCTGGATGAAGCGGGAGGACTGGGCAGAAAGATGCCTTTGACCTTACTCTTCTTTACGGTGGGCGCTTTATCTCTTGCCGGTGTACCGCCATTCAACGGTTTCTCGTCAAAATGGCTGGTTTATCAGGCTGCAATGGAAAAGGGATATGTTTTTCTGGCGGTGATTGCGATGGTTGCCAGTGTGATAACGTTAGCTTATTTTGTTAAGTTCCTACATTCCGCTTTTTTTGGAAGTTTGCCTCAAAGACTTGAGAACGTGAAGGAAGCGCCTTGGACAATGCTGCTGCCGATGGGCGCCCTAAGCGGATTATGTCTGATAACGGGCGTGGCGCCTGGAATAACGCTTCAGGTGATCAGCAGAATTCAAGTGTTTTTGGGCATCCCGGAGATTAAATTCACACTGTTTGGCATTTATACGCCCCTGGGAGCCTGGTCGGCGGGAATATACACTGTGTTAATATTTGCAGCTTTAGCAATCGGGGTTGTTTTGTATTTCCTGTCAAATAGAAAGACAAGATTTACCGACGTGTATACCTGCGGAGTATCCGACTTGAATTCCGCCGAAATACGTATTGCCGCCCAGAATATGTATGAAGTGCCAGTTGCCAAAAAGACCGGCAAAAGAATAAATAATGTTCTTCGCAGCGAGGAGGTACACCAATGAGCGGTATCATGGGATATTTTTATAACTTGGTTGTTTTTCCCGGAGGGCTTTTTGCCTTGGCGGTTGGTATGTTTTTTGCCGGAATTGACAGAAAAATATATGCACGTATGCAAAGAAGGGTAGGACCACCGATATACCAGCCTATTATCGATTTAATCAAACTGATGCACAAGGAGACATTGATACCAAGAACGTCGAATCAAAAAGCTTTCAGACTCGCGCCATTAGCGGGCTTTGCCGGCATGCTTGTGCTGGTAACCTGTATACCGGTTCCGGGCGTTTTTCAGGGAATCGGGCAATTGGATAATCTGCTGCTGATTTTATATATACTGGCAATTCCGGCGATTGCTTTAATGGTAGGCGCGTCTTCCTCAGGATCTCCTTTCGGAGCTGTGGGAGTATCGAGGGAAATGGTTATGACAATAGCTTATGAAGTACCGCTGATCATTGTAATATTAACAATTGGAATAAAGGCTGGGAATGCTTCAGGAGTGCTTGCCGACTTCTCTCTGAAAAGTATTATCAGCCTCCAGAAGGAAACCGGTTCTATTTTATCGGATATCACAATGGTTCCTGCCTTTATTGCATTTTTATGCTGCATTCCCGGTACATTGGGGGCGGTTCCTTTTGACATACCCGAAGCTGAAACGGAAATCGCGGAAGGACCGATTCTTGAGTATTCGGGGATAAGCCTGGGGCTGTTTAAACTGACCGGATGGCTCAAGATGTTTGCCGTTTCAGCCCTGGCAACTGTGCTTTTCTATCCCGTACCATATGGAAGCCATTGGCTCTTGAGTGTTTTCCTGTTTATCCTGAAATGCCTGTTCACGATTCTTATATCTGTTACGCTTGTACGAGCAACCATGGCTAGAATGCGTATTGACCAGGCATATAAATTTTATTTGAGGATTCCAACAGGTTTGGCCTTACTCAGCCTTGTTTTAACAATATTTCATGTTCATGTTTGAATCGTTAAGCCGCCGATATCGTAAGCGAGGTGTAAAAAATGCGCAATGTAATGAAAAATATCGTCCAAAAGTCTCCGTGGATTTATAGAATAAATGCAGGTTCCTGTAACGGCTGTGATGTAGAAATGGCAACGGCCGCTCTGATTCCACGCTATGATGTGGAACGTCTGGGATGTAAATATTGCGGGAGTCCGAAACATGCCGATATTGTACTGATATCAGGACCTGTAACGGAAGTTGTGAAGGATAAAGTTCTCCGGGTCTTTAACGAGATTCCATACCCGAAAGTGGTTGTCGCTGTAGGTATTTGTCCAATATCGGGCGGCGTTTTCCGGGACAGTTATGCGGCAAGAAATACACTGGATTCATTAATCCAAGTGGATGTTAATGTTCCGGGCTGTCCGCCGAGACCGCAGGCAATCATTGATGGAATAGCAAAAGCGCTGGAAATTTGGAAAACAATGCTGTAAGGAGGCAGGTATGAGCAGTTTTCTTAAAATAATTCTTCAAAACCTGATAAAAGGCCCGTCAACCGAAAAATACCCCTTTGGGGATACGTTTGAACCGGCAGGACTTAGGGGAAAGCTCAGGTTTAATGCTGAAGCATGTATTGCCTGCGGAACATGCGAGCATGTTTGTGCGGGAGGCGCAATCAGGATTACGGAGGCCGAAGACTGCAGCGGACTTAATATGGTTATATGGCATAATTCCTGCTGTTACTGCGGGCTTTGTCAGTTTTTCTGTCCGACAAAAGCCATCCGGCACACAATAGATTACCATACGGCTCATAAACAGGAGGATAAATTTAACTATGCGGAAAGAGGATTTATCAAAACCGTGCCATGTTCCCGCTGCGGCAAACAGATCGTACCGGCCGCCCAGGAACTTCTGGAACAGGCTGGCAACTCGTCGGATGAAATAAAAGATCTTTTAAGCATGTGCGAAAAATGCCGTCAGAAAGAGACTGTCATAAGGGGGGCGTTAAGAAATGTCTAAAAGTGCTGTAATGAAGGGGTTTGAGGACAAATTGCTTTTTGGACTTGGCAACGGTTACACACTTACGTGGGAGACTTATGCCGATGGAGCGTCTTCCGGCTGGTGCAAACTGAATAGGGCATCGGATTTAGTGATTGTAGCCGGATATATTGCCGAGCTCAAAGGTCGTGTCATGGCGATTACGCCGATGATTAATGAAGATAAAGACATGTCCAAATGCTTTGAAATTGACTATCACTTTTTCTTTGAAGGGGTTGACCTCACCGTCTCGGTTTTGGTGCCTGAAAGTAAAGGAGAAATAGAATCGATCACTCCAATTTTGAAAAGCGCCGACTGGCATGAAAGAGAAATGCAGGAATTTTACAATGTCTCAGTAAAGGGACATCCGAATCCCAAAAAGCTTTTGCTTGATGGGAACAATAACTTTGACGAAAACACAATGATACCTTTGTCGGAGGCAATGAACGGATCCAGCAGTACGGCCTTGTGGGAGAAAGTTTTAGGGTCTAAAAATGGAGGTCGGATGTGATGAGCAGCTATAAGATACCGATTGGACCTATACACGTTGTGCTTGAAGAGCCGATTTATTTTCAACTGGAAATGGAAGGTGAAACGGTCAGGGGTGTAGATATCAGATCCGGACATGTTCATCGTGGGATAGAGTTCCTGGCGATGCAGAAAAACATATATCAGAATATCACACTTGTTGAGAGGGTCTGTTCCCTGTGTTCCAACAATCATCCCTTCACATACTGTATGGCAATGGAACGGATAGGCCGGATAAAGATACCTGAAAGAGCTGAATTTTTGAGGGTAATAGCGGATGAGATAAAGAGGATTGCTTCCCATCTTTTCAATACGGCGATACTTGCGCATATTATTGGCTTTGATTCATTATTCATGCTTGTTATGGAGCTGAGGGAAAAGATCCAGGACGTCAAGGAATCTACTTATGGAAACCGCATGAACATAGCTGCAAACTGCATTGGAGGTGTCAGATATGACATTTCCAGCGAGCAGGCCGGATTTATACTAAACAGCCTGCAGGCTATGAAAAAACCGCTGGAAGAGATAACAAAAATTTACCTGCATAATGGTTCGGTAAGAAGGCGTATTGAAGGAATAGGCGTTTTGACAAAGGATAAAGCGGTTGAGTACGGGGTTGTCGGGCCTGTAGCCAGGGGGTCGGGCATTGCGTATGATGTACGTGCCGATTGCCCTTATGCAGCATATAATCAGCTATCATTCGACGTGATTACTGAAAATACCGGAGACATAAAAGCCAGGGCTGTTGTAAGGATCAGAGAAATCGTTGAGTCCATAAGCCTGGTTGAGCAATGCTTAAAGGCATTGCCTGAAGGTCCCACATGTCTTGACTATATGCCGATGATCCCGGGCGGACAGGCAATCGCAAAGTCTGAGGCGCCCAGAGGAGAATTAATGTACTATGCCCGAACCAATGGCTCCGACATACCCGAACGGCTTAAATGGAGAGTTCCCACTTATCCGAACTGGGAAGCTTTAAAGATCATGCTGGCAGGATGCAAGCTTGCCGATGTACCTGTAATTATAGGTAGTATTGACCCTTGCGTTTCATGTACCGAAAGGTGAAGCTTTGGATTAACTGAAAAAGTGGTGACGGCATTTGCACGAGATGGCTCTGGTCAGTGGTATTTTTAATATCCTTAACGAAAAAATCCATGAATTAAACTTGAGGCGTATAAACAAAATCAACCTGAAAGTCGGCGATATGGTTGGTGTTGATGACAAGACTTTAAAGGCGTGTTTTGAAGTTTTTGCAGAGTCTACTCCTGCAGAGGACGCAGAACTGGAGATCGAACATATTCCTTTGCGTGGAAAATGCGGTAATTGCGAAATGGAATTTTTACTCAGCAATTACAGGTTTCAATGCCCCTACTGTACCGAAAGCGCTATCAAAATCATTTCGGGCAAGGGATTATATATTGAAAGCATTGAAGCGGAATAAAACCTTGAAGGGGGGGAGTCTTGTGGAAAGACAAAAAGAGAACTATTTTATTTATGCCGATCCCGACAAATGTATAGGCTGCAAGAGCTGTGAAATGGCTTGCGGGTTATCTCATGCAGGCGCCGATATTTACACAGCCGTGCTGGCAGGTTTGCAGGTTCGGCCGCGAAACACGGTCGTTCAGGCTGAAGGAATCCTTATGACCATTCAGTGCAGGCATTGTGAGGATGCCCTGTGCGCTAAGGTATGTCCTACGGGCGCCGTTTATCAGGCGGAAGGAATGGTGAAGCTGGAAAAAGGTGTATGCATAGGCTGCAAGGCATGTTCTATGGTTTGTCCTTTTGGAGCGATTACAATCAGGACGGAAATGAACGAACATGGAAACAGGAGGACCAAAAAGGCCAAAGCCCTGAAGTGCGATCTGTGCACTCACAATTCAAATGAAATAAATGAAGAAAATTGCGCGTGTGTGAAATCATGTCCTGTAGGAGCATTGTCCCTGGTAGATTATGAAAGCTACCGAAAGATGCTTCATATGGCAAGGGGAAAAGAAATTGCCCAGGCTCATATCGGAAAAAAATCAGTAGGGTTTAAGAGGGGGGAAAATTATGAATAATAAAGTATCTTTTGATGAAGCAGTCAATGAATTGTTGCCGGTTGCCAGAAAAGAAAAAATTAAGACCGCATGGGACAGGTATGAGGCACAATCGCCTCAATGCGGTTTCGGACTTTTAGGAGTATGCTGCAGGCTTTGCTGGCTTGGACCCTGCCGTATCGATCCCTTTGGTGAAGGCGCTACGGCAGGCGTGTGCGGCGCGGATGCACACACAATTGTCGCACGCAACTTGATAAGGGGTATTGCCGGAGGCACGGCTTCCCATTCGGATCATGGAAAGCACACTCTCCATACGCTTATTGATCTTATTGAAGGCAAGGCTCCCGCCTATTCAATCAAAGATGAACAGAAGCTGAAGAATGTGGCCGCGAAACTGAATATTGAAACTGAGGGAAAAGATCTCATGCAAATTGCAAAAGAGGTTGCTGCTGTGACCCTCGAAGATTATTCGCGGCAAGATTCGTCTGTGGGGTTAACATGGGCGAAACAGACGCTCCCTGCAAAACGGGTAGAAAAGCTTAAAGCGCTTGGTGCTATGCCTCACAATATTGATGCTGCAGTTTCAGAAATAATGGCGCGCACGCATATCGGAGTAGATGCTGATCCTGTCAATCTGCTTCTGGGTGGAATCAAATGTTCAGTGGCGGATTATACAGGTATGGTTTTGGCGACCGAACTTTCCGATATCCTGTTCGGTACGCCGCAGCCTCTTCTGAGTTCGGCAAATATCGGCGTACTTAAGGAGAATGCCGTAAATATTGCCGTTAATGGACACAATCCGGTGTTGAGCGAACTGGTATGCGACATTGCTTTGGAAATGAAGGAAGAAGCCGCCAAAGCCGGTGCAAAAGAGGGAGTCAATATCGTTGGCATTTGCTGTACTGGCAATGAGGTTATGATGCGCCGCGGAATCCCGATAGCAACAAATTTCCTCTCTCAGGAAATTCCTGTTTTCACCGGCATTCTGGATGCTATGGTCGTAGACACGCAATGTATAATGCCGGCTTTGGCAAAAGTCACCGAGTGTTATCATACAGAACTGATTACAACTATGGATACAGCCAAGATTCCCGGCGCTACACATATCGAATTTCATGCACATTCAGGCATTGAGAGCGCCAGGAAAATTATTAAAATGGCTATTGAGGCTTATAGACATAGAGACCCCAAAAAGGTTAACCTTTCATCGCATAAGGTCGCTGCCTTTGCCGGATTCAGCACTGAGGCCATTGTTGGAGCATTATCCAAACTGGATGCTCAAGATCCGCTGAAACCGCTTTTGGATAATATTGTTAACGGCAACATCCAGGGAGTTTGCCTTCTGGGAGGGTGCAATAACACCAAGGTTATGCATGACAATTCATTTGTTACCATTGCAAAGGAGCTTGCGAAGAAGAACGTATTGCTCCTGGCTACGGGATGCGCTTCAGGCGCACTGGCCAAGGCAGGCCTGATGACGCCTGAAGCGACCAATGAATATGCAGGAGATACGCTGAAAGCAGTGCTGACAGCCATAGGAAACGCTGTTGGTCTTCAAGTTCCTCTTCCTCTCGTTCTGCATATGGGCTCGTGCGTTGACAATTCAAGGGCGGTCGCTGTTGCAACTGCTCTTGCCAACAAGATAGGAGTCGATTTGGACGCGCTTCCCGTTGTTATATCAGCCTCAGAGTGCATGTCTGAAAAAGCAATGTCTATTGGCACCTGGTGTGTTTCCCTCGGTTTTCCGACTCATCTCGGCGTTGTTCCGCAGGTATTGGGCTCTTCCATTGTAACAGAAGTGCTTACTGATAAGGTCAAGGATATTACAGGCGGTTATTTTATTGTGGAGACAGACCCCAAAGCTGCGGCAGAAAAGCTTTTAGAGGCTATAAAACAAAGACGCAGAGGATTAGGCATATAGACAAGGTAGCACGTATTTGCCGTACTGATTTATATGACGTGGCAGTTTCAAATAAACAGGGAATTCCACAACCATAAATATAGTGCGGAGGATAAGTTTACTGAGAACATTCAAAGCCGCTTTGATAATTTTAGTTACTGAAGCGGCTTTGAATAACTATGAAATAGGCGGATTAGCAAAGTAACCCGCCCCTTCCCGAACCGTACAAGCGACTTTCACCGCATACGGCTCTCCATATTCCAAATGAGTTATCGTCGTTTTAACTGATTTAGCTGAAACCTGTCGGCTTCGACATTG
>JAAYUV010000029.1 GCA_012517475.1 Peptococcaceae bacterium | reverse complement strand
GTCTAATCCTGACTTTACCGACATGCTATTGTCCCCCAGAGGCTTTCGCATGAGGTTAGTCGGTTGTCTTACATCGCATCGCAGGAGCGATGATTTCTGCGAAATATATATGAAGCGCACAACGTGCGCACAAAAGGAGATAATGAATATGAAAAAAAAGATTACAGTCCTGGTTATTTTCGGGGGGCAGTCGGGAGAGCATGAAGTTTCGGTCATCTCGGCAGATTCTGTGATTCAGGCACTTAATATAGAGAAATACGAGATTGAAACAATCGGGATAACAAAAGAAGGCTCATGGTATTGGGGAGTCAAACCACAGGAATGGAAAGGGGAGACCGGGAGAATTCTTCCCCATTATCAACAGGTGACACTCAACTTAAACCCTCAGAACCCGAGGTTCGTGGCGATAGATGGAAGTGAACTTTTTCATGAAGGCCGGTGCGACATTGTATTCCCGGTGATGCACGGACCCAAAGGAGAAGACGGCACCATTCAAGGGCTGTTTGAAATGGGAGGGTTCCCGTATGTCGGGGCCGGCGTTCTCGGCTCTTCCCTGGGAATGGATAAAGACCGGATGAAAGCGGTTTTTAAAGAAGCCGGACTCCCGATTGTTTCGCATCTTACGGTACTGCGCGATAATTTTGCCCAAAACCAAAGCCGGTTTGTGGATCGTGTCTGCCGGGAAATCGGGTTTCCCTGTTTCATTAAACCCGCGAATCTGGGATCCAGTGTAGGCATATCAAAAGCCGAGAATATGGAAGATTTGATTCGGGCCGTTGAATATGCCGCGGGGTTTGACCGCAAAGTCGTAGTGGAACAGGGCGTAAAGGCCAGAGAGATAGAATTAAGCGTACTCGGCAACGATAAGGCCAGGGTCTCGGTTCCGGGTGAAATTATTCCCAGCAAAGAGTTTTATGATTACGAAGCAAAATATATTGATGCAGGTTCCAAGCTTGTGATCCCGGCAGAATTAGATGAATATACAGTGAAAAAGCTCCAGGACTATGCAGAAAAGGCCTTTCATGCAGTCGGAGCTTTAGGTCTGGGAAGAGTGGACTTTTTTGTCACGGAAGATGGAAATATCTTTGTGAATGAAATCAATACCATGCCCGGTTTTACTCAGATATCCATGTATCCTAAACTTTGGGAAGCCAGCGGTTTACCGTACAAAGACCTGTTAGATGAATTGATTCGACTGGGCTTAGAAAAGTTCAGGGACGATCAGACCAGGAAACTTTCCTAGGCTCCGCAATTAAACGATGGTTCTGAACACCCCGATTACTTTCCCCAAAATCGATACGTTTTGGGAGTAAATCGGGGACATTGTGGAGTTTTCCGGCTGGAGCCGGATTAAATTCTTTTCCTTATAAAAACGTTTTACGGTCGCTTCGTCTTCCAGCAAGGCAACAACAATATCCCCGTTATTTGCGGACTGCTGCTGTCTTACCAGGATCAGGTCCTCATCCAGGATTCCGGCTTCAATCATACTTTCCCCATGAACTTTCAGCATAAAAACCGAATCTGATTTGACCATATCATAGGGAACAGGGAAGGAATCCTCAATATTTTCTACAGCCAGGATAGGCTCTCCGGCCGTGACTTGTCCCACAACAGGAACATGCACGATCTTCCTGGAGCCGAAACCGAAATCGCTGAACGAATCCAGAACTTCAATGGCCCGGGGTTTTGTCGGATCGCGACGGATATATCCTTTCTGTTCCAGGATGTTCAGGTGATTATGCACAGTGGAACTGGAAGTTAAGCCGACCGCTTCACCAATTTCCCTGACAGATGGGGGATAGCCCTTTAAAGCTATCTCCTTTTTTATTATCTCTAATATTTCTAATTGACGGGAAGACAGATCAGAAGTCATGAGATCCCTCCTGAAAATTTATTCCAATTATTAAAATTGTAACATATATTTGGTAAAAAGCAAACAGCTGTTCGATTAATTGTTGACACGAACGGCTGTTCGTATTATAATGCACTTAAAGACAGAACGTACGTTTGTTTTAGGAGGAGTTCGGATGATTCAGGTCTATAGAACTGCAATACGGAATTATAAAGTTGTTGTGATGTTTGTAAGCCTTATTTTTTTGGTTTTTATCCTGACTTCATTTTTCTGTTTATCGTTAGGGAATACTCCTCATCAAATAATAAAAATTACAGGGGTTACTTATGAGCGCGTTACTGTGCAAAAAGGGGATACGCTGTGGGAATTGGCTGCAAAAGTAAACCATGATGGGGATATTAATGCTGTAGTCTATAAAACAATGAAATATAATAATCTTCAGAGCAGTTGTATCCAACCAGGTCAGGTTATTTATTTGCCGGTTAAATCATAAAACTGTAAAACCTCCATATATAGTCTGTATGGAGGTTTTGCTTTATGAGAGCTATTTTATATCGTTGGAAAATACCCTTGCAACTCATTGTTATTGCAGTTTTGGTCTCATTCGTATCCGTTGTGATCTGGAGGCTGTTTATTGTCAAAAATAAAATGATTGCTGAAGAGTATCAACTTCTGGCATCCATTTCGTCCGATGAGATTATTGGTTATCAAAAAAACAAACCGGACTCCTGGAAAGATTATATTGCTGTAATAACTGCCTGTAAGAATACTTCAGCAGCGATCCGGGAAGACCTCCGGAAAAAATTATTGAGTCAATTGGATAATCATACTCAATTTAAAAATCTAAAGTGGAATGGTGCAGACAAGAATACGCAGAAGACGGCTTCGCAAATTCGGACTTTACTCAATCAATACACGATTTATGATCCGGGAAAATACGGATTTCCTTTAAAACAAACCTGTTATTATGTAGATACCTATGGGGCGGACAGGGAAGGGGGAGCGCGCTTTCATCAAGGAACCGATCTTTTTGAGAAGAAGGGAACCCCCATTTATAATGTCTGTCCGGGCACAATAGAAAAACTTGGATGGAACAGACTTGGCGGAGAAAGAGTCGGGGTCAGAGGAGATGATGGGAATTATTATTACTATGCACACCTCGATAAGATTAATCCGGAATTAATTATCGGTAAAAAAATAAAGACAGGAGAATTGATCGGCCAAATGGGAAACACCGGGGACGCAATTTCCACCTCCGACCATTTGCATTTTGGGATAGAACTCCCCAATGGGCAATGGTTGAATCCCTATCCCTTTTTAAAAGTATGGGATTCCCATGCTAAGGGAGGAGGGGGATGATAACAATCCGGTTTTTCTTTTTAACATGTTATTTGTATTTAAAAAAATATTTTTTTGCCGGCTATTTAATCATTTGGACGAAATGCCTAAGATATGGAAATTTTGCGTCCTATAATAAATATTATGTAAACCTAAAAGTGGTCGCCGAATCTACATTTTATTTTTCCGGTACATATAATTTTCATTGTTCAGCTATCACAAGTAATTATTATGAACCATTGTCAGTTATTATATCCTTGACTCTATTTATCCGTTACGGTTATTGTTTGTCCTAATTTTAAAGTTTGTGATTTATTGTTAATGCTGCCGCATAATGACCAAATACAGCTGGTGTAAGTTGTCCAAGTTCTGACGGATAAACTGACCGAATATAAAGTCCGTCCGTCAGTCCGTCAGCTTACCGGCCTGAAAATATTAAGGGAGAAGCCGGTCGC
>JAAYUV010000056.1 GCA_012517475.1 Peptococcaceae bacterium | reverse complement strand
GCGACCGGCTTCTCCCTTAATATTTTCAGGCCGGTAAGCTGACGGACTGACGGACGGACTTTATATTCGGTCAGTTTATCCGTCAGAACTTGGACAACTTACACCAGCTGTATTTGGTCATTATGCGGCAGCATTAACAATCGATATATGAAAAGTATTTGTTTTCCATACTGTATAACAGGTCGTCATTAATCACGCCGTCCCCGCCAAGGACATAAACATTTCTGGTTAAGTGATTTAGTAAGGTATGATACTTTTCCAGATTCGGAGGGTTGTTCCCGACTAATATAATCGGGCTGTTTGTAAAAGCTGCCAGCACCGATCCGGCCAAGGCATCCGGGAAGTTCTTGCCGCTGGCAAAGAACACGGTTCCCGTATCCATCCCCATATTTTTAGCGACTTTCAGGGAAGTATCATAACGGTCGGTCCCGCCGTACCGTATGGCATCAGGGAGTTGCTGCAATATATTTTCCGATACGACACCGATTCCGCCAATGACAAAAGCCTTCTTGACGTCAAGTTCGGTCAATGCCACCTGTGCGGCCGGTGATAGTTCATCCGGCATAGTCAAAAGGATCGGCATTTTCTGATATCCGGCAGCTGATGAGACTGAAAGTGCATCCGGATAATTCAGGCCGTTGCAGACAACTGCTTTTTCGCCGGTAACTAATTTATTGTCATAAAGATATTGAGCAATTTTATATGAAGTATCAAAACGGTCCGTACCCCCAAGGCGGATGACCGTGTAACCTTCTGTCTTCAATTTGCTGCTGATGTTATTGGAGATAGCCCCTTCGCCGCCGAGCAGGTACACTGTTTTGGGACTAAGGCGTTTTATTTCCGCAGCGGTTTCCGGGGAGAGGGTATTCTTATCTGTCAAAAGGATGGGGGCAGCAAGGCCGAAAGCCAAAGGAGTCCCGGAAAGAGCATCCGGAAACGCATCGGCTCTGGCCAAAACGACGGATGTCGTGTAAGCATGAGGCCACCCGCTGTTCGAAATCTTCACGGCAGTTTCAAACCGGTTACTTCCGCCCAGACGGTGTGCCGCAGCGGTATTTTGATCCAGCAGGACATCCCCAAACATATTGCTGTCAACCATTGTTCCGTCACCCAATTGACCGTTAGCGTTGAAACCGGCTGCCTGAATGCCGGATGGATAAATAAGGAATACATTATTAAAACCGGTTGCTGCGTCAGTGAGTGGCCCCAAAAACAGTCTGTTGGGCCGATCAAAAAAATCAACCGAATGTTCGCCATTTTCAATAATTCTTGTTTTATTATTTCCCCAGGCATAGAAATCAGAACCATATAAAGCAAACGAATTTGTCGACCCGGCGATAACTTTGGTTAATTTATTGTTCCAATCCATCACAATATGCACAGGACTATATTTTGCCTGATGGGTGTTATCGCCAATTCCAAGCTGACCAAAATCATTTTTTCCCCAAGCATAGGCATCTCCGCCGGTATCCAGCGCCAGGCTGTATCCATATCCTGCCGATACTTGCTGAATACCAGGCAATGATGTTATCTGGACAGGAGTTTTTCTTTGTAAGACGTCACCCATACCCAACTGACCGGACGCATTTGCGCCCCAAGCCCAAACCTTGCCGTTCTGATCCAGAGCCAAACTATGATCATAACCGGCAGAAATCTGAGTAATTCCGGAAAGATTATCGACCTGTACATAGGATAATTGATCTTCTGTTGAGTTTATCCCCAGCTGGCCTTGCGAATTTTTTCCCCATGTCCAGACTGTTCCATCATTTTTCAGGGCAAGTGCAAAATCTGTTCTTGCCGATATCGCTTTTACAGAATCCAGGACCATGACCGGTTCCAGATTGTACGGATTGCTTTTAGATTGAGTGAGCCCCAAAGTCCATAGTTTGCCGTCGGTAGTTAAAATCAGACTAAAGCCATACCCGGCAGCAACCGAAGCAATAGATCCTTTATTAAATGGAACTTTCACCGGCATAAGACGAGTAATTTGCGTACCATCCCCAAGTTCCCCGAAAGTATTGTCTCCCCAGGCATAGAGTTCACCGTTTTTAACATTAAGAGTATGCATCACACCGGGACTGACCATTTCCGGAACCGCATTGAGCGCCAGCACTGGTGTAACATTCGTAAAAATAAGTAAAAAGGACAGAAAAAAACATGCCATTGCTTTTATATTTTTCAATTTTACCCCTCCATAAAAATAAAAATACATATAAAAATGCAAAGATTTATACCAAGAATTATTCTAAAGCAATAAGTGTTGAATATCATTGCTGTATTGTTGGCAACAAGGGTAAAAATTGACTGCAAAATATATTAACAATAATAAACTCTGGCAGGAAATGGAAGTGATAAGGAGAATCATAAACTAATATACTATTGCCGTTCTCAGCACTTGTCTATATTTTTTGATGGAAATGGAGGATCGATAATGGATAAATTCCTTCAAAAAGCTGGTCTTATCGGATTGATCATCATCCTGCTGACCGGTGCGACGATTGGGTTCTTAAACTATACGGCTGATAACGCAGATAAAAAAGAAATGCTAACGATCCAGGACGTTGCCAGAACGCTTAAAGACGCCGGGTTTACCTTAGTCGCCGACAGACATGAAAACCCTGCCGGTTATAAAATGGGGCAGGCTTTACCAAGCATCTATCAGGTGAAAGAGTTTGACGGAACGCTTTTTTTCTATCATTTCGCATCGATCGGGGAACGGAATTCTGCGTATTCGCAATGGGAGGAAGCCGGCAGAAAGAACAACAGCGACTCTCTCTCCAATATGTTTACCCCCAAATGGCAATTCCAGATAGCTTTTGCAGCGAAGAATACCATCCTCGTTATTGGTTTACCCCAATTTCCGAGCAACGAATATTCTCAGAAAATAACACCTCACATTCTGAACATGGGAAAGGCAGTCTTTTACAACTTAAATGAGGGAAAACAGGTTGTTTATCAAGGAGAAGGCGAGTACTGGAAAGGGAAAGTCATTTTCTATTACTACAATCATTTTTGGACGGATGATAAAGGCGTTAACCGTTATGACGGCTGGAGCCGCAAACAACTGACTCTGGCGTTTAAAGGGGACCCGGGCACGATTCATGGCGATTTCAGCTATGAACTTCAGACTCTCTCGGGTAAAGCCGGTGGTACATCTTCAGACGGATTTGATACCAGGCAGTTTGCGGAAAGAGAGAGCGTCTATAACTACGGCGGGACAGTTCTTAGTATGGGAGGAGCCGTTGGCGGGAGTGGCGGGTTTTTCCCGCAAGAAGACAGTGTTTATACCTATACGGTAAAATGGAATAACAACCAGGAAACCTTTAAGCTAAAGGCTGTAGACTAAGGTACAAAATCAGCACCACCCGCTTAGCGGGTGGTGCTGATTATCATGGTAAAAGTTGTTCGTTGAATGTCTAATTTAAACTTTTACAATAGAATTATCATTTATTTGGATTAATAATTTTATTTTTAATTTTCAGGGAGGTCTTTTTTTGAAATTATTTTTTCATGTTTTGCTCATCTTATTGCTGATATTTACAAATACACCGGTTAAAGCCGCGGATACAGGTTCCGACACCTCGAAAATCATTCTTTCACTCGATTTCGCGCCGTCTGACGCTCTAATGGATCCAACTTTGCCGGTTATTTATTTGACGGATGGTTCGCATAATCGTGTTGTTGCAGTAAACTATGAGACCGGTACCCAATCAATGCTTGCGTTTAACCTCAGACCAGAACATTTAACGTATGCCAATGGCGAACTTTTTGTGACCCTGTTAAAGACCCCACACCAGTATTACAATCCAGCGACATTAAGCGGTGAGATTGCGATTATCAATCCGAAAACCTGGACAGTCACAGATCAATTTACGGTTGCCACCGATCCCTACAGTATTGCTGTTGACCGTCAAGGTTTTATCTACATCACACCCGGATCTAATCAGTGGGGGTATATGCTTGTTTACTCCCGGGCCAGTAAAGCGCTGGTTGGTTCAACAAATAATTCCAATGCACATATCAGGGCATGGTCGCTGGCTATGCTTCAGCCTGAGACAGACAAGCTATACACTGTCGGTACAGAAATGGTATCAAGCTTGTGCAGGACCTGAAATATAACTCCAGTTACACCGTTACCATCTCGGGAACGGCGGGTGTGAATGTAGCCGGGCAAGGATTCGGGGCTAATCCTTATTCCTTAAGTTTTAGTACCGGCCAGGAGTTTGAACGATTAGGCGGACAGGACCGCTACGAGACAGCCGTTAAAATCAGCCGGCAAGGATGGCAGCAATCGAATTTTGCAGTACTTGCCACCGGGAAGGATTTTCCCGATGCTTTAAGCGCTGCTCCCTTAGCAAAAAAATATTCTGCTCCGATTTTACTGACAAGCCCGGATTCCCTGCCTGCCCAGACCGAAACCGAGCTTGAACGTCTTCAAGTGAGAAACGTATTTATCATCGGCGGCTACGGAGCCGTATCTTCCGCCATTGAAGAGAAACTTCAGGCTAAGGGAATTCAAACAGCCAGGCTGCAAGGTACCGACCGTTATGCGACTTCTGTAGCAATTGCCAATTACTTGGGCCCTGTTTCCGGAGTCTTTGTAGTTACGGGAAGCAGTTTTCCAGATGCGCTGTCGATTGCTTCTTATGCAGCCCAATATCAGTTTCCTATTTTATTGACACCGAGAGACAGCTTGCCGTCAGAACTGAATGATTTTATACACCAACACCGGATTACGAAAAGTTATGTGGTTGGCGGCGAGTACGCAATTTCTGAAGATGTGGCCCAACACTTTGTGAACCGAGAAAGGATTGCCGGAGGCAACCGCTATCAAACGAATCTGGCAGTATTAGAGAAATTCGGCTTCGACTTTAGTCAGACGTTTATTGCCACAGGAGCAAACTTCCCGGATGCCTTGGCAGGTTCAGCCTTGGCAGGGGAGGGCAACAACCCGCTGCTTCTGGTCTCCAATTCGATGGACGAGGAAGTTGTTTATACATTGCAAGCAAACAAGGATATCATGAAGATGAAGTATATCCTTGGGGGAGAAGAGGTTGTTCCCGGTTCTTTGCTGAATAGAATCTTTTCTTCTTAAATAAAAAACCAAACCGCAGAATAGCGGTTTATTTTTTTATCTCAATTCTATTGTTTTTCTTTACTATCAGACAGGAACTACTGGAAACAAAGAATAACAAAAGTAGTTAATTTCGAAGTAGCGCCCTATTTCAGGGGACCAATTTATACCTGAAGAATGCCGCCGGGGAATATATACACTCCAAATATGGTATCCGCAGGGATGAGGAACACCCCAACGATTTTACCATGGTATTCACCGCCCTTGAGGCCGGTAAGCAGTACAACGCAGGGACAAGTCAGCTTACAGGTATCGACTTCATGGAGGACTTGCAATTCAAGATCAAGCTTCAGCAATAACAATAGGGATTTCAGAAAAAGCGGCAGGCCGAGCGTTATGCCAGCCTGCTGTTATGACTGAACCAGTTTATCTTTTCAGTTTTTGCGCGCTTCAGAATTTAATTACTTCAGGTGCATCCGTGAAAGAGTAGAAGGTTGCTGTGGCGTCTTTGAGATAAAAAACCTGGGTGTTGCCGTCGCCGGCCGCATATCTTCCCTTTAGCATGGGATACGCGTCCAGCATATGCTGCTTCGGTTCCAACCGGTCGTCCTCGACAGCGACTGCTTCCACGCGAATCCATTTACTGCCGTCTACCACACCGCAGATTTCAATTTTGGGATTGTCCTTGATCTGTTTGGACACATTCTTGACCTTGCCGGTTTGGATATAAAGCTTGTTCTCAAAAATATCCACCGTGCCGAAAGGCCGGACCCTCGGCTGGTCGCCATCCGCTGTTGCGATAAAATATGTTTCGCACTTTTTCAAAAACTCATAAACTTTTTCCATGAATAATTCCTCCGTTTCTTTGGGGTAGATTCCTAATTTTTTCTACATTATTACATCATAGTACGTTATAATATTCAAGTACGATTCTTTAGTATAGTAAGTATCAAACAGGATACTTAAGGAGGAAACATGCAGGAGGATTTATTTGGACGTTGTCCGTATGTGACGGCGCAAAAATTACTTACCGGGAAATGGACATTGCTCATTATGCACCACTTGAGCTTAAAACCCATGCGTTTTAACGAATTGCAGCGAGCGCTTGACAATTTGACCCATGCTACCCTGACAAAGCAGCTGCGGATGATGGAAGAGAACGGCCTGATTGTTAGAACCGTATACACTCAGATACCGCCAAGGGTGGAATACGCACTGAGCCGGTTGGGCGAGCATTTCAAACCTGTTTTGGATGCGCTCGAGGTATGGGGCAGCGAATATATTGAATTTCTTAAGAAGAAGGCAGGACATTTATCTTGACTTTTTGCGGGCTTCTGGTAAACTGAGACCAAATCAATATTGATCACCTGTCTTAGGTGCCCCGGAAGGGGAGAATAGGGAAACCGGTTCAAGTCCGGTACGGACCCGCCACTGTAAAGACGAGACCCCGCTGATCCACTGGCTGATGCCGGGAAGGAGCGTTCCGGTCGCTTGAGTCTGAGTCAGGAGACCTGCCTGAGATAGAGAAAAGCCTTTCCTTGTTTATGAAAAGGAAAGCAGCGGCGATGATGGTAAAATCCCGACCACAATAGTTTTGTGGCGGGATTTTTATTTTTTCCCATCAATCTTACCCCGGTATATTATTTTCATCATTTTAAAGCAAAGGAGATTAAATGAGATGACCACCTTAAGAAAGCACAGCAAATTGGATACCCTGGAGAGTCTGAAAAAGGCTAATACGGAAGAACTTGAGGCCGCCTTGCTGGAGATTACGGAGAGTATAGACAAGTTGGACCAGGAGTCCGCTGCGGCCATGCAAAAGCGTTTGGACGTAAAGATCAAGCCCACCGGAAGTTTGGGCGTATTGGAGGATATTGCAGCGCAGATTGCCGGTATTTACCGCACTTCCCGTCCCGAAATCAAAGGCAAAGCCGTCCTTTTAATGGCCGGCGATCACGGCGTTGTTGCGGAAGGAGTCAGTGCCGCTCCCCAGGAAATTACGGCCCAGATGTTCTATAGTTACTTAAGCGGCGGGGCAGGGATTAACGTCCTGGCCCGGCATGCCGGAGCCGAAGTGATCTGTACCGATGTCGGCATCGTCCCTCCGTTAGACCCGCCCGAACTGATGGCCGGCCGAGTTAAAAACGGGGCAGGCAATATCATGCACGGACCGGCGATGACAAGACAGGAGGCCCTGCAGGCAATTCTCACCGGCGCCAAGGTCGCTGCCAAAGCAATCGCTTCCGGGATCAATCTCCTGGCAACGGGAGAAGTCGGCATCGGCAATACAACTCCAAGCGCTGCCCTGGTTTCCGTCTTTACCGGCTATATGGTGGAGGAAGTCACCGGGAGCGGCACCGGGGTCCGGGACGAAGCGCTCAAACATAAACAGGAGGTGATTAAACGGGCCATTGAGGTGAACAAACCCGACCCGGATCTCCCGCTCGATGCCCTGGCCAAAGTAGGCGGCCTGGAAATCGCAGCCCTGACCGGGGCCATTCTCGAAGCTGCTTACCAGCACGTGCCGATCATTCTGGATGGCATCATTTCCACTGCGGCAGCGCTTGTGGCCGCCAAACTGGCCCCGCTTTCAACTTTCTATATGATTTCCTCCCATAGTTCGGAAGAACAAGGCCACCGGGCAGCCCTGCAGCAACTGGGCTTAAAACCAAGACTTGATTTTCATATGAGGCTGGGGGAGGGCACAGGCGCTGCGCTCATGTTCCCGATGGTGGAAGCCGCCCTGAAAGTTGCGGATGAAATGGCAACGTTTGAAGCAGCGGGGGTTACAACCGGGGATTTCTAAAAAGTATTCACGATAATGGATCATTTAGACCATAGACCTATTCCATGATAGACGGCAAAAGCTGTGCCCGGCTTTTCATTTATGTTTTGCGATTACGGGATGATATGGGGAAGGGGAGAGAGACGGCGGCCTGGACGGAATAGGGAAATTGGCTTATACTCCTGAATAACGGGAAAGCATGAAACATAAATGTATGGAGGGACAACAACATGAAGTTTTGCTGGAGTACAATTATGGTCAAAAACCTGGACGAATCTTTAGAATTCTATACCGGGATCATCGGACTTCCTGTAAGCAGAAGATTTCAGGCGGGGCCGGAAACGGAAATCGTATTTTTGGGCGACGGGGAAACCAAGGTTGAGCTGATTCGTAGCCGGACGAAAAGTGAGGTGACTTTCGGAGAGGATATTTCACTCGGCTTTGAAGTGGATTCGCTCGATGAAATGATGGCTCTCGTTCAGGAAAAAGGCATTGCCATTCACAGCGGGCCCTTCCAGCCAAACCCGTATACCCGGTTTTTCTACGTGTTGGATCCGAACGGTGTAAAAATTCAATTTGTAGAAAACCGCCCCTGACGAGCCAGCTCCTTTCAATACCATTGTCTCCGTACTCAATGTTGCGGTGGCATTGGTCTGCCTCAAAGCTGCAGCACGTTATGTCCGGAAGATAAACAAGCTTATGAACTGGTCAAAACTGGAATTTCATCGTACAATGAAGATACTGCAATATAAAAAAACTGCAGTATCTTATTTATAAATATCACAAAGGAAGTAAATCCAAGTCATGAAGGCGGAAGAAAAGTACAACGAACTGAAAAAGAAGTACCAATCACGGATTGCTGAACAAACCCGGACCATCAATTTAATCAGCTACCTCCGGTTGATCGTATTTTTTGCCGGCTCGGTTTTGGGGATCTATTTCACCGTTGAAAAAAAATTCAGCTTGCTCGCTGTCGATGCGGTTATATTTCTGACATTGTTCCTTCTCCTGATTGTCCTGCACGAGCGCTATTATAAGGAAAGAAAATTTTCAACCATCCTCTTAAACATCAATGAAGATTCCATCAAGCGCATCAGGGGGGAGTGGAATACGTTCAAGGATGACGGGGAAGAATTCATCGACGAAAGTCATCCGTACTCGCAGGATCTGGACATCTTCGGCCAAGGCTCGCTTTTCCAGTTCATCAATACGGCCGGCACTTACCTGGGGAGACACAGATTAAGAGATCTGCTTACTTCCCCTCCTAAAAGCAGTAATAATATAAACGCCAGGCAGGAAGCTGTGGCGGATCTTGCCGGCAGGCTGGACTGGCGCCAGAATTTTCTTTTTGCTGGATGAGATTTTTAAGGGAACGAATTCCATAGACAGGCATACCGGGGCGAAGGCTTTAATTAAGAAGTTAAGCGGGGAAAAACTGTTAGGGCTTATCTCCACGCATGACCTGGAACTCGGGGATTTGGCTAAGGAAAATGAGCAGATCCGCAACTATCATTTTCAGGAATACTATCAAAATAACCGGATCTGCTTTGACTATCAACTGCGGCCCGGTGTTTCCACCACGCGCAATGCCGCATTTTTAATGAAAATGGCAGGAATCGAAATGGAGACCATCCTTTAAGGGCGCCTGTCACACATTGCACGCAATATGGTAAAATAAAGTGCTTATTTCTATTATGGAGAATTGGTATGAAGGTAAAAACAAGAAAGCATGTCTTACTTTCCTTCCTGGTTATCCTCCTGGGTACGATTTTATTCAGTGTCCAAACCGTACTGCCGGGGAATCCCGCAGGGGATACCACCGGACAGACAACGGCAAGCCAAGTCCAGAACAATCAACAGCCTGATCCGCAGAATAGTTCCTCCCAGGCTCAGACAAATTCAGAAGCGCTATCCTATTATGAACAGGGGCTTAAACTCTATTACCAAAAGGATTTGAATCAGGCGCTGACTTTATTTAATAAAGCTTTGTCTTTGGACCCCAATTGCTACCAGGCTTTAAACGCCAAGGGGGCAACCTATGCTTTTCAAGGCCGCCATACCGAAGGAATTGATCTGATTAAACAAGCCTTAACCCTTAAACCGGACTTTGAATACGGCCATTTTAATCTCGGCTTGGCGAATGAACTGGCCGGAAATTGGAACACCGCCATCTCCGCTTACCAAACCGCGCTTAGATATGATTCCCGGGATGCCTGGGCCTACTATGGAATCGCCAGCATTTACGGCCGGCAGGGGAACGTTGACCAAACCGTAACCTATTTAAAGCAGGCTATAGACATTGAGCCGGATGCCAGGGAAACCGCTAAAGCCGAACATGATTTTGATCCTGTACGCAAGAGCGCTAAATTTCAAGCGCTTCTCAAGCCGGCCTCATCCACCAGCGGAGCAAATACCGCTTCTTCGTCTGAAAAAACCTCTTCCATCCCGGTTCTTTATTATCATTCCGTTTTAACCCAAAAAGGCAATGCTCTCCGGGTGCCGCCCGAACAGTTTGAAGAGCAAATGCGTTATTTGGCTGAGCATGGTTACAATGTGATTACCATCGCCCAGCTTGAACAGCATATAAAGGGAGCCGGTCAGGTTCCGCCCAAGCCATTCGTGATCACCTTTGATGACGGCTATGAAGACAATTACACCAAAGCTTTTCCCATCCTGCAAAAATACCGCTTTGTGGCAACAGTGTTCATGGTATCCGATTTTATTAACGGGAAAGGTTATTTAAGCGCAGAGCAATTACTGGCTTTACAATCCGCCGGTTGGACAATTGGCGGCCATTCCGCAACTCACCCTGAATTCAACAAGGTGAAACCCGAAGTGTTCACCGCGGAACTGAAGGTTTCCACGGAAAAATTGAAAAATATCTTAGGACAGGATATCGTCTATTATGCTTACCCGTTTGGGAAGTATAATGACGGGATGATCAAGGAGCTGCAAAAAGAAGGATACCGGATGGCGTTTACCACCAAAAAAGGCTGGATCAATTCCCGGCAAAACCTTTTCCTGTTGCCCAGGGTGAATTGCTATGCCGATATGGGCATGGACGAATTTATCAAGAGGGTTACGAACCCGGATTATTAAGACCTCGGCCGAAAGGACTTTAATGACAAATAGCTTTGGCTATTTTATGCTATACTAATTATGGAAGGAATAAAAACTCACTACACTTACCAGGAGGATACGATGGACGACAAAACCCGTGAAGCCATGCTGAAAATTATCGAAGAGAAAAAACGCAAAAGCGCCAGTCAAAGCGGTATGCAGCGCCAGCCCGGCAGTTTGGGCAATACCCGAGGGGGACGCAAGAGCCAGAAAAAAGGCGGCTTATTTGATAAATAATTTTTTCGTTATACTCTTATTCAACAAAGCTTAAGGAGATTCGTATGAAATCATTGGTATTGGCCGAAAAGCCCAGTGTCGCCCGGGAAATTGCCCGGGTTCTTCAATGTAATATCAAGAATAAAGGATTTATGGAGGGGCCGAAGTACGTCGTGACCTGGGCCTTGGGCCATCTGGTCACTTTGGCCGAACCGGAAGATTACGACCGGAAATACAAGGAATGGCGGATGGAAGACCTCCCCATGCTGCCTGACCAGCTAAAGCTCAAGGTGATTCGCCAAACCTCCCAGCAGTACCAGGTCGTGACAAGGCTGATGAAACGCGCCGACATCGGGGAATTGGTGATTGCCACGGATGCCGGCCGGGAGGGTGAACTGGTAGCCCGCTGGATTATGAAGCTCGGTGACTGGCATAAACCCTTTAAACGCCTCTGGATTTCCTCCCAGACCGTTGCCGCGATCCTGGAAGGTTTTGCCAAAGGCCTTGCCGCAGGTCCGTATGCCGAGGCCGCCAGGAAGCTTTTAGCATCGCCTTTAAAGCCTACCAAACGCCTGGTGGACGACAGCAAAGTTTCCGATCATCATGCGATTATCCCGACGGAACAACCGCTTAAGCTTGCCGAACTTACTTCAGATGAGAAATCCTTATACGATTTGATCGCCCGGCGTTTTCTGGCCGTATTGTCCCCGCCTTACCGCTATGACCAGCTCACGGTAATCGCCGGTATTCAGGGTGAAAAGTTCTATGCCCGGGGGAAAGTATTGAAGGACCCGGGATGGCGGGCGGTGACTTCTCATCAGTCCGATCAGGAAGAAAACCAGGAAGATGCTTTGCCGGAACAAACCCTGGCCAATCTGAACCAGGGCGAAGCGCGAACCGTGAAAAACCTGAAACCCCAAAAAGGGAAGACCAAACCCCCTGCCCGGTATACGGAAGCGACTTTGCTGACGGCCATGGAAAATCCGGGCAAGTTCATTGAAGACGAGGAACTGCGGGAGACCATGAAAGGCAGCGGCCTGGGAACTCCGGCAACCCGCGCTGAAATTATTGAAAAGCTCTTGCATACCAGCTATATTGAACGCTCCGGAAAGGAATTGGTCCCGACATCCAAAGGCCGGCAATTAATCAATCTGGTTGCCCCCGAACTCAGAAGCCCGGAGCTTACGGCCCAATGGGAACAGGCTCTGACGGACATTGCCAGGGGAAAAGGGAGCAAGACCGCTTTTATCCAGGGTATCCGTGAGCAGACCGTTCATCTGGTAAAAAGCATTGCCCAGGACAATTCGGTTTACCGGGCAGACAATATTTCCAGGACAAAGTGCCCTGTCTGCGGCAAATATATGCTTCTGGTCAACGGCAAACGCGGTAAAATGCTGGTTTGCCAGGACAGGTCCTGCGGGCACCGGCAGCCGGAGAAGGAACGGGATTTCAATTTCGGCAGCTCAAAAAAGGCCAGCCAGATGAATCAAAAACTGATTGCCCGTTACAGTGATCACCAGAATATCGGCAGCAACATGGGAGATCTGCTGAAAGAAGCCATGGCCAAACAAAAAGAAGAAAAATAAGCAGTATAAATAAAGAGTCAAATATTAATTGATCATGAAATCGCTCATATATTTTTCTCTTGCCAAATTATTTTTCTCACGTTAATATAATTACAAGTAAATGTCTTCAGGTGCCGTTGCTAAGCAACGGATAATAGGGAACCGGGTGTAAATCCCGGACGGACCCGCCACTGTAAGGAGGAGCCCTCGGCAAAAAGACCACTGGCGTATAGGCGCCGGGAAGGTGCCGCAGGGTGATGAGACCAAGTCAGGAGACCTGCCTGCAGACGGAAGAGACATGATACAAAGGCAAAGTTCATGGCCAGTTTATCCGCTGGAGCGAAAGCTTGGGGATAAATGGTTGTGAACTTTATTTTTTTGAAAGGAGGGTTAGAATGGGGTACAAAAACCGGGATGTCGAAGTGGTATTTCTCAAAGAAGGGTTATGTCTCGTCGCTGCCTGTGATTCCTGCGGGGCAATCGGCTCAAAAGAACTGGATGCCGTTTCCGTCCCTGCTGATGTGACCGGACGTTTTACCGCGCGTGTGGCTTTATTGGAAGTGATCGCGAGCGGCGCAATTCCGCAGATGATTACCGTTGCCATCTCCAACGAACCGGATCCGACCGGGATTCAGATTCTCAGCGGTGTCCGGGCCGAACTCCTGTCGGCAGGACTGAAGAGATTGAAGATGGTAACAAGCACTGAAAAAAACATTCCTACAAAACAAACAGGGCTTGGCATCAGTGTGTTCGGCAGCTGTGATTTTGATGATCTGCGCTTGGGGAAAACGGAACCGGGAGATTTTATCTACGGGCTGGGGAAACCAAAGGTAGGTCCGGAAGTAGATGACCCGGAGGATCGGGAAATTATCCAGGTGAAACATTTGGCGGTGTTATTGAAGAAAAAACCCATCCATGATTTGATCCCTGTCGGGTCCCGAGGAATCCGTTATGAATGCGAACTGCTTCAACAAACAGTCCGGGGACGGGTAGAATTTGCTCCTGGCTGTCCCGTACCTATCACAAAGTCGGCAGGACCTTCAACGGTTTTACTGTTTTCCGCCAAGGACAAAATTCAGGAGCTAGGGCCGGACATGCCTCCGTTATACCTCATCGGACAAATTTTTTCCCTATAGAAGGTTCTTAAAAAAAAATCTCAAGAAGAATCTCAAAAAAGTGAAGAAGAAAATCTCAAAAGAAAATGAAAAAAATGATTGGAGATGGATGATAATGATGACACAAGTAAGCATTCAAAGCAATATGAAAGAAGATCTCAAAAAACCTTTCTGGAATGCCAGGAGACTGGCGATTATGGCTATTTTTATCGCCTTGAGCGCGGTAGGTTCGTTCATTAAGATTCCAAGCCCCGTCTGCACCATCGGGTTGGATTCCGCACCCGGTTATTTTGCGGCCCTGGCTTTCGGCGGTTTCGAGGGCGCCGTCATTATCGCTTTAGGACATATCCTGACCTCGGCAGTGGTTGGTTTTCCTTTAACCATTCCGCTTCATCTGGTGATTGCCGTACTGATGGCTCTCTGGGCAATCAGCTATCGTTTGATAAATAAAAAATTGGGACTCATTCCGGCCATGGTTGTCGCGACGATTTTAAACGGCGTGGTCTCGTCGTTTATTATGCTTCCCATGGGAGGAATGGGCGCAGTCATCGGAGTAATGCCTTTCCTCGTTGCCGGTTCAGCCATTAATGTCGTTTTATCCGGGATCGCCTATAAGGCTTTAAAACAAAGCTCCTTGCTCAAGTAAGAAACCATGACCGATATGGCAGTTCAAATAAAGGACCTTACGTATTATTATCCGGACAGCGCCGCCCCCTGCTTAAGCGGTATCAGCCTGAATATTCCGCGTAACCGCTTCATCGTCATTATGGGGGTGAATGGAGCGGGAAAAACCTCCCTGGCCCTTTGCCTGAACGGGATTATCCCGCAGCTGCTCGAAGGAAGACTGCTTGGGGAAGTGCGGGTCGGAGGGAAAGACGCGAGGAAGACCCGGACCCAGTCTCTGGCCGGCACCGTGGGGCTGGTCCTGCAAGACCCGGAAAGCCAGATCATCGGGCTGACGGTAGCGGAAGATACCGCCTTTGGCCCAAGGAACCTGGGACTTTCCCCCGGGGAGATTGAGGAAAGGGTTCAGACTGAACTCGCTAAGACAGGGCTCTCAGGCTATGAATCGCGCCCTACCGATGAGCTGTCCGGAGGAGAAAAACAACGGCTGGTCTTAGCCGGGGTTCTGGCTATGCGCCAGGATGTGCTGGTTCTGGATGAACCTGCTTCAGAGCTTGACCCGGAAGGGCGGGCCCGGTTATATGCCGTCCTGGATCAGCTGCGCAGGGAAGGATCGCGTACCATAATCGTGATCGAGCATGCCATTGAAGATGTCTGGCACAGAGCGGATGAGGTGATCGTCTTAAAAGAAGGGAAGGTTGCCTGGCAGGGGGAGCCCAGGCTGCTTTTTCAAAACCTGCCCTTGCTCTATCTTCTCGGTATAAAGCCCTTAACGGTAAGCCGGTATTTTTGGCCTTTTGTGGAAAAAGGATGGCTGACAGCCGGGGAGATCCCTTTGAGCATTGAAGAGGCTGCGGGCTTGCTCCCGAAGCTCCCCGTCCGGGAATTTTCTGCCACAGCCGGAGAATTTTCGGCTGCGGAGAACCGGCAATCTTCAGAGGAAGGAAAAGATCGTCAGGCAGCCGGGCAGGAGGGTGAAAATAATCCCGCGGGAACCGTCGTGATCCGGGGTTTGACGCACCGGTACACAAGTTCAGTATTGAGCCTGGATAACATTCACCTGGAAATCGGGAAAGGGGAATTTGCCGCATTGATCGGCCCCAATGGGGCAGGGAAGACAACGTTAACCAAACATCTCAACGGTTTGTTAAAGCCGGTCCGGGGGGATGTGTGGGTCAGCGGTAAAAATACCAGGGAATTCGGCACAGCACAGTTGGCCGCAACGGTAGGGTATGTGTTTCAAAACCCCGATCACCAGCTCTTCGAGACGACGGTGGAAAAAGAGTTGGCCTTTGGTTTGAAGAAAGCGGGGATGTCTCCCGAAGCTGTAAACAAGAGGGTGGAAGAGGTCCTGCATGATTTTGATTTAACGGAATACCGCGGGGTCCACCCTTTGACCCTGGGAAAAAGTGTGCGACAGTTGCTGACTGTGGCTGCCGCCCTGGTGCTCAAACCGGATATTCTGGTTGTTGACGAACCTACCAAGGGACTGGATTGGCCCGGAGCACAAAGAATGATGGGGATCATGAAAAAGCTTCACCGGGAGGGGACGACTGTGATCGTGATCACCCATGATATGGAGCTGGCGGCACAGGCCGGGCGGGTCATCGTCTTAAAAGACGGCCGCATATTGCGCAGCGGCTCACCTTGGGAAATTTTCACGGATGAAGCATGTATGTCCTCGGCCGGGATCATCCCCCCGCAAATTGTCAGGCTCCGTCAACTGCAGCAATCCCTGTCAAGCTTAAGTTGAACCATTCAGCGTAATAAAGTGAGGAAACGGTAATGCAAAGAATACGGATCGATATCCGGACCAAAGCGATTCTATTTGCCGGCTATATGTCCATGACTTTTTTCTTTAATGATCCCCGGTATATGGCAGGGTTATTCTTCATGGCCTGTGCAGTTGCTTTCCTCGTCAGGCTGCCTTGGGATAAGGTCGTGAAGTTTGTGCTGCCCCTTTTGCCTTTGGTGCTGTTAATCCTCGTTTGCACCGGCTTGAATATAAACCATACGGGGGGCGGCTTGGCCCTCGGGATCACTTACGCGGTCCGGATCCTGATTTTTATGCTGGCTTCCATGATCGTTCAGCAGAATACTTCCCAGACCGACTTATTGCAGTTATTTCAATGGTTGAAGTTCCCTGGCGAGATCTCATTCCTTTTCCTGACGGCCCTCCGTTTCATCCCGGCGCTCAACAAAAAAAGGCTTCAAATCACCGAAGCACAGACAGCGCGGGGGTCAACCAGCCATACAGGCGGATTTTTTCATTCCATTCGCTCCTTTGTCCCGATCGTGATCCCCTTATTTGCCAGTTCCATTCAAATGGCCAATACCCTGTCTATCTCCATGGTGAGCAGGGGTTTCGGTTATGGCAAAACCTGGACCCCGGACTACAAACTGACTTTTAAAGCCCTGGATATTATTTTGCTGCTGGTGGCGGCAGCCGTTTTCCTTTTGGCCGTGTATGTGAGGTTTGTGGAAAAGCGGGGATGTTTATGACAAGGATTTTTTTTCCAGTGTAAAGGCAAGTAATACTGGCTTTTTTTATTCTTACGCAAGCATAAATGCTGTGTCTGCTATCAAGAATATGGATGTAATTGCCGATATACAATGATAGAAACAAAAACCCAGTATCAAAATGATTCACCGGGTATGGCTCCATATAGCGGTATAAAAGTTTACTTTACCTTTATATACCTATTTTTTTGTTAACGAGGTGAAGGAAATGGCTCATTCTGTCCGGTTTGTCCATTGCGCAGGGTTTTTATTCGACAGCCGCTCCTGGGAAGGTCCTTCTTCCTGGGTATCCGCGCGTAATCAGGACTTGTGGGGGACATTTGAAGCGGTCCTTGCTCTTTGTGAAAGGGAAAAAGCGGACTTTCTCTTTTTGACCGGAGACCTGTTCGAACAGGAAACAGTCCGCAAGGAAACCGTTGTGCGCGTCGCCAAATCCCTGGCCAGGCTGAGCAAAACGAGTATTTTTATTACACCGGGAGAACGGGACCCGCTTGTCATGACATCCGCCTATCGTTTAACCCAATGGCCGGAAAACGTCCATATTTTCACCGGAAGTATCAGTCAAATCGATATCCCGTCCAAGGGAGTTACGGTCTATGGAACGGGTTGGACGACTTACCGCCAGAACAGCGCCTTTCTGGAAGATTTTTATGCTTCCGAAGATACGGGTCCGATCCGATTCATGCTTCTCCATGCGGAAGCAGAGTCAGAAAGCAATACCGAGGGGTTTATCCCGCTTCAGGAAGAACAGATTGCCGCAAGCGGTTTGACCTACCTGGCTCTGGGACATCAAGAGAAGTGGAGCGGCATCCGGCAAGCCGGGGAAACGGTTTGGGCCGACTGCGGCTCTGTTGAAGCCAGGGGTTTCCGCGAGAACAGCCCGCACGGCGTCTTATTGGGGGAAACCGACGGAAGCAGAACCCGCATTACATTTCAGGAACTGGGACAGCGCCGCTATATAGAAAAAATGCTGCCGCAAACAGGTGATTTGGAAATTATGGCTGCGCAGCTACTGGACAGTATACCTGTTGAAGAACGGCAAAAAAACCTGTTCCGGTTTAGATTGGAAGAATCTTTTCCGGAACCGGAGGAATCCGCAAAAACCTTGCAGAAACTTCTGGACGGCGGATTCTCCTTTATCGAAGTTCTGCCTTATGCCAAAGAAGCCATCTCTCAGCTTGGGGTACAGGGCGGCGCGAGAAAATTTCTGGTTGGGAGCGGACTGTATGGAATCCCGTCCTTAACGCAGGTTTTTAACCATGAAATACAAAAACGCCAGATGGATGCCCAAAAAGATGAGGAGCAGGAACACTGGGAACTGGTAAAAAAAATTGGCCTGGCTGCCTTAAGCAGAAACCGGCAGGCCTCTTCCCCGAACAACAGACAAAAAGATCAATGGACTTTTTATTGGCCGGAAAACCGGATGGATGATTTTTGCCGGCGGCTCCGCAACTTGCAGCAGGCCGGCGATGAAGATATTTCACTGACGCAGGCCTGGGATTCGTTGGCCAGAGCGAAAAAAAGAGTGGAAGAACAAGCCGAAAACATGCAGGACATCAAAGCCGAGTATGAATCCCTGCGGGTCGAGTGGGAGACGTGGAACCGTAAACAGGAAGAAGAACGTTTAATCAAAATCGAAATCAAAAACCTTCAGGCTAAGAAAGAGCACCTTACTGAAAAAATAGCCCATATGAAAAAAATTGGGGCACGGCTGGAACTTTTGCGCCAGAACCCGGATTACCGGGAATTGCGGCGGATTCAGGGAGAGTTGTCCCTGTTGGTGGAACTTTGCCAGGATGCGGAAGAAAAATTAAGGGCCTATACCCACAATACCCAGGTTAACGACGCGATGCTCGAGTATTTGCGCGAAGAGTGCATGGTGTGGTCCGCTCTGCAAAAGCAGGTAAATCAGACGGCGGAGGAAATCCGGCGGCGGGAACATGACATATTTGACATGCAAAGCTCCCTGCAGCTTACCGGGTATGCGGAATTGCCGGAAGATGAGGACCAACGCCTGCGGAAATTAATAGAAGAACGGGATGCGGCGGAGAAGGAGCTGGAACAACTGGGGACCCTGCCCGCAATGATTGAAAAGTTAGAAGAGACTTATCACAAAGAGAAGGAGAAGCTTCAGAGCTTTTCAGGAATCGCTGATCTCACCGAAGAAGATGAACGCCGCATAGCTCAGATTGTCAGTCGTTTGGCCAAACATCGCAGCTCCAAATTCAGCGGCTTCCTCGACAGAGTTTTGGAAAAACAGCTTGGCCTGGCCGGTATGGAAGAAAGATTAACTTCCCGTCTTATCCGGTACTGTCAGGAATACCAGGTGGCTGACTACGAAGAATTCCTCAGGAAGCAAAAAGAATACCGGGAACAAAAGCAAGCGCTCCAAACCCTCCAGGTCAAAATAGACGACCTGCGGAAAGAAGCCGGACGGGAAAAGGATCTTCAGCGAATCATTTATTCCCGGAATCAGATGTTAAAAAATGCTTATTCCAGGGTAAATAAAACAGACTATACCGGCTGGATCATGGGCTGGGAAGAATTCCTGCAAAGAAAAAGCCGGTTGGCGGAAATGACGGAACTGCTGCATATCAAAACAGAGCAGCTCAGGATGGAAGAGCAAAAAGTCACCGCCTACAAAAATCAGATGAGGGAACAGTTAAGCAATTGGAGTTCGCCCTTATCCAATGTGGATGAAGCCCTGGAAGCGATTATGCAGATTTCCTGCCAGAAGAGGATCAAAGAGGAAGCGGAAAATGAATTGGCCGTATTAAAGCCTTTGTTTTATACCAAGCTCGGTCAGCGGGATATGGACCAGCTGACCGGGGAATTGGAGCCCCTGGCCGATCTGGAACGGGAAGCCTGCCTTTCTGATGAGGAAAGGGAAGCCGAACTCCAAACCTGCGACCAGGAACTGAAAGCCATCAGCCGCCAGCTGGCAAATACCGAAAAGAGTCTTCAGCTGAGCCGGAATACTCCGGTAAGACCTGACCTGGAAAAAAGGCTGGAAACTGCCAGGGAACAGTGGCAAACCCATGAAAATCTCCGGCGGGCACTGGATGACACGAAGAATTTATTGGAAGCTTCCCAGCAGAGATGGCAAACCGGATACGGAGACGACTTAGAAAAAAAGGCCCAGCGGATTATGAGCCGGACTTTCTCTTCTCCGGGATCAGAGAACAAGGATAAGAACGGAATCGACATCAAGCAGCTTTATTTTGCCTATCGCCTGGCTCTCGCTCTGACCGCCCTGGAAGAGAGCCCGGATACGCCTTTGCGTTTATCTGTCGGAGAAATGCAGGAACCGCAGGAGTTTTGGGAGGATATCCTGGCTTATCTTCAGGAACTGTCCCTTTCCAGGCAGGTGGTGTTCAGCACGCCGGATCCCAAACTCCGGCAGCTGGCCGGAGACTATAAGGTTTCCCCCCGGGAGTAACGGCTTTGTTTAAATTAAAATTATGAACAAAACTCTATCCAACAACTTCCTGAGTAACAAAATCGAATAAGGAAATAATAAGCTTAGAATCCATTAGAAAGGAGGGAAAGAATAATGGCTAAATATAGACTTCCCATAGACAAGAGTCAGGCAGCAAGTGCAATGGGTGTAAGCTTAGGAGCTGATACCTCCGCTAGACAGAATGGTTCCGTTGGAGGCTATATGGTTAAGAAAACCTTTGAAAGCTTTGGTCAGCGTTAATTATTAAATCGTATCCACTCCTTAAATAGGGGGAACCGTGAATGAACAATGAACGGTTCCCTTTTAATTTTTCTCTAATTAATTTGATAATGCCGGTTCTGTCTAAAAAGGTTGTTGATTAACTGCGTGCATCACTTTATAATTTAGTAGAGCTTTATTATTACCCCATTAAGGCAGTACGGTTTATTTAAAAAACAATTTTTGTTATTGGGTAGAACGGGAGGAAAGAGAAAATGCCTATTACGGAGATCTTAGCGCGTAATGCGGAACAGTACGGGCAGGAAACCTGCTTAAAAGAAATTAATTTGGATCTTCAGGAAAGTCATAATGTTACGTGGCGTGAATATGAACTGATCGAAAACAATCCGGCAGGTGAATACCGGAGGGAAATGACCTGGCGGGTTTTTGACGAAAAAGCCAATCGTTTGGCCAATCTGCTGATCAAGCGGGGGATTAAAAAAGGGGATAAGGTGGCAATTCTTTTAATGAATTGCCTGGAGTGGCTTCCCATCTATTTCGGAATATTAAAAGCAGGGGCTATTGCCGTTCCGCTCAATTTTCGCTATACAGCCGAGGAAATCAAATATTGTTTGGATTTATCCGAAACCATTGCCTTAATTTTCGGGCCGGAATTTATCGGCCGGCTGGAAACCATTTATGACCAGATCCCGAATGTGAAAACACTCTTTTTTGCAGGGGAGAACCGTCCTTCTTTTGCCGAAAACTATGACCGTCTGACCGCTAATTGCTCTTCAGAAGCACCGCAGGTTAAGCTTTCGGACGAGGATGATGCGGCCATCTATTTTTCTTCGGGAACAACAGGATTTCCGAAGGCGATTTTGCATACCCACCAAAGCCTGATGTCGGCTTGTTATACGGAATATAATCACCATTCCCAAACACGGGAAGATAATTTCCTGTGCATTCCGCCGCTCTATCATACCGGTGCAAAAATGCACTGGTTCGGCAGTTTGTTATCGGGAAGCAAAGCCGTATTGCTGCGCGGGGTAAAACCGGAGTGGATTCTCAGAACTGTCTCCGAAGAAAAAATAACGATCGTCTGGCTGTTGGTTCCCTGGGCCCAGGATATTCTGGATGCCATTGACCGGGAAGATGTGAAACTGGAAGATTACGATCTGGCCCAGTGGCGGCTCATGCATATCGGTGCGCAGCCGGTTCCGCCCAGTCTAATTCACCGTTGGAAAAAATATTTCCCCAATCACCTTTATGATACGAATTATGGTTTGAGCGAATCGATCGGTCCCGGGTGTGTTCATCTGGGAACCGAGAATATTCATAAAGTGGGCGCTATCGGAATTCCCGGTTACAATTGGGAAGTCAAAATCACCGATGAGAATGGCTGCACCGTACCTCAGGGAGAGGTCGGGGAATTGGCTGTCAAGGGACCCGGTCTTATGAAGTGCTATTATAACGATCCTGAAGCCACCGCCAACGCAATCAAAGGGGACTGGTTATTTACCGGGGATATGGCCCGGATGGATGAAGAAGGATTTATTTATTTGGTTGACCGCAAAAAAGATGTGATTATCAGCGGCGGAGAGAATATCTATCCGGTTCAAATCGAGGATTTTCTCCGTGCCCATTCCGCCATTAAAGATGTCGCCGTGATTGGGCTGCCGGATGCCCGTGTAGGTGAAATTGCCGCAGCGATCATTGAGTTAAAACCGGACTGCGAGTGCAGTGAAGAGGATATTAAAACCTTCTGCTCCTCCTTGCCGCGTTATAAACGCCCCCGCAAAATTATTTTTGATAAAGTGCCGCGCAACCCGACCGGAAAGATTGAAAAACCCCGCTTAAGGGAAAAATACGGGGCAGCGGGTATCGTCGCGGTTCAAACACAAAGATAAATTGATCCGAATGTATGGAACCATCCCAAGTGTGGAATAATAGGGATAATCTGGCATTTGGGAGGCTATGTTATGGGAGATAAAAGTCCGAAAAATATTGACAAGAAAAAGAAAAAACAGGGAAGTAAAAAAGTAACCACACCCATATCTTAATTTGTTTGGCAAAAATGTGTAAAGCTCGGGATCAAACTAGTCCCGAGTTTTTTCTATTTCTCCCACAGGGAATTAAGCAGTTCCGCCGCATTTTTTTCGCGTTTCGCGGTTTCTTCAGAATTCAGGGTAAAAACCCCGTCCTCTAAATTGAGACAATCTCCGGGTTTTGTCCCGGCCGGAAGTTCAGCCAATTTATAATCTTTGGTTGTGCGGTCAGAAAACTCAATAACCGCATAATCTTCTTCGATCCGGTCAACGACAACAATCATGGGTTCACTTCTCATTTCTATCTTGGAGTAAATCGGTATACCCGACGCCTAAAGCCATCATATCATTTTATGAAGAGTTTGTCTTAATTTTTCATAGTTTTATGAGTCCGAAACTTTTGTAAGATTATGTCTTATTCAAGCAGGTATAAGCTCAAAAGATATGAACCCGGAATATATAAATAACGAGGAAGAGGGTGGAACTATGGAGGAAATGACCAAAATAAAAAGGAAGGCAGATATAAGCAAATCATTGATTCCGCCAAAAAGATTCCTGCAAGTAAAATTAGTTTATTTGTTACATGTAGAGCGTATCTGCGCAAGTAATAAATCATTACCGATATAGAAAGAAGAATAAAGATGCTGCCAATTGATCGTTTGAAAATGGATATGCAATTTGTACGAGGTATTGAGGGAGATAAGAAAGACCGGTCCATAACCAAAGTTATTATTAATCTGGCTAAGAACTTAGGCCTTAAGGTGGTTGCCGAGGGGGTCGAACCAAACAGCAGCAGGAGTTTTTATGTCAGAATACCTGTGATGAAGTACAAGGATTCTACTATTTTCCGCCTATGCCGGCCAAAGATGTTGAAACCGCGCTGAACTGAAGTGTAATAAAAAGCGAAGGATAGTCCCGTTAGTAGTTATACAGCAGCGTTTTTAGATGAAGTCTTTTGGGTGCGCAAGGTTCTGCCAAGCATGATGGTAAGGATAATGAGCCCTGCGGGAATTCCGTATTCCAGCACCGGATAAGAGTGGACATAATTAGCCATAAACTGATCCTTGATCATCATTTCGCCTGCCGTATAGGCTAATACTCCCGCGCCGACATAGACGATCCAACTGAATTTATCCATGAGTTTAGTCAATAAGGTACTGCCGGCAAGAACAATGGGAATACTGATGGAAATCCCGATTACGAGAAGCAGCATGTTGCCCTGGGCAGCTCCTGCCACCGCTAAGACATTATCCAGACTCATAATGAGATCAGCCCAAAGGATAGTCAATAAAGCCTTTTTGAAGTCCCCTGATCCTTTCTTGGCTGAAGCATGTTCATGTTCCTGTTCCGGCTTAAGCAATTTTACAGCGATGATGGCCAAAAGTATTCCGCCGCAAAACTGAACCATAGGAATTCTCATGAGCATTGCCGCCACAAAGGTAAGACCAATTCTTAAGAATACCGCAAGGGTTGCACCCCAAAATATCGCTTTTTTGCGGTACGTCTCAGATAATCCCTGGGCTGCCATGGCAATGACCACCGCATTGTCTCCGCTTAAGACCAGGTTAATCACAATAATACTTACAATACCGGACAATAATTCAGTCATTTAATATCCCTCTTTCCGTTTTTAATAATTTTGAATTCGTCAAAAATAGCCTGCAGTGCAAATAAAAAAAAGCCTTGATCCTATTGGATCAAGGCTTAAAAATTAAGACCTTTGTTCCTATAGGAACAAAGGTCTGGCCAGACAATTGGTGTGTCCCTGGAAGCCAGACATAAAGTCGCATTGTTGGCAATCCAGTAAGGCTACTCCCCTTTGCAGGTAAAATTATACTTGTAAATTTTAAAACAGTCAATGGAATAATTCACCATGTAGATTTCAGATTAATTACGGCAACCAACAGAAATCTACTGGAACTTGTTAAGAAAAATCAATTCAGGGAAGACTTATACTATCGCATATCGGTATTTAGTATCATGATTTCACCCTTACGGGAAAGAGGCTTGGAAATCATTCAACTGGCTGAGCATTTTATTAATATCTTTGCCCAGGAAAACGGTTCCCTCAAACCCACTTTGAGCAGTGCCGCCAAGTATATCCTCTTGAAGTATAGCTGGCCCGGGAATGTACGCCAGCTGCAAAATGCGATGCTGTATGCCGTATGCATGTGCTGTGACGGGATTATTCGTCCGGATTGCCTTCCCGACAAAATCCTTACTATTTGCAAAACTACCGGTTCTTACGAAGAACAAATGCAGATGGAATTAATATCTGACAGCACAGCCGTCAACACGAATTCATCTTCGATGAAAGATATTGAAAAAATGGTCATTAAGACGGCTCTTGATGATACCAATAACCATATACGCAATGCCGCTAAAATGTTAGGGTTAAGTAAATCCACCTTATACAGAAAAATTAAGGAGTATGACCTTATCTGAGAAATATTTCACAATGGAAAAATGGAAACGAAACTGCAGACCCCGATGAATGAAATTACAGACCCCCTATTGTAGAATGGAAAAAACCCAGAATAGGGGGTATTTCTTTTTGAAAATTGAATGATTATCCGGGGTTTAATATGGGACAGATTATTCTCACATTTAGTTATTTTTGTCCCACTTGTTTCTAAGATCAGGAAAAAAGGGCTGTTTTAATACTGGCACTAAAAATGCAATAACATATAGACGTGTTTGAGACGTAAAAAACCTTTATGGTCTTTGGTTAAGGAGGCGTCTAAAATTGGAAACTAAGCCTTGGCAGCAATATTATGATCCGGGTGTAAATTTATCACCGGCTTATACAACCATACCGCTCAAAGAACAATTTAAAGCCCAGGTGAAAAAACACCCCCACCGGCCTTATATATATTTTAAGGATCAGATCATTACCTATCAGGAAGCAAATACTGCAGCCTGTAAATTGGCCAATGCCCTAATCAATGCCGGGATCCGGAAAGGTGACCGTGTTGCCATAACCCTTCCCAACATGCCGGAATTTGTTATTGCCGTACAGGCCTAACACCTGGGATGCGGTTCCTCGCCAATACCGGTTGCTATCATGAAAGAGTTTGAAAGTATTATACAGGTACCGATCATAGAAGGCTTTGGAGCTTCAGAAACTTCCATGGCAGTTTCCAGTAATCCGATAAAAAAGAGAAAAGTAGGCAGTATCGGGATTCCTTACCCAATATTGATTTTAAGGTAGTGGATATTAAAACAGGCAATACCGAACTGCCTCTTGGTGAAATCGGAGAATTGTGCTTTAAAGGCCCGCAGGTTATCAAGCAGTATCGGCAGCATCCGGAAGAAACTGCTTTGGCTTTAAGAGACGGCTGGTGGTACTCAGGCGATATCGGCTATATGGATGAGGATGGTTTCATCTTTGTCCTGGATCGAAAAAAAGATATGATTATTTGCAACGGGTTTAACGTATTTTGCAATGAAGTCGATGAAATATTAAACAGCCATCCCAAAATCCTGGAAGCCGGGGTAGTGGGGGTTCCCGATGTCAAACGCGGGGAACCCGTTAAGGCTTATGTTGTCGTGAAAGCCGGTGAGGCATTATCCGGGAATGATGTGAAAGACTATTGCCGGCAATACCTGGCTGCATATAACGTTCCTACGATTGTAGAATTTATTGATATTCTTCCCCGCACATCCGTGCATAAACTGGACCGTAAGGCATTGCGATTGAGGGAAAAGAATATTATTGTGTTGTGTCTTTCAAAAGGTGAGCGTAGTTTCTGGCGCCGTGCAAAATGCGATAGACAATGACCTTGTCGCTTATCAAGCGATAGAAGGCTATATAAGGGTCAACGATAACCATTCTAAAATTGAATTTTTTCAGAGAACGGTCGAACAGTGGTGCGCCGGAATGCGGATAACGCTCAAGATGCTGTAGAGACTGCGTAATACTTTCAAGGATTCCGGCTGCGGCCTGGGGATTTTCCGCCATGATATAGTCAAATATTTCGTCTAAGTCTGAATAGGCGGCGGGTAGTAACTCAACGTTATACCGGTCCATTGATTTTCTCCTGCAGCCGCTTATGCGCTTCGTTAAGTGAAATTGTCGGCTCGCCTGCAAGACGTTGTTGTTCGGCAAACATCAGTTTTTCACGCAGGTCAAGCATAGCTTCCCGGCGTTCAAAGGCTTCAATGCTCATCACGACAAGATCGCCTTCGCCGTTGCGGGTAATGTATACCGGCTCTCCTTTTTCATGGGCAAGTTGGGCGATGGCGTTATAATCATTACGTAGGGTAGTGGATGACTTTATAATCAAGTTGGCATCCTCCAATCAAATTATTCTGCTATTATTATATGATAATTCTACAAGAATATAAATGACAAGGTGGATTCTATTAGTAAAATGAAAAGTTAAATTCCCATTCCTGCCACCGGCTGGCACCGTTGAAAAAAATTCCGGGGAATTTTTTTAGAAAACTTGGCATTTTAACTTATTTTGTCATATAATAAAACCAATTAATTTGTAAATGATACTGCGTTTTATGAACGGCCATGATCGGGACAGTAGCTTAAAAGAAAGTCTACAGAGAAGTAATCGCAGGCTGAGAGATTACGACCGGATTTTTAAGCCAAGATCACCCGGGAGCCGGACACCTGAAAGTAGCGGTAAGGTGTTCCGCAGGCCCTGCGTTATAGGGTAAAAAGTGATAAACCCGTGAAAAACGGGTTTGTAATCAGGGTGGTACCACGGTAACTCGTCCCTAAGTATAATACTTGGGGATTTTATTATGTTTCTTAACCTGGCAATAATAATCAATAGAAGGAGAATCATGATGGCAAGCTTTAAACCTTTGACCGATGTTCCGGTTGCTGAACGCGAAAAACAGATAGCGGAGTACTGGGACAAAATTGATATTCTGCAAAAGACCATAGAAAACCGTGAAGGGGCGGAACCGTTTGTTTTCTACGAAGGCCCTCCCACTGCCAACGGGAAACCGGGTATCCACCATGTTATGGCCAGAACGTTGAAAGACTCTGTTTGCCGCTATCATAATATGAAGGGCTTTCAGGTCAAAAGAAAAGCCGGCTGGGATACGCACGGCCTGCCGGTAGAAATTGAAGTGGAAAAGCAGCTCAATCTATCCGATAAGCAGGGAATCGAGAAATATGGCATTGCCGAGTTCAATGCTAAATGCCGCGACTCCGTATTTACCTATGAACGGCAATGGCGGGAAATGACGATAAGAATGGGCTATTCCATCGATTTAGACCACCCGTATATCACCTTGGACAATGACTATATCGAGAGTGTCTGGTGGATACTGGACAGGTTTTTTAAGGAAGGCCTGATGTACGAAGGGCATAAAATCGTGCCCTACTGCTCAAGATGCGGAACCGGCCTTGCTTCGCATGAAGTGGCGCTTGGGTACAAAGAAATTAAGACCAATACCGTTATTGTCAAATTTAAAAGAAAAGGCGTTGAGGAGTATTTCCTGGCCTGGACGACCACACCCTGGACCTTGCCTTCCAATGCGGCGCTCACCGTAAGCCCGGCCGAGATCTATGTCAAAGTCCGGAGCAACAATGAAATCTATTATTTGTCCAAGACGCTGGCCCCCAAAGTTTTGGACGAAGGGTATGAAGTCCTTCAGGAATTAAAAGGCAGCGAGCTGGAATACATGGAGTATGAACAGCTGATGCCTTTCCTGAAAGCCGAACGCAAAGCCTTCTTTGTGACCACGGCAGATTATGTGACCACGGAAGACGGTACCGGTATTGTGCATACCGCGCCGGCTTTCGGCGAAGATGACTATAATACGGGCAGGCGCTACAATCTGCCGGTTTTCCAGCCGGTGGACGAATCCGGAAAATTCATTGATACGCCCTGGAAAGACCATTTTGTGATGGACGCCGATCTGGAGATCATCAAATGGCTGCATGCCGAGGGCAAACTGTTTAAAAAGGAAAAAATGGAGCATAACTACCCGCACTGCTGGCGCTGCCAGACTCCGCTCCTATATTACGCCAAACCGAGCTGGTACATCCAGATGACCAAACTGAAAGATCAGCTTGTCGCCAACAACAAGACCGTGGAATGGTATCCCGATTTTGTCGGGGAAAAACGGTTCGGCAACTGGCTGGAGAATGTGAATGACTGGGCTTTATCCCGGAACCGTTACTGGGGAACCCCGCTCAATGTCTGGCGCTGTGAATGCGGCCATACCGCATCCATTGGGTCCAGGAAGGAACTGGTTGAAAAAGCCGTCGAAAAGATCGATGAGAGTATCGAACTGCATAGGCCCTATGTGGATGAGGTTCACATCCGCTGCGAAAAGTGCGGCAAGGCGATGACCCGTGTCAGCGAGGTTATCGACTGCTGGTTTGACAGCGGCGCTATGCCGTATGCCCAGCACCATTACCCGTTTGAAAACAAAGAAAACTTCCAGGAACTTTTCCCGGCGGACTTTATCTGTGAAGGGATCGATCAAACCAGAGGATGGTTTTACTCCTTGCTGGCGATCTCGACCTTCGTGATGGGGCAGGCTCCGTACAAAAGAGTGCTGGTCAATGATCTGGTTTTGGATAAACAGGGGCAGAAAATGTCCAAGTCCAAAGGCAACACGGTTGACCCGTTTGAACTGTTTGATCAATACGGCGCCGATACGCTGCGCTGGTATTTGCTTTATGTGTCTCCGGCCTGGACGCCCAAACGGTTCGATATCGAAGGGCTCAAAGAAGTTCAAAGTAAATTTTTCGGAACACTCCGCAATGTTTACACCTTTTTTGCGCTTTATGCCAATACGGATCAGGTAAATCCCCGGGATTTCTTTATTGAATATAAAAACCGGCCCGAGCTTGACAGGTGGATCTTATCCAAATACCACGGTTTACTGGAAGAGGTTGAAGCCAACATGGCTGTCTATGATCTGACCAAGACTGTCCGGAAGATTCAGGAGTTCGTCGTTGAAGACCTTTCCAACTGGTATATCCGCCGCTCCCGCCGCAGGTTCTGGGATTCCGGGCTGTCCGACGACAAAAAAGCCGTGTATAACACCACGTATGAGATCCTCCTGGGGTTGGCCAGGATTTCAGCGCCCTTTGCTCCTTACCTGGCCGAAGAGATCTTTATGAACCTGACCGGAGAAACCTCGGTCCATCTGGCCGATTACCCGGTTGCCGTCACCACCTTAATCGACAAAAACGTTGAGGCCAGGATGGATTTGGTCCGGGGTCTGGTCACGTTGGGAAGGTCAGCCCGGGAACAGGTAAAAATCAAGGTAAGACAGCCCATTCAGAAGATTCTGGTGGAAGGGAAGTACGAGGCTCTTATTTCCGATCTTGTTCCCTTAATTCAGGAGGAATTAAACGTCAAAGAAGTTGTCTTTGCCAAAAATCTGAGCGATTTTATGGACTTCAGTTTGAAGCTTAATTTTAAAACGGCAGGCCCTGTATTCGGATCGAAAATCAAATCCCTGGGTAAGGCCCTGGCTGACCTGGATGCCTCGGCCTCTGCGGCAAAACTGGAAGCCGGCCAATCCCTCTCGGTAGATGTGGACGGGGAACCGCTGAATATCACCAAAGAGTATGTTACCGTTTCCATATCCGCTAAAGAAGGATTTACGGTAACCATGGAAAACAATCTGTTTGTCATTATCGATACGACCTTAACCAGAGATCTCATTGACGAAGGGCTGGCCAGAGAGCTTGTCTCAAAAGTCCAGCAGATGCGCAAGAACTATGATTTTGAGGTGATGGACCGTATCAGAATTTACTATCGCGGCGACGAGGAAGTCGTGAAGGCCATCAACAAATATCAAAGCTACATCAAGCAGGAGACCCTGGCGGAAATTCTGGAAGAAAAAGATACGAGCGATTTAACGGAAGTCAATTTAAATGATCACAATACGGGAATAAAGGTCGAACGAATTTAAACCGGAAAACGTTATAAAGAATCATTAATGGGGACGCATCGAAACTAAAATTTCGCTACGTCCCCATTTAAAAACTCTTGACTTGGAGTTAGCTCCAAGTGATATCCTTGGTTAAGAGGTGTATAGCATGGAATATCAAATCTTAGGAAGAACAGGAATTAAAGTCAGTGCCATTGGAATTGGCGGTGTGGGCTTTGAAAATAAAAGTTATGAGGATTGTGAAGCCCTTATTGATTGTGCAATTAATCAAGGTATTAATTTTTATTGATCTATATAATTCCAATTCCGAAGGGATATGCTGCCGGAACGTTACTCGGTGACAAAGAATCGCCTTTCGAAAAAGCACTGACCCCGGTACAATGTTTACATTATTGTTTAACCAGACCGGCTGTTGCTTCCGTCATGGTTGGCGTATCGAATATAGATCAAATCTTTGCAGCAACCGCCTATGTTACTGCGAGTCATAAAGAAAAAGATTATAGTGAAATTCTTGCCAATGCTCCAAAAAGTTCATTTAGAGGACATTGTATGTATTGCGGGCATTGCGCCCCTTGTTCGCAACAGATAGATATTGCCTCAGTCAATAAATATTTAGATTTGGCATTAATTCAGGAAGATGTTCCTGAAACATTAAAGAATCATTATGAGTTATTGGAACATCACGCCGGTAAGTGCATCGGATGCGGGTCATGTCTGAAAAATTGTCCGTTTGGAGTAGATGTTATTCATAAAATGGAACAGGCAGTTCAACTTTTCGGCAATTAAATTAGTTAATTGGAATCTATGAACCACAAGAAGCGCTTAGTGCTGTGAAAAGTAAATTACCAGAAATAGAACGAATCAAAAAGGAGAAAGATAAATATGCAAAAGAAATTAGGTTTTGGATGCATGAGATTACCCCTTCTGGATAAAAATGATCAAACATCATTTGATACGGAGACATTAAACAAAATGGTCGATACGTTTTTGGAAAGAGGATTTACTTACTTCGACACGGCCTATGTTTATCATAGTTCTAAGAGTGAAGTGGCGATGCGGGAGGCTTTGGTGAAACGGCATCGCCGGGATGAATTTGCCTTTGCGACCAAACTTCCTCCCAGAGTTTTAAAAGCGGCGGAAGACCAGGAAAGAATTTTTAATGAACAATTGGAAAAATGCGGCGTGGAATTTTTTGATTACTACCTGATCCACAATCTCGGGGTGAGTGCTTACCGGCAGGCATGCAAATACGATACTTTCGGTTTTGCTTTGAATAAAAAGAAAGAAGGTAAAATAAAAAACCTGGGTATCTCTTTCCATGACACGCCGGAATTGCTGGATGAAATTCTAACGGCTCATCCTGAACTGGATTTTGTCCAGTTGCAAATCAATTACATTGATTGGGAGAATCCCGGTATCCAGTCAAGAAGATGCTATGAAGCGGCAAGGAAACATCACATGCCTATTATTGTCATGGAACCCTGTAAGGGCGGAAACCTTGCCGAAGTTCCCGAAAAGGCGGAAGAATTGATGAAAGCATACAATCCTGCTTCCTCAATCCCTTCTTGGGCACTCCGGTTTGCGGCCAGTCAGGAAGGCGTTATCATGGTCTTAAGCGGTATGTCCACACCGGAGCAAGTCCTTGATAATACCTCCTATATGACGGACTTCAAACCGCTTAACGAGGAAGAATACAGGATCATCAATCAGGTTATTGATATTATCAATGAAAATACCGCTGTTCCTTGTACGACTTGCAGATATTGTGAAGCGGGCTGTCCGCAGAACATTGCCATCCCGGATTATTTTGCCTTATATAACAGCGCCAAGCGTGCCATATGCGACAATCTTTCCAGTCAGTTTGTTTATTATCTGAACCTTGCATCCACGCATGGAAAGGCCGGTGATTGTACCGGCTGTAAACAATGTGAAAAAGCATGTCCTCAGCACCTGAAGATAACAGAACATTTAAAAGATGTTTCTAAAACATTTGATGGATTATCATTACCGACAAAATAAGGGTGTACAATCATTCATCAACCCACACTAAAAGTTTTTGAAAACACTTGACTTGGAGTTAACTCCAGGCCTTATAATTCAATTCGAAAATATTATACGGGGAGGTTCTATTATGCTAAACTTTGATTTTTATAATCCGACACGTATTTTTTTCGGTAAAGACAGACTTGATAGCATTGATAAGTTTGTCCCGGCCGATGCTACTGTCTTAATCACCTATGGAGGAGGAAGCGCCGTAAAGAGCGGCCTTATCGACAAGGTGAAAACCGTACTCGGGAACAGGAAAGTTTATGAATTCGGCGGAATCGAGCCGAATCCCCGTTACGAAACACTGGTAAAAGCTGTAGAAATTGTACGCAAGGAGAATATTGATTTTTTGCTTGCTGTTGGCGGTGGTTCTGTTATTGACGGGACTAAATTTATAACACTTGCTTCTTCCTATCAAGGAGATTCGCGTGACCTGTTGAAGTATGGCTTTACGCCTATTACTTCTGAAGTAGTAGGTAATAAAGTAGTTCCAATCGGTACGGTGCTTACTCTGCCCGCAACTGGATCTGAAATGAACAGCGGAGCGGTAATCAGTTATGAACACGGGAAATTCCCCGTTATGAGTCCACTGACTTTTCCTAAATTCTCCATATTAGATCCGACCATTACTTTTACGCTTCCCAAGATTCAGGTTGCTAACGGTGTGATTGATACTTTTGTGCATACAACCGAGCAATACCTTACCTACCCTGTGGATGCTAAACTGCAGGACCGGATCGCGGAGGGTATTTTACAAACATTGATTGAAATCAGTGAAACGACAATTGCTGAACCCGAAAATTATGATGCACGTGCCAATCTTGTTTGGTCTGCTACTGTTGCCTTAAACGGAATCGTCGGTGCAGGGGTTCCGCAGGATTGGGCGGTTCATATGATCGGACATGAACTCACCGCATTATTCGGTATTGATCACGGACAGACGTTAGCGATTGTATTGCCGGCATTACTCGAGGTAAGACGCGAGCAAAAACGCGCGAAACTTCTGCAATACGCAGAACGTGTATGGCATATCGACAGTGGCAGCCAAGATGAAAAGATAGATGCGGCAATTCAGAAAACCAGAGAATTCTTTGAAAGTCTTGGCGTTAAGACTCGTCTGTCTCAATATGGCGTTGGAGCCGACAGAATACCGGTTATCGTAGAACAGCTGAAGGCCCATGGGTTGACAGCACTTTCGGAAACTCAGGATCTTACATTGGATATAAGCCAAAAGATTCTTGAAAGAGCACTGTAATTTTTATCCCAGACTGAATGTGGCAAACTTAACACACCGATTTTTAAATAGCAGCATGGATTCGTGCTGCTATTTAAAAACTCTTGACTTAGAGTTAACTTCAAGTGTTACGGTATAAATAAGAGGAGGTAAAATTGTATGACAATTACAGAAGTGAGTAAAAAGTTCGACCTTTCGCAGGATACGCTCCGTTATTATGAACGTATCGGATTGATTCCGAGTGTGAACCGCAATAAAGGCGGAATCAGGGATTATACGGAAGAAGACTGTAAGTGGATCGAATTTATCAAATGCATGCGAAATGCAGGTCTTCCGATTGAAGTATTGATTGAATATGTTGGACTGTTTCAACAGGGGGATGCGACCATAGATGCCAGAAAAAAACTTTTGACCGAGCAGCGTGATCAGTTGATTGCAAGAATGGAAGATATGCAGAAAACGCTGGAACGCCTGAATTGTAAAATCGAACGTTATGAACAAGCCATCATTCCAATAGAAAACGAGTTGAAAAAATCGGAGGATTAGTTTTATGGGGAAAAAAGTATTGGTACTGTCCGCCAGACCCGAGGAAAGGCGGGAATACCGACCTATTATGCGACCAGTTTATGCTTGGAGCAAAAGAAGCAGGCAATCAAACAGAGATAATTTTTATAAGAGATAAAAAAATCAATTATTGTGTGGCCTGCGATGGCTGTAAAAGAAATGGCGGCAGCTGTGTACAGAAAGATGACATGGCTGAGGTCCTGGAGAAAATGATAGCAGCTGACGTAATTGTCATGGCAACACCTGTTTATTTTTATACCATGGACGCACAGATGAAAACGCTGATTGACAGAACTTATTCCCGGTATACCGAAATCAGCAGCAAGGAGATATATTTCATTGTGACTGCCGCAAACAGCAGAAAACAGGCAATGGAAAGGACAATAGAAGGATTCAGAGGATTTACTTCCTGCCTTAGCGGGGCAAAAGAAAAGGGAATTGTCTATGGAACCGGTGCCTGGAATAAGGGAGACATTAAAGGACTTCCGGCAATGAAACAAGCTTATGAGATGGGCAAGAACGTATAGGGTTAGCACTTCAAGTGCACTTCAAGTTATTAAAAAGGAGAATACAAAATGGATAAATCAAATAATTTAAGTAATAGTGTAATCTTCCCGAAAGGTCAAAAAATTACAAATAACTATTTTATAGGGACAGCATGGCTTGAAATGCTGGTTTCTAATGACAGTACCTTTAATTGCCCGATATATAATGTAACTTTTGAACCAGGTGCAAGAAATAATTGGCATAAACATCCAGGCGGCCAACTACTGCTTGTTACCGGCGGCAAAGGGTATTATCAGGAAGAAGGCAAGCCGGTACAGGTGCTTCACGAAGGGGATGTGGTTAAGATTCTTCCGGATGTAAAACATTGGCATGGTGCTGCACCTGATAGCTGGTTTACACATATCGGAATAACGACGAATGCCCAAAAGGGAGACGCCGAATGGCTGGAACCCGTCACGGATGAAGAATATACCAATTTGAAATAATATGAGATTCCAAAACGATATTATCTGAATACCGTAAGTTAAAGATATCCATTAAACCTGACTGCGTAAACTTATATGAATAGGGAAATGGTAGTTTCTCTGATTTATAAAATAGGTTTCACTAAAAGAGTAAGAGTTCCTTTGATAGAAATCCTTCTATTATTGGGGCTCTTACTTTATTACAAGGAAGTTCAATTTTTGATATTAGTTCATAGCTTGTGATTCGTTGTACATAAAAAACAAAACAATACCATACAATTTCTGATCATTTCTGTACACACCAATATGGAAATTATGATTTTTTCTGAGTTTTTTTGTTGGCATAAAAGTTGCTCTTAAGAAAACTTGAAAGGAAAAAGACTGTAAGAAGGAGGTTTTGAACGTTAGTCATCTATGAAAAGATGAAAAGTGATTAGGAAGGAGGTCAAAACCCGGAGAACTTATTATAAATTATCTATTTGAACTTATAAGTGATTAGTAGTTTATATTTTCAATTTTGGAGGGAATACAATGAGTACAGATACTGCCAAAACTGGTGGTTTTCATTATGCTTTTGTGATTGCAGTTGCCTGCTGTGGAATATTAGGCACGGTCGCAGCGTTAACCTTTAATGCAGCAGGGGTTTTTTATGGACCTGTTAGTAAAGCATTAGGTGTTGGTAAAGGAACTTTTGCTCTTTATATGTCCATACTCTTGCTGGTTTGTACCATAACCCTTACCTTTGCAGGTTCGTGGTATGCCAAATACAGCGCCCGCAAGATTTTGCTGGCGTGCGTCATCATTAATGCTGCAGCATTCTTTTTAATGTCACAGTCAACAGCAGTTTGGATGTTTTATATTGCAGGCGCTATGATGGGTTTCTGCCAAGCCTTTGTTCTCTACCTTTTAGCACCGACAATGATTCCCCGTTGGTTCAAAGCCAAGGCAGGATTTTTCATTGGAATTGCTTCAGCCTTCACCGGTGTTGGCGCAATCATATTTAACCCGATTGCGGGTCAAATTATCACAAACTCCGGCTGGCAGCAAGGTTATATGGTTTATGCCATCGTAACTTTAGTCATCGGTGTTCCTTGCGCTTTGTTAATCAGAAATCACCCAAGTGATATGGGGTTGAAACCTTATGGCGATACGGGGGAAACTCAAACTGCAGTTAATCTTAATCTAACAGGTGTTTCAAGATCTTTTGTCATTAAAACGGTGGTTTTCTATATCGCGCTTCTTTTTGCCTTCTGTAATGCTTTTGTTACCAATATCAACTTCTACATTCCCGTGTACTCAACCTCTTTGGGACTCGCCCTGACAGTAGGAGCAACAGCTGCATCTGCCAGCATGTTCGGCAATATGATCGGAAAATTCTTCCTTGGGGCAGTAGCCGATAAAAGCGTTAAGACAGCTTTAACTCTTGGCCAGGGAGGCTGCATACTCGGGATACTTGCCCTGTACTTCCTTGGGCCGGTTAATCCTTTATTCCTTATGGGTGGAGCATTCTTATATGCCTTCGCTAACTCAGTCAATAGCGTTGTAATACCTTTGGTAATTAAAGAAGCCTTTGGTGCAAGAGAATACGGGCAGATCATCAGTAACATATCCATGGCATTATCTTTCAGTTCAACCATCGGATCTTCAGCCTGGGGCTTTATTGTTGATGCAACCAATAACTATGCCTATGTCTTTATTACCTCCGTAGCACTGATGGCCGTATCCCTAGCCTGCGGTTTGGCGGTTCTGAAACGCGGCAAAAGCCTTCCGCATTTGACTGCTGAACAAGCTGCTGCCCAGAAGTAACTTTTACTGGAGGAATAGATTTGCTTTCCGGAATAAAGATAGTCGATTTCACGCGTTACTTTCCTGGTCCGTTTGCCACCTTGCGTTTAGCTGAACGCGGAGCGGAGGTAATCAAGATCGAAGAACCGACAGGTGATCCGGCCCGCTTTATGGATACGATTGACGGAGCAGAAGGCTGTATCTTTCGTTCTCAGAGCCGAGGCAAGAAAAGCGTAGTCCTTGACTTAAAGCAAAAAGACCAGCTTCAAAAGGCCTTAGAATTGATTCGTAAAGCTGATGTGGTTATCGAAAGCTTTCGGCCGGGTGTGCCCAAAAAACTGGGTATTGATTATGACAGTTTGATTCAGATCAATCCATCCCTTGTCTATTGTTCTCTGTCAGGTTTCGGCCAAAACACAAGCATCTCCCACTTGGGAGGACATGATTTGAACTATATGGCCTTAAGCGGGGTCTTGGCGCAATTGACAGATGCCCAAGGAAGGCCCATCAAACCTAACATTGCGATGGCTGATTTGTTAGGGGGTGTTGTTGCCAGTGAAGAGATTCTAGCTGGCTTGGTCCAGCGGGAAAGAACCGGGAAAAGTGTTTATCTGGATGTTTCAATGACAGAAACGATGCTTTCCTGGATGGGACTTCACGTCTCACATCAATCTGCTACCGGAGAAGAGCATGGGATCAACGATCACGGAATCGCTTACTACATTTATGAGACGAAGGATCAGCGTTACATGACGATAGGGGCCATCGAGGATAAATTTTGGAGAAATTTCTGTCAAGGTGTTGAAAGGGAGGATCTCATTCCAGGTCACAAGACCCAACCCCTTCCCGGAAACCCTTACTATAAAGAGATGATTGAGCTTTTCAAATCCCGAACTTTCAGTGAATGGACAGACTTCTCCAAAAAAGTTGACTGCTGTATGACTCCCGTGCTTGAAACCAGTGAATTAAAAGATCAAGCCGTTTTTCAAGAAAGACATTTCATTGAGCATAAATGGGGCCTCGATTATGTGGCAACTCGCTACAATCAAGGAAAATCATTTTTAGATTTTGCTAATCCCTATTCTAAACTTGGCGAACACAATTAATCATGATTTCCCCTTCAGATACAACATCTTCATGGTGTATCTGAGAGGGGAGCACCTATTCCAAATTGAATGGCCATTGCTGTCATAGCAACATTAAACAAAAAGGAGAATGAAAATGGATTTTAAATTTACCGAAGAGCAAGAATTATTAGTGGAAAGCCTTAGAGAATTCATGTCCAGAGAAGTGACCGAAGAAGATATCAAGACTTTCTATAAAGAAGGCGCTGTTTCTGAAAAATTCTCCAAGGCATTTATTGAAGCAGGTTTTGGTTTCTTAGGGATTCCTGAAGAATATGGCGGTACTCCGGCAGATGTGACCACTTTAATGCTCGTAGGTGAAGAGCTATCCAGACAGGGAGCCGCAGTATTCCCGTTCATGTCCAACATTCTAAATATGTATGATATGGTTGAGTTTGGCAGACCGGACCAGATCACTACGACGATGGAGATTTACAGACAGACCGGCAAACCCGCATTTTCCTTAGCCATATCGGAACCCCAAGCCGGATCGGACAACAGTTCCATGACCACCGTAGCTACCCATAAGAACGGGAAAGTGTATCTAAACGGGGCAAAAACTTGGGTTACTCACGGAAATGTAGCACCTTGGACACTTGTAGTCTGTAAAGAAGAGTCGCCGGAGTTAACCAATAAAAACATGTCAATGTATTTATTCCCGGCTGATACACCTGGTGTGAAATTTTCTCAGCTTCACAAGATTGGTCAGACCAGTACTACTTTCTGCGAAATGTACCTGGACAATGTAGAAATTGATGAAAGTGCTCTCGTCGGTGAAAGAAATAAAGGTTTCCTTCAGCTGATGAAAAACTTTGAAGTAGAACGTCTGCTCATTGCTGCACAATCTCTTGGTCTGGCCAAAGCAGCCATGGATGATGCTGCCGCTTATGCCAATGAAAGAATCCAGTTTGGAAAACCGATAGGCAGCCAGCAAATGATTCAACAAATGCTCACCGACATGGAAATCAAAATCAAGAATATGCACAACCTGCTCTATGAAGCTACCTGGAGACATGATAATGGTCTTCCGATCAAGCTTGAGTCTGCCTTGGTCAAACGTTATTGCGGTATGACCGGTACCGAAGTCTGCTCGGATGCCATTCAAATCTTCGGCGGTTTGGGTTATACCACTGAAACCCGTGTATCACGGGCTTGGCAGGATGCCAGAGGATGGCAGATTGCAGGCGGAACAGACCAAATCATGGTTCATATCGCAGGCAGAGAGATTCTGAAAAAATATAAAAAGTAAACCATTCAATACTAGTAGAACGATTCGCAAATAGCATTATATATTGAGCCTATGATAGCATCATTTTCACTTTATCCGGGCAGGTCTCTGTAATGGATAGACGCTTTCAGCAGCGTAAAGGCCTGCTAGGCCTTTACGGCCATCCGTGGCGAGCCGCTCCTTGCCATCCATGGCATCGCGGCGTTAGTCCATCCATGGCCATCAAACAGCCGCGCTCCTTGTCGAATGCTATGTCATCCATGACGCATTCGACCCTAGGCACATCCAGTGCCGTCGCCGTGCTCCGCTTGACGCTATCTATCCATTACAGAGACTAATTTGGGGTAGTTTAAGCAATTTTATCACTACTTGGAATCATTCTACTAGATGCGAAATTCTTAAAATTATACGCTTCATGACAGCCGTATTTAAATAGAGAGCAGATAAGATGAAGTTTCTTTTCAAATTATCTGCTCTAAAAGATATTAAAATAATCATTTATGCAGAGGTGTAAAAATGAATATCATTACATGTTTTAAAGTAGTACCTGAAGAACAGGATATTACGGTAAAACCTAATCGAGATATTTCCTTTGAAAAAGCTCCAATGACGATCAGTGCCTATGACTTAAACTGTATTGAAGCCGGAACACAGCTGGCAGAAGCCAATGGAGGAAACGTCATTGGTATCAGTGTTGGGGCTAAAAAGATTGATGATTCAAAATTAAAGAAAAATGTATTGTCCAGAGGTCCGGAAAGCATCTTTATGGTTGCGGACGATAAATTGGAAAATATCGATACCTACCAAACAGCCAATGCTTTAAAAGCGGTTGCTGAAAAGATTAAGGATTACGACTTGATTCTTTGCGGAGAAGGATCAGCGGACCTCTATGCCCAACAAGTGGGCCCTCAGTTGGGGCAGCTCCTTAGTTTGCCTGCAATCAACAGTGTCAGTAAAATAACGCTTGCCGATGGCAAGGCTATCGTGGAACGCACTCTGGAAAATGAGCTGGAAACCTTAGAGATTTCCCTGCCTGCAGTGATATCTGTCACTTCAGATATCAATCTGCCGAGAATCCCAAGTATGAAACAAATCTTGGCGGCCGGAAAGAAGTCCGCGACTATCTGGAGTGCCGAAGATGCCGGTATAGGGAACCTGTCGGCTACCCTCGGAGTGATCGAAACCAAAGCACCTGAACAAATGGATAGAAAGAAAGATATCGTTCAGGGCGATTCGGAAGAAGCGATTAAGTCATTCATCACTAAAATACAAGAAGTACTGAAATAGAAAAGGCAGGTGGAATAGAAATGAAAGTATTCGTATTTGCAGAAAACCAGAAAGCGCTTTTAGAATTATGTTGCGGCGCTCGTCAAATCGGAGAACGGATTGAGGCTATTGTCATCAACAGTCAAGACGATAAAGATACTGAAGTTGCTGATAAAGTATGGAGCATTCCTCAACAGGATAATGCCATGCTGGAAGATTACACGGAGACTATCGCGGCGCTGTTGGAGAGAGAAAAACCGGACTTGCTAATTTTTGAGCCAACAAAAAGATGCAAGTTAATTGCCGGCAGGCTTGCGGCTATGGCTGGAACCAGTGTGATGACCGATCTGATCGAATTGACTAAAGAGGGAGAGGGCAGCCATTTGGTTTATGGCGGAGCGGCTATTCGTAAAGAGAAATTGAATACAAGTTTGGCAATTGCCACGATTGGACCGGGCGTCCTTCAAGGATCGAAAGAGACAGGAAAGGGTGAGATAGAGCTCTTCCCATTTGTTGAACCCATTAGAAAGATAAAAGTTTTGAATAAAGAACAAAAACCTAAATTAAGTGTTAATTTGCCCAGCGCCAAACGGGTGATCGGGGTAGGCCGGGGAATCGCCAAAGAAGAGGATTTAGGAATGATCAGGCAGCTTGCTGATGTTATCAACGCCGAAGTAGGATGTTCCCGTCCCATTGCTGAAGCAGAAAGATGGATGCCAAAGGAAACCTATATTGGTGTTTCAGGCTTAATGCTTGCCCCGGAGGTCTATATGGCGATTGGTATCTCCGGTCAGGTTCAGCATACGGTTGGCATGAACAGATCAAAGGTAGTCATTGCCATTAACAAAGATAAAAACGCCCCCATCTTTGGTCAAGCCGACTATGGAATCGTCGGGGATTTATATAAGGTCGTTCCTGCCTTACTGGATCAATTGAAGTAGAAAAACATCCTGTATAAACGAGGTGGAAAAAAGAGAAATTAGTTTTTCCACCTTTCCATTAAATAAAGAAGGAAAGGTGCAAGCAATGTCTGATGATAGATTTGACGCCATTATTGTCGGCGGGGGAATTGCCGGAACAGTAACCGCTTACTTGCTGGCCAAAGAAGGACTGGAAGTGATGCTCGTTGAAAGGGGCAATTATGCCGGAAGCAAGAATGTAACGGGTGGACGCATTTACAGCCATAGTCTGGAAAAAATCATGCCCGGCTTCGCTCAGGAGGCACCTGTGGAACGCAAGATTACGCGTGAAAAAATTAGTCTCATGACAGAAGAAAGCAATGTAACCGTCGAATTTAGTTCAACACGATTAGGTGAACAAGGAAGTGATTCTTACTCCGTATTAAGAGGTGTTTTTGACCAGTGGCTGGCGAGTAAAGCCGAAGATGCCGGGGTACAAATGGTGACCGGCATCCGGGTCGATGACTTGATTGTCAGAGAAGGAAAAGTATGCGGAGTTATTGCGGGGGAAGATGAGTTGGAAGCCAATGTCACCATACTTGCGGATGGCGTTAATTCGCTCCTGGCTCAAAAGTTAGGATACCGGGGAGAATTGGCGCCGCATCAAGTCGCTGTCGGCGTTAAAGAAATCATTGAACTCTCCGCTGAAGTCATTGACAATCGTTTTAACTGCAGGGAGGGGGAAGGAACCTCTTGGTTATTTGCAGGGATCCCTTCGGCAGGAAAAGTAGGCGGCGGATTCCTGTATACAAATAAAACAAGCATTTCTTTAGGGGTTGTTAGTACTCTCAGTGAATTGATCAAAGCAAATAAAACCCTTCCTCAAATGTTGGAGGATTTCAAAAGCCATCCTTCCATCGAACCTCTCTTAAAAGGGGGAAAAATGATGGAGTATTCCGGTCATTTGGTTCCGGAGGGCGGATTTCATATGGTGCCGAAAATTATCGGCGACGGGGTATTGGTCGTAGGTGATGCGGCCGGATTTTGCATTAACTTAGGGTACGCTGTGCGTGGGATGGACTTTGCCGTAGGCTCGGCAGAATGTGCTGCTAAAGCAGTTCTAAAAGCAAATAAAGCCCAAGATTTTAGTGCAGGGTTCCTTCAGTGCTATCAGTCTTTCCTGGATGAAAGCTTTGTGATGAAAGACCTGAAACATTACAGGAACTTCCCGCATTTCTTAGAAGAGACACCAAGGATTTTTAACGGATATCCCGGTATGGCCGCAGATATTATGACAGATCTGTTTGTTGTGACGGGCAATCCGCCCCAACCCATGATGAAGATGATGATGAAACACGTGAAAAACATGGGGATGCTTAATATTGCCAAGGATGGCTGGAAAGGAGTACGCTCGCTATGACAATCGTCAATACGGTTAATGTGGATCAAAAGCTTGGCATAGATAAATTCCATGTCGATGAAGGAAATGCCCATATTGTCTTAAAAAAAGATAAGATTGATATGCAAGAATATCAAAAGTTGATGATCGCCTGTCCGGCCGGGCTCTATAAAATTGACGAAAACGGGAACCCCCAATTCGATTACGCCGGATGTTTGGAGTGTGGCACCTGCCGTGTATTATGCGGAAAAACAATCCTGGAGAAATGGGAATTCCCACAGGGAACCATGGGAATTGAATTTAGATTCGGGTAATCAAAATCGACTAAGGAGATAAATACAAAATGGATAGGGAGCAAACCTTCAATAGTCTATTAGATTACTGGGGAGAAAAAACACCCGAAAAAGAAGCCGTATATGACGGGCTGAGGAGGATGAGCTACGGAGAATTAAAGATTGAGGCTGAACAGTTAGCATCAGCATTATCCTTTCTGGACATTCAAAAAGGGGACAGGGTCCTGGTTATCCTGCCCAACTGGCATGAATTTGTCACCCTTTTTTTTGCAGTAGCAAAAATAGACGCCATCCTTGTTCCTTGCAATGTATCATTGAGTGAAAAAGAATTAAAAGAACGCTTTGATTTAACTCAACCAAAATTAGCATTTGTATCCAGCCGCGACCAATTAATGTGGCTGGATACAAATGAGGAATTCCGCAAAGTGATTACGGTTCGGTTTAAAAAGAAAACTTTATTTACGTATTCGGAAGTTATTGCGTTAGGGGAAAAATGTATTAATCAGAAAGTTGCAAGGAATTACCCTCTAAATATTAAAGAAGATGTTTTTGCTCTTATATTTACTTCCGGAACAACGGGAATTCCAAAAGGAGTAGAACTTACCTCCTGGAGCATTTTAAAGACAGCAATGAGTATCGGCCAGCGCTTAAAAAGTTTGGAACAAGACGTTTTTCTTGTGCCGCTTCCATGTACACACTTGTTTGGAATGGTTACCGGAATCATTGTACCTTTGTATTTTGGCGCAAGAATAGTCATCATGGAAAAATTCAATTCACGGGAAGCGTTGGACCTAATTGAACAGGAACAGATAACGGTTCATCATGGTGTACCAACAATGTTTATCCGGGAATTGGAAGAATACAAACAGCATCAAGTCAATATCAGCTCATTGAGAACCGGTATCGTTGCTGGCGCAGTCTGCTCTGAAGACACCATGATAAAAATCAACACGGATTTAAAATTTGATCTGATGGTTGCTTACGGGTTAACTGAATTCGTCGGGGTTTCAATGACGAGCCTTGATGATACATTGGAACATAGATTTAGGACTGTTGGACGTCCGTATGAGGGGATTGAGGTTAAGATCGTTCATGAAAGCGGAAGAGTCGCAGAAACCGGGGAAATCGGAGAACTTTTATGCAAGGGTTACGGCGTAATGAAGGGCTATTATAAATTGCCTGATAAAACGAAGGAAGTATTGGATGAAAGCGGCTGGCTGCGCACCGGGGATTTAGCGAGAATTGATGAGCTAGGGTATATAAAAATTGTTGCCAGAAAAAAAGAAGTCATCATCAGGGGCGGGTACAATATCTATCCCCGTGAAGTGGAAGAAATCTACTATAATCATCCGGATGTATTAGAGGTATGTGTGATTGGGGTTCCTCACAAAGAATTGGGAGAACAAACCATAGCGTATATTCAATTAAAGCCGGATTCCAAAGAAACAGCCGAATTACTGCGGGAGTTTGCCAAAGGGAATATAGCGAAATATAAGGTGCCCGATCACGTCATATTATTGGATAGTATGCCAAAGTTGGCAAATGGGAAAATCGATAAAAAAGCACTCCAAAACAGCCTGGTCATTTAATCTTCTATTTTTAAATCTATTATTCTGTAGAGGCTGGCGAAACACCGGACCGATTGTTTCAAGCAGCCTCTACAGCATTGGTGTTAAGAATTTGCTCATCATAAACTTAGAATTATCTAAACGCTAATCGCAGCATCATAGGCTGTTCTAATAGCATCTTGAATCTTCCCAGGGGTAACAGCATCACCGATGATGTCAAGTTTATTCAGACTGTTCCGCAGCTCATCATAGAGACTGTTCTCAGCACGGGAGCCTACGGCTAAGACAACGGTATCCGCCTCAATAAATTTTTGGCCTTCCTGGTCTTCGACGACAACGCCATCTTTTTTAATTGCTATCACTTTTGTAAGCTTTAAAGTATCAACATGAAATTGTTTCAAGCGTGCTATCATGGACCAGCGCGAGGTTGCACCAATGTCTTTGCCGATCATTTTAGTCATTTCGACCAGCGTAACCCGTTTACTGCCGTGGGTGAGTTGATAGTACAGTTCCTCCGGAGTTTCAGCCTGATAGAGCATAAGGTGCTTTAGCGTATGAGCATCCAAAGTACCAATCTCGGCAAGCTTCAACGCAGTTTCAACGCCAACTGCGCCTCCCCCCACAATTACCACTTTTAAACCTGATTTAACATATCCCTTCAAAATATCCCAGGCTTGGACAACTGCAATACCGTCTTCAGTTGGAATAGTTGGTTGAATAGGTTTAGCTCCTGTAGCAATGACAACGCGATCAGTTTTTCCCCTTTGAATTTGTTCCAGAATATTTTCCTTTGTTGCTTTCTTCTGATACTCAATTTCCACACCCAATTTGCTGCATTCTAATGTCAGGTATCTTACCAGATAGGTGAAATCGTTACGGCCCGGAGGTGCAGAGGCAACTTCAACTTGCCCTCCTGCGTGGCCGCTCTGTTCCCAGATAGTGACTCTATGGCCTCTCAACGCAGCCACACGGGCGTACTCCAAACCTCCTATTCCTGCACCGACGACTAATATATTTTCCGGACGTGATGATTTAACCTGAGATGGTAAATAAGAACCTTGCAATATCTCAGATTCCCTCCCGGCTTCCGCGTTGCAAAGACATTCTACGGAAGTATGGGCCATAATTCGATCTAAACATCCTTGGTTACAGGCGACACAGGGACGAATTTCATCATATTTTCCCAGCATACCTTTTTTCGCCAGCTCTGGTTCTGCAATAAACGGACGGGCCATTGCAATAAAATCGGCGTTGCCCTCGTCCATGATTTCCTCGGCGACATGGATATTCATACGATTGCTAAGGATTACAGGAATGGACACGGACTCTTTAATCCGTCTTCCTAAATAACGAAAGGCACCATGCGGCACCTCCATTGTTACCTGAGGTACTTGCGCCTCATGCCAGCCTCCGGTGATGCTGATAGCATCTACCCCGGCTTTCTCAAGAGCCACGGCGATTTCTCTAACTTCCTTGTTTGTGGTTCCCCCTTCTATAAAATCACTGCCTCCCAGTCTGACAGATATGGGAAAATCTTGACCTACGCTCTCTCTGACAGCCGATACTACTTCTAAGAGAAATGTCATACGGGCAAGTAAATCCCCGCCATAACGATCCGTTCTTTTATTGGTGACAGAAGACAGAAATTGTCCGATCAAATAACCGGAATTGGTACAGATTTCGACGCCGTCAAAACCGGCCTGGACCAAGCGTTTGGCACCAGCCGCATAATAAGAAATCATCTCTGTTATTTCGGATAAAGTCAGTTCACGCGGCGTTTCGCCGGTATATCTTGAAAAGACGGCTGAAGGGGCAACCGCTTCCATTCCGTTGTATTCCTTGGAACGCGCATAGCGGCCCTGATGTAATAATTGACCGAAAATCTTCGATCCTTCATCATGAACGGCATCTGTTAAACGGCGAAGGCCGGGGATATACCGGTCATCATCTAAACAAATCATGTCATATTCTGTTTTATGAATGGGATCAATTTGCATTGCGCCCAAAACGATAAGGCCGACACCCCCTCGGGCCCGCAAGCGATAAAACATAATGGCCCTATCCGTAATCATACCTTTTTCACAGTAACCCATACCCATAGGAGCCATTACCAGGCGATTGATAAGCTCTACTTTGCCTATTTCCCCTTGTGAATATAAACTTGACATCGAATACCTCATTTACCGGTTTTATTCTTGCCATTTACTATAATGGCTGTGCTTTCATTTTAAAAAAATCTGGGGGCAAGACAGTGCTGCTCGCCTTGGTCTTGCCCCCAGAAGGAGGTCATTTGGCAATGGATTTTGCAATGGAGTTTACATTGGGTTCATGATAGGAAATTCTTTTTCTCAAGGAATAAGCTGTGATGCCGAAAACGCTGAAAGCCACAGCCAGTCCCATTACCATAAATAGGGGAATGATATAAGAACCATGATTAAAATCGGCAATGTATCCGTACAGAGATTGACCGACAGCAGACGCTCCGGCATAAAACATCATGACAATAGAGTATATTTGGGTGAAATAGCGATCACCGAATATCTTGCGGGTCAGCACCGGCGATTCCACAGTTGCTTGCGCAAAGCCAAAGCCATAAAGGAAAGCACCGATCAAGAAAAAGGTTGGATTATGAGTTCCCAAAAAAGTAATCATAGCTACGCCAACAAACCCGGAAATTCCGGAAAAAAGTATTCCGCCAACAATGCTTTTATCATTCAGCCAACCCAATACGACTTTGCCCACCAAAACACCAAACATACTCGCCGAACCTACGGTAGAAGCGACGACAGCACCCTGTCCGAGTGATGTGACAATGGACGGATAGTAAACATTAATGTCGGTAAAAAGTGCTACAGAAGCTAAAAATAGGAGAAGGACGATAAAGGCTGATGTTTTAACCGCGACGGAAACCGGTACTCCATTGTATATGCTAGCGCTGCTATTGGTTTCAATTTTATTATTCTCTTTAATATTCGTATTAACTTCATCCGATTCGCCATAGGCTTTTAACCCGATGTCAGCAGGGCTGTTTCTGATGAATAAAGCAACCAAAGGAAAAACGATAAGTGCAATAATCAGGCCAAAAGTTAAGTAAGCTGCCCGCCAGCCCAAGGTAGCAATGATATAACCCCCGATGGGATTAAAAATAATCGCACCTACACCAGAAAAAGCCATACACACCCCAATAAAGAATGCCGTCCTGACTTTAAACCACCGGGTAATCATGGTTGGGGTAGCAATATAAAGGAAAAATGCTTGGGAAATTCCAAGGAAAACCCCGCCAATATAAAAATGGTAGACACTCGTGAAAGTAGACATAGAGCCCACCGCAATAGCGTTTACCATAACGAAAATAGATAATAATTTTCTGGCATCATACCTAGCAAGCAGTTGACCGGCAAAAGGAAGAAAAATCATTGCTGAAGCGGAAACAATCGTCAGATAAAAGGCCAGAGATCCTCTGGGGATGCCAAACTCTTTTAAAATGGGGACAAAGAATATTCCTGCGGTATTCCAGGTTATGGAACAAGTTAAACTCATTGCGCAGCAGGCAATAACGATTAAAAACCCATGATGAATGCGATTTGATTTATTTGTGATACCCATACATAAGCCCCTTCCATAGTCTCTTGTAATTCACCCATTTCTTATCAAAAGGTCAACCCTTTTTGATCATGGGATATCTATTTCGGTTATAGACACGAAAACTTGTACCAAAAATAACTTTTAATAGCATAAAAATAGAAGAACTTTTTGATAAATTCTAAAGTTCACTGACTTAGTTTAAGATTAGAAGAGTATGCAATCCTCCTTTCATATGAAATAAATGGTATTGTTCCCGAATCTATAATCAGTTGTTATTTTAGAAAAGCAACTCTCATGCCAACCCGTAAGTTTATAAAATCTCCAGTAACCAGGCCCTTTTTAAATTTATTTTTGGGAATAGTGTATAAAAATGTACAAAAATGCCTATTTCAAAATGGATACAAAATTATACTTTACGATTATTAAAATCGTATATGAGAATCTATTATGAATATGAACAAAGTTATACTATAATAAGCTTGAATTAATTCGTTATAAATACTTAAAAAGATATAAGTATGGGGTGTTTTTAGATGTTTAGTAACTATGATGAGGAACAATTAAAAAGAGCTCGTACATCTTTTTTAACCCGAGGGGAATATGGCGACGGGGATTTAAGGCCGGAAATTCTGGCCTCCTGGCTGCGGTGCAAAGAATCCAGCCTTGATCCTACAGCTGCTGCCGTGCCTCTTCCCGCTAATATTCCGGAAACACACAGTAAACCTAACAGAATTATGTCCTTTTTAAGGGACGATATTTTACCTGAGATAGTTGGAGCGCTATATGCCTTACTAGAAAGGTGTCACGGCGCCTTATTCTGGGTATATAGCCATAATTTAATCGTCTTTTCCCAAAGAGGGGATAAAGAACTTCTTGATTTATTAAATTCAAAAAACATTGGAATTGGTACATGTTTAGAAGAGCAATATGTAGGTACCACAGGAATTTCACTGGCTAGAAGGCCCCATGAGGAGTCCTGGGTTACCGGATATGAGCATTATTTGGATCTGTTTACTCCTTATGTAACTTATAGTTATTGTCAAGAAGATTTTTATGGGCTGTCCCATGCGTTTATCATTTTGCCAAAGGAAGAATTTACACCGCTGTTTCTTGATTACCTCAGGCTATTTCATAAGGCGCGTAAAAATACAATCATTAGTTATAGAAACAGGTTGGAATCTGACCTTAAAAATAAATTGATCAATCAATATTTTCAAATGCAAAAAGAAGCTGTTCTTTTTATAGATTCTTTTGGGAAGATTGTCGATGTTAATCAAAGGTTTTGCGATTGGTTTCAATTAGAATCTAAAGACGTAAAAGATCGGGATGTTGTGGAAACCATACCTGAAATGCAAAGAATCCTTGGTTGCCTGGAAACGGGTAAGAAAATTATCGCAGAAGAAATTCAATTGTCGGAACTGCCGGGGCATATGCAGTTTGTTAGGATGGACGTTATACCTACGACCAAAGAAGAAGAAATAACCGGATTGATCGTTACCTTAATGGACAGCAAAACACTTCGTCAGAGAGCTACTAAAATATCGAACACCGCTTATTACACCTTTGATGATATTATCGGAGAATCCAAGGTATTTAAAGAAGCCAAGCAAAGGGCAATGAATGCGGCGCGCAGCAATAGCAATGTTATTATTTCCGGAGAGAGCGGGACAGGAAAAGAGCTTATTGCTCAGGCTATTCATAATGCGAGTAAAAGAAAAGAAGGCCCTTTTGTTTCCATTAATTGTGCAGCTATACCCACTGAGTTAATTGCCAGCGAATTATTCGGCTATGTGGAAGGTGCTTTTACCGGTGCTCGAAAAGGCGGGTCGATGGGAAAATTTGAATTTGCCAATAGCGGCACAATTTTTCTTGATGAAATCGGGGAAATGCCGCTTCACGTTCAGACCATTTTATTAAGGGTCTTAGAAGAACGATCTATAACCAGAATCGGAAGCAATGTCTCTATACCTATTGATGTGCGGCTGATTTGTGCGACGAATAGAAACCTGCATAAAATGGTGAGGGAAGGCACATTCCGCCTGGACTTATATTTTAGAATCAATGTTCTTAATCTTCATCTCCCGCCATTAAGGGAACGGATTACAGATATACCCATTATTGTCGATTATTATTTGAAGTATTTTAATTCATTTTTAAATAAGAACGTTAAAGAAGTATCCCCCGATGCGATGGCTTCTTTGATTAACAATCCCTGGGAAGGCAATATACGGGAATTAAGAAACACAATTGAATGCGGAGTTAATAATGCGTTTGGGGACATTTTGGAACCGGAACACTTGCCCTCGTATTGTTTTGAAGATGATACAGACCCGATTATAGAAACCGGCGGCAAAAAATCATCCGCTTCAGAAAATGAGTTCATATTAGAGGAAAAAAGAATCATACTGAACCTTATGATTCGATATCATGGAAACAAATCTCAGGTAGCCCAAGACCTTGGAATGTCCAGAAGTACATTATATAAGAAATTAAAAGACTATAATTTGGCATAAGATAAAGTTTTTTATCCTTGAAGCCGTAAAAATGAAGCAGCCCCGTTTGGAATTTGGACTGCTTCATTTTTCTTGCGTTATAATAGGTGCTATAAGGGCCTTAAGTTTTCTAACAAGTGGGATCTTGCTTAATAATATTCTTCGCGTATAGTTCTTTGATTTGCTCCTGAGAGTAACCCAGTTCCTCTAAAACATCTTCATTATCCTTACCATAACTGGGGGCGGCTCTCCAGACTTTGCCAGGGTTGTTCTTTAGTCTTGGGGCGATGGCAGGCGCTATAAATTTACCGCCTTCAAAAGCATCGTATTCAACAAATACGCCGCGTGCCTTATAGTGCGGATGATCATACATGGTTTGGTAAGTCACGATTGCACTGGAAACTATCCCGTGGGCATTGAGTTCTTTCTCGGCTTCCATTACTGTTCTCTCAGCGCAGAATTCTTCCAGCCGTTGATGCAAAATTTCCGCACCAGGCGTTCCTTTGAAAACAGCATATTTATCAGTCGGAAAATCTGGGGATCCGAACTCCAGGCCTAACAAAGGCAATCCTTTTTTTAAGGTAAGTGTGCTTAAGAAAAAGGTATAGACATAGCCATCTTTACATTTATAGGGCTGGCATCCGGCAAATGTGGGACTAGACGCACCCGAACGCTTCCTCTCGATTTTGTAATTCAGCCAGTCACTGGGGAATCCTGCTTGAATCATAAGCAAAGCTTCGAATTGTGCACAGTCAATGCTTTCTCCTTTGCCCGTTTTTTGGGCATTGATATAGGCTGCAAGTGTAGCCCATGAGCCAGTTAGTCCGGCTACATAATCTCCCATGTATGCCGGGGCAGGGGAGGGAAGACCATCAGGCTCACCGTTCATATTCATAAAACCGCTGAAAGCTTGACCAATGGAATCATAGGATCCTCTGCTTAAATATTCAGGATCGCCTGTTTGCCCATACCCTGAAATATGTGTAATGACAAGCTTCGGATTAACCTTCCATAATTCTTCGTCGCCCAAGCCTCTTTTATCCCATGTTCCCGCTTTAGAATTTTCTACGAAGATGTCAGCTTCTTTAATTAGCTTTAAGAAAATTTCCTTACCCTCAGGATTCACCACATCTAAAACAACGGCTCGGTGATTGCGGCGATCCTTATTAAGATAGGACAATGTATCTGTTGTCCTGAATTGATCTTTCACGATAGGACTTTCTACAAAAATGACATCCGCTCCGAAATCTGCCATCATTGCAGCAGCAAATGGACCTGCCACTGATAAACCGCAGCTAATAACCTTAATGCCTGATAATGGACCAAATTTAGGAATCTCTGAACTCTTCATTAAATAATACCCTCCAATTGATAATAAACTAAAGTACAATTAAATATAGATTATTTCGATTAGTTTTTTCCAATCTAAAATCTTGCCTCCTATCAGTTAAAAATAAATTAACAATCTTTGATTCATCACATCCCTCCAGTTATTATTCGGCATGGATGTCCGAAGGTACTTTTCTGTGCAATTAAAAACTTTAGCTATACCAGGACATTTATTTTTAGAGCAATTATCATGCCAAACTGAAAAGAATGCTATTTCAACTGATAATGAGCATCTTAAAAGGACAGCGGCCTTTCTATGTTAAAAACTGTATGAATTTGTATAAAATTATAAAGTCGTATTAAAACATCGTGACCAATTTAAAATATTTAATGAATGGGCAGCCTCACTGATTAATCAAAAAATAGTGATACTGCACAATATACGAGCAATAAAGCCAATAGAAGCAAGGAATATAGAAAAAAGTGTAAGTAAAACCACAGACTTATAATATGGCATAATAAAAGTTGATACAGTTGTGATTCCATTTAATTGTTGAGCTTTTAAAAAATGAAGCATATAGTTTCTTGACATATTCAGCGATAATTAGTATATTTTAATGTGTATATACACACTTTTCAATATAGGTGACTTGATGGATATTAAGACATTTCCCAAAGAACCAAGTAAGTGCTACTGCACGAATATGCGACGGGCAACACGAGCCATTACCCGTTATTATGACAAGCTGCTGGAGCCAAGCGGGTTAAAAGTTACCCAGTATTCATTATTAAATCATTTGAAACGCCTGGGTCCGCTTACCATGAATGAATTATCCGAAGCAATTCGTTTAGAACGTACGACGCTTGTCCGAAACCTTAAACCTTTAGAAAACATGGGCTTGGTTAGTATTATAGATGAAAAATCATCAAAAGCCCGTCAAGTGCAGCTCACCGATAAAGGTCTTGAACAATTGGACAGGGCAATTTCCTATTGGAATCACGCCCAGCAAGATTTGAAGGAGCTATTTACAGAAGAGGAATTTACTATTTTTACGGGAGCACTCCGGAAATTGGAGTCTATTATGCCTTAATTTTTTTTGGATTAATTGTGTATATACACATATAAAAAGGAGGCTGGAGAGATGTCTTTAACAGACGACATCAAGGAATTTGCGTTAGACCTGGGTTATAGCAAAGTAGGTATAACCACTGCGGATAGTTTTAACGAGTACATTGAGAAATTGGAATCCAGACAAAGCATGTACGACTTTTATGTGGAGGACCCCCGTCAGCCGCTATTAGGTGCCGAACCCAAGAAATTAATGCCTTCTGCCAAGTCCATTATTTGTTTTGTATGGGATTATGCCCAAAAATCATTTCCTGAATCACTTGTCGGTAAGATCGGGCGAATTTACCAAGGCAGATGTTACAATGCCCCTCCACACCGTGTTAATGGCGCTCGTTTCCAACTTATGCAAGACTTTTTAAAAAGGAGCGGTTGTGAAGTCGGCAAGGGGATTAATATTCCTGAACGCTGGGCAGCGGCAAGGGCAGGGGTTACTACTTTTGGTAAAAACAATTTTGTTTATGCAGAAGGAATAGGATCATTTGTTTTGCTTGGCTCTTTTATTGTTGATGAAGAACTTGAATACGATAAGCCGACCCTGGAAGTTAAATGTCCGGAGGGATGTACTGCTTGCATGAAAGCTTGCCCGACGCAAGCCATTTATGAGCCGAATAAGTTAAATCCCAGGCGTTGTATAGCTTTTAATGCCTGGTGGACCCAGGATGGAAAACCTGCCGGGCTTACTAGCCATATACCCCATGAAATTCGAGAAAAAATGGGGACCCGAGTTCACGGGTGTGATGTCTGCCAAGAAGTATGCCCCCGCAATCAAGCGCAATTGAAAGCCAATCTACCTCCCGATAATTTTTTGATTACATTAGCCCAGGATTTTAGCCTCCCGAAAATGCTTAACATGACGGATGAATTTTATGCAACCAGAATACAGCCGCTGATGTACAATTATATTAAGGAACGTAAATATTTTCAGAGGAATGCGGCCATAGCGCTTGGTAATTTAGGTGACCCGGCATTTATTCCCGATCTTGAGATTGCTATGCATGATCCTGAAGAGCTGGTAAGAGGTTATGCTGCTTGGGCTTTAGGTAAAATTGGCGGCAGGCCGGCCAAACAAATTTTGGAATCAAGCAATAGCAGGGAAACTTCTGAGTCTGTAAAAGAAGAGATTAACATGGCCTTATCGAATATGAGATAAGAGATGAATAAATTCTACGAACAGTTTGCTAAAATAGTTATTAACCGAAGAAAAACGAGGAGATGTTATCATGAGAGCACAAATCACACTAACGCCAAGTGAATCCAAAAGACTGATTGCGAAGGGGGTTAAAGCCCTACCAAGTATTCAAAAGGCCCTTCTCCATCACCGCATTATACTGGCTGGCGGAACAACAAACGGATTCCTGGCCGAAGAGCTTCTTGGGGAAGCGATCGAAAAAAAGAGTACCTACACGGTTGGTATTATTACGAATGGGAAGACAGGGGTCAGTGCTGCGGAAGATCGCATCCACCCCTTTGTCATAACCAAAGGAAAGGCTGAAGGAAGGGATTTTCATTGGAAGTCCTATCTTCCGCAAATCGAACCCGGGGATGTGTTTATCAAAGGCGGGAATGCGGTCGATCACACCGGATTAGCGGCCGTATTGGCTTCAGATAGTATGGGAGGCACGATTGGCGCTGCTTGGGGTCCGCTCATGCAGCGCGGTATTGAGCTGGTTGTTCCTATCGGCCTGGAAAAGCTTGTCCCGGATGTACGTGAAGCAGTAGAATTTATGGCAGGTCACCCGATCGATCTGGTAATAGGGGATAAGGTCGGTCTTATGCCGCTGCTGGGGGCGACGGTTATCACGGAAATCACAGCTTTGGAGACTCTCTATCAGGTCAAGGCAAAGTGTATCGCTTCGGGTGGGGTCGACGGTTCGGAAGGCGCGGTAGTTCTGGTTATTGATGGTGAGGAAAACGAAGTCAAAAAGGCGTTCGACGGAATTCTTTCTTTAAAGGGAGAGCCGCAGGTTCGCTAAGCTATATAACCACTCACACATATAAATTCTCAATTGAATATCCTATGTCGTAAGAATTTATGAATAGAGGTATTGACATGGGAATTTATATTGGTGTTGAACCGCATGTAAAAATCTATGTGGAGGATATTAACCCGGCAGGCAACAAGACGATCCTGTTCATTCATGGTTGGCCGGGAAACCACAATTTGTTTGAATACCAGTTCAACCAATTGCCCAAAATGGGGTACAGGTGCATCGGAATAGACTGCAGGGGGTTTGGTTTATCAGACAAACCATGGACAGGCTACGATTATAATCGATTGTCCGATGATATCAGATGTGTGGTGGAAACACTCAATCTACATAATTTTGTGCTTGGAGGACATTCTACAGGGGGAGCGATTTGCGTCAGATACATGGCCAGGCATAACGGTTACGGGGTAGCCAAACTCGCTCTTTTTGCCGCAGCGGCTCCGAGTCTTGTTCAGCGTCCATATTTTCCGTATGGTTTGGATAAAAAAGTTGTCATTAACATCATCAAAGGTACATATAAAGACCGGCCCAAAATGTTGAGAGAGTTTGGCAATACGATCTTCTATAATCCTGTCACCGGCGCTTTTGCAGATTGGATTTTCCAATTGGGGCTGCAGGCGGCCAGTTGGTCTACTGCGGCGATTGCCAACACCTGGCTGGGGGAAGAAGGCCTATTTCAAGATCTGAAAACAATAAACGTTCCAACTCTGATCCTGCACGGTATTAACGATAAAGTCTGCTTATACCCGTTAGCTGTAGCGCAAAAGAACAGTATCAGAAATTCCAGGCTTGTACCCTTTAAAGAGTGCGGCCATTTCCTGTTCTATGACCAGCGGGATAAATTTAACAAGGAATTGGTGCAATTCATGGAAGCATAACCTCCCTTCGTATTTACCTTATAAGCTACGATATATTTGGGATCACGGCCCAGGGAGTAAAGGATCAAATAACTCATGGCCACGACCCCGCCTGGTAAGGATTTCCGCCGGAGCAGCCAGAGCAGGATCAGAAAAACAAAGCCGTCCCACACCGACTCATAGAGAAAAGTGGGATGGTAATACTGACCGTCGATCAACATGCCTTGTTGGATAAAATGCGGAAACCTGCTGATAAATTCTGAAGAAACAGGTCCGCCGTGAGCTTCCTGATTGAAAAAATTACCCCACCGGCCAATGGCCTGTCCGAGAATTAAGCTGGGTGCAATCACGTCCGCCGTCGGCCATAATTTTAAGCTTTTTGTGTAGCTGATGTAGCAATACCCGGCCAAAAACCCGCCGAGCACACCGCCGTGAATCGCTAAGCCGCCATGCCAAACGGCAATGATTTCCCCGGGATTTCCAGCGTAACTTTCCCAGTTAAAGAGAACATAGTAGATCCTGGCTCCAACGATGGCAGCCGGAATGACCAAAAGCGACAGATCAGAAAGCCTGTCGGCGTCAACGTCGCGCAAGCGCGCCTGGTAAGTGTTTACCAGAGATATCATCGGAAGAATAGGGTGGGGGAGACAGGCTAAAGTGCCGTTAGTATAAAAAGCTGTGTGTTGCGGGAAGTGATGAGTTTGCGGCATAGGGCTTTTTTCTTTATTACAAATTTTAGTTTCGAAAACGACTTTTATGAGGAAGTAATTGTCAAATCCTAAGCACTTGAGTAAAGAAAAGCCCAACCACCAGGTTGGACATGAATCTATTTTTTAGTTTTGTAACAGTTTGCCGGAAGTTCTTTTGACCAAGGAACAAACTTTTCAATGAGTTCCGGATGCT
>JAAYUV010000067.1 GCA_012517475.1 Peptococcaceae bacterium | reverse complement strand
TCGCCCTGTTTTCTGCGCCATGAGTTTACCTCCTTTTTTGTGATACCTAGATTCATTGAGGATGATTATATTTCAATCTCTAGGGAAGATAGAGATCATTGAAATATCTTTTTAAAAATGGGTAAACGAAATAAGCGGTATAAGAGACAAATCTAATACCAGGTTAGATTCTGAATAAATGCAGTCCTATTCAAATTGTTCGGTTTGCACTAATCTGCCGTATAGCAAAATGTACAAACAGTGGAGGGAACAGATAATATTAGATATAAAAAGAAGGGGAAGCAGCAGAAGCTGCTGCTTCAAATATATTATTATGGAAGGAACACGCAATGTAATAATGGTTTGGAAAAAGTATCAATTGGATAATTTAAATATGAGGGGGAGGAAGCAGCGGAAGTATATTACTGCTTCCCAGAGGAGTATATATCTCAAATGAAGGAGTAAAAGCTAGGCTTATTTTATATTTATATAGCAATTTCCATGCCAACTTTCTCCACAATATTAACCTCTTTCAAACTGGTCTAAAAATGGCTGCTTTTAAGCGATAAAGATCTTATCCGTTAAAATGGAGTGTAAATATATTGAACACTTTTTGTACACATTGTTCACATCTGTCCTATACACCTGTACTATTTTGTTTTATAACTTGTTTGTTTTGATAGGAAAATATAATTTTAGATTTATTGTGAACCAATGCTGATTTATATTTAATGCAATATCTGTGCCAGATAAATCCCCAAAGCAAAAATAATTGAAAAAGCCGGATATATAAGGAGTTTTAACTTTCTTCATCTGCTCTTTTTTATTTTTTTGCCTTTGCCATTTTAAGTATTTTTTTCATTTTGAGACAAATCTGTTTGTAAATTAATTCAAGTAATAAGATGTAAATAGCATTAATTCAAATAATTTATACAGATGGTTAATCAATACTATATACCAAAAGCATTAAAATAAATGGTATTAGTGAATACATTTACACTTTAACTTAAAAGCAAAACTTTCTTAGGCCTTTCTGTTTGGAGTAATAAAAAAAATCTTTTGTAAATAAAGCATCATTCATCAAAAAGTGATGAAGATGCTTTAAAATAAATACCTATGTTCCGGAAAATAATTTTAGCATGCTTTTTTAGCTAAAGAATGGTCTGCCCATAGGAAGCATCTGCTTTTGAGCCATACCATTCACCAGCATGGCTATACCTGAGTAAATACACCATACACCAATTACAACCAAGCCATAAGTGCCTATCATTGCTACAAACGGCCCAGTATATCCAAAGAAGAATGAAGATAATCACAAGAATCCGATCGCAGCAGCCCAGACACAAAAGGCAGCTAACTTGCTCATAAAACCGGCTAAAAATCCCATGAAGAGCAGAACAATACCTGCGATCAAAAAAGCTACCGCGTCAACTAACATACCTCCCATCATCATTGCTTGAGGAGGGGTTATACCGCTTAACAAAAACTTCAAATCAATAATCCCTTTAACGAAATTCTGACCCATGAGAACACATCCTAATAAACCATTTACTGTGGCTCCCATTAAATCTCCCCTTCGCAATTGAACCGTGACTACGATTAATAATACGGGAAAAGCAGCTAATATCCAGGGTATTACTGTTTTATGCTTTACAAACATAATTTATCTTTTACTATTTACTTTTTCTTCATGATGATATTTTTATAATCTGTTTCTGTGAGAAGTACTATTTTTCTTCCTCTTTTGCCGAGGATTCCATTGGCAAACATATTTTTAAGAATCTGTGTGATCCTAACCCTGGTAGAACCAACAAGATCAGCAATGAATTGGTGGGTAAGATGCTTCTCAATGCAAATACCCTCTTCTACTCTCTGCCCATATTCTTTTGCCAAATTGGTCAATAAAAGATAAACCCGGCTTTCTACCTCATCAAAAGTCTGTCCGGCTAATTGTAAGGATAATCCCTGAAGCTTAATGATGACTGATTTTAGCATACAGACAAAAATGTCCGGATCTTCATATCCTGCCCGCATAAGTATGTCGTGTTCAAAAATTGCAATCTCAACTGGTGTAAGACAGGTAATTGTAACTACGTAGAAATAACCATCAAGCATCGCATCATCAATAAATGCTCGTGCCTCTCGGACTGCAAGAGTTCTCTTCCGCCCGCTGGAACTCATAATACTGACTTCTACTTTCCCTGCCAAGAGCAAAAAAAGACGATTGTCCAATCCCTCCCAGTAAATAACATCTCCCTTTGAATATTTTCGGATAGTCGAAATCTTAAGTAGCTTATGAACCATCTGATCATCAATCATGTTCTCTGTCCAAGGACACCATTTTTCCCAGCTGCCCATAATAACCACCTATCCCTGATAAGATGTTATAAGTGATAATACTAAAAACAATAATTATTCTCCTTAATTATATATAGACTCTAATGAAAAATCACCATATGATACAAAAGCCCTGGCGAGGTCGTCAGGGACTTTTGTATCGTTTTATCGCAAAGAGCGGAGACGGCTTGGCTATAAATTAATTACCCCAATGTTAATGCTTTTACCAAGCTTCACTTCTTTCAAGAGTTTAGAATAACCATTAAAATAAAATTCCAGCATATACTTGCCACTATTCTCACTTAACCCATCAAATTTGAAATCCCCATAATTATCGGTTACTTTTTCGATAATTTTTTCTTTGTCTTTTAGCAAACAAACTCTACATCCTTCTGCACATCTTTCGATGCCTTCCTTTTTATAAGCAACACTTCCGGCAATAAAACATTTCGTATAACGATATAAGTTTTTGTAATACACTTGAGGTTTGGTTTGAATCTCGGGATGTAAAACTTCCAGTTTTTCTTCGCGAATGAGATTGTTAAAATCGTTTTCTTCCATGTATTCCATCCGTAAGGCCCCTAACGGACATGCTTGGACACATCGGGCCTTTTTCCAGCCTTCATCCAATAAATGAGCACAAAAAGTACATTTCTGAGGAACTTTATACTCATCATTCCAAGAAATCATTCCATATGGACATGATTTAACTAACTCACTTCTGCCTTGGGCCTTTATGGGATCTATCAGAACAATACCATCTTCCCGCTTATAAATCGCCCCGTTAGAATTTTTGACACAAGGTGCGTTCTCACAATGCATACAGAGTCGCGGAAGATAAGTTACATCAATAAGTGGGTGCTGGCCTCTCTCCTTATGTTCGGGATCGATCCATTTTTGATCGTGCCGCTTTTGAGGAAGGGAATATTTGGGCCAGTCATTATCCACATACTCGTCTTTACAGGCAACATAACAGTTATAACAACCTATGCATTTTTCTAAATCAACTACAAGGTGCCATTTTTTCATTATTTTCTTCCTCCTTCCCAACTCCTGATTTCGACCAGACAGGAATTAGCCGCCATCCCGTGAGCTTTTTTTATAATCATCCGGCTGGGGGTAAGGATGTTCATACATCCGCCACGATCAGGGGATTTTCCCGGAGCTCCGATCGGATCATATTTTGCTGAAGATTCATAGGAATGTACTGTTCCGGCAGGAACCCGTTCTGTTAGCCTTGCCGCACAAATTACCGAGCCCCGGTCGTTAAATACTTCGACCAGATCACTTTCTTTAATACTCCGCTTGGCCGCATCCAGAGGATTAATTCGAACTATCCAATAATAATACCCGTCTATGAGTACTCGATGATTGGATACATCGTTGATAAAACTTCCTTTGCCATCACCTATTGTGTGGTGGCTGTAACGGGGATGGGGTGTGATCAATTGAAGAGGATACTTTTCATACAATTCTGTAGTATTTCTTCCTTCCCACGATGGAATGTATTTACAGATGACCGGTCTTTCCGGATCATTGGGGTCATATCGTTTCAAGCTGGAACATTCGAATTCAAATTTTCCCGACTGGGTCTGGAAACCCTTTCCCCACTGCCCTTTGTATTCCGAGGGTAACGGTGTCAATTCGGGCACATCTTTATGGCGATCCTCATAATACCAGCGGTACGCAACAGGGTCACGCCGGTTTTCCGGTAAAGGTTCGGCTACATAATATCCTTTTCTCAGGAAGTCTTTCCAGGACATCACCTTAGCAACGTCTGTTGCATCGAATGTTCTTTTCACCCAATCCAGTTCAGTATTCCCTTCACTGTATATTGAAGCAAGGCCTAATCTTTTTGCGATTTCCAAATAGATTTGATAGTCAGATTTTGATTCACACCCAACGGCTCAATACATTTATGTTGTACAAACATAACCCGATGATTATTTTGGAGATAGGACTTGTCAATATACCCGCCACAATGAGCAAATTCCCCGATGTCCCACCGTTCAAAGTTGGTACAGGCCGGTAAAATTACATCAGCAAATTTAGCTTCTCCTTCGAACCAAATTGACTGATTTACTACAAATTCAATATTATCTGTCTGATAAGCCAGGGCATATCTATTGGACTGTGTTTGTGTCCCTATAAAAGAGCCCCCATATTTATAATACATTTTTACAGGGGAATGGCCCGGGGTAGGATAACCTACTTCAATGAACTGCCCTTCGATGGATTTATATTCAGTGATATGGGCAAAGGCTTGTCCTTCGAGGAAAGCTTCCGGAATTTTTAACCTCGGGACACATTGATTTACCGAATTCATACTTGGAGTATGCGGCATACGCTGATACAAGTTAACAGATGAGCCGGAAAATTGCAGTTCACCCGAGAAGCCGCCCTCTGTATAACCCGGAAAGTAAAAACGCGTATTGAGGGGAGCACCAAATTGCAGTCCACCAAAGTTGACGCCGGGTTTTCCAAAACCTTGCATTGCCATAAGGCATACCATTGATCTGGCCCATTCTGTTCCGTAAGCTGTCCGGCAAGCACTGCCTACTGCAGGGAGACCGCCAGGAGATAAGTATGTGCGCTTTTTTCCCCATTCCTGTGCCAGGGCTCGGGCATCTCTTGCCGGTATCCCAGTTTCTTTTTCCTGCCACTCAGGAGTTTTAGGGATTCCGTCCTCTTTGCCCAGGATGTAATCGTGCCATTTTTCAAAACCTACCGTGCGATTTTGTACAAAGTTCTTATCATAAAGATTTTCTGTAATCCACACATAGGCGATGGATAGCGCCAAGGCCGTGTCTGTTCCCGGTCTGGGAGCAAACCATTTACCGCCCAGAAAAGCAGCGGTATGATTATAGTGAGGATCAATGTGCACCATCTTAATTCCGAGTTTTTTCAACCACTCGCGGCGAATCGTTCCCTCGTGAGCAGCATAAGCTCCGCTCGTAGATTCAGGGTCACTGGACCAAAATACCACCATCTCAGCATTTTGAAGACAGTCTTCGACGGTAGAGTATTGGTCTGCCCCACCCAATTTGGCACTATGTCCCCAATGATGCATAGCACCCCAGTACCATCCTTCCCAACTATCCGGATTCATCAGGATACGGGAAGCGCCAATTGCATTAAAGAACCGGTTTCCGGCGCTAATAAAATATCCAAGGTTGCCCCAGGTATGATGAGAACCGAACCCCCAGAAAATTGAACCTGGACCATGTACCATTCTCACCCGTTTGATCTCACCGGATACAATTTCTAAGGCCTCATCCCAACTGATTCTTTCATAACCGGAAATACCTCTATTTTGCGTGTTTCGATTTCCATTTGGGTCAAAGTCTACTCGTTTCATTGGATAGAGAAGACGATCCGGCGAGTAAACCATGGATTTCCAGATTAACCCATGAGCGTTGTTTGTCGTTCTTTTTGGAGGACTAAGCTTTTTACCCCTGGCTGTAATGGTCCAAGGTTCAGGATCATTATCATCAAATTCTAAAGGTGTAGTACGAATGATCCTGCCGTCTTTTACATAAACGAAAAGCGGCCCGCCGTTAGTACAACTTGTATATCTCTTTACGTGCGCACGTTGTGCGCTTCATATATATTTCGCAGAAATCATCGCTCCTGCGATGCGATGTAAGACAACCGACTAACCTCATGCGAAAGCCTCTGGGGGACAATAGCATGTCGGTAAAGTCAGGATTAGACAGCAATTGC
>JAAYUV010000004.1 GCA_012517475.1 Peptococcaceae bacterium | reverse complement strand
TCGCCCTGTTTTCTGCGCCATGAGTTTACCTCCTTTTTTGTGATACCTAGATTCATTGAGGATGATTATATTTCAATCTCTAGGGAAGATAGAGATCATTGAAATATCTTTTTAAAAATGGGTAAACGAAATAAGCGGTATCCAAATATACTAAAAATACCGGGTTGCTAAAAATGGAAGATAATATATTGATTAACTCTTATGCAGCTTGAATTTTCGGACATACGTTTGCAATTCCATGGCTACAGAAGACAATTCCTCAGTGGATGAATTGATTTCCTGTAAAGCCATTAACTGCTGATTGCTGCTGGCTTCAGCTTCTTTTATCTGAGTGCTTATATCCTGTGCGATGTTAGCCACTTGAGCTGCCTCCTGCGAGATGCTTTTTGAACTGGCCGCTATTTGTTTGATAGATCCACGAATTTCGTTTATCTGGCTGTCAACTGAAACTGTTCTCTCCCTGATTCGGTTAAAGGCGTTCTCAGCTTCGGCAATTACTCGTGACCCGTTTCCTACTACCTGCTCTTCGGCCTTCATGCTGATGATAGCGCGTTCGACGTTGATTCTTATGTCTGCAATAATTGAAGCAATTTGGCTGCTGGAATTTGTGGTCTGTTCCGCGAGTTTACGCACTTCTTCCGCAACAACACTAAATCCCAAACCATCATCACATGCACGGGCCGCCTCAATAGCAGCATTAAGGGCAAGCAAGTTGGTTTTCTCTGCTATGGTTTGTATGGTTTCAACAATAGAACCCACATCTGCCGATTTGCGTCCAAGCTCCCCTATAATCCGACTCGTATCAATAACTGTTTGATAGATATGCTTCATTTGAACAGCGGCTACGTCGACGGTCTTTTCCCCTTCCTCCGCTTCCTTAAGAGCGAATTCGGAGTTTTGACCGGTTATGTAAAGGCTATTTTCTATGCGTTCAATGCCCTTGGATATTTCCTCAACAACTTCAAAAATTGTTTGGACATTTTCGGATTGATCTTGTATGCGCCCGACAATCTGACTTATAACGAAAGCCACTTTTTCAGCGGCCTGAGCAGTAGTCTCGGCCTTTATGGCTAAATCCCGTGACGAATCAGCAAAAGTATCTGCTCCCTGTGTAATCTCACCCACAAGCTCGCGGAAGTTTTGAGCCATCGTATTTAAGGCACTGCAAAGCAACCCTACATCATCTTGTTCGGTTAAACAATATATTTCCGGAGTAAGGTCACCTCCTGCAACTGTCTCTGCAAACCGGACCCCCCGGCGCAGGGGAGTTGCAATAAGAAAGGAGAGATACAGACCGTATAAAATGATGATTAGCCCAGCAAACAACGTTACAATCAAAAGCAAACAGACATTATATGTTTCATTCATTCCGAAACGCATTAACACGATAAGCAAAATACCGGAACCCAATGTCAAAGAACCACTTAGTATAAAAGCCAGAATAATTTTTACAGATAAAGACAGGTTAAACCACCAGCGTACTAATCTAATTTTTTTATATAAGAGAAGGCTTAACCGTTCAAGTGATTCTTCCATATATCATTCCACCTTATTTAGAGTTCTTGCTAAAATCTATCTCATAAGATAAATACAAAGATGAAAATACTATTACAAAGGCTTGATACTTAAAACATATAGAAAATTTAAACAATACCACTTGTTATCAAAAAGATAAGGGTGAAGCAGCAGAAGCTGCTGCTTCAAAAATATATTATTATGGAAGGAACACGCTATGTATTTTGTTATTGGACCGGGCAATTAATATTTATTTTGAGGGGGAGGAAGCAATAGGCAAAAACTACTGCTTCCCAGAGGAATGAATCAAAAGAGGAGTGTCTTTCTGGCATCTTAGCATGAACACAGATAGTAAATCTTTAACATATACTACATTTTATGGATATTCCTTATAAAAAAGCAGCCTTACTACGGCTAATATGAAAACATAAAGAAGGGAGGAACTGTAGTATAAAAAAGAAGCACAATCCCCCAGTAAAAGATTATGCTTCAAAAGAGGAGGTTTCCACAAAATAATTTGTGAGGAATAATGCTTATTTTAATATCTTTTTAAGTATATTTCTTTAGTCTATGCTACACAATTGTTGAATTTTTCTTAATAATACAATATTCTGAATTTATTAAACAAAAAATTTAAATATGAATAAGCGGCAAGTTTTTTCTCGCCGCTTACATTTTTTCATATGTGACGATAATTATCCGGGAATTTTAATTTTATACAGCTCAGGCCATTCCAGCCACCATTTATACTTCTCAATGGTTTCTGTTCCATAGCCAAATATATCGTCGATTGATTTAAGCAGTGATGAAGCTGTCTCTCCCTTACTGCCTATCCACATACCCGCTTCATGGAACCAGGAGTCTTCCTTTGAGTTCCATGGACATACTTTTACACATCTTCCGCAGTTGACCCCTTCGTCATTGCCGGCCCGGAATGTGGCACATTTTTTCATATCGCTGTTCCAGCGCAAATATCCGTTTTGTTCCACCGGATCTTTATCGAAGCTTATGGCTTGGCCAGGACAGTTTTCCGCGCATTTTTTACATACTCTGCAGAAATCCAATAATCCAAAGTCAATCGGTTTATCTGGCACCAACGGCAAATCCGTCGTAACCGCACCACATTTACTGCGGAATCCTATTCGGGGATGAACAACACAGTCCCCTGTACGGCTAAGCTCGCCCATTCCGGAAGCAATTAGCGCGGGCGGGACAGCGAGATCGTAGTTTCCGAAATGATGAGCCCTGGCATTATATCCCAATCTTCTAATATACTGCGCCATAATTACTGCAATATTCGCTACTGCATGGTAACTCCGGAATGACTGTGATACAGATATCCCATCATATCCTGTTGATGCCATATAGGTTTCTAAATGCTGTTCAACCGCAAAAGTAATAACATAGGGTAATTCCGGTTCAGTGTTTGGCACTTGTGAAATCGGCGTATCCGGCGGAACAATCCCCGCTGGGAATAAGCCCTGGGGGGGAACCTGTTTAAATGCATAGTAGGCGTATGAAGGCATTTTGCCAATACCAACCTCATCTGCTCTGAGGTAATATGCAACGTCTTTTATATGCTGAGACATTTGTTCAGGATCGGGAATAGGAAGTTTCTCTTCACTCGGGGTTCCCATTACAATCGGATCCGGGCTAATCGGCGCAATCGCCCAACCTATTCCATCCGTTAAAGGATATCTTTTGGTCTGGGTAAGGAATCCCCAGCGCGCCTTTTCACCCAGTATTCCTCTGAGTGCCAATGTAAAACCCGAGTCATATTCACTTGATCTCTGAATCGGTCCGACAATCTTGCTTGTTCCCAACCACTGGTCGTTATGCTCTGCAAAACGGACAGAGGCGCCGCCGTAATTGTTTTCTGGCCGTAATTTTGACCATTGTCCCTTTGCCGGCTTATAACTAAGGTTACTGATGGCTGCATTCGCCGCCTTCGATGGAGCCGCGATCGCACCCATAACACTCATGGCAGCAGCCGCTGCCCCGGTCTTGAGAAAACCGCGGCGGCTGACTTGAAACTGTTGCTTGGCTTCCTTTTTTTCATTCTCTGATATCTCCGACATCAGTTTCCCTCCTCTTATGCCTGTATCGACTCATTTGCCTTCTTTTTCACACCGATGAAGCCCAATGCACGGGCTAAAGCAACAGCGAATACCACTGAAATTCCCCCAAACAGGAAAATAGCCGTGCTTGTTGCTTTTACGTGTCCTACGCTGGCATTAATGTAAACAAATGATACCCCTATGCATGTGATGAAAAACCAAACAACAAATACTGTCCAAACCGCCACGTTTTTCCATGTTTTATTTTGCATAACTCTGGACTTAATAAAAAGAACTCCCGCCAAAAAAAGAATACCGGCCAGGAAAATTAATAAAGTACTCATTTTTTCACCTCCTTAAATTGTATCGGTTACAAGCTAAATTGTACTCATTTTCGTATTTTGGGCTTTATCGCCTGTTAATAATTTTCATCACTGTTGTTAATATTTTGAGTATATTTTTTTAACAGCAATGATAATAAATTTACAATTAGTAAAAAAAACACCCCCGGGGTGTTTAACATCTTATGTCATCATTTATTAAATCTTTAAGCTTTTGCAAATCAAAAATAACGATCTTATCTGTTGTCTTATGTAAAATATTCTCTTTTCGCAACCAGCCAAATACTCTGCAGATTGTAACAAAATGAACACCCGTAATTTCTGAAATAGCCCTTTGAGATAATCTGACATTTATCTCATATACGCCGTCAACTGCTTTACCTTCAGTAAGACAAAGTTCATAAAGTAGTCGCAATACTCGAATTGATGGATTATACAGCGCCATCTCCTTTGCTTCGTTCATAAAGTGAAAACATTTCGATGAATAGTTTACAATAAATTCATAAATAATTTCATCATCCTGCTTAAAAATCGTAAAAAGTTGTTCTTTAGAAAAAAAACAAATTTTACTTTTTTCATCTGAAACAACATGAACAAAGCAATTTTCTAATGGAAACAGTCTATCAACAATTGAATATCTGCCGGCCTTGTACATCAACTTTTGCTTGCCGTCGTCATTAAGAAAATTCACGCTGAGTTTTCCGGAAAGCACATATATTACTTTATTTATTGCCTCTCCGGGCAATACGACGGTATCTCTTTTTTGATAATTGCGGACTGTTCCCATGTGAACATAGTTTTTCAATCTTTCTATTGGATGAAAAGAATCCGGTATAAGGTGCTCTTTCAGACTATTCTTCATAATTATTCACCCCTTTATGAATAAAAAATAACATAGAATTCATACAGAGTAAGTTTTAATTATGGTTTAGAGAATAGCGATTTCCAAATAAAATGCGAACATGAATCAATATTATTTGATATAAGCGTATATGAAAAATCATTAGCGTTGCATAAAAATAAAATTTAAATGTCAACTCTTGCTTAAGAGTCTAAAACGAAGAGATTGAACAAAAACAGAAGATATTCCTGATTATTCCTGTAAAACCACAAAAAAATTCCTTATAATTAGTGATAGG
>JAAYUV010000011.1 GCA_012517475.1 Peptococcaceae bacterium | reverse complement strand
CAGCATCCGGAACTCATTGAAAAGTTTGTTCCTTGGTCAAAAGAACTTCCGGCAAACTGTTACAAAACTAAAAAATAGATTCATGTCCAACCTGGTGGTTGGGCTTTTCTTTACTCAAGTGCTTAGGATTTGACAATTACGCTGCAGCTTGTTTCATAAATTCCTCGATTGGTGCGCTAGTAGGTTGATGAGCATAATAACCGCCGTCAATATCCAGCAGCGAGCCCGTAATCCATTTGGAGTTATCGCTGGCTAAGAAGCGGACAAATTCGGCGATGTCATTAGTTGAGCCCAGACGGCCGAGAATATGGTTATCTTCAAAGATTTTTAACAGCGGTGCCGGCATCGAATGGTCGCAAACATCGGTAGCAACCAAACCAAGAACCAGAGCATTGCAGCGGATCTGATCTTTAGCTACTTGAGTGGCGATGTATTTGGTCATGGTGTTGATCGCGCCTTTGGTAGAGGCATAAGCGGTGTACATGCCGAAGCCGGCGAGTGAGGTGCCGGAGCTGATGTTGATAATTGAACCGCCACCCACTTTTCTCATCTCAGGGATTGAGTATTTGGCCAGTATCATATAGCCTTTGGCATTGGTGGTGAAAACTTCGTCCCATGCATCCAAGTCCATGTTTTCAACAGTAAGATCTTTCGGGTGGTTGGTTAACGCAGCGTTGTTGACCGCTATGTCAAGACGTCCGTAAGTGTCAACAGCAAATTTAACGATATTAGCAACGCTTTCCGGATCTTTCATTTGAGCCAGTACGCAAGATACGTCCAGCCCATCTTCCTTTAAGCCTTCACAGAGCTCAACAAGTTCTTTTTCACGGCGGCCAGTCATAACGACCTGGGCACCCGCCTCGGCCAGTGTTCTAACCATTCTGATGCCGAGACCGCCGGCAGCACCAGCACCGGTAACAATAGCAACTTTACCTTTAAGTTCTTGATTACGATCAACCATGACATCCTCTCCTTTGGTTTAATTACCTCTATCCACAAACTCCGCACTTCGTTCTCTCTCAGTGCCAGGTGTCAGCATAGTAACCAGGGAAACACAGAAAAAGAATTAGTGAAAAGTTTAATTTAAATGAGCAGTAACCGATCCTTGCTAAAAAAAACGAGAAAATGGATCGAAAAAAAGTTAAGGTGGTTTAAGGTGGAAGTTTTTAATTACTGATCCTTATTTTTTTTGCTCGCACGCCAACCTGCCCACATCATCCCCATTATTGCTCTCATCACCGGAAATTTAACCATTTTAAAAGTTAGCCACAATTCTTCCGGCCTAACCCAGAGAGTTATTGGCATTGTTCCAAGAGCGACCCCTTTTACTTCTAAAACATTTTTTTCAGGTACACTAAAGGAGTAGAGCTCCATTGCAACTTTATTCTGAGGACTTCTAAATTTTGGGTTACTCATGAATTATTTTGATTCTCCTTTGATGCTCCGCACCAGGAGAGTTCACACTATTCCGATGCGGAGCAATAGTTAGTCAGCTAAAATTAACGAATTACAGCGTCAAAGTCAATTCCGAGATAACTGCAAATCATAGGCATAGCAGTACGAGCGGCACCTGCTACACCACCACCAGGATAAGTGCTTGTTCCAACCAGGAACAAATCATCTACCGGTGTTTTGTAGTTGTTCCATCTGGGCAGCGGACGATTTCCGAAGAACTGAGTAACACCAGTTCCGAAGAACTGAATGTCGCCGCCGATCATGCTAGGATTATACTTTTCAATGTCAATGGGGCACATTGAATAAGTAGCAATGATGTTATTGGAATCAAAATTGAGGGCCTTATCGGCTACGCATTCCATCATGGCCTGAGTAACTTCATCCTTAATCTGGTTCCAACGATCATTTCCGCCTTTCAGTTCAGTCGGCTGGAAGTGATAAATTTCGCCTACAGCATTGCCTTCTGGGCAACGGCTTGGGTCGATAAGGGATGGGGTAGCAAACGCAAACATATTGCTGACAGGATTACCAAGATACATATCCATGAAGTTATGCATCATGTTATCCCAGGAAGGTGAATCATATTCAATCAGCATACATTTATTGACTGCAGGATTGTTAACGCCGGCTTTCCATTTAATAGGTTCTTTTAAAGCGAAGTGAACTTTGAATGCACCAAAGGCATTGGGTTTAAGTGCTTGGATTTTCTTACAAACGCCTTCATCTACTCCATCGGAAGGTTTAAGCATCTTGCCGAATACTTGTTTAACGTTGATAGCAGAAATAACTCCGCGTTTAGCAACAATTTCTTCACCGGAATCAAGGACAACGCCTCTTGCTTTGCCACCGGAAAGGATTATACGGGTAACATTAGCAGAGGTTCTGACAGTTCCGCCGAGATCAAGCAGGCATTGTTCCAGTTTTTGAGGCAGGACTCCGGAACCACCTTTAGGAATAGCCATTCCGTAGTTATGAGTAGAGGGGATCATTAAGTTCAGATAGGAACCTGTGCCATTATCGTACGGCAGACACATTGCTTCTGAAGTATAACGTGCTAAGTAAGTCCTAACTTCTTCAGATTCAAACATTGGTTTGATGATATCAAGAGAGCTGTTGAACATCATTTTAATGGTTTCTTGTCCATGCTCGGAATCATCTAAGAAGGAAATGAAATCACCGAAGTTAGGAGCAGGGGATGTGGATCCTGTAGCAAGCATATCAAATGCTGCGCTGGATTGTTCATAGAATTTACGATAGGTAACAGCATCTTTCGGGGAGAATTTTTCAATTTCAGCACAAGTGCGGTCGATATCTTTGTAGACAACGAAGGAACGTCCATCGTCAAACAGGCAAGCAACCTGCTCGTCCATGTTGATAATGTATTCAAGGCCATATTTGGATTTGAGTTTAAGTTCATCTTGCTGAAGCATTGGGCTAAATTGCAGGAACTGGTGAGCCATGGAAGCAAGTTCAGATTTAAAGCCAGGAGCTGTAACCTCTGCTGTTACAGTACCACCGCCTACTTTCTTTCCTTGTTCAACAATGCAGACATTCAACCCAGCTTTTGCCAGGTAGCACGCGGCAATTAAACCATTATGCCCCGCACCAATTACTACGATATCAAACTCTTTGGACACTAAAATAAACCCCTTTCTTGTAAAAAAATATTACTTAATTAAATATAGTAAAAAGGAGTTATTATTTGTAGCCCCTAACAGATACAATTGGATGACCCTGTCAGATAAAAAAGATAACCATAAAGGTATAATTCCATACCTTTATGGATTTCCACAAGGCTTATAATTTCTAGTCTATCCCACGGATAAACTGCCGAATAACATCAGACACGGTGGTTTTTGATTCCAGATTAGCAGCATAGGCTTCAATCTTTGCTTTTTCAGATGGAGTTACCCTGGTATGCAGAACTTCACTTGCAATCTCCTCATTTTTCTCTAATCCATAATACCGATACAAATATGTCGGCAACGGTTGACCTTTCATTTTCCGAGGATGATTTCCTGTATAGGGATGCAGATCAGACTGTTTGATTTCCCGATACGGATTAATTAAAAAGTATACCAAGGTGCCATCACTAAGCTCCCCTACGATATTCTCCGGCATATTGTCTATATACCAAGCTCCATTGATTTCGAGACGCTTATTTTCTAATACCCTTATCTGTTCATCAAGGTCGTCCAAAGCATATATCTGGATAGTATTATAAAATACGACATCTACACTGTATTTTTCACCCAGTACCTCTTTTATCGCTTCCTCTGCCGATACTTCGTTACCCGTAACCTCAACGTAATAACCTTTGACGGGAACCTGTTTTTTATGATTGGTTATTTCAACGATATCAGCATCGGCCAAGGTAATGACTTTGCCATCCTTTATGGATGGATGAGCCATTACGACTGTTTCCGTAACCTCTAAGACCTCAAAATAAGTAGAGCCTTCCCCGCCTTTTAAGCCAGTTAGTTTATTCATAATCTCCGCCTTTCTGTGCTTATCGCCGCACCGCGTTTTTTTATTTATTGCATCACAAATGTGATGCAATTATTTAATAAGTCTTAAAATATTGTTTTGTTCCATTTTTTGTATATAGTCCGTCGAGAGATCCCTAATCGTTCTGCCGCAGCACTGACGTTTCCATTGACAGATTTCAACACCCGTTCAATTAACTTTTTTCAGCAGTAGCTAGCATATCTTGGACTTGTCCATCTCAATAAGTTAAATATTTTTTGATATCTCAGTTAATCTCCTAGATACATGTATAATTTCGGAGGTAGTAGCTGAAATCTCTTCAGTGGCAGCAGCCTGATTTTCTGAAGTAGCTCCTATTTTCGCGATTCCCCTCCCAATTGTTTCAATGGCATTTTTTATCTCTAATAATGATTTTTCAACTTTTCCAGAAGACTCCTTACTGATATTTGCTAACTTCCCCATCTCACTTGCGACAACACTGAACCCTCTTCCCGACTGCCCGGCTCTTGCCGCTTCAATTGAGGCATTTAAAGATAGAAGATTTGATTGGGAGGCCATATCTTTAATTGTTTGGATAATTTTATCAATCTCATTTATTTTATTTCTGGTTTGATCAACGAACGTAATTATTTCACTAACGTTTGTTGCTAAACTTTGGGAATCTAAAGCAATCTCATCAACTCCTTTTCCAAGCTGTTCTAGCGAGTTAAAAAGGGAATCGGATATCTTCTCAATATCAGCTTCATTTTCCAAGTCCTTCGTTACTGCTATGACCATTCTGGCAATACCATCATCACTCTCAACGGGATAAATTAGAGTCTTTGTTGGAATAGAGTAATATCCAGGAGGTGTTCTTATAGAAAAGCTCTTTTTGGATTTAAGTACATTTTCTAAGATTTCATTGGTTTGATTTGGATCTCCAGATTTAACACTGGACTTAACCTTATTTCCGGAAACCACAAATAAGTGCTTTTCCCGCGTTGTTACTGCTATACTACAGTCAATCTGGAAAATTTCGCCTAAGTATGGCATTACATCCATAAATGATTGGATTAGTTTTTCATTCATTATAAAGATTCCCCTTCCGTTTTAGTAAAAATTATGAATAAGTAACATTGACAAAAGATAAAACAAGTTTTTAGTTTATGCATATAGGGTATTTTAGTTTTATAACTGTTATTTATGTTCTTTGTTAACTTGACCAATGTTAGGTTTGATTTCATTAGTTTCATAAACTAATAATTCAGTATCTTTTTGCTCCGCAATGGATTCTGGGTTATCTACTATATCGGGAGTAGTTTTTAACGAATCATTAATGACTTGAGCGGGTATTTCAACCGTTTCCTGAAACTCTTTGCTTATTTCGTTAATATACTTACGCGCTTGAAAGAATATTTTTCCTAAGGTCCGCGCGATTACCGGCAAGTCATCTGGACCAAAAACAACAAGAGCTACTACTAATATTAAGATAATTTCTGTTAGACTCATGATTCTATTCCCCTCTCCTGGTTATTTAGACGTATTTGTCGTCTTTTTTTCTTCCTTGTAATTAAATAACCAAGCCAAATGCTTACCTCATAAAGCATATACATAGGGCCAGCCATTAATAACTGGGTGACTAGATCAGGGGTTGGGGATATTATTGCAGAAAGCACTATGATAATAAAGAAGGCCCATTTTCTTTTCCTAGCTAGAAAATCCGGTGAAATAACGCCTATCCTAATTAGGAGCAGGAGCAAAATTGGAAGCTGAAAAACGAGTCCAAAGCTTAACAAAAAAGTAATGATAAAACGCAAATAAGATGACATTGTTACAAAAGGAGTAGACTCAACTCCACTGCCTGCGAGTAGAAGAAACTTCAACCCCATTGGTAAAACAACTAAAAAAGAAAAACTCGCGCCTGTTAAAAATAAGATTAACGAGGGAGGTACAATGAAGTATACGTACTTTTTTTCGTTTTCTTTTAAGGCAGGCAAAATAAAACTCCATATCTGCCATAAAATAATTGGCAAAGCAATTATTACCCCTACAACTAGAGATACTTGAAGCTTTACTAGTATTGGTTCCATTGGAGTTGTAGTTATAAAATGAGTTTGACTTATTCCTTCTATGGGCTTAGCCAATATCTTATAAGTGTAGTCACTTAACAACCATCCCCCTATTGATCCGGCAGCTATTGCATAGGCGGAAATCAGTATAACTTTTCGCAGTTCCTTAAGGTGATCTGTAATTGCCATATTTTTAATTGTTTGTTTCTTTTTTCTTTCCATGATATTTACCTTCCTTACTAATAACATATGGAATGGAAGAACAGCATTTTGCTTTATTCTGCTTATATTTTTATCCAACTTAGCTAAGTTTTTTCCCGGTTATTAACAAAAACCGGCCCATAATTGAGCCGTATAGAAAATTAGGGAGGCAAAGAAAAATTCTTAATTTGTGATTTTGCTCATATAAAGCAGATTACTTAATAAGTCTAAAATTATCCTTTTGTCCCATTTTCTTATATATAGTTCTACGGTTAATCCCTAACTGTTCTGCAGCCGCGCTAACGTTGCCGTTGACAGATTCCAATACGCGTTCAATCAACATCCTTTCAGCGACGGCCAGCAATCCATGATCGTTTTCCATGACATTTTCAACAACCTCTTCTGCAATACTCTTTTTGCATCCATCCAGTATCTTATCAGATAGATGCTGGCGGCAAAGCCTATGCTCGCCCCTTAGCATTATTACAGCTCTTTCCATGGTGTGCTCTAGTTCTCTGACATTTCCGCGCCAATGATAACTACAAAGTGCATTTATAAATGTCTTATCCATTTCGATATTTTTGAGATGGTATTTTTTTTCTAATTTTTTAACAAACTCCTCTGCCAATAGCACAATATCTGCCTTACGATCTTTTAAAGGCGGTAGTTCAATTATAAAAGTACTAATACGGTAGAATAAATCTTCCCGGAATAAACCCTTGTCAGCCTGTTTTAATAAATCGATTTTGGTTGCGGAGATCAGTCGGACATCTACAGTAATTTCTTTGGTACTGCCAATCTTTTGAACCTTGCCTGTTGAAAGAACTCTTAATAATTTTATCTGATCCTTCAAAGGCATACTCTCAATCTCATCTAAAAAAAGAGTTCCCCCTGATGCTGCCTCTATTTTTCCAATTTTCCCGCCTCTTAAAGCACCTGTAAAAGAGCCTTCTTCATAACCGAAAAGTTCGCTCTCCACAAGTTCTCCAGGCATAGCACCGCAGTTTATTGCAATAAAAGGGCCTCCATTACGAGAACTTGCACTATGTATCGCTTGGGCAAACATCTCCTTACCAGTCCCGCTCTCTCCATAAATCATTACTGGTACTGAAGTTTCCGCAACATTCATGGCAGTTGCTTTTGCCTCTTTAATCGAAGAACTTTCCCCAATGATTTGATCAAAAGTGAATAAATCATTAAATTCACTCTTTAAATTCCTGTTACAATATTTGTCCGGCTCTTTTTTTCCTCTAGCTGAATTAATCTATAAGTTCGGCCATTTATCTCATCTTTAATCCCATTGCAAATTGATTGGGCTTCTATTTCCTTTCCGTCAATTTTGATTTTAAATTTTTCGTTTTTAAAATTAATCCCCACACCCAGTTTACATAGGTGTTTATTTAACTGATTTTCTATACTTTGCTTCCTGTTTATCTCCAACAAATTCAATACCTTTTCGTTATAGTATTTCACTGTATCCTTTTCATTTAAACAAATAATTCCTTGCGGAAGGCAATCTAAGATTTGTTGAATATGTTTTTCATATCCATTAGCCATAGGTACATAAAGACTATCAAACATTTTTGTTAATAAAGAAATTGCACAATAGGCTTGAAGTGCTTGTTCAGGATAATAAAACCCTATTCCAAGAGTACCAATCACTTCATTCTTGTCGTTATGTATTGGGGCTGAGGCCCCATGAAGTTTTCCAAAATTCTTTTGCATATAAGATTGACGATAATAAAACGGCTGAAATATTACCTTTGGTTTATTTTCCCAGAATGAAATAGCACAACTAGTCGTACCGGCTAATTTCTCTGAAAGCTGAGCCATTGAATTAGGTAAATTATACCCAGTCTTGTTAAGAATAATCTGGTTAACGCCATCTTTATCTGTAATTGAGAATACAAAATCGTTAAATTCGAAAAGTCCGGAAGTGTTTTGAAAAAACGCTTCATACTTACGAATAAATTCCTCAAGGTTTTTGTGGTTCATTTTTGTAATAGGATCTAATATGTAAGGATTCTGGTCATAAGGATCAACGCCATAGGCTCTGCTTCGATTCCAAGATTCAATAATTTCTTTAGGCACAATATGGTCATCAACTGCTTTTCCTTCTAAAAAATAATTCAGTTCATCTTGGACTTTAGATAAGTACCTTAAGTTAATGTCATCAGATCTTATTAATTGCAGCAAAACATCCATCTTGAAACTCACTCCCTGTTTGCGACATATTTTTGATATTTCTCAACTTTTGTCATCAAACTTTCAGTGTTTTTATTGTATAAAAAATATTTCTAAAAATATTAAATGCAAATGCCATGCCAATAGTAAGAAAGTTTATTATTTTTTTTACAAGCCAAAGATCTCATATAATTAAAGCTTTTTAAGAAGCGTTCTTTGAACTTTGGCCCCAGTGATTATTGTATACTGGGTAAATTGTGAATTTTCTTACTTTATTGTGCATTTTGGGCTCACTATTTTATGTGTTTATTTATTATATTTCTATTATCTAAGCCTATAATACCGGGGTTATTCCTATAAAACATTAATTGGCATGAATATTGCAAATTAAGGTAAAAGAAACTCGCCATCGCCAAAAATTTAAAAATAATTGGGGGGGGGGGGGAGGAGGGTATTAGAAAAAAGAAAGGTGATAAATTCTAAATCTATATTTTATTTAATTATACTACTCAACTTTCGCACCTTGGTTGTGCGAATAAAGCCTTGATATAACTGGGTAAATCATTGATCCAATTGTGTAATTGACAAAGTAGTCCTTCAGCATCTCTGGTTTTATTATTGAGTAAATTCAAAACAAATACCATGAGCTGTTGCAGTGCAGTTTTTAAATCCATATCAACGATCTCATCAGCAAAAAGGTAGAACAATCCACCCAATGAACGTTCATCGGTGTTTTCTCTACGTTCCCATTCGAGAATAAGATAACGGGTAAAGACAATGGTTGTATGGCTAATCATCATGTCATAGGAGCGCCCTTGAAATTCAGTCCCTAGTTTCAAATGAGATTTAGCCATTTTGAAGAACATTTCTATACTCCAACGCATGCCATATATTCTTACGATTTCAGCGTCATCTAAGGTCAGGTCTGTCGTTACAAGGCCTAACCATTCTCTTCGATTATTACGGTTTTGCACAAAGACTATTTTAAGAGCCAATCCTTTAGGGGTTTGAACGCGAACTGAACCGAGTACTTCTGCTTTCGGATTCTTAGGGATTTTTGCATAAAGCTCGCTTAGGCTTAAGGATTTTCCCTCAAAAATGTAGCGTTGTTTCAGTTCTTTTACCATGCCAATGACGTGAAGCCCCTGGGTCATGAGACGTTGAAGCAGTGGTGCCTGGGTAAACCAACTATCCATGAGAACGTAGTCTGCCGAAAAACCCGCTTTAAGAGCCTGTTCAAACATTTGAACGACGGCATCGGGCTTGTGGAGCATAGATTCTTGACGGCGTTTGTAGCCAATCGTTCTTTTGTCTAAGCCTTCTTTGATTTCACAGAGACGGTTCTTAGCCTGAGCGGAACTCATCAGCGTAAAGTCTAGGGGTACAAAACTATAACCATCGGACCAACCCAGTGTCAATAAATTATAGCCACGAACAAAGTGCCCGGTAACATGGTCATAAACCTTGGCTAAGAGTTCGACCTTTTTACTGCGTTGTCTGCCCATAACCGAATCATCCACGATAAAAACACGGACACGACGTGCGGAGGTGAGGTTTTCAAAACGAGAGACAACCTTGAGGCTTAAGGATTGATAGAACCGCCTCCAGTTGTAAGAGGACTCATTAAGGAATCGGTAGATCACATCTTTGCCCGGAAGTGTCTCACCCCGCTTACTTTCTAACAATCGAAAGAGATTTCTTCCTTGGAAAACAAGTTGAAAAATGATTTGGAAGACAACCAAGCTAGAAACCCCATAGGTTTTACGAATACCAGCTTTTCGAAGAAGTTGACCCATTTTAAGAGTGGAAAAGATAAAAGAAAGTTGATTTTGGTATTGTTCAGACGGAGAGTTGTGTTGTAACATGGAAGTGCACACCTTTCTGTTTTGGGATTATGGTTGTATGGTCACTTCCATTTTACCAATTTGGAAAGGTGTTTTTCTGTCAATGAACAAAATTATTTTGGCTAAATCCACAATCTACGTGGGATAGAGTTCATTTTTGGGGTGCGAAAGTTGAGTTATACTATATTTGGCGGTTATATTGTTGTTCTTTTTCGGTATTTTTCTTGTTATTCCCTAAAGCGGTCGGTGGGTTAAGGAAGTTATTATAGGAGGTTCATATGGACGAAGATAAAAAAAATATCAGTGAATCTGGTGAAGAAAAAAGCGGTGTCTCTCGTAGGGGTTTCCTTAAAGGTGTAGCAGCCAGTGCAGTAGGTGCCGCCGCAATTGGAATAGGGGGAATGGGTTTTCTGGGGGGATGTTCCTCGGGTTCCTCTGCAACTTCAGGTTCTAAGGTAGTAGCTTCAGGTGATGCCAAATACGAAATAATCAATACGGATTTGCTGATTATCGGTGCAGGCTTTGGCGCGTTGTCTGCTGCTTTCCAGGCAGTGGACAAGGGACTGCAAATTGCTATTGTTGATAAAGGGCCTTTCCGCCATGGCGGCGGTGCAGGTTTTAACTGGGATGTTATCTCCACCTGGGAAACTCAACTCGGCAAAGAGTCCAGGTTAAAAAATATTGTCAATCAAAAGATATACTATAATGCAACTACGACTGACCCTTACAACACTGCCAATTCAGACATGGCGGTTACATTGCTCAACAGGGGCGAATGCTTCCCGGACCGCAATTCTGACGGTTCAATCCATTGGTATATTAACTACCCAATGGTAAAAGGAGTCGAGGGATCATTCCCTCGCAACTATCATGATGCTCTGCTGAAATCCCCTAACGTAACAGTCTATGATCGTACCATGATCACTGATATTTTGATTAACGATGGGCAATGTGTGGGGGCTATGGGTATTTACCTGCCTACAGGCGATTTCCGTGTCTATCGTGCTCCCGCCACCATCCTCTCCACAGGAGGCAGCTGCTGGTTTTATGGCTGGAACACAGTACAGGCCAATAGTATTAACTCTACAGATAATACCGGGGATGTCGATATGGCTGCCTTCCGACATGGACTTGGTATCGGCGATTCCGAGTATGCATCCTACGATTTTGCAACTACCTATCCTACAGGTCTGGGCTTTGGCTGGAGCACCATGCTGAATCCCGATGCCAATGAGTATTTTACGATCTGCGACAAGGATGGAAACCGGCTTGTTACCAAAGAAAACGGTATAGACCTGCAGCGTATCACGTATGACCGCGTCTACTTCAACCAAGAAGTTGCCAAATTGCTTCTTGCCGGCAAAGCAACGGCTGATGGCGGTATTTTAGTCGATGTTAACGGCGTGAAATTGCGCCCTCCAATTAAACGTAACATTCCTGTCTTTGAGAGATTCGGGGTCGATGTTACCAAAGAAAAGATTCCTGCCAGAGAAGAGATGTATGAGCATGGTGGAACCCCTGTCATCGATGAAAAAATGATGGCTGAAGTTAAGGGCTTGTTCTGTGTCCGAGGTGCAGGTGTATTCGGAGCAGGCGGCGGTTCTTGTGTTTCGGTTAACAACCGTATGGGCTCTTATGCTGCCCGCTGCGCTATTGAATATATTGAAAATATGGACAAGATTAGCAAGATAGACTTTACTCCTGCGGAAACTGAATATGCTAGAATCCATGAAATTCGTACACGTAATGTAAATGGCGGTCTCCGCCCACATGTTGTCCGTCACAAAATCCAGCAGGCGTGTGGCACTTGCATGGGAATCATCCGTCAAAAGGATAAGCTTGAAGCTGCAGCCAAAGAACTCGCCAGGATCCGCCAAGAAGATATGCCGAAGATGATTGTCTCCAACCAATCAAAGACTTACAACACCGAGTGGAAGGAAGCTATCGAGAACTACAACCTCCTTGATCTCGCAGAATTAGCGGTGCAAGCCACACTTATGCGGGAAGAAAGCCGTGGAACATACCTGCGTCCGGACTTCCCCCAAAAGGATGACGCAAACTGGAAATGTATGCTCGTTGGGAGACTAAAAGACGGCAAAATATTCTTTGAGAAGAAGGCAATGCCAGAGGTAACCCAATGGTAAGCTGACTCTACGAGATTTGAAAGGAGAAGTCCCATGAAATTAAAAATATTTAAATACGATCCTGCAATGGATGCAGAATCAAGATATATTGAACATGAAGTACCCTTTAAGGATAAGATGACCTTACTGGAAGCAATTGTATGGGTTCATGAAAACAAAGAAATGATTGCCTTCGATTACAGCTGCCACGGCAGAATGTGCGGCCGTTGTGCCATGATGCTTGACGGAACCCCGGTGCTGGCCTGCTGCGCCCCGATTACAAACAAGGACCACACGGTTGAGCCGCTCAAGGGGCATACTGTTATTCGGGACCTCATCGTAGATAAAAGTGCATTTGGCGATCGCTTATCCAAACAGTATCAGCGTATCAGGACCGAACCGATTAAGCCCGGTGAAATTAATAAATTTGACGCCGCTGTCGCGCCTACGATCTACGACATGGCCAATTGCACCCGCTGTGGTGTTTGCGATGCGGGATGCCCGGTTCTCGCGGAGAAACCTTCCCAATATGCCGGCCCTGCTACGATGCTCGCTATTGCATACCGCTTCCTTGATTCCTACGATCAAGCAGACCGGGAACTCGAGGCCGTAAGCAAAGGTCTCTATCACTGCATTATGTGCGGTAATTGTGATAAAGTATGCCAGCGCTTTGAAATTAAACATGTCGAAGCATGGAAGATGCTTAGAGCTGCCGCCGAAAAGAGAAATCTGAAACCATCCTACGCTAAATAACATATTAATGATCAATTTATTACTTAGTCCGAAGTAAATGCGAGACTGGAGTCAATCGCATTAAGAGCAATTTATACCGCACCCCGTTGTCAAGACATGATTTCTAAAATCTAAGTTATATCCTTTCTTCAGATTTTCGTTCGGTTCACTCTGGGGTAGACTTGACATGGGACCCTACGTCGGATGCTTCAATGGGTCGAGGGCTGTGGCTTCAGGGATGTATTCCCTTTGGGTAAGCCCCATCCCTTGATTGAGGGTAGCATCCGCCGCCCCCATGTCAAGTCTTGCTCTGGGGTCAGCGGCATCCTACCTCCGCCTCGTGAAGGTAGTACCTTAAGAGCCGGCTTATATCGTCAAGCAACACTGCTAGCTGTATTGCCATGGTAGAAATTAATGGGGACATCGCCGCCTAATGAGTCGTGAGGCCGGTAGGTGTTGTATTTGTTCATGTAGGCATTGATGCCTCTGCGAAGCTCTCTGGGCGTGTTGTACTCGTTGATGTAGATGTCATCATACTTGATGGTCCGGAAAAATCGTTCAGTTCTGACGTTGTCCAGTGCCTGGCCCTTTCCATCCATTGAGATGCGGATACCGTGACTTTCAAGCAACTCTATGTAGGATGAATTAGTAAAATGGCTGCCCTGATCACTGTTTATGATTTTGGGTGTGCAGCGACTGAACGCGCGTTTGAGGCAGGTCATGACAAATCCCTTTTCCAGTGTATTGGATAGTTCGTAATCGACGATATAGCGGCTATACCAGTCAATGATGATGAAGAGATACATGAAGCCTTTCCGCATCTTAATGTAGGTAATGTCAATTCCCCAGACTTGGTTGGGACGGACAATGTTCAGGTTTCTCAGTAGATAGGGTTTAACATACTGAGCATGATAACGCTTGCTGAGATTGGGTTTTGGGTAAATGGCCAGGATTCCCATTTCCTGCATTAAACGCTGCACGCGCTTGCGGTTGATAACAAAATCCTTTCTCAATACATCGGTGATTTTCCGGTAACCATACGTCGGATTATCGGTATGGATTCTATCAATTCTGTTCATGAGCTCGACAGTGGCCTCGTCTGGCACTTTGTCCACAGGTTGGTAATAGGCACTGCTGCGGTTAACGCCAAGTAGTTCACATTGCCGTTTAACCGTGATATCGGGATGGTGATGCTCAACGGTTGCCAGGCGTTCTCTTTCGGTCGAGCAGTTCTGTAGATTTTTTTTTCAACCAATCGACTTCGACAGTCAATTGGCCTACTTTTCGCTCCAAATCTGCGATATGTTCTTCTTTGACAACCAGCTCTTTTTCTGCTTCAGACGGCCCCTTCCTGAACACTTCAGCAGCCCGTTCCATCAGCTCGGATTTCCAACGGCTAATCAGCACAGGGCTGATTTGATGCCTAGCAGCAAGCTCATTCACGGTCATTTCTTCTCTCAGTAGTTCCAAAACTACCTGGGCTTTAAATTCGGGTGTGTGGTTTCTTCTTTTCTTACTCATGTTCACCATTATAACTTAGTTTTCTAATTTCGTGTTTAACTCATTGGGGTCATTATAATTGGCTCCATCTCATTAAAATTATTTAATACTTATAAGTTAAATTACGAGGTGAATATTATGGTGACTTTTGGTGTTGTTACACCTACTGTAGCGGTCATTCTTTTAGTTATAGCTTTAATCATTTTTGGTCCCGGTAAACTCCCTCAAATAGGCCAAGGCTTAGGCAGAGGAATTAAGGAATTCAAGTCCGAGGTAATAGATCCGGTTGAAAAAGCAACTACCGACGTAAAAAAAATTGAATCCTAATCCTAATTAAATAACTATTGAGGAAAAGAAAGGAGAATAGTTTTTACGGTGAACAAAATAAAAAAAATCTTAATTAGCCGTCGAACAGTTTTAAAAGCTGGAGCTATGGCCAGCTTTGCTCTGGCCATAGGAATTACTCCTACTATTGTAAAAGCGGATACGGCAAAGGATTCTCCGAAGAATCCAAATCAGAAAGGATTCTTGTATGATCAGGTTAAATGCATCAATTGTAAATCTTGCGCCAAAGCTTGCGAGGAGACCAATCATTGGGAAGAAGGAACTGAGTGGCGTCATGTTATAGTTAGTGACAAAAACAAAAAGCGTTACCTATCATATAGCTGCAACCATTGTGAGAATCCGGCCTGCGCTTTAGTGTGCCCGGTGGTTGCGTATACCAAGCGGGATAAGGATGGAGCGGTTATCCATAATCGAGAAATTTGTTTAGGATGTAAGTATTGTATGTATGCTTGCCCCTATCATGCTCCGCAATTCAGTACTGCCACCGGGAGAATAAACAAATGCCACTTCTGTTACGAACGCCAAGATGCCGGAGATAAACCTGCCTGTGTCTCTGCTTGTCCTACCGGAGCCTTAAGCTTTGGTCTTTTGACAGACATCAGAAAGACACCGGGTGCAGTTGCTCAATTAAATGGAATGCCTAGTCCAGAATTGACAAAACCATCTATCGCACTAATTCCGAAAGCTTAGGAGGATTGAGTATATATGCAACACTGGCATTGGTTAATTGTCATCTATTTATTTTTAGGCGGACTTGGAGCAGGTGCTTACTTAACCTCCTTTGCTTCTGAAAAAGGATGGTTAGGTAAAAATTCACGCCTTAACAGAGCCGGATATTTTATGGCAGCACCGATTGTGGCATTGGGTACATTACTTTTGGTATTTGACCTGGGTCAGGGACTTCATAAGCCTTGGCTTCTTTTGCGGTTAGTTTTTAACTTCAGATCTGTTATGACTTGGGGTGTATACATTTTAACTGCTTTTATTATTGTTGGTCTTATTACAGCTTCATTGCTATTCAAAAAGAAGAAAGCACCAAATGGCCTGACATTGGTCGGTGCTGTCCTAGCGTTAGCGACAGGGGCCTATACGGGGCTTTTATTAGCTGTCATAAGAGCGGTGCCTTTCTGGAATACGTTTATTATGCCCATCCTATTTGTGATCTCAGCATTGTCTACCGGCTTATCACTGACCACTCTGGCAGCACATTTCTTAGAAAAGAAAGGCAGCTCAAATCCCAAGGAAAACAAGGTTCATCTAATATTGGTAGCAGCTGAGTTAATTATAGCAGTTATTTTCTTTGGCATAATGAGTGCTGGTGTAAAAGGACCCGTTGCCTCTCAGTCGGCCTCATTAGTAATGTTTGGAACCTACGCTTTTGCTTTTTGGGGTTGTTTTATTTGCCTAGGACTTTTATTACCGCTGGTTGTCTTTGTACTTGAATATCTTCATTGTAAAAAATCCGGACAAAAAGCTGTGTCGGAATCTTCTTTAGCAGGCAGAGAAACAGCTGCTGCGGTCCAGATTAAACAGCAATCTTACCTTGTTTTAGCTTCGGACCTTGGGGTGCTTATAGGAGGATTTGCCCTTCGTGCTCTAATCATTTTTGCAGCGCTTCCTATATGGGACGGAAAAATTCTATAGTTGGAGGGCAAAACTAAAGATGATCGGCCTACGTTAACTCCATTTAAATTTTATAGCCACTGACTTTGTAGAAGAACAATTATAAAAAAGAATGTCTACCTTATTGAGAATATAAAAAATGCCTTATTAAACCCTTAAATTTGTGATGTGAACCCTGTTTAACAGACATAATTAAAGAGCCTTGTCGTAAGATTATTAAGGATAACGCTATTTGACACCGTTTTTCAAATGGTCTCATTTTTGCCCCGTACCCCGTTTGATGGACAGTAGAAACACGTAGTACACTGAAAATCAACTGGCAGCGGAAAGTTGAGCACTGAAGATGAGAAATTAAGAAAACTTGAACGAGAAAATCGTGAATTGCGAGAGGAAAACGAGATCTTAAAAAAAGCGGCGGCTTACTTCGCGAATGCCGTCACCCACATGGCCCAAGCCGGGGAGCTTGGGTCATGCTAATTTTCAAATCTATCTATGGGTAGTTATAGAAATAATTATCAAATTCCAATTAATTAGCGGCGTTCAGATGTGAGTTTCAGACAGCCACTTTCTCTATGTGCCTTGTCCATGGAAATTATATCCTGAAATATTCATATAAAAAATCTGTTGAGCTTTAAAACCTTAGTGCAATAAGAATTAATAAGCCTTTAGCATATCACCCATTAAGTGAAATGAAAGCATGGAAAAAGAGCCCAAACTTTGGTATTGTAATGGTG
>JAAYUV010000050.1 GCA_012517475.1 Peptococcaceae bacterium | reverse complement strand
GTGAATATTGATCCCAATGTCATGCAAAAATTGTTAAAACAAATATCCGGAGAAGTGGAAAGGGTTATTTTGAAAGGATATAATCCTGTTATCTTATGTGCGCCGGTAGTCCGGATCAACTTAAAAAGAATGACAGAGCGACAGCTTCCGCATCTGGTTATCTTATCCTATAATGAATTAGTACAGGGTATTGAGGTACAGGCCCTGGGAATGGTGGTGTTAGACAATGCGAGTTAAACGTTTTACTGGAGACAATGTTGCCGATACCATGAGTAAAATTAAAAGGGAGCTTGGACCTGATGCGGTTATTCTTCAGACCCGCCAGATAAAAGAAGGGGGCTTTCTGGGTTTTTTTGCAAGGACTAAGGTGGAGATCACTGCCGCTATTGAAGAAAGACCTTTAGCAAACAAACCCGCAGGAACATGGGAAGATACAGTCCAATCTATCAATACAGATATCATCAAAAAAGCATATGAGGCTTATCGCGACAAAGAAAATGAATTTGCCAAAGATAAATCGGGCAGCGAATTATCAAATCAACCGGCAGTGTCGGAAAAAAACCTGCTGGAAACTACCCATTCAGAGATCAGGGAAATGCATAGCATCCTGAAAGAGATCAACAGGCATATTACCAAAGGGGAAAGGGAAAAAATTATCTTCCCTGAGCCGCTGGAACAGTGGAAAGTATTTTTGACGGAAAAAGGAATCAGCAGCGAGCTGGCTGAACACCTTATTACCCGGATTAAAAATGAAGTTGCCCAAGAGCAATGGAATAACAACAGTGCTGTCCTAGAAAAGCTAAAAAAACAAGTTGTTGAATTTTGCACCAATACCGAAACGATCAGACCCCGGAAATCCCGCTCAACGGTCGTGGCCTTAGTTGGGCCGACTGGAGTCGGTAAAACCACTACTATTGGAAAACTTGCCGCCGGGTTCAGCATCATCGAAAGAAGAAAGGTCGCTTTGGTAACTGCAGATACCTACCGGGTGGCTGCAGTCGAGCAGCTCAAAACATTTGGGGAAATTATCGGGGTACCGGTAGAAGTAGTCATGACTCCCGAAGGCTTAAAAGAGGCAATAGAGAGACATCGCGATAAAGAATTGATTTTTATCGATACTGCCGGGCGAAGTCCCCATCATGAGCTTCACATGTCTGAACTGGAGGCGTTTCTCAATAAGGCAAAACCGGATCTTACCATGTTGGTCATGAGTGTTACAACAAATCTGAATGACCAATTAAGGGTGTTTGAGCGATTTAAGGCTTTGTCAACCCACTTGATTTTAACCAAGCTTGATGAAAGTATGAGCCTAGGTTCTGTTCTTGACCTCCTGGTCAGTATAAACTTGCCGATCGCATATTTGACAAACGGGCAAAATGTGCCAGACGATATTGATGCAGCCACTCCGGAAAAGCTGTCTGGATACATTCTGGGGGAGGGTAATCCCAATGTATGACCAAGCCAGTACGCTCCGGAAATTGGCAAGTGAAAGAGAAGCAGGATCCCGGCGAAATATGCGGGTGATCGCTGTCAGCAGCGGAAAAGGCGGAGTTGGAAAGACAAGCTTAGTTGTGAACATGGCTTTAGCTTTAGCCGAATATAACTACCGGGTGATCGTATTAGACGGAGATTTAGGTTTAGCCAATGTCGATGTGGCTTTCGGAATTACCCCCCGGTACAGTATCAGGCACCTCTTATCCGGAGAGAAAAGAGTTGAAGATGTTTTATATCCTGTGGACAGGGGGATCAAAGTCCTTCCTGGGGCTTCAGGCGTAATAGAGCTGGCCAACCTCGACAGGGGTCAGCTTAAGAATGTGTTGGTTAATTTTGGCCGGCTGGAAAAAATGGCGGATATCCTGCTGATAGATACGGGGGCAGGACTGGGACACACAGTGCTCAACTTTATCTGTGCGTCTGATGACGTAATCGTGGTAATGACTCCGGAACCGCCTTCCATGACCGATGCGTATGGTTTATTAAAATCCATCAAAAGCCAATCAGAGAAGGTTAACGTCAATGTAGTCGTGAATCGTGTCCGAAATGAATCTGAAGCGGAGCAAGCCTTTGAAAGGCTTCAGTATGCGGTAAGCAAGTTTTTAGGAATGCCCCTGAATCTCCTGGGATGGATTTATGACGATCCCTTGGTAGGGCGTTCGGTAATGGAACAAAAGCCTCTGGCTCTGTCTAATCCTCAGAGTCATGCCTATAAATGTGTCCAGTGGATTGCAGCCAATGTTGCGGGGATATATCTCCAACCTCCTACCCAAAACGGAGGAATTAAAGGTTTTCTTTCTTCACTGTTAAAAAACTAACCATTGAAGCAATTCTCAGCCCATGCTGGTACTATACAGAAAAAAAGAGGGAGGTGGTAAGATGCTTTATGAAGAAAAGATTTATGAGGGTGTCTCTGTTGAATTGGTTGTTCATGACGGGGAATATAAGGGAAGATACAGAACCAGGATCGAGGAAGTTGGCAAGCGGATCCTCTCAATCGGCGTTCCTGTCGCAGAAGGACAGTTTATTCCTCTGCGGGAAGGGACGACACTGGAGGTGATTTTTTCAGATGAAATTTCTGCTTATTCATTTTCTTCATCCATCATCAAGAGAATTGCACTGCCTATCCCAACTTTTATTATTGAATTTCCCAATAAGATTCAAAAAATCCAAAGAAGAAGGTTTGTCCGAGTACCGCTTATTCGTTCGCTTAAATACCGTGTCATTGACAAAGATGGAATCAGTGATGAAAAAAATGGTTTTATGATCGATTTGAGCGGTGGAGGGCTGCTTTTTAATGCCAATGAAAATTTGCCGTCCAAAACAATCATTTTAATGAAGACATTGATTGGGACAGTAGATATGGAAATCCCAGGACTTGTTATCCGTTCCCAAAAGGAGGATGGCAAAGACCTGTTTAAAGTATCTGTTCAGTTCCACGAAATATCCGAAAAAACAAGAGATAAAATTATCCAGTATGTTTTTGAAGTCCAACGAGAAATGCGTAAGAAAGGTCTGGTTTGATGATGGAAATATCCGCAATTCGGCTTGAAGCCCTCAAAGAAATCGGTAATATCGGTTCAGGGCATGCTGCAACTTCGTTATCCAATATGCTGCAAACCAGGATTGATATGGCAGTGCCAAAAGTATGGCTGGTACCTTTAGAAAGATTACCAGAGGCCTTAGGCGAAATGGAAGCAACCAAAGCAGCGCTCTACTTAAAAGTAGAAGGGGATGCCCCTGGAAAAGCAATTTTTGTTCTTTCTGTTGAGAGTGCTGAGATTATTGCCAAGACATTGTTATGGATGAAGGAACCTCCGAATATCTACATTGATGAGATGGCCCAGTCTGCTTTGAGAGAAGTAGGGAATATTCTGGTTAGTTCATTCGTCATTGCCTTGACTCAATTTTCCGGAGTTATGCTGCAGCCCTCGACCCCGGCCCTGGCGGTCGACATGATAGGGGCCATGATTGATGCGGTCTTGTTGGAAGAAGGAAAAGTGGATGACAGTATCTTGATTATTGATACAAAGCTTTCGGGATTAGATGATATGGAAGGAAAATTCCTGTTTATTCCGGATGAAGGATCCTTAGATAAATTACTGGGAGTATTTGGGATATGAGCAACACGATTCTGGTTGGGATGGCTGATTATAAAGTCGGAAAAACTCCTGATAAGCTGATGACGGCCGGATTAGGATCCTGCATTGGGGTTTGTATTTACGATCTCCAATCCCAGATAGGCGGAATGGCACATATTATGCTGCCAAGTTCCCGGGAAATGATGAAGGGAAATGCGGCGAAGTATGCGGATAGCTGTATAGAGCTTCTATTGGAGGATCTGTATAAGATGGGAGTCAGCAGGATAAGACTCAAAGCAAAGATGGCCGGAGGAGCACAGATGTTTACTTTTGCCGGCAAAACCCCTCTCTTAAAGATCGGAGAACGCAATGCCGAGGCTGTTGAGCAAGAGCTGAAAAAAGCGGGAATTCCGCTTCTCGCCTATGATGTGGGCGGTACTTTCGGAAGGACGATTCACTTTGATATTAAAACCGGTGATTTGTATATTAAAACCATCAATCATGGTGAAAAGGTGATTTGATGACTTTGCCCGGAAAGCAATCTGTAGAATCATTCCTGTTTAATCTTTCACTGGCCGCTGGCGGAGTAGTGCTGCTATTTTCCGTTTTTAACGGCTATACTTTCATGATGATTGTAATTCGTACGGCTTTATCATTCTTTTTCATGTTTTTTCTTGGCAAAGGTTTTTTGGTTTTATGGGATAAATTCTCTCCCCCGCCTGTTAAAAAAGAACCAAATTATGGTTCAGCCATTGATGTGCTTTTGGGAGATATCAATGCCAAAGGAATGAAAGGAACTCTTTATAATTCCGGGGGAATCATTTCTGAGGATGTAGAAAAAAGTCCGGAAGAGCAGAATGAAGAGCCTGTTTCAGCAGGAACATATGGGGGATCCATACCGGGACAGATTAGTATGGATATGAAAAATGGTTTACAGGATGCCGGTACAAAAGCAGAGATTGTCAGAAGAATGGGCTGGGGAGAAGAACAGTAACTTAACTTGGTCGCTTACCGCCATTCTTCTCCGTTAGGAGGTGCTGGATTCTTTTGTATAGCGGACAATATGGTACGCCAAAACAAAATGTCTGGACAGAAGAACATTTGGAAAGATACTTGCCCCTGGTCAGAAAGATATCAGGCAGGCTTTCCATGTCTTTGCCCGCCCATATTGACGAAGAAGACCTGATAGGGTATGGGGTATTTGGGCTTCTTGACGCTTTGCAGAGATTTGAGCCCTCCCGGGGGGTAAAATTCGAAACCTATGCGACTCTGAGAATAAGAGGAGCTATGATAGACGGGTTAAGATCCATGGACTGGGTGCCTCATTCAGCCCGCCAAAAAGTAAAACGGGTTCATCAGGCGTTTAGTCATTTGGAAAACGACCTTGGACGTAACCCCTCGGTGGAAGAAGTCGCTGATCATTTGGAACTATCTGTAGAAGAACTGAATGCAACTTTGCTCCAGGGACAATTTATGACCCTAGTCTCCCTGGAAGACGTATCAAATCCGGAGACTTCCGACACGAATATCTCTCCTATCGATATGATTGTTGATAACAAATCGCAGGATGCATTTCAACAAATTGAAAAAGAAGAGCAGAAACAAATTCTGATTGAGGCGATAGAGAAATTATCCGAGAAAGAAAAAATGGTGGTTGCCTTATACTACCGAGAGGAATTGACCCTAAAAGAGATCGCTGCCATTATGAGTCTTTCGGAATCCAGGATATCTCAAATTCATTCCCAAGCTGTTTTACGCTTGCGGGGATATCTTAGCAGACAAAAGAAAAATATCTTGTAAAAAGGTTACTTCATGAAATAAGTAGCCTTTTTTAATGCATTTCATACGATTACCTCTAAAGTCGAAGGTTTATTTTTTCGATATTATGGTTAGACCCGACAGGAGGTGAAAAAGATGAATGTGAATGATGTTCTGACGCTGGTTAATGTTGAAGGAACTGGAACTGGAAATCCTGATACTGGTAAAGGGGGAATTACATCCGGGACAGACCTGAATCTATTCTCTCTTCTTTTTAAAAACATGACAGGAATTCAAACACAGGCGGCAGGACAAAAATCTGAAGAACAGGCAGACGACGAAACCATGTCACAGGAAGAAAACATACTGGCAGACGGTATTCTGGGACAAAATTTCTACCTGCAGATTCTTCAAAATGTATTTCCGGCAGGCAAGGAGGCCAATTCCGGATTAGAAGGCGGGAAAAATTCACAAAGCATTTCTTTATCTGAATTAACCGGGGTATTGATGCCAGGGACAAATGCCGAAAACCCTATCGCAAAAATCATGGAAAGCGGATCTGGGAAACAAGATTTGGGAGCTTTCGAAGGAAAGTTATTGGGACAACCCGGAGAAGGAACGTTGCAGCAAGTTGATCTGTTTTCATTGCAGCAGGCTGATCTCAGTACCTCAATTCAAGATGTGAACCAAGTCAATAGGAGTAGCCAATCAGGTAAAGAAATGAATGTCAGAGATTATTTTTCTGCTCAAAATGAAACCGGATTAGAAGGGATTATTAACCCGGTTTCAGGAGAGAGTAAATCTCTCGATCCCAAGGAGTTGGATAAATATATAAAAACTTTCGAACAACTACAAGAGCTTTCAGGCAAGATCGAATTGGTTTCAAACCGGACCGGTTCCGGCACGGTTGTCAAAACGGCCAACAGTGAAAAACCGGAGATGGTTAAAGATGCGAAACAATATGCGGATCCGGTTGAGACCGATCAAACAACATCTGTCCAGGGGAAAATCAACCCGTTATCCGCTCTGGCTAATAATGGGCAGAAACCTTTCTCATCCGGACAGGATGACCTCGGACAGGATGCGCCCTCTCAAAAAAATTCAGCAGTACAGTCCTTACAGCCATCCGTGAACAATCCGGATGGAATAGCTGCTTCAGGAAACATGCCGGATCCGAAATTCAAAGTTCCGGCAGAACCGGGCAGGGTATGGGAACAAGTTCTGGATACACTTCAAAAGCAGGAAATAAAGGCCAATGAAGTGAAGGAACTGTCCATCCGGTTGCAACCGGCGGAATTAGGAAAAGTTGATGTGTCACTGCGAATGGAAAACGGACAGCTTCATCTCGTGATGAATGCATCGGAACAGGCTACGGGGACTATTTTGCAGAACCATATGCAAGAACTCAAAAACGGCCTTACCCAAATGGGCGTCTCTTGCGGCAATTTTGAGATGAACTACCGCCAAAATGAAAAAAGCGGTTCCGAGAGGGAATTCTCAAGGAACAGCAACAGGTATAAAGCACATTTTCAGGAAGAAGAGATTCCTGCCCTTTCAAGCGCCGGTTCCTATCTTTCTGTCAATGGATCCGGTGGTAAAATCAATGTCAGTGCGTAAGGGAGGAGAGCAAAAGTGACAACGGTTAATGGAACAAGCAGTACCACAAATGCTGCATCGAATACAAATACCACAGCCAATGCCATCAGCAACGAACTTGGCAAAGACGATTTTCTGAAACTCCTGGTAGCTCAGCTGAAAAATCAGGACCCGATGTCTCCGATGGATAACTCTCAATTTGTGGCCCAGCTTGCTCAATTCAGTTCCCTGGAGCAGATGAACAACATGGTTAAAGCGGTGGACGAACTCAAGACCAGTATGACGGCGCTTTACGGACAATCGCTTCTAACCCAGGGCGCTGCAATGATTGGTAAAGAGGCTGTTGGGATTAACAGCGGCGGCGAGGAAGTGTCCGGAAGGATCAATTCCGTGAAAATGGTGGATAATGTCCTCAAAGTCATGGTAGGAGATACACTCTTAGATATGGACGATATTTCTGAGATTAAGGAATAGGGAATTCTCTGGAACAAGGTTAGATATGGAGGTAAATGCCTTATGATGCGTTCATTATATTCAGCGATTACAGGTTTGAAAAACGAACAGATCGCGATGGATGTAATCGGTAATAATATAGCCAATGTCAATACTTCAGGTTATAAAAAGTCCCGTACAAGCTTTGCGTCAATGCTTGGACAGGCTATCAGAGGTGCATCTGCACCTGATTCTTCCGCTACACCGGCCTATGGAGGAACCAACGGGATCGTCGTAGGGCTTGGCAGTACCCTCGGTTCTGTCGATAAGGTAATGGGTCAGGGCAGTTCCCAGTATACCGGGAAAGATACGGACATGATGATTCAGGGGACTGGAATGTTCGTTCTGAAGCTGGGAGGAAATAATTACTATACCCGTACCGGAAATTTTGGTTTTGACAAGTCGGGAAACCTGATCGATCCTTCAACCGGTGGGCTTGTTCAGGGATATGCATATAACACTGCGACTTCGTCCTGGCCGGTAGATGGAACTGCAACAGACAAGATTACTTTTAAGCTCGGTGACGCACATCCTTCACTTGCCGGGTATACCCTAAGCAGTTTTAGTATAGACCAAAGCGGCATTATTACAGGAGTATACAGCAATGGTACGGCCTCTGCCACCCTGCCCATGTATAAGATCGTCATGGCTAAGTTTGCGAATGACGCCGGATTAAGCGCACAAGGAAACAACTATTTTACCGAGAGCAACAACTCTGGGGCTGCAGATATAGGAAGCGCCGGAACAAAAGGCCGTGGCACCATCGTACCCAACACCCTGGAAATGTCCAATGTGGATCTTTCCCAGGAATTTACGGATATGATCGTTACCCAGCGCGGCTTTCAGGCTAACTCCCGCGTAATTACCGTTTCCGATACCATCCTGCAGGAACTGATCGACCTGAAACGCAGTTAGTAGCATAATTTGTAAGATTTTGCAGGAATAAGCTTGCCAAGAGAGAATTATTAAGGGGTAAAATAGGATGAAAGTGTCGACTGAATTTTTGGATACGCTGCAAAACCGTATCGATATGATCGCCAACAATATAGCCAATATTAATACGCCTGGCTTTAAAGAACAGCTGCTCGCCGTTGAGGAAGGGTATGACACAAGAGACAGGAGCAACGAAGTGGCCGAATATGGGGGGGTAATGCCCGGAACAGAGAACCAGGTTCGGGATAAAAACCTTTATGTCGGCCAGCGGATTAACTTCAACCAGGGAGCACTGATCCAAACCGGTAATCTTTGGGATTTGGCAATCAACGGAGACGGGTTCTTTCAGATCAAAACCCCGGATGGCAAGATCGGTTATACAAGAGCCGGATTGTTTGGAACAGACAGTGCGGGCAATCTTGTCAATAACGAGGGGATGCTTGTTGAACCGCTTATTAATATTCCGACCAATATTGCTGAATTGAGTGTAAAGTCAGACGGAACCGTTAAAGCAATCCTTTTGAAAGAAGGGGCAGACGGCACAACAGCCGGCTCGCTTATTGGCGAGCAGGAAGAAGTTGAAATCGCAAAAATTCCCCTATATACTTTCCACAATATTGATGGCTTGGAGCAGATGGGCCATAATACCTATCTCGCCACAAAAGCTTCGGGAGAGGCCATCGTGGGAGTTGCCGGATCGGACGGATATGGGGAAATCCAATCCGGAATGCTGGAGAGATCCAATACGGATATTGTAAAGGCCATGACAAGCCTGATCCAGACACAGAGAGCTTATCAGCTTGAAGCGCGGAGACTGAAGAGCCAGGATGAAATGATGCAGCAGGCTGCAATGATAAGGGGATAATTATGGCAGGGTGGATAAACTCCAAATTATTCACATTGATGGAAGGCGGACTTGACGGATTAAGTCTGCGCAATAAGGTATTGGCGAATAATATTGCCAATGTGGACACCCCAAACTTCAAACGCTCGGATGTAAATTTTGAAAATGTACTGCAGTCGGCATTAGGAAAAGGAGATGCGGGGTATCTGGAACTGAAAAGAACTTCCCCTTCCCACCTTTCGGGAATAGCAACTTCCGCCGGAAGCTTTGTGATTCAGGATCAGAGTACCAGTTACCGAAATGACGGGAACAATGTGGATATTGATTCCGAAATGACCAAATTGGCTGAAAATACGCTTCAGTATAATGCCATAGCGCGATCGTTGTCTTCTCATCTTGCTATGCTCAAACAAGCAATACAAAGCTAATAATCAGGTGGTGAAACCCTATGCTTCGAGGTCTTTATTCTGCGGCTTCAGGTATGCTCCTTAATGACCAACAAATTGATTCTATCCGAAAAAATATTGAAAGCATAACGAAACCTGGTTACAGAACGGAAAGTCATAGAGTAACCTCATTTCCAAGGCTGCTTGTCAGCAGGGTGGAAACTGTTGCTTCCGACCCTCCTGTGACAGAAAATACCCCGCTGGGGATCATGGGAACAGGGGTATACGCCGACAGGAAATATTACAGCGCAGAACCCGGGGAAATGCGGCAAACCGATACAATGACCGATGTGGCGCTTAACTCTGAGGGTTATTTTGTGGTTGAGACGCTGGCGGGAGAACGCTATACCAGAAACGGCCACTTTCAACTGGACCCTGCGGGAATGCTGAGGACGGCAGGCGGGAATATGGTTCTCGGAGAAAACGGCCAGATCGGACCTTTGCCGGTAAAATTTACGATTAAACTGGACGGGACGATTGAGAACTCGGAAACCCATGAAGTAATCGACAGGTTGCGGATTGTGAATATACCTCAGGAAAACCTGCAAAAGGATGGTTTGGCAGACCTGTATACATCCGCGCAGGCGCCCACCCCTGCTGTCCGGGAGGATATCAGGATTAATCAGGGTTTTATCGAAGAGGCCAACGTAAATTTTGACTCGGAAATGGTGAAGATGATTCAGGTTGTCAGATCCTATTCGGCAAATCAGAAGGTAATTCAAACTCATGACGGCCTCATGCAGAAAGCGGCCAACGAAATAGGCAAAGTATAAGTAGGCAGACAAATCTTCCCATGATATGATATAAGAAAACGCCTTGAAGGGTAGTTAATAGGGAAGAAAATGGATAAGATCCAGTGGAGAAAGGTTGATTAAAATGGGTTTTCAAGATGTAATTTTTTCTCTTGGAAGTGAGGAATATGGTCTACCCATTGAAGCTGTCCAGGAAATAACCCGGTTAGCTGAAGTACATCCCATTCCAAAGGCGCCTGATTACATCAAAGGTTTAATTAGCATTAGGGGACATGCTATTCCGCTGATCGATTTACGTCAAAAATTTGCGATTCAATCCGATCATGAATCAGAATACGCAATTATTATTGAGATTGATGGTAACCTGGTTGGATTTGCGGTTGATGAAGTGAAGGAGGTCAGGACTTTAGAAAACATTTCTCCACCGCCGCCGCTTGTAAATTCAGCGTTTATCGGAGGCATTGTCAATCTTCCCGATCGGATTATTATTCAGGTTATTCCCGAAAGGATTTTAGAAGATAGGGAAGTCCAGGATTTAAGCCGTTTAGTCGGCTAAATATCAAGCACAAAATCTGAGGGGCCGTTGCAAAACGACTAGTTTTCAACAACCTCTTTTGTTTTTCTAACTTTCTCCGGGCCAAGTCTTGACAGGCCAAAAAAAATATTTTATAGTAAGACAAAAATTATAATTATTTCAATTATTCTTACTTAACATTTAACACGAAAAGACGGGCAATAATTTCTCATTGTGTTTTAAGAGAATCATAATGGGTTAAAATAATGAGGCTGATGAATTTTTTTGAGTACGCAGACTATTATGAATACCTTTTAAAAATTAGTTGGCCGGCACTAAGCGGTCTTTTTCTTATCACAATTTTTTTGGTGATTAGAAATTACCGGTCTTTCAGAATGGTTTCCAAAAAGTCGACCCCCTATGCGAAAACGAGGTTAACCCTAAGATTGTTCTTGACATTAGCAGTATTAAGTATCTATACAAATATGTTTGCAGCAAGCTATGGGGATTGGTTTAATCAGCCGGTAATTTATAGGGGTACTGTAGAATCGATTCACGATAAAAAGGAAAATATTCTTCTAACTGTAAAAAACGGAGATGAAGAAATTACGGTATTGGCAGATGAAACTATACTGAAGAACATCCGGGAAAAAGATCTGATCGAAGTGGCGTACCTTCCCGGAAAAAATCAGGTATTTCGTTGTACGTTATTAACCCGACAAGCTGAAGGCAACATATAATAAGATATCCTTTTTGGAAGTATATGGAATTAGAATATTGACTCTTTATGTTATAATATAATTTGTAAAGAAAGTCTTTAATTAAACTTAGGATCAAGGAAAGGAGAGTGGAATGTTATGCGCATTCTAAAGGTTAATGACAATACGGTTCGCATTTTTATCTCCTTTACCGAGCTTGCAGACCGCAATATCTCCCTTGCTGATTTATTTCAACGTTCGGCCAGAACAGAGCAATTTTTTTGGGAATTGATTTCCAAAGCAAGAGATGAAGTTGATTTCAATCTGGATCAGCCTTTTTGGATTCAAGCTACAGTAGCTTCGGAAGAAGAATTCGTAATTACGGTAATTAAGCAGGAAGACCAAATTGAGGCAGAAATTAATCATATTATCCAGACAAGCTTAGGAGAAAAGAAAAAATCTTCTAAGCAAACTGCCAAATTCAACTCAGAGCAGGATTGGGTTTATGTGTTTTCGGATTTCGAAGATCTTGTATCGGCCGTTCGGCTTTTGCCGGAGATTCCTCATATCCAGTCCGGTCTCTTTGGCTACGAGGATGAATACTATTTGGCTTTAAGCGGGTTTGGCACTCCAAGGAAGAAGAAGATTGCCGAAGCAATACTCGATGAATACGGCGAATCAGTAATCGTGACGGAAGCTTTTCTCAGAGAACATGGAGAAATCATTATACAGGAAAATGCAATTAAGTTAATCAAAAAAATGGATAAAAACAAAGGAGCTAGTTAGCTCCTTTTGTTTCTTTATCAAAATATTCATTCTGAAAGAGGTAACGAACACTGTTCAGGCAGTCCAGGCAAACGGTTTGCTTTCGAAAGTATTGCAGTTCTTTTGTACTGCTGCAAAAAATACACTTTCCGTTTTTTTGTTTTATTATTTTATCCAACTCAATTATTTTTGCTCCGGACGGCTGCATGATATTCCCCCTTGAAATTCCATATGAAAATAAAAGATGCTATTATATCTATATATTAGTCCAAAGCGAGTGTCGAAATCTTAAAAAAAACTACTTAATAAGGATCAGGCATTTTGTCTTAGAATGCTGAATTAGAGGTGTTTTTCTTGAATAATGAACAGTCTGCCCGGTTGCGTCTTTTACCGCCGGTTCATGAGTTTGTATCTGATTTATTAAAAAATGAAGAAATTAGCAGCTTTTATAGTTCTGCCGCGATTACCTGGGCTGTAAGAAATTCTTTGGATAAGGCCAGGGGAATTATCTTACATACGAATCATAATCTTTCGGGGGAGCTTAACTCAAAAGAAAAATTCTGGCAATACCCGACGGAAGAATTTTCAAAGGAAATTCGCAAATGGCTGGTCAAAGAGGTTATTTCTCAGCTTCATCGTTCCGGCAGCACCTTAAGAAGGGTGATTAATGCAACGGGTGTAATCCTTCATACCAATTTGGGGAGGGCTCCGCTGGCGCCCGAGGTTGCCCGATTTGTGGGGGAACAGGCCCTTGCATATAATAACGTGGAACTCGATATTGAAACAGGAAGCAGGGGATCGAGATATGGTCATGTTCAAGATTTATTAATTGAATTAACCGGAGCGGAAGCTTCGCTGGTAGTCAATAATAATGCAGCCGCAGTGTTATTAATTATGAATACGTTCGCCAATCAAAAAGAGGTCATCGTTTCCCGCGGGGAATTAGTTGAAGTCGGCGGAGCTTTCAGAATACCTGAAGTATTAAAAACCGGCGGGGCAAAATTGGTGGAAGTAGGCGCTACCAATAAAACCTGGTTAAGGGATTATAAGGAAGCGGTCAATTCTGAGACAGCCATGATTTTGAAGGTTCATACCAGCAATTATCGAATTGAAGGTTTCCAGCACTCGGTTTCCTTAGAGGAATTAGTACAGCTTGGAAGAGAGTTCGATATTCCTGTTGTGGAAGACCTTGGCAGCGGTAGTTTTTTAGATGGGGTAGAATACGGCCTTCCAAAAGAACCAACTATCCAGGATGCTGTTAAAAACGGTGCGTCTCTTGTGACCTTTAGCGGAGATAAGCTCTTAGGGGGGCCTCAGGCAGGCATAATCGTAGGGAAAAAAGAGCTTATTGAACAATTAAAAAAGAATCAGCTTATGAGAGCTTTACGGGTAGATAAGCTCACTTTGGCAGCCTTAGCCGGAACCCTTCAGCTTTACCAGAGGGGGGAAGTATTGAAAATTCCTGTTTGGGCTATGCTGTCTAAGACAAACGATGCATTGAAGGAGGAAGCAAACAGCCTTTTTGCGTTACTGGATGGCAGTTCCTCTATTCGGGTGTGGGTTGAAGAAAACTTTTCCTGTGTTGGAGGAGGAGCATTTCCAACAGCTGTCCTTCCCACTTTCGTTTGTGCGGTAAGACCTGTAAAAAATTCTGTCGTGGAGTTAGAAAGGTATTTGCGTTCCGGTGACGTCCCTATACTCGCCAGGATAGAGCGAGACAAAATCCTGCTTGATCCCAGAACTCTTTTAGTTAATGATTTTGAAGAAATTGTAAAGAAACTCAAAATCTGGGATTAGAATGAGCCAGAAACGCAAGGAGGAAACATTGAAGGCCTCAAAAGTTGGTGCTATAATGGCTTGAGAGGAAAAAGGACATGAACATACGAAGAATGAAATTCAGGCAGTATTGAAAAGATATAAGTATCAAATTGAAACGTCAGATGATGCCGGTGTTTACCGACTAAATCATAGTCAAGCCATCGTTCAAACCGTAGACTTTTTCACCCCTGTAGTGGATGATCCTTATTCCTTTGGACAAATTGCCGCTGCAAACGCTTTGAGTGACATTTACGCAATGGGTGCAAGCCCCTTAACTGCCTTGAACCTCGTTTCTTTTCCTATTCATAAATTGGATAAATCTATTCTTTTGGATATATTAAGAGGTGGTCGGGAAAAAATCGAAGAGGCAGGGGCCGTAGTTATTGGCGGGCACTCGATAGATGATCCGGAGCCGAAATATGGTTTAGCGGTGACAGGCCTTATCCATCCGGATAAGATTCTGACCAATCGCGGCGCTCTGGAAAACGATTTTTTGGTTCTTACGAAACCCCTGGGTATAGGTATTATTACAACAGGAATAAAACGGGGTATAGTTTCTAAAACGGAAGAAAATGAAGCCGTTAAGATGATGGCCATGTTAAACAAAACTGCTTCTGAAGTTGCATGTGAGGTTGGCGTTCATGCTTGTACCGATGTAACTGGTTTTGGTTTATTAGGTCATCTCCACGAAATGATGAGAGCAAGCGGCTTGTGTGCCGAAATCTATACAGCAAATGTTCCGGTGATCGAATCTGTCTGGTCTTGTTTGGATAAAGGGGCAATTCCGGGAGGAACGATGGCTAACCTTGCATATTTGGAAAAGAATCTTCTCCCTTTTTGCAGCGAACGTTGGAAACTGATTCTTGGGGATGCCCAAACATCCGGTGGGTTATTGCTTGCTGTTGAGGAAAAGAAAAAAGAGGAACTCCTGCGAAAATTATGGGGAGTGAATCATTACTCCCGAATAATTGGAAGGGTATATCGCGGTGAAACGGGTAAAATATCAATATATGAAGATGACATGGAATTAAAATGAAGATAACATGAAGCATGAATCTTAGTTATTATTGGTATGGCGTTGCATGTTTACATAAATTTACACTGGAGTGGGCAGATTGAAAAAAAATTCAGGCAGAAAAAGAAAGATATTTATTACTATCGCGGTATTGCTTGCGGGAGTTATCACCGGGACAGCCGCTTTTGGCTATGTATATTTTAATCAGAACAGCGGGAGTGATGGTCTAACCCCCTATTTGGGGGAGAAAGCCGCCAGTTTGGATAAAAGGGTCAGCTTTCTTTTGATCGGCACAGATAAAAGACCCGGGGAAAGCTCTTTTAATTCGGATTCGATCATTGTGGCCAGTGTTGATCCGGATACCAAGCTGATTTCCATGCTTTCGGTCCCCAGAGATACCAGGGTAACACTTCCCGGTTCAACTTCGTTTGTAAAAATTAATGCTGTCCCCATGCTCAAGGGGGTCCCGGAGCTCATGAATCAAGTAACTGATTTGACAGGTATTCCGCTTGACGGTTATGTCCTGACAAATTTTGATGGATTTAAAAGTATTATTGATACCTTGGGCGGGGTAACCATTAATGTGGAAAAGAATATGTTTTATGAAACCGGCGATAAGGTAGATGGTGTCATTAATTTAAAAGCAGGAGAACAGCGCTTAGACGGTACTCAGGCTTTAGCATATGCACGTTTTCGGCATGATGCCACGGCGGATATTGGAAGAACTGCCCGGCAGCAAAATGTGTTAAAAGCTGTTGCCAAAGAAATTCTCCAACCCAGTACCATTACGAAACTTCCTAAGCTGGTTCCGCAAATGATGAATGCCGTTGAGACGAATTTAAAGCTCATGGATCTTTTGAAACTTTCCACTGTTGCGGCTTCTTTTAACAGTTCAAATATTGTTACCCAGACATTGCCCGGGGTAGGCTTATATCTTGATGATCTAAGCTATTGGGAAGTAAACAGGACCAGGGCAAAAGAAGTTGCCCAGAACCTCTTGATGGGTATTACAACCGATAAAGTAGTGGATAACATGGTTTTGGATCTTTTGGATCCGGTTATAAAAGCCCATATAACTGTCCCGGGTAACTCCAATGATCCGAATGGAATTAAATCCTCCGGACATATTGATTCTCAACCTTCCGATGCTCAAAAAAATCCAACCAACCCAACCAACCCCACCAACCTCACTAACCCAACTAGTCCTAAAAGCCCAACAATCCCGACCAACCAAACTAGTCCAACCAGTCCGTCGGGGACAAATAACGGCAAACAAAATAATCAGAACGGCAGTTTACCTGCTGGTGAAAATGAAACGCAAAGTAATGCAACTACTTCAGATTCTCCGGAGGTAAAGAATCCCAGTATTGAAATTACTATAAATTAACTAAAAATTATGATATCTAAATGGCAATAAATTGTAGACAGAATATGGAAAAATAATTATTATTATAGATAAATAATATTGTATTTTAATGATGCAATATTATTTTTTTATAATATTTTTCGATAAGAATAGTAAGATAGTACGATAATCGGAAAAAGTGATTTAAGACTTTAGTCCCAAAGGATAATTAAGATAAAATAGATATAAGGTTAAGGAGCGGAAAAAGAGCATGCGGGAAATCATTACCACTGGAAAGTCGTTGGAGTCCATTCGCGAAGAATGGTCTTTAAAATGGGCTTGCTCACCAGGGGAACTTACATTGGATGTCATTGAAAAACCCGGTGTATTTAATCGCTTTTGGAAAGTGAAAGTAAGTATAAAGGAAGAAACAGCAGAGCATGATATTCCTGATCATGCTAAAGTTACTTGGGATGGGGTAAAATATACCATTGTTCCCGGTTCGCAAACGGAAAGTATTGTTCCTTTCCCAGTGGCAGGAAAATTGATTTATAAAGGTAATGAAATTAAGAGCGAGTTTACTGTTCAAAAAGGTGATATTTTTGAATTTTATCCCGAAATCAAACCGGGGGGATTATCCTGGGAAATTAACGTAAACCCGGATGGCTACAAGGCTACAGCTGTGGTTAGACATGAAGCTTCGGGCAGATACAAGCTCACAGAAGAGATTTCAAGCGGTACGAGGCTTCCCTTAGAGCGATTCATTTCCTGGGAAGCTACCCCTGATTCTGATGTGGCCAGGACAGAAGAGGATTTAAAAGCAGATTTAGGAGAAAAAGGTATCATATATGGATTAAAGCCAAATATATGGGTTGATTTTTTAACCGTTGAAGGGGAAAAGGAAATCATCGTAGCGGAATATACTCCTCCGGTTCAGCCGGTTCAACCGGAACTCATTGATTATGTCGGAGAACCGGTTTGTGAAGAAGAGGAAGGAGATAATGATGATAATATTGATTATTTCGCATGCAAGTTAAGAATATGTCAAAAGGATGAGGTTTTAGCCCGTAAAATTCCCGGAAAAGAGGGAGTACCGGGTGTTAATATCTTCGGAAAGACTATACCTATTGAAAATTATAAGGATTTTGAGTTTAAACTACAAAAAAATGTTTACATATCGGAAGATGGATTGGAAGTAAAAGCGTCCTGCTCCGGAACGCCGCTTCGTATCAACAATTATACTTATCTTGTTGAAAATGCCTATATTCTGAATAAGGATATTAATTTAGAAACCGGGAGCATTGATTTTCCAGGAGACGTGTTTATCGGGCGGGATATTAAAGATGGACTTTATGTTTATTCGGGCGGAAAGGTAAAGGTCCAAGGTTCTGTTTCCAGTGCAAATGTAAAGGCGGAGGCAGGATTATTCGTCAATAATAACATTATTGCCAGTCGAATTATTGTCGGGGAAAAACATGTTTTTCGTTCCCAGTTGGTTAAAGGCCTTATAGAAGTCAATGAAGATTTAAATTTATGTATAGCACAGGTTGAACAACTTCAAAACGCTTCAGGAAATACCAACGTTGGGCAGTTATTAAAAATACTTCTTGAAAAAAATTTTTCGATGTTGCCTAAAAAAACAGAGGAACTTGAGACTCTATTGGGCTTTAAGGATCCCGAATTTGTTTCCCAGGAACTGGAAGTTGCAGTCAAAACACTGAAACACTTTTTAAATGGAATAGGGCCGCTCCAGTTAAAGAACCTTATTTATCTAAAGAATGCGGTAAAAGTAATCGGTTATTTCCTTAGTACCAAAGGTGAATTAATCCCGGCAAGTGTAGTGTGTGATACGAATTACGTTCAGAACTCTGATATCAGCTGTGCAGGAGATTTTATCTGCAAAAAAGGAATCTATAATTCGACGGTAAAAGTTGAGGGCAATATTAAAATCTTAGGGGTTTGCCGCGGAGGAGAAATTAATTGTTCCGGAAATATTTATATTTGGGAACTGGGCGGATCCTGCATGAGTGCAACAACAATAAAAGTTTCAAAAAATAGCCGTATCACTGTTGACTATAGTCATCCGAATATTAAAATCTATGTTGGCAAAGAATTGGTAAGGATTGATGAAGGAGTTCAAAAACTGGATATATATCGCGAAAAAGCAATACTTCAAGTGGAAAAGCTGAAGTGGGATGGCAGAAATTAAAATTCTAAACTATGTATAAAAGGAGGCCGGTTAATCAAGCCGGCTTTTTGTTTTTTGAATAAAAAAACTTGCGGACAAATCAGCCGCAAGTTAAGAAAAAGAGAGGAGTGGGGATAAAATTGGAAAACGTGAGACTATTTAAGATTGTGTCCTTATTTACTAAAAAATATACAAAAGTCATAGAATAATGCGAATAATTTATTAACAGTTATTTACATCTTAACAAGTAATTACATATTAGAAATTGGTTATTTGGGTAATCAACGTCCGTGCGTTGAAATAGTTTTCTTAATCAGTTATTGAAATAAGAAAACGAAAAAAAGGAATATTTGGTTCCTATATGGAAAATAATGAGATATTATCCGTCTAAGGAGGAAAACATGAATTCCGAAAGGATAAGACAGATCGTAAAAGATTTAACACGGAAATATCCGGAAGATTATTTGATTGTGAGAGCACAAGCCAGAAGAGAAATAAACATAAAATTAAATAATGGGAAGATAGAGAGCGTCTCAACGGGGAACGAGAGTGGGATGGGGATACAAGCTTTTACAGTCAATGGAGCAAGCGGGTTTTCCTCTGCCAATAGCATAGAGGAGGGAACAGCCGGCGAGCTTGCGGAAAAAGCGATTGCTTTAGCTGTGGAAAATGAAAGGATAGGCTGCGAACTCAATACGCAAATATTTTCTTTATTACCTAACCAAGATGAAATTCCGAATTATGCCAAATATGACTTTGACCGTTTTTCCCCCGAAGAATTGCAGGAGAAAATGATGCAAATCCACCGTCAATTGGAGGAGATCCATCTTGAAAATGCAAGTATTGCCTGGCAAACCAGTTACAGGCAGGTGGAGGATTTTTGGTGTATTGGAAGAACAGATGGAACATTGGTATCTTTTTTTATTCCAAGGGCCGTCCTTATTCATCAAGGGACTGTCAGACAAGGGGATTTAGGCCAGAGTTTTTCAATTCACCGGAGTGGAATGGATGTGGGGATTCTTCTTGAAGAAGAGGAAGACAGAGGATTGCAGAAACTGGCAGAAGATAAGGCCATATTCATTCAAAAGGTTTGTACATCTGATCAGATATCGCTAGGGAGCTATCCGCTCTTGATTGACTATGGCCTGGCAAAAGGATTGGCCCATGAGGCTTTCGGCCATGCCGTAGAATCTGATCTGGCTGAGGAATCGGTTTTAAGTCAGCATGGAAAACTGCGCAAAGGGTTGGAAATATCCGGTTGCGGGGTGAATATTACAGACGGCTCATATCCGGGTGACTGGGCTTACCAGCCTTATTCAGCCAATGGTCAAAAGAGGGAGACGGTTGTCATAGTTCAGGACGGAATCCTGAAACAGGGCCTGGGGGATGTTTTTTCTGCAGAGAAAGCGGGAATGGAGATGACTGGGGCCTGCAGGGCAGAATACTACGGATCAGTCCCTCTGCCCAGAATGACGAATATCAGATTGATGACAGATACCCGTATTCCTTTGCCAAAAAGTAAAGGGTTGGAGGATGAGCTTAGGAATATGAGAACAGTGCTTAAAAGCCAGGGGTTATTGCAGAAAGACTATCACTTTGTGCTCATTGGTTACAGGGGAGGTCAGGTCAATATCAAAACAGGAGATTTTGTCTTTCAATGTGATGGAGCGGTAAATATTGCTGATCCGACTTTAAAGACATATAAACCGGGAATTTTCAGCGGGAAAATTCTTTCCGTTCTCCAATCTGTACGGAGCAGTATCGGGGATGAAAGGTATGATGCGATCGGAACCTGCGGAAAGGCGGGGCAATTGGTTCCTTCAAGTGGTGGGGGAAGCGGGTATATTTTACTCGAGAAAAACGAGGGGATACGCTTAGGGGGTAGTGAAAATGAAAGATAACCTCCACCATGAATTGATTCAAGCTTTGAAAAAAGCTCAGGACGATTCTGTTTTAGGATACCGGCTTGAGGACTGGCGCGTTACCGTTTCAAGGGCACAGATTATTACACTGGGTATTAAGAATAATGCCGGGGGAAGTGTATATACCCCTCCCGCCTTTAAAAACTCTGAACATGCAGATGTCTATCTGGTTTGGCAGGATGGTAAATGCAGCAAGGCAAAAGTACAAAAGCCCTTTGCAGGAGCAAAATATGACTGGAACAGAGAACTGAAATTTTGGAGAATGGCAGCATTTGAGGATCCTTATTCCAAGACAATACCATATCCTGCAAAACTTCCGGAAGTAAGGATCGCTTCAGATGAAATCAAGACCATGATAGAAAGCGGTAACCGGTTTATCTTTGATCAACAGGGAAAAATACTGTCAAACCGTCCTCAGGGGGCTCAAACCGGAGCGAATATTATGGCGCTTTGGGGAAGGAACTCTGTTTTTACGTCCACTGGAATTAATGTGACTTACAATGAAAGCAGATATGCGGTTTCCTGGTCTTTTGACAGTCAGATAGCAAGAGGATATGCCAAGAGACGGATGATAACCGAAAGTGAATGGCAGGAGCTTTGGGATGAATCCATTTCCCGGTATGAAGTCATCAAAAACCAGGCAGAACCTGTTCATAAAAAAACTGTTGTGATTCTGGCGCCGTCCGTGGTTGAGCAGATGGCAGAGCAATATATCCTTTCAAACTTTAACGGAGAAAATATTGTTCAAGGACAGAGCAAATTTACGCAAGAGGATTTTATACAGAATAAGAAAGTATTTCATGAGGGGATTTCAATGGAAATCGATCCTCTACGCCCGTATCAGTGGACCAGCTACCTCCTGACTTCAGAAGGGATACCTGCTTTATACACGGCTCTTGTCCTCAATGGTGTTCTTTGCTCTCCCATTCTTAACGCGAAATACGGTCTGCGCTGGGGAATTCTTCCCACCGCCATTCCGTACGGGGCGGCTGGAATCAGAATGAGACAGAACAATCAAATCCCGTGGACTGACATGTTGAAAGGAATTGACGACGGGATTCTCGTTCTGTCCGTTCTTGGCCTCCATACGCAAAATCCTGTTTCGGGAAGTTTTTCTCTGGCGGTCCCTTCGGGTTTGCGCATCAAAAACGGACATTTTGTTGGAAAGGCGGATATCAGGATAAATGGCAGCTATTGGGACATTTTAAATTCTCCGGATACGGCCTGCGGAATATCCGAATTGGATAACTGTCCCTACCTTCTGACTCCGTGTTTATGTGAAAATTTGTAAATTGTATTTGGAAAAGAGGATTGGCTATGCTTGATTTACATGTTCATTTGATAGGGCATCAAGACCGCAAAGTAACAAGGGAAAATATCCGTCATTTTCTTGAGGAGGCCCAAAGAAAACAAATCCGGCAGATAGGATTTGCCGATCATGATTTGTATTGGGAAGACCTTAATTTTGACCTGATACGGGAGGTTGGCTTGGAGTATCCTGATTTACAAGTCAGGGTAGGACTGGAAGTAGATTATCTGGAAGGAGAAGAAAAATCCATTTTCCAAAAAATCGATGCTTATTCCTTTGATTATCTGATTGGTTCGGTTCATCAAATAGATGGGTGGTTATTTGATTTCCCGGAAGAAGAAAGGAATCATCTAATGAAGGACCCTGATCAACTTTATGAACAATATTTTCATCTGGTAGAGAAAGCGGCTAACAGCGGTTTATTTGACATTATCGGGCATTTCGATCTCATCAAAATCTTTAAGATCCGGCCGAGAACGGATGTAAGGAAGCTTGCGGCGCGCGCCTTAGAAGCTGTGAAGGATCAGCATCTTGCTCTTGAAATTAACACCAATGGCCGATATAAGCCGGTTGGTGAATTTTATCCGGAATATAAGCTTATAGAAATGATTCATAAAATGGAGATCCCTTTTACCTTGGGTTCGGATGCTCATGAGCCAGGCGTAGTAGGCAGAGATCTTTGGGAAGTTTGCGAGCTTTTAAGGTCAGTCGGTGTAAAAAAAATTCAGGGATTTAATCTGCGAAAAAGTGAACCAATTTCTCTTATTTAAATTCGATATGATGTTTAAAAAACAAAGGAATGGTTCATAATTAATCTTAGAGGTTACATACTTTGTACACAATAACACAAATGGGAGATGCGCTATGATTGAAAAATGCCGGTCCTGTGGCCACGAACACGGAGATATTTCCAAAGTTGTTTTTAGACGTAACCATGTCAGCAACAGAATATTGCCATATTGTTCATATTGTATGAGGAGACTTTATAAAGTTCCCTATAGGCCAAATATTTAGGATTAAGCGAGGAAAGATTATTAATCTTTCGTAAATTTGTTTTAATTCGTAAATTTTGTGAAAAATATGTCTTGCCTTTTTGCTTTCTCTTTGATATAGTTTCATTTGAAATGGGAGAAAGAGGAGGTTCACACGATGTACGTAATTACTGACGAATGCACATGCTGCGGTACCTGTGCAGATGAATGTGCAGTTGGTGCAATCAGCGAAGGCGATGGCAAATATGTTATCGATGCTGATACATGCGCAGAGTGTGGCGCTTGCACTGATGCTTGTGCTTCCAATGCTATCATTGAAGAATAATTAATATCCTGTTAAAAGAAAGGGGCCGTTGCACAATGAACTGAAAATAGTTCGTTGGCAACGGCTCCTTTTTACACCTGGAAATAGCAAATGCGAGCCCCGAAGAGCCCGCAAATACTGTATAATTTAAATATGCAGCCAAATAAACCATACAACAAGAATTATACCGAATTTCATGCAGGCTATCAATTAGTTTTACCCCGGATCACAGTACCATTGCACGTTTCAGAAAAGAATATCTCTATGATGCTGTGGAAGATCTTTTTTATCAGATGGTGGAGTATCTGCATCACATTGGTG